>JBLFWX010000112.1:0-14162 GCA_047611805.1 Gammaproteobacteria bacterium
CGCCAGTGTCAGTACTCTGCATGACGCGCGGTTCTCGCTTGAAGCACCCGAGTTCAGTTTGCCTGACATCGACGGCGTGATGCATTCTTTATCTGACTATCGCGGTCAGAAAGTGTTTCTCTATTCTTGGGGTTCCTACTGAGGCTGTAGCTTTGACCTGTCCGTGTGGCAGGCAGTTTACGCCGAACTAAAGGACCAAGGAGTCATGATCATCGCGGTCGCTTTCGATACCGCAGGCAAGGCCGCGGTCGAAGCCAAGATCCGTGCAGAAGATATCGCCGAGAGGCCAGTGGTTCTCGCGCGCTTAATGGGTTGGTCGGAAGATTTATGGGCGAAACAAGCACCGCCGACCTATCCCTGTCTAATCGACGAAGCACATGTGGTCGCCGAACTCTACGGCATGCGCAACGTTCCTCAAGCAGTGTGGATCGATGAGCAGGGGCGCATTGTGCGGCCAGTTGAGTCGGCCGGTACATACGACATGGTGCCGCATATGGACCGCGACACTTTTGAAGTCCCTGATGAAGCGGCGGCGCAAGGGATGTCGGTCCGGAACGCCTATATCGACGCGTTGCGTGATTGGGCGCGTGAAGGTGCTGCAAGTCGCTACGTCTTGCAACCTCAGGAAATCAAGCGGCGCATGCGTGGACCGCGCCCCGATGATGTGGTGGCGGCGAATCATGTCCGTGTGGGGCGCTACTTGTATAGCGCGGGCGATATCGAGCGTGCCAAGCATCACTTCAACGAGGCGGTACGTTTGTGTCCAGAGAGCTGGAACTATCGGCGCCAGTCGATGATGCTCGATCCTGAGCGGGTTGGAGAATTGAATGGCGGGCCGGATTTCTTCGCTGCTTTCGATGCCAACCGGCAATACGACTATTACCCGACGGCCGATTTAGGCTGATCGCAATGAACTAAACGAGTCAGCCTCGATTTGACGCTGCGCGCGTGGCGTCAAATCGAACGGTGGCGATCCCTCGGAGTCTAACCTCATTGGTCCTCATCCGTGGCCGTGTGTCTGGAGCCTGCAGCCAATTGTTGAATTGTGAGAACTGTTCTTGTCGAACCTAGGAACGCAGGAGTTACGCTCTGCCAAATTCCCTTAATCGTCCAATATGTGAAGTTAAGGCGCCAAAATAAGTCGGGTGATTGTTATAAGGCAGACCAAATTCTTTCGCGGTTTGTTCTACTATCGGCGCAATATGCTTGTAATGTACATGGCAAATCGTCGGGAACAAATGATGCTCTACTTGAAAGTTCAAACCACCACAGATGTAATTCAGAAAACCATTGCTGCAACCGAAATTCGCGGTGGTATACAGTTGATGCGCCGCCCAGGAATGATCAATGCTTCCTTTACCGTCCGGTTGAGGGAACGTGGTTCCTTCAATTACATGCGCCAATTGAAAGACCAGTGCCAAGGTTATTCCTTCCACCAAATGCATAACCACGAATCCGATAACAAAGTACTGCCAGGGAATATCTATGACTATAAAAGGGATCACCAGGAATAAGCTGTAGTAAATAAATTTATAAAAAATCATCCGAAGAAGTTCTAGGATCGGTCGATCGGTTTTGTTTTTTCCGTTTATTTTTGGATGGAAATACTCGACGTAATCTCTCGCAAAAACCCAGGCGATAGAAGTTAAAGAATAGAAAAACAAAGTGTAATAATGCTGAAAGCGGTGTATCCACCACAGATCTTGATGAGGATTCAGGCGAATCACCGGAATCTGATCAATATCGGCGTCGTAACCGACAATATTGGTATGCGAATGATGCATGCCATTGTGGGAACACTTCCACATGAAGTCATTCGCACCAATGAAGTTAAAACTCATTCCAAGAATTCGATTTCCTCTTGGGCTGGCGACGTAGGCTCCATGAACGGCGTCATGCGCAATGTTTAAACCAATCAAGGCCGTAAAAAAGCCATGAACGATGGCAATCACTAATAGTACGCCCGGACTAAACTGGTTAGACAACAGCAGGACGTAGGTCAATAAATAGATACTAAGAGTCAATATCGTTTTGAAAATCATCGACCCATTGTAGTGACGAGAAATATTCCGTTCTTCGAAGTGCCGGCTAACGCGCTCACGCAATACAGGATAGAAATCGACTTGATCTTTGTGATTGAATTTGATGTTCGGTTTTCCCTGAGTATCCCTAGATAGATACGTTGGTTTCAATTCGTTTGCAGACCACTTGAAAAGTGGTACGCCGATAAGCTAATCCGTATTCCATGCAATTAGGCCTCGTTCTTGGTGACCGGGTAAGCTATTAGCGCCACCACTTTACCCTGTTAGTCCGTTAGTCTGTGAACACGCTGCCAAAGCCGTGAATGTTATTTCCCGAAAAATCCTCTATTACGCCTAACCAATGAACGCGGCACGCCTGAAGTTAAAGCTCGTTGTTGGATCTACAGCGTATTTCAGCTGAAGCGGAACATCGAATTGATGGCAATTAGGGACCCGCTTCTCCTTTGGCGACGCGCGATTTGCGCGCCAGCGTTGAAATGCAGGTCTGTGCTTACCGGTCTCTTCCGGGACGAGACGACCTAATTATGTTCGGTTCAGGATAAATCCGTGCATAGTGAATCGGACTTTCACTATCCAGCAAGAGCGCTTGGGGCATACTGCACCAAATTAGCGCATTGATGTGGTTGATGGGGACCCTGGCAGTCTGACCCCAGTGGATGTTAAAGATCGAATTCGGCGGGAGTCGCAGCGTGTACATGTCGACCTGCGATGCGTCCAAACGTGAGTGCCGGCCCCAATGTCGCGCCACCGCCCCAATATCCGGGTCCGGTAGGCGAGGCCACGCAATTGCCGGCGCCGTAGAGACCGGGTATGGGTTGTCCTGCATGGTCCAAGATCCGCGCTTGAGGATCTGTTTGCGGACCGCCTTTCGTATCGAGCGCCCCGGGTGCCATTAAAATCGCATAGTAGGGTCCTGTGTCAGCGATTGGATGCATGGTGATGTTTGGCATCGGATTGGCTACGGCACGCGGACCATACTGATGGAAGTATTCATCGATCGGCACGCTGCCACGTCCAAACTCTTGATCGTCACCGCTGCGCGCGAAGCCGTTGAACCGTGTGATGCTGTCGCGCAGGTTCGCCACAAACTGCCGATCAAGTGTTAGCGCGCCGGTATGCTCTGCCAATGCGGCAAATCGCTTGTCGATGATTTTTGCTAGTCCTTCAAGGGTGTCCGCACGCATCACGTTGCTGGGCGCATCGCCCGCTGCTGGAATGGGCGGAAAACCGGCGTACTCAACCGCGCTACGTTCGTCGTATACGAGGATAGATATTAAATTCGGGTAGTTACCGCTCATCGCATCCCACACGAAGTGCGCCTGGGTGCGTTCGTTATATACAAATTTCTCATCGAAGAAGCGACGACCGTAACGGTTCACCTGGATCATGCTGTCCCCTGGCGAGCACCAGATACCGCTGGAGACGCTGCGCACGGCGATCGATTCTTCTAACGGGATCTGCACCCACCAAGCGTTTTGCATGTTGCCGAGACGTGCGCCAGCGGCAGACCCGATGCCGACGAAATCGCCCTCAGCGGACGCCACCGCGCAACCACCGTAGATCGGACCTTTAAGAAATTGACGGCACATTTCAACGTTATGCGTGAAGCCGCCGGTCGCAAAGACCACGCCCTTGCGTGCGCCAATGCGCCGGGTGATTCCATCTTCGCTATGCATCGTGACGCCAACAACGCGCCCGGCTGCGTCCTGGATTGCCGCGTCAACTCTCTGTCCCAGTTCTATCGATGCGCCTGCGCTGGCCGCGACCTTGCTAAGGCCACGGATCATTGCCGCACCGCCACCGAAAGATCCGTCATCATTCATCGGGAACATGATGCGCCCGTTCGTTACGCGGCATTCGGGCAGGTGCGCAAAATAGTCCGGCATCAGCACGTGTCGCGGCCCAATGATGTTCGTCACGTTAAGCGCGCCGAGACTAACTAGCGATTCGACCGTTGGCGCGACTTCATCGAAGAAGGTTGCAATCATGGCGTAGCCGGCTTCGGTCGCGCCGAACTGCGGATGTTGCGGATCGTAATGTTCGGGGAACGATAAGCGCACCATGTAGCGAATGGCATCCTCGCGTTTATCGACCGTCCCTTGCGCGCGCAGTAAATGTGAATTTGGCGTCCAGATCCCGCCCGTCGACTTTGCCGTCGTGCCGCCCGCGACGGTGGATTTTTCTAACACGATCACCTGATCGCCCAGTTGACTGGCGGCAACCGCCGCACTGAGCGCGCCGGCACCGCTGCCGACCACCACGACGTCCGTTATCGCTTCCCATCCGGATATTCCAGTTGCGGCGCTTGCAGCTTGGTGTACCGCGCTCGGTAGCGTGACACCTGCCGCGACACTACCGAGAAACCTACGACGCGATACGGAGTCTTCACCGTCGTCTCGTTTCTTACTCATGAAGATCAGCTCCTAATATCGGCGGTCGCGACGATGGTGGACGATTCGTTCAGCTAGGATAGCTACGAATGGCGCGGAATAGAAACTCAGCTGAAGCTCGTAGCTTGGTTAGGTCAGCAGCGTCCATCCGATCAGGCTCGAGGTTAAATCAAGCTCGCGAATTGGCACCGCCAGATTCCATGTTGAAAACGCCGCTTCGCGGCCCTGACACGCAGTGCAGCATTTGAACCTTCAAGCAGGTTAAGTGACGGCAGTACGACCACACGCGGGAGTACTACTAGCTACGCGATTCAATTGACCCAAGTCTGTCTTCGGCAACCTGGGGCGTTAGATTCTAAGCCAACACCGCCATGATGCGAGTCCTGTTCTGGACGTCATTCGATAGCGTCTCGACTGGGACTGCCAATCTAGATAAGGTTGCGGCCGTAACGCGAGTGCGAACCACACACGGGATCGATCAAGATGCTTAGCAACGGTTTGTTTTATACGCCGCTCACGGGTACCACGCGCCAAGAAATTGAGGGTGGCATGGCGGGCAAAAGCGAAACGCATTATCAACGTTTGCTCGAAGAACTGGGCGAGCAAACGCAAGTTGCCGATGCGCTCGGGTACGACAAGCTCGCGATCTCCGAACATCACTTTCAAGTCGAAGGCTTCGAAGTTCCGAACAATCCGATCGTATTGAATGTGCATCTTGCTGGCCTCACCAAGCGAATTCAGCTCATCGCGCGTCCGTCGCGGCCCGCCGGGTAATGGTGTGACATGAAGGTAGCTATAACGGGAGCGTTAGGAGTAAACGGCGTGTTTGTCGTGCGCGCCTTACAACAAGCCGGAGTCGAGATCCTCGCGACCAACCAAGTCGCGGACTATGCGCTCGCGCCGGAGCTCGAAGGAACGATCGATTTTCGCCTCGCCGATGTAACTGATCAGAACGCAGTGCGTCATGCTTTGCAGGATTTTCAACCAGAGGTCGTGATTCATCTTGCGGCCCTATTGCCGGTCGAGGCACAAGCCGATCCGCACCTCGGCTTTACGGTGAATATCATGGGAACTGCCAATGTTTTAGCGGTTGCGCGCGAGCTTGATGTTCGCAGAGTCGTGTTCACGAGCTCAAAAGCCGCCTACGGCGAAGTCAGCGGGATCCACGCGCACCCAAGCTATCAAGCGTTAACGGAAGACGATGCACTCTCCCCCAACAAGATTTACGATCACGCGAAAGTCGCATCCGAAGGACTGGGTATAAACTATCAACGATCGGGTGGTCCTGAGTTTGCAGCGCTACGCTTTGCGACAATCTTCGGGCCTGGCAAAGTGGGGCGACACGGGCCCATGTCGCAAATATCCGGCATTGTCGAGGATGCGGTCGCGGGGCGACCCGTGCGTATCAAGCAAGGTGGCGATCAAGGCGATGATTATCTCTACGTTCGCGATGCCGCATCGGCTATTGTGGCGGCAGCCTTGCACAATGCGCCGCTACCACACTCGATCTACAACGTCGGTAGCGGCCAAGCGCGTTCGCTATTCGAATTCGCCGAGCTCGTTCGCAGCCTAGTCCCAGATGCGGACATCGAGATCGGACCTGGACTTGATCCGATGGGCTTCGGTGTCTCTTACTATTCAGCTCTGAATTCGGATCGAGCGAAGGAAGATTTTGGTTTTGAAGCGCCGGCGCTTGCTTCGGCCTTGCACGATTACGTTCAAACTTTAAAGGAACGCACATGAGCTATCGCATCGGTGTCGATATCGGCGGCACGTTTACCGACTGCGTAGTAGTTGACGATGGCGGACAACGGACGATCTCGAAGTCGCTCACCACTCATGGCGCACTCTACGACGGCGTGGTGAATGCCGTTACGATCAACGCCGATGAACGCGGCATTGCATTGACTGCGTTGCTTGGCGATACCGCTCAATTTGTCCACGGCACAACCGTCGCGACGAACGCTGTGCTCACGCGTCGCGGCGCGAAGACGGGATTGATCACAACCCGTGGCCACGAGGACGCGCTCATTATCGGCAAAGTCATTGCCAAGAGTGCGGGCCTTGATGAACGCGAATTAATTCATGCCTCACGCTTACACAAGCCCGCACCTATCGTAGAACCTGAACATATTTTCGGTGTGGCTGAGCGGATTGACGTGGAGGGCGAGATACTCGCGCCGCTTAACGAGGATAGTGTGTTGGCGGCGATCAATGGCGTGCTTGCGGCGAAGCTTGATGCCGTTGCCGTGTGTCTGCTCTGGTCATTCGTGAATAACGCACACGAGAAACGTATCGCGGAACTGTTGCAACAACACGCGCCGGATTTGTTCTGCACTTTCTCTCACGAGCTCGCGCCGGTTCTCGGCGAATACGAACGCACGGTCACGACAGTTTTAAATGCCTACGTCGGCCCGGAAGTTTCTGGCTATTTGCGCGAGTTAGAACGGCGGCTACAGGCTGCAGGGCTCAAGCATCCCTTACTCGTGATGCAGGCGAGTGACGGTTTGACCTCGGTCACCGACGCAGCGCGACGCCCAATCGTGACCTTGGACTCGGGTCCGACGGGCGGCATCCTTGGCTGTCAGTATTTGTCCGAGCTGTATCGCGAACCCAATATGATCTGTACGGATGTCGGTGGAACGTCCTTCGATGTGGGTTTAATTACGGCAGGCCAAGTTCCGCTCGATCAGGAACCCGTGGTCTCGCAATTCAGTTTCCGATTACCGAAAGTTGCCGTGCGTTCGATCGGCGCGGGCGGTGGCAGTCTCGGTTGGATTGACGATGGGGGGATCTTAAGAGTCGGGCCACAAAGTGCCGGATCACGACCCGGCCCCGCGTGTTACGGACACGGCGGTACTGCGCCGACAGTCACTGATGCGGATCTCGCGTTGGGTTATTTCGATCCGGAAACGTTTCTCGGCGGGCGAATGCGGCTCGATCTGGCCAGCGCCATCGCGGCTTTAGAAAATCTAGGCAAACCCCTTGGAATGAATGCGGAACAAGTCGCTGTCGGCATGGTCCGGATCATCAATGCGCACATGGCCGATCTGATCCGCCGCGCGACGATTGAACAAGGCAACGATCCGCGCGACTGCGTGCTGGTCGCCTACGGTGGCGCAGGTCCAACCCACGCGGGCTTCTACGGCGACGATATCCATGCCAAGGCGATCTTGATCCCGGCCGACTCCACCGTGTTTTCGGCCGAAGGCATGCTGACTTGTCAGGTCGTGCATAGCGCGGAGACCTCGCACGCGCTCACGTCGCCGTTTGACGCTGATGACTATGCCGCCTTAAGTGATCAATTCGCGAATCTGGAAGCGACAGTGCGAGAGCAATTTCGTAGCGAGGGCACGGATCCGGACAACGTGATCCTACGGCGCACGCTGAAAGTTCGTTATGGCTTGCAAGTCCACACCGTAAATGTCGAAGTACCGCCAGGCACCGTTACGCTTGATCACGGCAAACTCATCGCCGAACGTTTCGAAGAGCGCTACGCACAGATTTTTGGTGAGGGATCGCTTTATCAAAGTAGCGGCCTAGCCTACGAGGCCTGTCGAGTGACGGGCACCTTGAGTACCGAGCCCTTGCGTTTCGCGCCGGTTGCAAAATCCGGCGAACCGGTCAGCATTGCTAAGCGCGGCGAGCGCCGCGCCTATTTTGAACAGCTTGGTTTCGTCACGACGCCAGTCTACGACGGCAGCTTGATCGACAACGGACACAGCGTAAATGGCCCTGCGATCATAGAGCGCATGGGTGATAGTGTGGTTGTGCCACCTGGCATGATCGCAGCGATGGACGAATACCGAAGCCTGCTTTTGCAGCCGGAACCTAAACCCGACCTTAGCGGCGGAGAACTCTCATGAGCACAGCGACTAAAGCGAAAGAAATGGATGCAAGCGCTGGTGGGCCGATCGATCCGGTCACCTTCGAAGTAATGCGCCATCGATTGTGGGCGATCAACGACGAACAGGCGATGATGGCAGCGCGCGTGTCCGGCTCGCCGGTGGTCTACGAAGCCTACGATTTCAACAGCGGGATCTTAACCGGCGATGGACGGGGCTTGTTTGTTGGCGTGTACATCGTGCACCACGCGGTGCCGCTCGACATCATGGTGCGCACGGTCCTCGAGCAATGGGAATTGGATGATATTCGCGAAGGCGACATGTTTTTCTCTAACGATCCGTGGGCCGGTGCGCTCCATGCGAACGATGGCATCATGGTCTCTCCGATCTTCTGGAACGGCGAGATTGTCGCGTGGACCGGCATCGTGATGCACGACTCCGATGTGGGCAGTCCGGTGCCGGGTAGCTTCGTGGTTGGTGCGACGGATCGCTTCGGTGAAGCGCCACTCTTCCCGCCTGTGAAAATGGTTGAGAACTTCAAAATTCGCGCGGATCTTGAGCGCGCGTTTTTACGTAACTCGCGAACCGAAGCATTGAACGCCCTCAATATGCGTGCGCGAGTCGCGGCGTTAAGCAAGACCCATCAGCGCATTCATGAGTTGATTACGCAATACGGGATCGACACTTTTCTCGCCTGCCAAGAAGAGATCATCGATTACGTCGATCGCATCGTGCGTCAGCGGGTCCGCGAAATTCCTGATGGTTCATGGTTCGAGCAGGCCTATATCGATCACGATGGCAATAACAACGAGTTGTATCCGATGTGCGTACGCCTCACCAAGTCTGGGGATCGCGTCACGCTCGATTTCACCGGCACCGCACCGCAAGCACCCGGATCGATCAACTGCACACGCGCCGGCCTTGAAGGCGGTGCGTTCGGCGTGTTCCTTTTGTTCTTGTGTTACGACATCCCGTGGTCCGTGGGAGCGCTACGCCAGGTCATCGATATCATATCGGAAGAGGGCACTTTGAATAACGCGACCAGCCCGGCTGCCGTTAGCATGGGCTCGGTGATGGGCACCTGGGTAACGCAAAATGTCGTCTCAAACGTCGCGGCGAAAATGTTGATGTCATCAACGGCGTTTCGCGGCGAAGCGCAAGCGTGCTGGCAACCGAGTCTTAACGGGCAAGTGATCGCGGGCATGGACCGACGCGGCGATCCCTTCGCCTCGATCCTCATGGATTGTTGTGGCGGCGGCGCCGGCGCGCGCACTTTCGCGGATGGCATCGATACGGGCGGCTTCATGCAATCGATGTCGGCCAGTATTCCGAATGTTGAAACCACTGAGAGCCGTTATCCCGTGCTGCAAGTCTACCGACGCCAACGCTGCGATAGTGGTGGCCCGGGAAGATATCGTGGTGGGGTGTCGATCGAATACGGCTTGATACCGCACAAGAGCCCGGGTCCGATTGCCGATGTGGTGTTCACCTCTGGCGCGAGCCAGCCTGAAGGACATGGGCTATCCGGCGGTGGACCCGCGAGCTTGGCACTGAATATGGTATTGCGCGGGTCGAATGTCCGTGAAATGTATGCGGCCGGGGAGATCCCTTGCTCGGCTGACGAGATCAAAGCCGAGGTCCGCGAAGTGTTGTCCGCGAAGGATCAAACGATGCTGGCAGACGGTGACTGCCACATCTGTTTGCAAACGGGCGGCGGCGGTTACGGTGATCCGTTGAGTCGCGATATGCAAGCAGTTGAACTCGACGTGCGACGGGGACTGGTATCGGCCGATGCGGCGTTCTCGATCTACGGCGTTGTGGTAAAAGACGACGTGCTGAATGCAGATGCCTCGAAGATTGAACGAGCGCGCGCGGTTACTCAACGACTCGCGGACTCATCACCCGTGCTACCCGCGCAGCTCGTCGATCCCACATCGGCCGCGAACCCGGAACCTGCGACGTATTTGCACCCCGTTGCGGATACCTTAGAAGCCGTGCGTCTGGGTGGTCGCGACGTGGTTCGCTGCACGATTTGCGCGACGACCTTGTCGTCCTACGAGCAAGATTACAAACGCGGTACAAACATGCGTGAACTTCCGATCAGCGCGATGAGTCCCTTGAATGGACACAACACGCTTGAAGATATCGTCTTGCGCGAATTTCTGTGTCCCACTTGTGGTACTTCGATCGCCATCGACGTGCAACGCAAAGCGGAGCCCATCCTCGACGAGGCGCGCTTTGGAGATCGTAGATGAGCGTTCGCGCTCTATGGATGGATGGACCGAATAGCGCAAATATGCGCGACATCAAGCGACCGCAGATCGGCGACGATGATGGACTGTTGCGAGTCGAATTGGCTGGTGTGTGTGGCACGGATCTAAAGATCTACCACGGACAGTTTGCTGGACGCTTAGGCATGCCGCTGATCCCAGGCCATGAGATTTGCGGCGTGGTCGAAGAGATCGGTGACAAAGCCGCCGAGCGTTGGGGCGTTGATGTCGGCAGTCGAGTGGCCGTGGATTCCTTTCTCACCTGTGGTGCCTGCGAAGCGTGTATGCGGGGAGATAGCCGCTATTGCACAACGCTCGGCGACTACGGCGTCTCCATGTCGTCAGCGATCGCACCACACTTGTGGGGCGGATTCGCGGAGCATCTTTACTTAGCGCCGGGTGCACAAGTGCATCCGCTGCCTGATACATGCTCCTTTGAACTCGGGATCTTAGTCCCGGCAGTCGTCTCCAATGCATTACGCTGGATCGGTGATACCGGCGGTGTGACGATAGGCTCGAGCGTATTGATTCAAGGACCTGGGCCGATCGGCTTGGCCGGGGTTGTCGTGGCACGCGCCCTTGGTGCGGAAAAAATTATCGTCACTGGACTCGCTAGCGATGCGAAACGCATGGCGATGGCAAAGCAACTCGGCGCCGATTCCGTGCTCGAGTTTGGCCCGGATCTACAAGAGGCCGTGAAAGCAGAAACGGGTGGGCTTGGCGTCGATGTCGTCGTCGATGTCTCGGGATCAGTGGATGCAATCGCGGCGGCGCCGCATTTGGTACGCCAACAAGGCATGATCGTTCTCGCTGGGCTATCCGGCAAGAAAGCTGCGGCTATCCCAACCGATCTGCTCGCGCTGCAAGAGATCACTTTGAAAGGTGTTTTTAGCCACGACCGCGCGGCTGTAAAACGCGCGCTTCATTTCGCGACCGAACGGCACGAACTATTCGACGATTTTGTCACCCACCGCTACGATTTGGATCGAACTGTGGAAGCCATTGAAGTGATCGGATCCAACGATAGCGAATTGATCAAGGCCGTCGTCACACCGCTCACTTAAAATTAAGGATTCGGAAAATCGATCGACTGAATTCCAAATACTTGATGATTGTTAGACCTTGAATGCCAAGTGAGGAATCAGACATGAGCAAAACCCTCAGCGCTGCCGCGCTCGCGCAATACCGTAACGACGGCTACCACCATCCGCTCGATGTTCTAACAGCCGCCGAGGCTGCAGACTATCGCGCGCGCCTCGAGGCCATCGAGCAAGCGCAAGGCCATACGATCGTCGGTCCTGAACGAAGCAAATCGCATCTTCTGTACACCTGGATCGACGACTTAATACGCCACCCCGGTATTCTCGATGTGATTGAGGATCTCATCGGGCCAGATATTCTGTGCTGGAACACCGTGTGGTGGATCAAAGAGCCAATGACCGACACCTTCGTTTCCTGGCATCAAGACAAGCTTTACGTTGGCCTCGACACAGACGAATTCGTGACCGCCTGGTTGGCGCTCTCACCAGCAACGATGGAAAGCGGCTGCATGCGCATCCTGCCGGGTAGCCACAAACGCGACATCATGCCGCATAAGGATGAGTTCAAGGAAAACAATCTGCTCTCGCGCGGCCAGGAAATTGATGTGGATATCGATGAGTCGCAAGCCGTATCCATGGAACTCGCACCAGGCCAGATCTCACTACACAACGTACGACTCGCCCACGCTTCAACCCCGAACGTCTCGAGCGACCGCCGCATTGGTCTGTCGATGCACTTCATTCCAACCTCGACTCGTCAAATCGCCAAGGATTGGGACAGCGCAACCTTGGTCCGTGGCGAAGATCGCTACAACAACTTTACCTTAACCCCGCGCCCGTCCCGCGACCTCGAGGAGGAAGGCGTTCGCTTCCACGAACGAGCGACAGACGCCTTTCGTGCCATTGTGTTCAACGATGCTGAGCGAGTGCGGCGGAGGTTTTGAAGTGCCGTAGTGCCGTACAGCTTGAGTTGCCGGCCAATAGTTGGCGCGTTTTCAGCGGACGCCGATAGTATTTCGAAGACAGTTTCCAAGCATGGAGCCGCACATACCTAGTGGTGTCGGGTCTATTTTGGCGAGCATGGCGAGCAACTCATTATTCTGCTCTATGGCGGCCAGAAAAAGCCGCAAAGCCGCGACATCGACCAAGCACAGGAATATTGGAAAGACTATAAACGCCGCAAAAAGAAAGGATTGCTGTGATGCCCCTAACCAGAGATTTCAAAGACACTATTGCGGAACGTGCAAAAAACGATCCCGAGTTTCGCGCTGGGCTACTGGTCGAAGCGGCGGAATGCTTAATCAACAACGAATTGGATGTCGCAAAATCCTTGCTACGTGACTACGTGAACGCAACACTCGGTTTTAAGGAATTAGGCGCACTAGTTGATAAAAAGCCAACCAGCCTCATGCGGATGCTCAGTGAAAAAGGCAACCCGAGTATCGAGAACATGTCTCGCGTGCTGGCGGCCGTTAATCAGCATGAAGGCATCACACTCGAAGTTCGTCTAGGCGCGTAGCTAATCGTGACCAAAGGGAACAGATTTATTTGAGTGAAAATAAAAACCCGCAAATAAATCCGAGAATTATTAGCCGTCTCCTAAGTCCGGCGTTAAACCTGGAGTAGCACAACTTCGGAACGCACCTAACAAAGGCAACGACCCCGAATCTATATTGCGCGGCCCGTCATGAATCTCACTCGGTCCCACGGAAGCCCGGCGTGACTTTCTCGGTGAAGGTTTGGAGTTGCGCAAGCAGTTCAGCCTGCGACATCAATCCCTGGTCGAAGTACCAGCCGAACCATTCCAGAGGCATTTAAAGGACACCCACGAAAGGATCGCGAAACTGGTTTTGTGAGTGTCCTTTAATTTTTGGTTCTAAATTTTTCCGGTTAAACAATGGCACGAGATCATCGGCGACCCAACGCTTGCCGATGCCATCCTCGACCGACTTGTGCACAACGCCGACACCGTCAATCTGAAAGGGGAATCGATGCGGAAAAAACAAGCGAACTTGACTCAAGCCGATCACTCGGCACAACAACTCACACCTGCGTCGCTACGCTCCGATGATTGATCGGCTTACCCGGTACAGGTGATCGGCTTCGACGGTATACGCACACTGGCTTCCCTGTAAGCGAGCATCGGCAACATGCTCGCATCCTTGCGAAGTTGTCTTGCCGCCTAGCCTAACAGTCCTTTTCAGCTTCGTCGGCTCGAGCTCAAGGTCGTTTTTCAAGAATTAATGGTGTACGGTCTGAATTTCGAACGCGATGGCGAGCCGCGGTGGACATCGAACAATCGGCTCGTCGGTCTCAAGGCATTCCCCGTTCGTGCGATGTGAAGGGTTCGACAGAGCCGGCCATCGGGTCGTGAAGACCCGCGACACATGCAGATACGCAAAAGGGCTGAGGCGAACATCGATTTCACGGTACGGAAGCCGGTAGATGCCGCCGTCGTGGGTTTTCGATTATTCTTCAACACAGCCCGTACGTAGTGTTAGTACCACGATATAGTCACGCCATGCCGCCAGTAAATTCCAATATCCGGCAAGATCGCCGCGAAGAAGTCCTCGAA
>JBLFWX010000113.1:0-13956 GCA_047611805.1 Gammaproteobacteria bacterium
AATTTTGCGGGCGGACCGGGGCAGCAAAATTCTGTTGCAAGCGGGCACGGAAATTCGGGATCGTCCGGGCCCCAGGGATTCGGCGGTCACCAGAGTTCTGGCGCAAACGGTGTCGGCGACGTTGGATCTCAATCATCCCCCGGTCTGGCGGCGACCGGGACCGAGGAGCTGGTCAAAACGCTCACCCTACTTCAACACGGTAACGTGAGCAGTCTTCAGGAGTATGCTGGATCTGGGGTGGACCAAACTCAGATCGAAGCCGGTAATGTCAATGTGTTGCGTGGGTTACGCGAAACTGGCGCATTCGGCGAAGTCAATCAGACCGACGCTTTAACATTCGACATCGTTTCAATTTTATTCGACTACATTTTGGACGACGCCGCTATCCCAGACGCGATGAAGGCGCTGATCGGACGTCTGCAAATTCCTATGCTTAAAGTCGCGTTACTCGACAAGGCACTTTTTTCGAAAAAAGCACATCCAGCGCGCAAATTGTTAGACGCACTTGCCGGCGCTGCAGTCGGCTGGAGCCAGACCGGGCACGCGGACGATAAGCTCTATGAAGTCATGGACCGCATCGTTCGACAAATCGTCGATGAATTCCAAGATGATGTCTCTCTGTTCGAAAGCGCCCTGACAGACCTCGAAGCATATTTAGTTCAAGACCAAGACGACACGGAAAAGCAGGTAGCGGAATCGACTCGTTCACTGCGTACTCGCGAACAAGTCGTGTTGGCCAAAATGGAAGTCGACGACGCCCTAAAAGAAAGAGTCGGGGAATTGGACATCCGTGCGTTTATCCGTCAATTTATTTTTGATTACTGGCGACAACTACTAATCATCACGCATGTTGAACAGGGCATTCAGAGCGAGACTTGGCAAGATCAATTACGCACAGTTGACGATTTAATATGGTCCGTACAAGACAAAGCCGCGCCGCAAGATCGCAAAGCGCTTAGCGAAAGATTGCCTCAGCTCCTAAAAGACATAAAACGTGGTATGGCGACGCTCGATATGGATAGGACCGTATGCTCGAAATTCATGAGCATGATGGCAAGCGTGCACGTCGTGTCTGTTAAGCGCAGTCAAGAAGCAAGTCTTGCCGAGAAGCACCTACGGCATGGCGCTGCGGAGGAAGAAGACGAACCGTTAAATTCCCTCGCGGAAACTAACACCGACTTCATGAAACAAGGTCTTGAACGCCTCTTCGAGCTCAAAGGGGTTGACGCCGAAGAACTAACTATCGATTTGTCCGTCTTCGACGATGCTCCAGAAACCGATCAGCTACCGGAGAACCTTTCTACTGAAATTTTGACGTTCGTTGACCAGGTAACCGAATTGGACTTAGGCGATTGGTTGGAATTCGATAACGACGATGATTCAACAATGCGTGCGCGATTCACCTGGATCAGTCCGGCAACGGGACGCTATCTATTTACAACGCGGCAAGGGCAGAAAGCGCTTGATACAACACTCACCGGACTCGCCGATCAATTCGCCAAGGGCACCGCCCGTCGCGTGGATACAAAACCCGATCCGATATTCGATCGCGCGATTGGCGATTTGATGAATAAATTAGAGGGCGGACCCACCGCGCACTGATAGTCGAGCGTCCAGTGGGTCGACAGAAACACTGGTTTCGATACGCGTCTCGAGCCTCGCAATCCAGCGGCAAAGGTCTAAATAAAATGCCGTCTGTGTATTCCGAACGCGTTCGACATACTCGGCAAACCTTGTGTTTTGTTATTGAATCCCGAAACTAAGCGATCTGGAGAGCCTGTAGAACTACTTCAGATCCGATACGGCTGTCGCCCGTCCTAAACAAGAACGGGGTAACTATAGATCTATTTATCAGCTAGTTAACGAAAGATCGTTACTAATTAGATTGCATTTTGTGTCGGATCTGCTCGCGCAACCGGTTATCTTCTGATTTCCAGAAATCCCGGTGCACCATAATTATTCCTTGAATCGTCGCCCAGAACGCGTCACTCGCTGCACGCCAAGGACGCTCAATCTAAGCTGTTGATATTAAATGGCATTATCCGATTTCCGCAAGAAATAAAATGGTCTAATCGTGCGCTAACGCAGTGCACCAGACGTTCCGTAATCGAGCACCAACCAATTATCGGTAATGGTTCACGAAAGTGATGAAACGATGGTTCACAATCGCTGAAAATAGCCCTAAAATGCCAACCGCGTTGAAGAACCATAAAAAACCTTAAATTTATTTGGCGCTAACGGCATAAACATCCGCCCTTAGGAGGCAGTTTCAAAAATGGACATTCAGGGAATGAAAATCATAAAAAAGGCGTTGCTAATATTCTCGCTAGCAATGTTTGTAACCGCAGCGCATGCAAACACCGTCACCGTATCAAACCTCGTTGACGGCGATGGTAACGCGTCGCTATGGACCGGCACCGTTACGCAGTCCGGGGCGATGGGTGAAAACATCAGTCTCGATATTAACAACTTCGTCGCTGGAACCGCAGGCACATTAGGAGCTGGCGGAGGCGTATCGGCACTGGATACGTTATTTGCGACGCTTACGGCTCCGTCAGGATACGTGATTACGTCCCTTTCGTACGCAGAAGGCGGCAATATTGAAACGACGAACGGCTTCGCAGTCGCTACCGGATCATTTGTTGCTGACGGCATTGCAACTAACCTACTGGCACAAGTGGCAGGGCCCGGCACTGCTCTTCAGAGTTGGACAATTGGTCCTGTAGCGATAGCAATCGATAACAAGACGTCGATTGACGTCTCGTTTGTAAATAGCTTGGTCGCATCAGGGTTTGGTGGCGCAGGCGACATTGCAAGGGTTGAGAAAACCGGCGCACTCGTCACGATCGGGCTAACTGAGCTAACTGCCGTACCGTTACCGCCAGCCGTTTGGCTGATGGGCGCAGCTGCGGCAGCCTTAGTTTCGGTCGGTCGTCGACAATCCGTATAATTACGAAAGACAATTGCAACAGGGTGTAGGCGTTTGTCTGCGAACTGAAAGCAACAATATGTAGCGAAAAACCTCAGAATTCCTGGGGTTTTTTTTGCCTTACGCTTGGGAACCACTGATGGCACAGTCTACGTAATTCGGACTGAATGGTGAACGAATAAAATAGTTAGTTTCACTCGATCGCGCTGTCTTGTGGGTCGTCAAGGTAATTTGCGACAACCTCAAAGCCCGCTGCCGCTGCCAGCCCGCGCCGAAAAAATCGGGCGCATCAATCTTCCCGTTCGGCTTACCTATCGAGCAGGGTATACTTGTAGTAGCTCCGAACCGCTCATGTTCGCATACCCTATTTACGCGATCCCCACTGCGACCCAATGCCCTACAATATTGACAACGCTCAAGGCACGACGATCGTCCACGTTGACAGCTTGGCAAGCTCCTATGGTGCTCGAAGCGTCCTGAAAGATATCTCGTTCTCGGTTTCTAAAGGCGAGATATTTGTCATCATGGGTTCGAGTGGTTCAGGGAAGACGACTTTGCTTCGACACCTTATTGGATTGAGCACACCCTCGGCCGGTGCTGTCACCCTCCTCGGCCTCGCGTTGCGTGGCGCATCGAAAAGGAAATTATTCGAGATGCGCAGACACATTGGTGTCGCGTTCCAGGGCGGCGCGCTGATCAATTCCATGAGCGTGTTAGAGAACGTCGAGTTGCCACTTCAGCAAAATACCAAGCTAGATCACAGTACGATCCGAATTATGAGCCGTATGAAGCTCGATATGATGTCACTCGGCGATGCGGAAAATTTGATGCCGGCGCAACTATCAGGTGGGATGCTCAAGCGTGCCGGGCTGGCTCGCGCCGTTGTGATGGACCCGCAAGTCTTGTTTTTCGATGAGCCGTCTGCCGGCTTAGATCCCGTCACATCTGCGGAACTCGACGAACTAATTGTCGGTCTGCGCAATGCGCTTCGAATGACGGTTGTCGTCGTGACACACGAACTAGAAAGCGCGCTAAAGATCGCCGATCGAATTATGATCCTCTCGGCCGGTCGAATTTTGGCATTAGGAACTGTTGACGAGATTACCCGATCGACGAACCCGGAAGTTCAAGCCATGCTCCACAGGACCGTGCGCGTTCGACGGCCAGGCGACGACGAGTACCTCGACCATCTTACCGAAGATGAACTATGAACAGTTTAAGGTTTCGAGAGGTGGACATAATTACTTCAACTCACCGATGCCGGCTTGAAAAGATAGGCATCCCAACTTCGTCAGTGAAAGTACCTAGGGGCTTCAGTGTCGCTCGTTGAGAAAATCAGGACACTCGGTCAAGCCACGCTCGACACGCTTGAAGAGCTAGGCCGAATGAGTTTGCTTATGTCGAGCGTGGTCCTCGAGGCGCTAAGACCCCCCTGGGATGTTAATCTAATTTTGGAGCAGCTCAGATTCATCGGAGCGAGATCCGTGCTAGTGATCGTGATCGCCGGTGCGTTCGTCGGCATGGTTGTCGCGCTTCAGTTCTACGACACGCTGGTGCGGTTCGGTTCCGTCAGCCTGTTGGGCTCTGCTGTTGGATTGAGCTTAATCCGAGAGCTCGGCCCCGTGCTCACAGCATTGATTGTTATCGGACGCGCGGGATCGGCAACTTGCGCCGAGATCGGCATCATGCGCAGTGACAATCAAATTGACGCACTCGAATCTATGGCTATCGAGCCAACTCGTTTCCTCCTGGTACCCCGCTACATTGCATTTCTTATCGCCGTACCCCTACTAACCGCGATTTTTAATGTCATCGGCATTGCGGGCGGTTGGCTCATCGGGGTCGGAATATTTGAGCTTAGCGCGGGGGCCTACTTTCAAAGTATGGCAGACAGCGTCGTCGCACATGATTTGATAATGAGTCTAACGAAATCATTCGTTTTCGCATTTGTTATCGTGTGGGTCTGTACGGCCAAAAGCTTTCTCATGCATCTCAATCGGAGTATCGTATTTGGCGCACAAGGAGTCAGTAAGACAACCACGGATGCTGTTGTCGCAGCATCAATTTCCGTGTTGTTTGCCGATTACATTATTAGCGCACTAATGCTTTGAATCGATATGCCTGAAAGATCATCAGTGGAACTATCAGTCGGCCTTTTCGTATCCATCGGTATCGCGGCCTTAGTGTATCTGGCCGTCAATCTCGGCGACCTTCAGTTACTATCGAGCGACGGTTATCTGCTTAAAGCGAGGTTCGTTTCTTCCTCCGGACTCATCGAAGGTGCGTTCGTAGAAGTCGGCGGCGTTCGCGTCGGCACGGTTGCGAAAATCGCGATCGACTACGACAGTTACGAATCTATCGTCGAAATGAAATTAGATGAACGCATCAAGTTACAAGATGACGCTATCGCTTCGATCCGCACATCAGGCATTATCGGCGATAAATTCGTCAAAATCGCACCCGGTGGTTCCGAGACTTTGCTTGAGCATGGAGGCGAAATTTTCGAAACAGAATCTTCCATTAATCTAGAAGAACTGATCAGCAAATATATTTTCGAGAGCAACGACAAGGACTAGCTAGGGGATGAAAATAGACCACGGATGGGCATTCATTTGGCGCCAGATATTAGTCATCTTAGCCTCGTTACTAATTTCCGTTGCAATGGCGACGTCAGTTAGCGCGGAGACACCAACCGAGGTCGTTCAATCGACCGTCGATTCAGTGCTAAACATCTTGAACGATGCCTCAGTCAATAATGACACGAAACGTCGGTTGGTGAAGGCCGCCGTTTCTCAGCGATTCGATTTCACGGCGATGTCGAATCGAGTACTTGCGACGAACTGGAAGACCACAACACCGGCTCAACAAAAAAGGTTCACCGGTCTTTTCAAGGAGCTTCTGACCAACACCTATTGGCGACGAATGTCGGGCTATGAGAACGAAAGCGTCGAGTTTCTTGACGAAAAACTCCGCGGAGAAACGCTCGCCACCGTTAACACCCTAATTCGCACGGCAACAGTAGATATCCCCGTGGACTATATGCTTTATCGTAGTGAGGATGGCAGCTGGTATGCCTATGACGTCGTCATAGAGCAGGTTAGTCTGGTCCGCAATTACCGCGGTAGTTTTCAAACTATCGTTCACGACGTCGGGATCGAGGGCTTGCTGGCGCAACTCGAAACTAAGGTTGCCAAAGCGTCGCTCCAGGAACCGTAGCAGAGATTACGCGCAAATCCTGCCAGCCTATTGTGGCGGCAATCCGCCGTGTTCGAGCTTGTATTTATCGATTCGGCCTTCGAGGTCTGTCAGTAATCCTTCCATCCCCCCCGACTTTACGATCGCATTAAACGTACTTCGATAATTATTGACGAGACTAACCCCTTCAATGACAACGTCGTAGGCGAACCATCCCTCGTCGTTTAGTTTCAGCTTATAACTAACCGGGATCTGAGTTGAGTCAGTTCGAATAATCGTATCAACGACGGCCTTATCTCCACGAATGCTCTCGTTGACGTAGTCGATCCCTTGATTGGTATAAGCCTCGATTTTGTCGCGATAGGTGGCCTCCAGATACTGTGAGAAAAACTCGACGAACTGTCGCTTCTCTTCTTTCGTCGCTGTTCGCCAATTCGTCGCCAAAATACTTTGCGACATGCTCCGGAAATCGAACCCTCCATCGATTATTCGACCGATATGCAGCCATCGTGCATCACGATCCAACGACGAATCTTTGAGTACCGAGAGGATCTCAGTTACCGATTCGCGGACGCGATCAGTCGGGCTCGAGGCGGCTTGCGCCATGCCAGTCGCAAGTAAAAGTAGGATTGTGTACGACCAGTTCCTCAGCGACTGGGAAAGTGCTCTGCCTTGTGTTCTTTTCATAACCGCCTCAATTAATTCAAAACCGTTCGCATCACTTGATACAGATGCACCCCTGAACGCCGATTTTCCTATTTGTCACTGCGCGGGCGCCACGGTCACGGCGGCACCAAAGCTTTGCCCGTTGATCTCGAAACTTTCGACAAACGTACCACGCGGATGTTCCGCCGCAATCAATTCGACGGCAAGGATTTCTCGACGAATTAGATCACCGTGCACTTGAAACGCCCTGTTCAAGTCTCCGCCAACGGAGTATTCCACCCGGATCCTATCTGTCAACGCGAGATCGGCAGATTTACGCATGCCTTGGAGGCGATTGACCGCTTCACGTGCGAGGCCCTGCAGAAGCAAATCGTCCGTGACCTGCACATCGAGTGCGATGGTGATTTGCCCTTCTTGCGCAACGCTCCAATCGCCGAGTTCTTCGCTGGAAATCTCGATATCATCAGGTTCTAACCGAACGATCTCGCCATCGAGATCGATGTCGAAGTTTCCGTCGACGAGCAGCTTCGTGATCTGCTCGTCGCCAAACTCGGCAATTTGCGCTGCAGCCAACTTCATCTTTTTACCAAGTCTCGAGCCCAAGCGCTTAAAATTTGCCTTTGCCGAACGCTTCACAATTCCACTCGAATCATCGATATATTCGATCGCTTGGATATTCACCTCGTCGAGAATGATGGTTTTAACGCTCTCGACAACGTCACGATTTATCCGACCACCGACGACTAACAAGATTCTTGATAACGGTTGCCGTACGTTCAAATTGCTCTTGTTGCGCAGCAATAGCACTAGTGTGACGATCGAACGCGCGAGATCCATGCGCTGTTCCAACCCTGCGTCGACAATATCCGAATTTCGTACCGGGAAATCGGCCAAATGGACAGACTCAACCGATTCGATATCGGTTACATCGTTCAAATTTCGAAACAGCCAATCCGAAAAGAATGGAGCAATAGGGCTCATCAGCTTCGCAACCGTAACGAGACATTCGTAAGTCGTTTGATAGGCACACAGCTTGTCACGATCGGTCACTTGAGTGGCACCGTGGGCGCCGCCTTTTTTGGCTGCCCAAAATCTCGGTCGAGAGCGGCGAATATACCAATTGGACAGGTCGTCCACGAATTCTTCGACCGCGCGAGCAGCACGGGTCGCATCGTAGCTAGCAAACGAGGCATCAACGACGTCCGTCGTGGAATGTAGACGGCTCAAAACCCATCTATCAAGTTCCGAACGCTCAGCAACAGGGATCGCATCGTCGTTGTAGTGGAAGCCATCGATATTTGCGTAGCTCGCCATGAACCGATAGACGTTATCTAAGGTATTGAAAAACTTGTTTCGCGTCTCTGTTAGTCCGCGAATCGCGAATTTCATGTTGTCCCACGGCGGGGAATTGCTCAACATGTACCAGCGAACGACATCGGCTCCATAGGTGGCGACAGTCTCGAAAGGGTCGATCGTATTGCCTTTGGACTTGGACATTTTTTCGCCCTTTTCATCCAGCAATAATCCGTTGACCACGCAGTTCTTAAAGCTCGACTCGCCGCGTACCAATGTCGAAATTGCGTGAAGGGTGTAGAACCAACCGCGGGTTTGATCGACTCCTTCACAAATGAAGTCGGCAGGGAATGCCTGATCGAATTGTTCTTTATTTTCGAACGGGTAGTGCCATTGTGCGAAAGGCATCGCACCGGAATCGAACCACACGTCGATCACATCGGGCACTC
Source organism: Gammaproteobacteria bacterium (assembly GCA_047611805.1). Lineage (GTDB taxonomy): Bacteria > Pseudomonadota > Gammaproteobacteria > UBA11873. Next base: position 8,533 of record JBLFWX010000113.1, read on the forward strand.
TGCGCATAGTCCCGCCGTCAGGCGCGGGCCAGGTTATTTCGTCGACGTAAGGACGGTGAAGATCAATCTGATCATCGGCCGGCAAATCGGTTTGGCATTTCGATCGCAACTCTTCGATCGATCCGATTACCTCAAAATATTCCGAATCTTCTTTATCCGAAATCCATATCGGTAACGGCGTCCCCCAGTAACGTTTGCGACTTAATGCCCAATCAACATTGTTCTCAAGCCAATTACCGAACCGACCATCGCGGATCGCCGGTGGGTGCCAGTTGATTGTACGATTAATATTAACTAACTGATCTTTAACGGCCGTCGTTCGAACAAACCAGCTTTCCACCGGATAGCTCATCAACGGCGTTCCTTTGCGCCAATCGTGCGGATAATTGTGCAGATAAGACTCTTGCCGATAGAGCAATCCCCGTTCTTTTAGATCTCGGTTAATGATCTTATTTGCATCTTTGAACCATACTCCGGCAACTAACGGGGCTTCACTCGTGAACCGACCGTCCGGCCCCATCGGATTAAACATGGGCAGACCTTCACGTTGCGCCACTTCATAGTCTTCTGCCCCGAACGCAGGCGCTTGATGCACGATTCCAGTGCCGTCCTCAGTGGACACATAGCTGGCCGGAACGATGCGCCACGCACCGGAAGTATCACCGGCATCTGCTACAGTAAAAGGCGGCTCGTAGCGCTGTCCAACGAGATCTTGGCCCGTGTATTTCTCGATAATTTCGTATTCGCTAGTGAGCGCGCTTAGTCGCGCCTCGGCGAGTATTATTAGCTCGCCCGCCGTCTCACCTTCCGTGATCCTAACTTTGACGTAACTAATATCCGGCCCGACAGCCAACGCAACATTCGAGATTAAGGTCCATGGCGTTGTCGTCCACGCCAAAAAGCTCAACCCTTGTTCGGTGGTTGAACGAAATCGAACATAGACACTCGGGTCGGTAATTTCTTTGTAACCTAGGCTCACCTCATGTGACGACAACACCGTCCCACTACCTGGGCTATACCATTGGATCTTGTACCCCTTATATAAAAGTCCTCGTTCGAAAATCTGTTTGATCAGCCACCAAACGGACTCCATATAGTTCGTTTCATAAGTCACATATGGATTGTCGAGATCGACCCAATAACCGATGCGCCGTGTGAGGTCATCCCAGTCCTTCTTGTAGCGCGCGACACTGTCTTTGCAGGCTTGGTTAAACGCCGCAATGCCATATTTTTCAATCTGTTCGCGGCCGTCCAAGCCGAGCGCTTTTTCGACCTCAATTTCGACCGGCAATCCGTGGGTATCCCAACCCGCCTTTCGATTCACCCGGTAACCTTTTAGCGTCTTGTAGCGGCAAAACGTGTCTTTGATCGTTCGCCCCAGTATATGGTGAATGCCAGGTCGCCCATTCGCAGTGGGGGGACCTTCGTAGAAAGTGAACGTCTCGCCGTCGCGACGGTTTTCGATACACCGATCAAAAATGTTGTTTTCTGCCCACCAGTCCAGTAGTTCGCGTTCGATTTCGGACAAATCGACGCCTTTTGATTCACGAAATTGTTTTGTCATCTTGGTTGCCAGTATTAGTGGTGGCCGGAATTCTTTCGGATGGCACGACACGCTTAAATTCGATTCGAGTTATTTGTGTGGCGAATGTCTAAAAGTGGAATTTTCGGACCGGGTAATGTGAGCCTCTGTCGTGGCATGAGATTATACCTCAAGGCCTTTGAAATTGCGGGTTTGGGTTGTGATCGAGGTCACTTTAGTACTCCAGCTGCGACGTGCAATTATGGTATCGTTCGCTGCACGGTCCGCCCGTTTTTATCCAGTGCGCAGAGGTAATTCGTGAATTCAAATGCGGTGCTAGATTTCCTCCAGTTTATTGAGGGACAAAAGAACCAGTCAGTTCGCGGACTACTCGATCGAATTCTGCGTAAAAGCCGCATGATGACAAGCGCCGAAGCAGGCACGATTTTTATCGCGAGGAAACGCGGAAAGCACCGCTGGTTAGAGCCAGCTAGCGTGCAAAACGACGCAATCGCGGTGCGAAAGGCGGATTTCGTCGTACCCATCGGGCCGGGTTCTATCGCGGGCCATGTGGCCAATAAGGGACGCACGGTCATCATTGATGACGTCTACAAAATCAGCAAACGCGCACGCTACTCGTTCGACCCTTCGCGAGAACACCGTAGTTATCAGACACGATCGATGTTTTGCTTTGCGCTCAAAAACTACCATGACGAAGTTATCGGTGTCGTACAGCTGATCAACTGTCGACCAAATAAGAAAAAAAAACCGATACCCTTTAACCCGGACGTAGAACAACTTGTCGGACCCATCGCGAGAGTCGTTGGCCATTCAATCGAACGAGCAGAAATGCTCGAGCAAATAAAAATAAAGAACCGGAAATTACGCGATCGAAATCGCCTCCTTGGCGAACAACGCGAACACATTGAATCACTCCAACAAGAGACGGAAGAAGCTTTTCAATTATCCACGCGACTGCTCGCCCGCGCGGCAGAAATTCATGATGAAGAAACTGGAAACCACATCATCCGAGTTAACGAATACAGTTATTTCATCGCGAAAATTCTTGACCAACCAGACGCATGGTGTGACGAAATAAGGTATACGGCGCAACTCCATGATGTCGGAAAAATGAGTGTCGATGCGGCTGTCCTCAAAAAGCGTGGCCGCTTGGATGACACGGAGCGCGCGGAAATGAACCGCCACACGGAATATGGTCACCAAATATTAGTGGTTTCTCCGCGATTGAAAATGGGCGCAGATATCGCGCTGTATCACCACGAGATGTGGAACGGCGGCGGCTATCCGAATTCAATCACTGGGACCAACATCCCGCTGTCGGCGCGGATTGTACAGCTCGCCGATATCTATGATGCGCTACGCTCTGAACGCCCTTACAAACCGTCGTTTAGTCACGCCAAAGCTGTCGAAATATTAACCGTCGGCGACGATCGCATCGACCCCATCACTCATTTTGATCCAATGATTGTCGATTTATTCAAGAACAAGCACAAAGAGTTCGATCACATTTGGACCCGGTTGAAAGACGCATGAGAGGGTTCGCGAGATTGCCTTAACTTAAACGCGCATCCAATTAACTATCGAGTTTCGCAGCCAATGCTTCAATTGCTACTTGTCTGATTTGATTGACCATCGCACTAAGCCCGTTACCACGGGTGGGTGACAAATGTTCTTCTAATTCAATTTGCTTAATGAAATTTGGCGGGGTTGATATTATTTCAGCCGGACGTCGATCCGAATAAACATCGAGCATTAAGGCGATCAACCCGGTGACAATTGCCGAATCGCTAATCGCGTCGAAGTGCAGTAGTTCCCCGCGCATTTCGGTGACGATCCAAACTTGCGATTGACAACCCTTCAAGCGGTTTTCTTCAGTTTTTTGCTCAGGCGGCAGATCTGCGAGCTTTCGCCCTAAATCAATAATGTATTGGTATCGATCGGTCCAGTCATCGAACAATTCGAAGGTCTCGACGATTTCGGCCTGCTTATCCAGGATACCCTGTGACGGCGACAATTTATCAACTTCTGAATTCATGATTTAATTTACCGCGTTCGCCAGGTGGTGCCGTTCGCTCCATCTTGGATCACAATCCCTATGGCGCTCAACTCGTCTCGAATTTCGTCCGAACGTTGCCAATTTTTCTCCTTGCGGGCACTCTCTCTTGCCGCGATCAATTCATTAATCTGTTCTGATTCCGCGAGCCCAGCGGGCGTTCGTTCGAACCAGTTTGCCGGTCGTTGTTGCAGGATACCCAGTTCTAAACCACCGCCAAGAAGTTCGGACTTGGCGCGCTGTTGCTCAGCAAGGCTTGATTCCGTGTTCGCTCGCGTCACCGAATCCAGCATACTCGTTATCGCCAAGGAGGTATTGAGATCGTCGTCCATTGCGGCGACAAATGCATACGACGGCGTTGGTGGACCTTCAAGTGTAACTTGTTCGAGACGTTGTAGTGCGCCATACATCCGGTCGAGTTGCGCCTTAGCTTGCTGCACCAAATCGTCATTCCAATTTAAGCGCTCGCGATACCGAGCGCGGATCAATGCCAACCTTAGTGCTTCACCCGGGAATTGAGTTAACAAGTCGTCAACCAACAACACGTTGCCCAGCGACTTCGACATTTTTTCGCTGTCGATTTCGACAAACCCGTTGTGCACCCAGTACCGGGCAAAAACAGCCCCGCCGTGCGAACAAACACTTTGCGCGATTTCGTTTTCGTGGTGTGGAAACTTCAAATCATTTCCGCCGCCATGAATATCAATTGTGTGTCCTAGGTGTTGCTCGGCCATTGCCGAGCATTCAATATGCCAGCCTGGACGCCCGTAGCCCCATGGGCTATCCCAACCGGGGGAATCTGCGTCGGAGGGTTTCCAGAGCACGAAATCTGCCGGGTCTCGCTTATAAGGTGCAACCTCGACCCGTGCGCCTGCGATCATATCGTCACGACTTCGTCCCGACAGCTCGCCATAACGTTCGTAAGCGCGAACACTGAATAAGACGTGATCAGCGGCGACGTATGCGTAATTTGAGTCGATTAGTCGCCGAATCATCGCAACGATGCTCGCGATGTGGTGTGTCGCGCGCGGTTCAATAACCGGCGGTAAGACACCAAGCGCCTCCATATCGCGGTGGTAAATATCGATGTATCTCGCCGTGATGGTTTCAATTGAAACCCCCTGCTCGCGCGCTGCTGCGTTTATTTTGTCATCAACATCCGTGATATTGCGCGCATAAACGACTGTTTTAAAATGTCGCTGCAGCACGCGATACAGCACATCGTAGACAACCGCCGCGCGGGCGTTACCAATGTGTGGCGGGTTGTAAACCGTTGGCCCACACGCGTACATCGTGACCCGGTCGGGATCAAGCGGTGAGAAAACTTCTTTTCGTCGCGTTAGCGAATTATGCAACTGCAGTGGCATGGGGGCTGGCTGGTGAAACAGCTGATGTTAGTCAATAGCAAGTATAATCGCTTCGCCAGCATCCGGCACCCAGCGGCGATGAACACTGTGGTTGGTCGCCGATTTAGCGACGAATTAACCGCAAGGGTATTCGTTTTTTCATCTCCTGAACGAACGCGCTACATCAGACGTCTATACTTCGGCATGATTGATCTTAGGATCTTAGCGACTCGGAGCAAACAGTCGTTCGGGTTATCCCTCCAAAACAATAAAAGGAACAAACGATGTACCCGTCACTTCACCATAAGTTGAAATCTATAAGCCTAGGGCTGGTCCTGGCAATCGCCAGCGGGCCGGCACTAGCCGCGCAATACACGATTGACCTAAGCCATGCATTTATTCAGTTCCGGATCTCCCATCTCGGCTATAGCGTCTTGGCGGGACGGTTTAATGATTTTTCCGGCGAGTTCTCATGGGACAAA
>JBLFWX010000114.1:0-13945 GCA_047611805.1 Gammaproteobacteria bacterium
ACCGACTTTCGTCACGATGCCCATGTCGGAGCGCGAGAACAGACCATCTAAATAAGGGCCGTAGTTGTACTTGAATAGCTGCCAGGTATCGCTTCCTGGCACCGCGCCCATTCCAGTACGCAGCACTTCTGCGTTCGCCATCACCACTTCCATGCCACACTGCATCATCAAATGATCGCCATACGGCGTATAACCGAAAGAGCGCTCTAAGATACTGCCACACACGGAATTCGCCCCGTTTGTGTCGCAATCGATCCAGTAACCCGTGTCGTTCGCCATCAGATGATCACGTAGTTGATCGAAACTCACACCAGGCTCGATTAACGCGTAACCGGAATCAACGTCGACCTCGATTATTTTGTTCATGCGGCGCAAATCCACAACGACCGACGGGGTGTCTCGTATTTGCACGCGAGCGCCATTACCGCTGGCATTTGGGATCGTCGTGACTGAATAACCTAGGGGCCCCGCCATCGACAGCAGCGCCTGAATTTGCTCGACTGAGTCCGGCAATACGACTGCAACAGGTACTTGCGCACCCGGCGGTGTTGCGCCGATGATTGCTCGTTGCGATTCTGCTCGGGCGTCTGGAAACGGAAAGGCATTTTCCGCGCCGACAATTTCACGCAGTTGTTGAACAACAGTATTGCTTTCAATCACGACGATGGGACCCTGACAATTGTTCTAATCATTGGTGCTCGGCCCCGACCCTCAAGGTACGTTTAGTGTGCATCCGCGGCGTTCGACGCATCGTTGTTGCCTGTTACATAGGCCGCCAAATCGTCGAGTTCTGAGTCGGCAATTTCGGTCGGCCGAAATGCGGGCATCATCTGAAAGCCGTTCCGCACGATGATTTTGACGTATTCAGGCGCTAGGTCTTTCCGGTCACGAAGAACGGCGCCGGCGGCTCCTAAACGGACTTCGAGCCGCATCGTTCCGGGATGCCCGGGTCCTTGATCGTGACACCCTGCGCAGTAATGCACGTATACCGCCTCGCCTGCCGAATTGAACGTTTCCAGTTTAGGGCTCGCTGGCATCTCTGCAATTTGCTCCGGGCTGCTCTGCTGTGCCGTCGCAGGCACTGGTGATGTGACCGTGCTGCTGCTGCCGTCATCACCGCAGCCGGCTAGCCCAAGGGCAGCGCAAAGCAGCATTGTTTGTGTGCTAAAGCGCATGGTTTAGGTCTTGCCTAATTTGGCGGGCCAGATCCCGGATTTACCCGGCGACAAAATGCCGTCTGGGTCCAGAGCGTTTTTGATCGATTGATTCACCTTGGCCAGAGCACCGTCATTCCAGTTGTAGCTCGCTGCGATCTTGTCCATGTACTCTAGGTGTGTCCGATATTCGCCATAACCCTTGGCGGTGGCTTCAGCAACTAACACATCGAATAGTTCTTTAACCGCGATTTTCTGCGCTTCGTTGTCACGATTAAAGACCAGCATGAGTACGTGGTGCATGTCACGCCATCCGATCAGAAATTCACCGATGTAGTCGAAGCCGAATTCGTGACATTTATCGCGCATAAACTCGAACTGTTGCAGTGCACCAGACCCGGTCACTGGGGATATCGGTGAAAAATCGATGTGCGAGCCTGGACCTAGCCAATTCAGCAAACCGAACTCTGTCATGTTCGGAATGCCTTGCATGAGTTTAGCGCGGTAGTCGAACGCGGCGTCGTTCTTACGGTCCTCAGCAAAGTAGAATTTCGCACCGGGCACCTCGGCGAGGCGCTCGCGAATAATCTTCCAGTTGTTGTCCATGATGGGTTCTGGACCGTACAAAGCGCCGTAAAAATTCCATTGCCCGATATCCAGATCGGCTGCCATTTTGTTGCGTGCGCTGTCGGGCATCACGCCATCGCCGCTGTAGTAGTGCGTCTTCGTCACCTTGACAGCCGCTTCCCAGATCAACCCGACCGTCGTTGCAGCGTTCGGGATTAACATGTTGATTTTTAGTGGTCGGACAAGCTCGATAATTTGATGAATGTCGTCTTCACGCGGAAACGTCACCATGTACGGCCGATAACCAGGCGGTTCAGGCAGTAACCACACACCCATTTGCGTGATCACGCCGAAATTAGACTGCGTAAATATGCCATCGACCCACGGGCCGTGGCCGTACTTATACAGATTCTTCGCACTCGAATTGCCGCTCGCGGCCATGCCGGTTTCGACCACCGTGCCGTCAGCAAGCACCACCTGCATGCCACACTGAACCGTGAAATGTTCGCCGTACGGGGTATAGCCAACGCCGCGATCGGCGGTGTTTCCGACGATCCCACCCCACGCAGGCGCGGACGGATCCGGCCACAGTTTAATGTTGCGCTGTTGTAGATATTGGTAGAGTTCTTGAAAACTAACACCAGGCTCGACGACCGCATAGGCGTGTTTTTCGTTCACCTCAATTATGCGGTTCATCCGCTTTAGGTCGAGCACGACGCAGCCGGCTTTGCGCGGCGCCGCACCGCCGTAACCGTAATTGCGTCCGGTCGACACGGTCCATAGCGGAATTCGGTAGCGTCGCGCCACAGCCAGGATCTTTTGCACTTGCGTGACGTCCTGCGGCGCAACGGCCGCTGACGGCGCGTTAAGATTTATGTCGCTCGGCGAGAACGAGTCTCGGTAACTGCCCAGGTGTTCGACGTTGTCGCGAATAACCCATTGAGCACCCACGATTGCACGCATTTCATTGCACGCAGCAGCAAAAACTTCGGCGGAAATATCATCAGGGAGATTAGGAAACGGAGTTGCCATCGTTCAGACTCTTTGTAGTGTCCATGAGCACAATTGGCCAACCCTGCCAGCAGGCACATCGGCTCCCACTACGCGATCATTGTTTGTCGGTGCTTCATGGTCTAATTTCTTTGATTCTAACAAGCGCGCGACTTCAACGGGCCAGTTCGCGCTAGCGCGGGCGATATCCTCGACCAAATCATCCATGCTACGCGGCGCGCCGGTCAGCTTGTGGGCGATTTGGCCGTCGCCAAATTCGTGCTCGCCCGCGTGAATAATTCGATAGCCATTCGGCTTAGCGAACTGCTCGATGAGAAAGCGATTCGAACCACGCGTGAGTCCGTAAATAGTGTCGAGTTCGTGGTTCGCGAATTCACCGCTCAACTCCGTCAAAACGCTCAACGGGTCAAGGTCGATCGCGGTCGTTGGGACCCGAAAGTACTGGCTAAACAAGTCCCCTTCCGGACTGCTCGAATCGATAACGACGCGCGTTCTGCTTCCAGAAGGGCCGGCATGCAGTAATGTCGGTCCGGCCATAACCGCCGCACTAGAAACAAGGAATCCCCGACGTGTATACATTTCGTTCCTCAGACAGAGAGAGCAGGACGCCTCCTCATAGTAGCGCGCACGGCGTAGATGTCCACTGCTCGCCAGGATTACGCTAGTCCTCGTTTTCCACCAGTCGCACCAGCGCCTCTTGTGCTACGGATACAACAAGGGAGCCGTCGCGACGGAAAAAGCGGCCCCGCGTTAGCCCGCGTGAGTGGGCGGATGAAAGTCCTTCGCAGACGTACAACAGCCACTCATCAATACGGAACTGACGGTGAAACCACATGGCATGATTGAGGCTCGCCATGCGTAGTCTGCGATCGTTGATTCGAATTCCGTGAGGAATTAATAACGTGCTCAAGAGCCCGTAGTCAGAAAAATAAGCAAGAATTTCTCGATGTAATTCGAAGTCGTCCGGTAATGGTTCGACGGTGCGGATCCATACTCTTCGAATCGGTTCCGTGCCAACCGGCATTTGTGTCGTGTAATCTTCGATTGGCCGAATTTCGAACGGCGCGGAAATATTAACGAAGCGTTGCACATTCGGTGGCGCTCTAGTTAGGTCGAGATCCTTGAAGCTTAGCCGTTCCACTTCTTCCGGCGGTGGCGCTTGGGGCATCTCCCCTTGGTATTCTAGGCCTGACTCCTCTATGTGAAAGGACGCCTCCATCGTAAAAATCGGTCGTCCGTACTGGATCGCAACGACCCGCCGCGCTGAAAAACTCCCGCCATCGCGACTGCGATCAACTTCGTATATAACCGGTTTATTGGAATCCGCCTCGCGCAGAAAATAACAGTGAACGGAATGTATCGTTCGATCTTTTTCAACGGTGGATTGCGCTGCGTTTATCGCCTCGCCGAGCACCTTACCGCCATAGACTCTTTTTACATGCGTATCCGTGACGGCGCCGCGAAACAGATTTTCTTCCAGTCGTTCAAGTGTGAGTGCGTCGACTAGACGCTGTAAGCTTCGGTCCATAGCGTCGTTTCAAAATTATTCGAACGAATATTCCGGCGTTGGAAACTGTTCTTGTTTGACTTCGTTGACAAACGATTCGACGGCGCCTTGGATCGAGCCCGCTTGGGCCATGTAGTTCTTCGAAAATCGGGTCCGCTTACCCGGCCAAATGTCCAGAATGTCATATAGAACGAGAATCTGGCCATCAACGTCGGCACCCGCCCCTATTCCAATAACGGGCACGGTTGCATTACGCGTTATTTCCGCTGCGAGCGCCATCGGTACACACTCGAGCAACAGGACATCAGCACCTGCTTCTTCTAGCGCGAGAGCGTCGTCGATCATCTTTTTTGCGGCATCTTCTTCACGTCCTTGGACGCGATAGGCGCCAAATTTGTGAATCGCTTGCGGCGTCAACCCGAGATGCGCACACACGGGAATCCCGCAATCCGTGAGACGCGATACCATCGATATCTCTAAAGCCCCCCATTCAAGTTTCACGATTTCAGCCCCGCCTTCTTTCATTAAACGCGCAGCATTGTGCATGCAGTCCTGCGCCGAGGAGTAACTCATAAACGGCATGTCGGCCATGACCATGGCGCGTTGGCATCCACGCACAACCAATTGCGTGTGATAGATCATTTCTTCAACCGTGACCGGGATCGTTGTTTCACGACCTTGCACCACCATCCCAAGGGAGTCTCCCACCAGAATAAAATCGATACCGGCGTTGTCTAGCACGGTAGCAAAACCGGCATCGTATGCCGTAAGGGAGGCGATTTTCGTGCCCGCTTTCTTTTGCTTCTGGAGATCTAGCAGAGTCACTTTCTTAATATCGTTTTGGGCGCTCATATTCCTACTTCTCGCGTGAACAACTCGTTGAATAAGTATAGGCCATAGTCTGACGTTGGGGGATTTGCCCGAATTTCGCGTACCGCAGCGACGGCACTAGGGGCGATTAACACCACTCAGAAATCGCTTAAGCTCAACACAGGCACGAGTATGCGAACCCTGACCGATAATTTTTGTCCCTTCATAGGAAAACACCTCAAAGGTCACCAGCTGCCCATGGATAGCGGTGACGGTCGCAGTACTCCGTATGGTTGCGCCAACAGCTGTTGCAGCGAGGTGCTGGACATCAACATGCGTGCCAACAGATACCGAACCTTCGGGAAGCAGCGGGGCTATCGATGCCGCGCAAACTATCTCCATGGCGAAAATCATTTGCGGCGTCGCAAATACCATAGGCATGCCGGGAACTCGGTATCCAACCGTAAGCTCATCGGTTACGACCAAGGTTTCTTCACGGAAAGTTCCGACCGAGATTTTGTTTGTCAGTGCGGACTGTTTCATGGGTCGTTAAAAAAAAGCCTTGGGCATCATCGTGGGCGAGACACCAAATAGCGTTTGATGCACGAAAAACGCAATCATGAAAGCGCACCCGCCAACAGCAATGACCAGCGATTCTTTCATCCACGGCAGCGGTGCCGGTTTGTTATAGGGTTCGCGCAACGCTAAAGCGATGGACAAAAACCCGATTGACGCTAAGCCGCCGAATAGCGTCATTCTCGCCAAGTCGCCGTTGAGGAGCAAATGAGTTAGAAACCATAAGGTCGCGCCCGCGAGTAGCGGTTGCCGAAACCAACGACGCAAGTTTGACGGCACAACTTGCGCGGCAGCGATGACAAACCCGACGAACATCAACGGCAGGACGAACAGCTTATACGACGCCGACGGCCACCACACTGCAATAAACGGCACGCTCGATTTTCCAGCGACCATTAATGCCACAGCCATCAAGACAATCACGCAATAGGCAATCAAATACGCCGCCGATCCGAACCGCTTGATCAATCCGCTGCGTATTGGCGCGAGATTGTGCGCGGTCTGCATGCAGGCAAGCGCGAGCAATCCGCCGACGAGGAGAAACATTAGCTCAGAGCAGCCTGTCTAGATACATCAGACGGTCAATCGGACCGATCAGATACCCTTCATCCACGCTTTAACAGCCGCCGCGATTTCGTCGGGCGAATCTTCTTGCAAGAAATGCAGACCTTTTACGGTTACCTCACTCGTGTTTTTCCAGCTACGCGCGAATTCGCCGGCGGGTCCATTCATTATCATGCCGGGATCGCCCGCTATGAACAACTTCGGCATCTCAGCGTTTTTCATGTAAGCACCGTATGCGTCCACGGTTTCACACACGTCTTTCGGTTCATCGCCAAGCGGGATCTGTCGGGGCCAGGTTAATGTCGGACGGCGGTCCTCGCCTGGTGTTACGAATGGTGCTCGGTACGCATCCATCTCCTGCGTACTTAATTTCCGGATAATCGATCCCGGCAGCACGCCTTCGATAAAGACATTTTTATCCAGCACCACATCTTCACCAGCAGGAGAGCGAAACGCGCGAAAAATATCGGTTGCGGCCTCTGGCCAATCTACCCAGGGGATCCGTTTGACAACCCCTTCCATGTGGGCAACGCCTTTTACCGCACCGGGATGTTGCCGACACCAATCAAAACCTAGCGCCGTCCCCCAGTCGTGGATCACGAAAGTGACATTGTCCTTTATGCCCAGCGCATCCCATGCACCGTAGAGATAGGATTGATGCTCTTTAAACGTGTAACGGTCCGGTCCCGAATTGGGCAATTTATCCGAATCACCCATGCCGATTAAATCCACCGCAATGCAGCGCCCGACATCGGCTAGTTGCGGCATGATATTGCGCCACAAATACGAAGACGTCGGATTGCCATGTTGAAAAATTATCGGATCGCCGGAGCCCATTTCGACATAGGCCATTTTGTGCCCGAGCACTTCAACGGTTTTCTTCTTTGCGCTCCAAACTTTTTTATCCATGATCTATTCCTTTTATGCGACCGCACCGGATTCGCGTAATTGATTTATTTCGTCACTCGTATAGCCCGCGTCTTGCAACAACGCGGTGGTGTGGGCCCCTACTTCGGGAGCCCCTGAGGGGACGGCAGCCGGCGTGCGGCTAAAACGCGGCGCGGGCGCAGGTTGGGAAAGGCCATCTACTTCGACAAACGTGCCTCGCGCTACATTATGCTTATGCACTCTTGCTTCGTCCAAATCTAAGACCGGGGCAAAACAGATATCAGTGCCTTCCATTATGGCGGTCCACTCGTCGCGCGTTTTCGTCGCAAACACGGCGCTTAGTTTGGACTTCAAGTCGGGCCATGCGGATTTGTCGTGTTGCGCATCAAACGCAGGATCATCTAAGCCCATCGTCTCGCGCAGCAACGCGTAGAACTGCGGCTCAATGGAACCAATTGAAATGTGCTTCGCGTCTTTTGTCGCGTAACACCCATAGAAATGCGCGCCGCCGTCGAGCATGTTGTCCTCGCGATTGTTCGTCCACATGCCGGTGTCTTTCATTGCGTAGATCATACCGAGCAACATCGATGCGCCATCCACCATCGCCGTATCGACGACTTGCCCCTTGCCGGAACGTGCGGCCTCTAGTAGCCCGCATACCATGCCAAACGCGAGCAGCATCGTTCCGCCGCCGAAATCGCCGATTAAATTTAGCGGCGGAATGGGGCCGGCGGCTTTGGTGCCGATGGCGTGCAAAGCGCCGGTTAAGGCGATGTAATTTATGTCGTGACCTGCCGCATTAGCCAACGGCCCGTCTTGACCCCAACCGGTCATGCGTCCGTAGACGAGTTTGGGATTCGTTGTGAGACACACATCCGGACCCAGGCCGAGACGTTCCATTACACCGGGACGAAACGGTTCGAACATGCCGTCTGCAGTTTTAATGAGTCGTAGCGCAACTTTGATGGCTTCTGGGTCTTTTAAATTCAAGGCCACCGAGCGGCGACTTCGACTACCAGCACCTGGCGCCGTGCGACCACCGGGACCAGCGCGGTCAATACGGACAATGTCCGCACCCATATCACCCAGAAATGTACCGCACAGCGGTCCTGGGCCAATGCCAGCAAACTCAATTATTCGGATCCCGTTTAGTGGTCCCATTGTCTAGCTCCTGTCTATATTCGAGAAAGCGACAACTCGCAGTGCTTGAGTGAGATGCGGTTTATCAAGCATCTTTCCATCGAGGCTTAATGTTCCTGCATCCGGGTTTGCCGCGAATAGATCAATCACAGCTTGCGCATGCGCGATCTCATCTTTGCTCGGCGTAAATGCCTCGTTAATGATCGCCACCTGATTAGGGTGAATCGCTATCTTGCCGCTGAAACCATCACGTCGCGCGTGTTTACTCGAGCGTAGAAGTCCTTCGTCGTCGCGGAAATCCGGGTGCACTGTGTCGACGGCTTGTACGCCAGCCGCATGCGCCGCCATTAAGGATAGTGATCGAGCCAATATATAGGGTGCGGATAGATCTCCATTTTCGTCTCGATTCGTCGACGCCCCAATTGCTGCGCTTAAATCTTCGGCGCCCCATGACAGCGCTGAGACCCGCGGGTTGACCTTGCGATACCCATCCAATGTGAGCATTGCGCCAGGGGTTTCTGTAGCCAGTGGAAATATTTTGATGTGTCCCTGCGGCAGGCCGTTAGCGATTTCAAGCGCATCCAAGTAATAACTCAAACGATTTGAATCTTCGACGGTTTCAGCCTTAGGCAATAGTAAGCCATCTGGCTTGCCCGCAATGATGCCCGTCAGATCGAGCAAGGCATCCGAGGTATCCAACGGGTTGATCCGCACATACAGCTGGCAGACTGAGCGATCGGCATTGCGCAAATACTCGCAGGTCAATTCGCGCGCGATCGGGCGACGTGCTGCCGCGACTGAGTCTTCGAGATCGATAATGAGTGCGTCCGCGCCGGTCCCTGCGCCTTTACCTAACTTCTTTTCACTGTCGCCTGGGACGAATAACCAAGTACGCGGCATCATGCTTTCGGCCTCTTGAGCATCAGGCCATTTCGCGTGCATGTGGCGACGATTTCATCGCGTTGATTATAAGCCGTGTGTAAGAACGTCACGATGCCGTTATCTGGTCGTGATTTACTTTCGCGCTTGGCTTTAATTTCCGTTCTGACATGCAAGGTATCACCATGAAAAACCGGGGCAGGAAAGCGGACGTCGTCCCAGCCTAAGTTTCCAACCGTCGTGCCTAAGGTGGTGTCGTACACGGTAACGCCGACCATCAACGCCAAAGTGAAGCAACTATTGACTAAACGCTGACCAAATTCAGTTTCGTTCTTGCAGTATTCTTCATCTAAATGAAGGTACGCAGGATTGTGCGTCATCGTCGTAAAGAGAAGGTTATCGGTCTCCGTCACGGTGCGCCGGATAGGGTGATCAAAAGTCTGACCAATTTCAAATTCTTCGTAGTATAAGCCGGCCATTAGTTGCGTCCTCTTTGGTTGTTAATGTTTGCGTTGAATTCAAAATCATCAGCGTCGGATGGTCTACGCGGGTGTTTTATTACGTACAGGGTTGCGAATAATACAGCCTCGCCGACTAGCTTGAGCCCAGAGCATTTTTGTACTCCTCGCGAAGCAAATTCTTCTGAACTTTACCCATCGCGTTCCGCGGTAACTGGGCAACAGTGATGATTTTTTTTGGTAATTTGAAACTTGCCAGCCGTTCGCGCGCAAAAGCGCGGATCTGTTGTTCGTCGTACGCGACGTTCTCGTCGACTACGATGACAGCAACCACGGCCTCCCCGAAGTCATCATGTGGCACTCCAATTACTGCACTATCGATGATGGAAGCAAATTCGTTCAGCATCTGTTCGACTTCAATAGGATAGACGTTTAGCCCGCCGCTAATGATGAGGTCCTTTGCGCGCCCAATAATGGAAACATAACCATCGGCATCGATTCGACCTTGGTCACCCGTATCAAAATAACCGTCAGGGGTGAAGTCTTCAGCGGTTTTCTCCGGCTTGCGCCAGTATTCACAAAAGACATTAGGCCCACGTACTTGGATACGTCCGACATCGTGCGTGGGTAGTTCACCGTCGCGCTCATCGACAATACGTAACTCAACACTCGGCAGCGGTATGCCAACGGTCCCCGATTTCCGTGGTCCGTCGATGGGATTGCTCGTCAGTATCACGGTCTCTGACATGCCGTAGCGCTCGACAATACGATGTCCGGTGCGCGTCTCAAATTCGTTAAACGTGTCTTCACGTAGCGGCGCGGAGCCCGAAGTAAACAAGCGAATCGAGCGACAAGCCTCGGCATCTAATCTATTCGAGCCGAGCAATCGTGTGTAGTAGGTCGGGACGCCCATCATGACGCTCGCGTTTTTAAACTCGTCGATCACCGAATCGGGGTCGAAGCGTGATAGGTAGCGCACGGTCGAGCCACTCATGAGAGTACAATTCAGTGCGATAAATAGACCATGGGTATGGAACATCGGTAGCGCATGGAGCAGCACATCGTCTTTGGTGAAGCCCCAGGCGTCTCTTAGCTCAGTGGCGTTGACCGAAATGTTGCCATGAGTAAGCGGAATGCCTTTCGGCTGCCCAGTAGTCCCTGATGAATACAAGAGCGCTGCCATGTCCCCTGCCTGGCGCCGCAGTACGCTCGGATCCGCCGTCGCTTGTTGATAACCGTCGCGAAATGTTCCGCTACCGTCTTTGCCCATGGTTAAAGTGCGTGGCACACCTACCTTGTTTGCGACCTTACCGGCTTGAGACGAATTACTTGGATCGAATATCACCAACGCGGGTTCGGCGTCGCTGAAAAAGTATTCTAGTTCTACTCTTGTGTACGCTGGATTGAGTGGGTGAAAAACAACACCACCGCGCAGACAACCCAGGAACAACCACAGGTAATCAACTGATTTTTCTGTTTGCACCGACACTCGTTCGCCGGGCACAAGACCAACCTCTCTCAACAATTGGGCGACCTGCGCACTCAGCCTCCAGACATCTTCGTAGGTGTAGCTGGCACCGTCAGGCGTGGTTAAAAATGTCGCACTGTCGTTCCAATTGGCAGCGAACTTGGCGAATAAATTGCTATTGTCATTCATTTGGAAAGACCGACAAGGCGACTGATGAGGGTTGGAGGGCCCCATCGAGGCACGCACTGAAGTTATTCATAGCACGCCTCCGTGGGCCACGTGTCCTACACGGACTGAGCAAATTATAGCGAGCGAGAAATCAGCTCCTTCATGATTTCGTTGCTTCCGGCGTAGATCATCTGCACTCGGGAGTCCGTAAAATAGTGCGCAATCGGATATTCCATCATGTAGCCATACCCCCCATGCAATTGCAGACACTCGTTGACGAGGTTGAACTGGGTTTCCGAGCACCAGTACTTAGCCATCGATGCCGTTTCAGCGTCTAGCTCACCAGCGTTTAAGCGTTCAATACAGTGATCTATGAACACACGAGCGATTTTCGTCTCGGTTTTTTTCTCTGCTAGTTTGAATTTCGTATTTTGAAACTCGATGATGGCTTTGTTAAACGCACGGCGTTCTTTCGTATATTCGATTGTCTGTTCCAGCGCCGCTTCCATAATCGCAACACTGCCGAGACCGACAATCAGCCTTTCCCGAGGCAATTGAGCCATCAATTGATAAAAACCCTGTCCTTCTTCGCTACCCAAGAGGTTCCCCACAGGAACCCGGCAGTCATCAAAGAACAACTCACACGTGTCTTGCCCCTTCATGCCGATTTTTGACAGTGGTGCATTGCGACTAAAACCTTCGGCTTCATCGGGTTCGAGCATGACCAGCGAGATGCCCTTCGCGCGCGCGTCAGGGTCGGTTTTGCAAATAACGCAGATGAGGTTGGCGTTGTAACCGTTGGTAATAAAGGTTTTGGACCCATTCAGAACATATTCGTCGCCATCGCGCAGTGCGGAAGTCCTTACCGCTTGTAAATCTGAGCCCGTGCCTGGCTCGGTCATCGCGATCGCGGTGATCGTCTCCCCGGTCGCCATCTTAGGAAGCCAGCGGAGTTTTTGCTCTTCCGTTCCGTACACGTCTATGTAATGCGCCACGATGCTCTGAATTCCATTACCAAAGCTTGAAACGCAAGCGCGCTGGAGTTCTTCGTAGGTGATCGCGTCGAACCCGAAATCGCCACCACCACCGCCGTATTCGGTCGCGATATCGGGACACAACATGCCGATTTCGCCCGCCTTCTGCCAATATTCCGGTTCCATATGCTTTCGTTCAATCCAGCGCTCGCGATTAGGCACAAACTCCGTTTCAACGAATCGGCGCACGGTGTCGCGAAACATTTCGTGCTCTTCGGTCATCCAAGGTGATTTATATGCGTACATCGATTTATGCCCTTTATATATTGTCGCGACTGAAATTCTGCTCTAGCGAACTGGCGCTAAGATTCCATGGTCCCTCGAGGCGGCCACGAATGGAATCCGTGCGCATTATAAACCGGGATACAAAGATCAATAGAGCAGATGCGTGAACCCGGTATTTGGGCTTGATATCTATTGGATCGGAAATTCTCGCCCGCGCGGATTTTCCCTTGCTCGGCAGAATTCTCATCCAAATTGAGATCGATAGATTGACCGTCCGCGTTTGAGCGCCAGACACGTCAACCCGCGCGCTTAAGCTAGGCCGTTTTAGAATCAGCGCGACCTACATTCGATTTTGAGAGACTGCGTCACAAGATAGGCACACAACGAACAGCGCTCACGGCAGCGCTCACGGGACAGGCACAAAACCGGTTCCGCTTCTCACTGGATCGACCTTAATGTCTAAGTGTGTTCGAACGCGCTAGCGATTTCGTATAATAAAATATATTAATAAATATATACGATATATAAAATACACACGCACTCAAAAATACTGCCGAATAAAGAGTTCATACTTATCTGGTGAAGTATTTCGTATTAGAATTCACATTAAATAACTTCTATTTGTTTTATTATATTAGGTAATTACGATATATTACTAATGTGAATAATAGATTCCATCGCGCTAAATACGATTCATATTTTTTCGTATATATCTTTTAATACAATGTAATTTCGAAAGGAGACGTACGACTTATGTACTATACTTATACGTATCTTCTATACGGTATTGAACATGGGTAGAACGGCAACAATCGATAAATCCGACGTCCTTAAGGCGCGCGATACGCTCATCCAAGGGGGGTTGCCGCATGGGATTATCGCCATAAGAAAACAATTGGGCCGCGGTTCACCAACGCTAATAGCCCAGCTACTACGTGAGCTCGATGGCCACCCGAAAGGATCTTTGGCACCACCACGCGAGGCAAGATCGCGGGTCAGCCAAGCGCAGCCGGTGCAGGGCACAGCGCCAGCCAATACCATGAGTCCCCCTCCTATGCCGCATCAGGAGAGCTCCGAGAGTGCATGGCAAGCGATTATCTCAAACCAACAAACAGAACAAGACGAATGGCGCCGAGCGCTCCTGGACAAAGACACAGAGTTGCAGCGCATGCGCTACGACCAATTGCTACTGGAGCAACGGGCCACGGCCGCTGAGACCAAAAATACGCTGTACGCAAGCCAGATAGCGACCCTAGAGCGCGAACTAGAGTCTCAACGCCGCTCGTTTGATACCTCGCGTCACGACCAGAACCGCGACCGCGCAATTCTATCCGCACGATTGGAACAACTGACGAGAATGCTCGAAGGCGCGAAACGTCCCCCTCCCCAGGTCCCAAACCCAACCGCCGGCGAGCAGTTGGATCTTTATGGCGAGCTGACATCCGATTAGCCCTGGAGCAGCCGAGCAGTGCATAGCGGCACCTTATCTGTGCACT
>JBLFWX010000115.1:0-13461 GCA_047611805.1 Gammaproteobacteria bacterium
TCCGGGACACGCCGGCCACGAAGAACGTGGCGTCGCTTTAGTTGAGGACGTGTGCGAGCGTTTCAAAATCCCGAAAGCGCACCGACTCATGGCGGTCGCAGTGACTCGCTATCATTTAATGGTCCATCGCGCGCAAGATTTGCGCCCACAGAAGTTACTTAAACTACTCATTAATTTGGACGCACTGCGGCGACCGGAGCGATTCAGCGACATCCTCCTAGCCTGCGAAATAGACGCGACGGGTCGAGCCGGGATGGCTGACGCGCCCTATCCTAGCGGCGACTACTTACGCCACGCGCGGCAAGTAGCCAATGACGTTGACGTTAGGGAATACGTTCAGCAAGGCTTGAGCGGTGAGCCGCTGCGCGAAAAAATTGATCAGGTGCGGATCCGTGCGCTGGCTGATGTGCGAGACATCTAAATAGCCTGATAGCGAACGACGTCTTGTTCTGCTAGCTCGCCCGGTTGTCCAAGCATTATCGTCCCTTGCCCGACAACAGTGATGGATTCTCTACGCAATCGGTGACCCGTAATATCAGGTGCCGAATATACCACCGTACCATTAGTGCTGTTGTCCGTTACTGTGCAACGGCCACGACTGAACTGTGCGCTTAGGTGCTGTCGCGAGGCCAAATCGTGGGATACGATCAGATCGTTATCGGTACCTCGTCCAATTGAAATAACGGGTCGGTCACCATTCACCGTGACGCTTTTATCACGATAAGTAAATTCAAATCCGGCGCAACGTTGCGAATTCAGCGTTGGTATTTCTCCAGAATACGCTGTGACGCTCTCGACATCCCAAATAATCTCATGGATGGCCATGTGTTCGATGGAAACGAAATTCCACGTCTCGTCGTCGACGTAACGCGATACCGCCTGAAAGATTCTCGGCAGGACATCAATGAGGGCCGAAGTGCCAAGCGTTTGCTCAGGTTTTGCGTTCGTGGCCGCCCAATGTGCGATTTTTGCGGTGTCGCTCGCCATGCTGGCATCCCGCCCAAATACCGGACCGTAATGCATTCCGATCCGCATTCTTAGTGGTCCTGTGCCGGTGTTTTCTCTGTCTTCGAATGTTTCCACCATTTTAGCGTGAATATCGCAGGCTGCTGCCGCGGCATCACCGGGATCGTTAAACGTCGCCATCACTTCATCGCCAAGCTCGGCCAGGATTTCTCCGCGGTGATAAGCCGTCGCTTGTTTCGCAACCGCCAAGCACTCCGTCACGAGCCGCTGCGCCGGGATATCACCGAGCGTGTCGTAAAGTGAAGTGCTGCCGGTCACGTCGGCAAACATAATTGTCTGGTAGGAGGGTATTGAGCTCATGTGATCGTATTGCGAATCCCGCAGCGTGGATAAATGATATCGGATCGGGGTGAGTGGCTAGCATTATAGGAATGCTGGTGCGGTTATTCCAGAATGGTGCGACTCTTAAACGCACATACGACAGTATTTCTTCTTGGAATGTCGACTTTCCCGGAGCGCTCGACCACTGCGAAGGCTAGCTTTTAGGCTCCCAAAGCTCACGTAGCCTTTTGTCGCGGCCGCAGTTGTAACGATAGAATTTGTAGCGAAGCGGATTAGTCACATAGTAGTCCTGATGATAATCTTCCGCTGGGTAGAACGTTCCAGCCGACGCGATCTCCGTCACAATCGGCTCAGGAAACGGCTTCGTCGATTCTAGTTGAGATTTCGAATCCTCTGCCAAGCGCTTTTGCTCAGCATCGTGATAGAAAATTCCCGTTCGGTACTGATTCCCAACGTCACAGAATTGTCGGTCCGTGACTGTCGGATCGACATTGCGCCAAAAGACTTCGAGCAATTTCTTATAGGAAACCTTGTTCGGATCGTAGACCACCTGAACCGCCTCAGTGTGCCCTGTGCTGCCGGCCGAGACTTCGTGATAGGTTGGATCCGCTTTCTCACCACCGATGTATCCCGATGTCGTCGAAAGCACGCCGTCTAGTGCGTCGTAAGGTGGCTCCATACACCAGAAGCAGCCACCAGCGAAAGTTGCCGTTGCCGTTCCAGCGCTATTGGCTGCAGTCACCGGGAACACGCCTAGTAACGCTAGGAGGATCGCGATCGGAATTATTTTCAGCATCATCAATTTCATCATTTGCCCGTTAAATTATGGCTACGCGATTCTTACCTGACAGCCTACCTGGCGACAAGTTGCATCGACTTGGATTGGCAACCGCTCGCCCAACCGGAGCGACGACGGCTTTCCGTCTATTTTCTATGGAATAGGGCTACATGAACAGCGCAATTAGGACGCCGCCTAGTGCCAGGCGATAAATCACAAACGGCAACATACCGACCCGATCCAAAACCCGCAGAAATACAGCAATGCAAAGGAGTGCGCTCACCGCAGCACCGATTGTCACGACGCTTAAGCCAAACCAATCGATAGCGCCTTGCCCGCCAATTAGCTGCAGTGATTCGTAGCCAGTGGCCAGGACAATGACGGGAATTGATAACAAAAAGGAAAATCTTGCTGCCGCTTCGCGGGTGAACCCGAGAGCTAGCGCGGCACTGATCGTAATCCCCGATCGCGAGGTGCCTGGTACCAAGGCGAGTGCCTGAGCGAATCCGACGCATGCGATATCCTGCCAGGTAAGTGCTTGCGTCGCTCGCGACCGTTTGCCAAATCGATCGGTAAGCCACAATACAATACCAAAGCCGATGGTGGTGCCCGCGATTAGCAGCGGACTGCGTAAGTTCTCTGCGATGAAATCGTGCGTCACTAAACCGATGGCGCTGACCGGGATCGTGGCCCATAACACGGCCCACGCAAGCCGACTATGCTCGTTGGAAGGTCCACCACGCAGACTCGAAATCCAGTGCGAAGCCATTTTCCAAAGATCGGATCGGAAATAACAAACGACGGCGATAAGGGTTCCGAAATGCGCAGCAACATCGTACACCAGCCCGTGATCTTGCCACCCCGATAACTGCGGCAACAAGATCAAATGGCCGGAGCTGGAAATAGGTAGAAACTCCGTAATCCCTTGAAGTACGGCGATTGCAACTAAGTGCGCAAACAACAAATTAAATAGTCCTGAACGTTTTTGCTTAATTCACAGACGGTGGCGGTCATCCCGGAGCTGGAAGCCACGAAGCGCCGCATTGTAACCCTTCGTCAATGCCAAAACCTTGAAGCGCGACCCCATCTCGTTAGGCAAAGTGAGAACTTTTGTTTCATATGCAACACGCGCTAGTGTTCTATCGTCACCTTTCTCGGCGCGGCGTTGTGCCTCGTCAAGCAAGCCACTAGCCAGCAGAAAATTCCCTTGCTCGCTAAACCCCGCGACTCTAATACCCGAGGAATCCGCCGCCTCCGCCAGCGCAGTAAAATCGACGGACGCAGTAATGTCTTGGAGACCTGGAAACCAGAAGGGGTCGTTGTGCTGACGGTGACGAAAATGACACATTAGCGTGCCTTGCGTTCTATCCCTTGAATAATAATCTGCCCGGCTATACCCGTAATCGAATATCAGTGCGACAGCGTTACCCATCACTCGAGATAAGTCGCTAACCCAGGGCTCAACGCTTGAATTGATTTCAGAAACGTAATCTCGATCTGCGGCGATAATGTTGGAGTCGACTCTTGCGCGTACCGCGCCCGCTAGCCGCTCTGGCGCCGGCGTTTCAGACCAGATGAAGTGGTCACCCTTTTCCGCAACGCGACGTTCATGGATCTCGCCATTGGCAGTACGGAAAATCTTCACCGGTAAGGCGTCGATAATTTCGTTAGCGAGAATTACGCCATTCATTTTGCAGCTCGGCAGATCGTTGAGCCATTCAACCTGGCTCAACACGTGTGGGGCCACCTCCTGCAAAGTCTGCCGTTGACGTTCGCGCATGAGGGGATTCAGCTCGAGGATCATGTAACGCCCGGGCACTGCACCGAGTTCGTCAAGCGTGGTCAAGACATGCGCCGCGAGGAATCCATTTCCGGCGCCGAATTCAAGAATGTCCCCGCCCGTATGCTGCAAGATATCGAAGCATTGGCGCGCAACGCTGGCACCGAAAAGGGAGGATAACTCCGGCGCCGTAATGAAATCACCATCGACTCCAAAATTAATTGCGTTTGCGAGATAGTACCCGAGCCCAGGCTCGTACAGCGCGATGCGCATGTACTCGTCGAAACTGATCGGACCGGCCTGCTCAATAATTGAACGGCGTATCTGATCCGCAAGACGGTCAGAAACTTCACGCGCGGCGGCGCTCGGTAATGGTAAATTTGAGGCTTCTAACATGCTGGCGGTTTAACGGTTGAGTGATCGAAGAGAGTTTGGGTGCGCTGTATTGTAGCGTGTGACTTTAGCCAGAATCGGTAATTCGGTGAACGACGGAAACTGTGCGAAACTCAACCCAGGACAACAACATTTCGTTAAGGGCTGCGTGCAGCGACATGCGAGATGGCGCTGGATACTTCCACTATCAGCGCGATTTTCTTCGGCGGTTCGATTTAACCGCGAACTGCGAAAGCAAATCGTATTGACTTGACGGAGTCGAAAATTGGACAAGACGGCACTTATTACTGGCGCCGCCAACCGAATTGGCGCCGAAATTTCGCGTCACCTGCACAGGGACGGTTTCCGTGTCGCGATCCACTACAACACGAGTGCAGCCGCGGCCGAAAAACTTGCGACATCCCTAAACGACATTCGCCCGGAATCGGCATTTTGCATTCAGGGCAATTTAAACCTTGCCGAGACATCCCGCGCTTTAGTCGACGAAGTTGCCGAACGCTGGGGGCGCCTGGATGTGCTGGTGAATAATGCATCGGTCTATGAACCGTCTGACGCAGGCATTCCTGACGTCGACTTGTTCGAAGCGCTCATCGTAACCAATCTACGAGCCCCATACTTGTTAAGCGGCGCCGCAGTCCCGCTGCTACGTGAATCACGCGGCACAATCATCAACTTAACCGATATTTCTGCTTCTCGCCCCCAGCCAGGATATGCCGTTTATTGCGCGTCGAAAGCGGGCTTGATCGGGCTGACTAAGGCCTTAGCGCGAGATTTGGCACCGCTCGTTCGAGTGAACGGCGTGTCCCCGGGAGCCATTATCTGGGCTGAAGAAGAAACCCTCGAACATCGTGAAGTAGTGATCCAGAACACACCACTAGCACGACTTGGCAAGACAAGCGATATCGCGCAAGCTGTGTCCTACCTTGTGAGCGCACCTTACGTTACGGGACATATTTTGGAGATCGACGGCGGCCGTTCCATTCACATTTAGTCGCTGTGCGCTCGAATCAACGGTCCCATCGCTCGACCCCCAGGTTTCGGTCTAACGCACGTAGTCGGCGAAATTCACCATTGGCGTGCCGAGATACCAACGCTTTTTTTCTGGATCGAACCACCACAATTGTTCGTCACGCACAGACCCTGCAATGCCAGTATCGGCAGAGTAGAAATCGATGTATGCGATAACTTTTGCTTCAAATTCGGATTCAGAAATTACCTGCTCCGCAACTGAATAATTCGTGACTTTGAAACGAGCGAGTTGTTCGAGGTCGGGAAGGACGACTTCCCCTTCTTGGACCTTGATGTATTGGACGGCTTGGTCGAAATATCCCCATCGCATCAACTTCCGATAGTTGTTAGCTACAGAATCCAATTGAACCATTCGCTCTTGATTTTGAAGTTTCTTTACTGGGTTGCACGCCGTCAATAAAACGGTGCCCAGTACTAAGAATAGGGTGGCGCGAAAAGCTATTTTCATTGAAGGGTTATTTCGAGAAATTGAGCTCGCATAGTGCCGCTTTTCATTATGCGCATCAACAAAGTAGCGGTGATTCCGGACGCGACCACCCACCGACTTTGGTCATTCAAACAAATCGCTAACGTCTTTCAGGATCGAAGATTTGTCGGCGAACGTGTCCCAGAGCACTCGATACGTCAACTTAGTAATGGGATCGACGGTATCCGGTGCGATATCTACGAGCGGCCTGAGAGCATAGGCAGCCCGCCTAACGTCGCTACGCGGTAACGACAATTCATTCGTTGCAACGATCTGCGAACCATAGCTGAGTAAGTCTAAGTCCAGGATCCCTGAGTTATTCGCCGCTTTTTCTGAGGAGCGCCCGTGCTGTGCTTCAATTGCTTTTAGCTTCGCGTTGATTGTCAGCGCCGGCTCTTGGCAATCGAATCCGACCACCAGGTTGTAGAAATTTCGCCCATTGAAGCCAATTGCCCGCGTCTCGTAGACTTTCGAGACCGTTAGCATGCCGAACGACTGCCTTAGTGAGGCTAAAGCGCTGGTAATGTTCTTGCGACGCGCGACGTTAGTGCCAATGGCGACGTGAACTCGTACGCTCAACTCGTTGTGTTCCTACCTCGCTCGATGATCACGCCGACGCTCCGCGCTTCCCGAAGCGCTCCTTGCTTATTAAGGCGCACTCTTACCCAAGCAACCTTGAACTCTAAGATCAGAATGTCGGCTATCGCTGCAGCGAAAGCTTCCACGAGTCGAAAACTTGAGTCTTCGGACAGTTTGACTAACCGTGTCGCAACCGCCTGATAGTCGACCGTCTCTTCAATTGAGTCGCTGCCGGCGGCGCCGGTAATGTCGATACCAATGTCGAGATCAAGCACGATCGTTTGCTTCGCTTTGCGCTCCCATTCCCAAACCCCGATCAACGTCTCGAGGCTCAAGCCATGCAGGTAGATCATATCCATAAGTGAATGCGGCATTTAACGTGAGCTGACGAGCAGATACTAACAGACATCAACCCGCCGTTATGCTTGAACGCCGTGGTGGCATCGTATTCAATAGCGCGATGGATTTTATTTGGCTTCTTATCGGTTACCTATTTGGCTCCGCGTCTTCCGCGATTATCGTGTGTCGGGCATTCGGTCATGGTGATCCGCGCAGCGATGGTTCCGGAAATCCGGGCACGACCAATGTGCTACGACTCTACGGCAAAGTCGCGGCTGCGCTTACGTTTTTTGGTGACGTTGCGAAAGGAGTCATCCCGGTACTCGCGTGCGCTCAGTTGGGCTTCGAACCGTTGGCGATCGCCTTCGCTGGATGTGGTGCCTTTCTCGGTCATCTCTACCCAATATTCTTCCGCTTTGAAGGCGGCAAAGGCGTCGCTACCTTGGTGGGTGTGTTACTCGCTTTTAGCCCCTGGCTCGGCCTCGCATTCATCGGTAGTTGGATTACGGTGGCGCTCGTGACACGGTACTCCTCGCTTGCTGCGCTGAGCGCGACGGCACTAGCCCCAATCTTCGCGCAGCTGCTTGGAGCAGAACTCGCCGTAGTGTGCGCGGTCTCCGGCATGGGAGCTCTGGTTTACTGGCGACATCAATCGAATATTCGGAATTTACTTGCCGGCCGCGAGAGCAAAATCGGCAAATCATAGGAGACCAGCCGATCTGCGCACGTCGCGTTTCTACAAGGCTTACGGTGACGGTGGTTGCAGCAGATTTAGCGGCCATCGCGGCCGTACCTTGTAGGCAAGCGGCTCGCCGGTTGTGCCACTGAGGCGCCGATATCCTGCATAAGCAATCATCGCACCGTTGTCTGTGCAAAATTCGAACCTCGGATAGTGCACCGTCACACCGAGTTTCACGCCGAGCTGCGAGAGGCCAGCCCGCAGCTGCTGGTTTGCACTCACCCCGCCCGACACCACCAGCGACGTCAACCCGGTCTGTTTAATCGCGCGACTACATTTGATTAAAAACGTGTCGACAACGGCTTCGACAAACGCGTGCGCCACATCAGCTGCGACGTTCGAGTCGTTTTGATGCTCATTTATCGTGTTCATGGTGTAGGTCTTGAGTCCGCTGAAACTGAAGTCGAGTCCCGGTCGATTCGTCATTGGCCGCGGAAATTTAAACCGCCCGGGTGTTCCGAGCTTCGCTAACTTCTCGACTGCCGGGCCACCTGGATAACCAAGCCCTAACATTTTCGCTACCTTGTCGAACGCTTCCCCGGCAGCATCATCCAGTGACTCGCCCAAAATTTCATAATGGCCGAGACCTTTGACGTCGACCAGCATGGTATGGCCACCTGATACCAATAGAGCCAAGAACGGCATTGTTGGCGGGTTATCGTCCAGCATCGGGGACAAGAGATGGCCTTCCATATGGTGAATCCCCAACGCTGGCACGTCGAGTGCGAACGCAAGACTCCGGGCGACTGAACTCCCGACTAGCAGCGCGCCAACAAGCCCTGGACCGGCTGTGTAGGCAATGCCGTCGACATCGGCCAGCTTCACACCCGCTTCCGCGACGGTCTGCTTGATTAAAGGCAGAGTTTTACGCACGTGGTCTCGGGACGCTAACTCAGGGACGACGCCGCCATACTTGGCATGGATTTCAACTTGGCTGTAGACAGCGTGGGACACGATGCCGTGAGTGTCGTCAAACAGCGCAATGCCGGTTTCGTCGCAAGATGTTTCGATGCCAAGGATGAGCATTTTAGGTCCGAACCATGGTTAAACCGCTAAACTATCGACTTTCGCGTCGAACGTCGATATCATTTTACGTTGCCCTGTATAAAATCAAGTCGTGAATAGGAAACTAAAAGCAGCATGCCCTCAGTAAAATTGCGAGACAACGAGCCCTTTGATATCGCCATGCGCCGTTTTAAACGCGCGTGCGAGAAAGCTGGGACACTTGCCGAAGTACACCGCCGCGAATTCTACGAAAAACCCACTCAAGTACGGAAGCGTAAGGCTGCAGCTGCAGTAAAACGTTGGCAGAAAAAGGCTTCCCGACAAATCACCAAGCGTACGCGCGCCTACTAGCATTGCCTAATTGGTGAGTCACTGCTGGTGACCTTCGAAATAAAAAACGCGCTCGGCGATTCCGTAAAAACCGCCATGAAGGCCGGCAAGAAACGCGAAGTCGGTGCGCTGCGGCTCGCGTTAGCGGCAATTAAGCAGCAGGAAGTGGACACGCGAATCGAGGTGGATGACGAGACTGCGCTCGGCATCCTAACGAAACTCTGCAAGCAACGTCGCGAATCAATCGAACAATTCGAAAAAGCAGGCCGCACTGATCTTGTCGAGCAAGAACAATTCGAACTCGAGTTGTTGCAAACCTATCTCCCCGAGGCACTAAGTGACGAAGAAATTCTCGCGGCTATTGCGGCGGCGATAGGGTCAACCGGGGCAACTTCGCCGAAGGACATGGGTCGTGTTATGGCGGATCTAAAGTCTTCACTGCAGGGCCGCGCTGATATGAAAGCGGTAAGCGCAATCGTAAAATCTCAACTAGCTAGCTAAGCCTCCTCGCGCCGCAAGCAACGTTTACGGTTGCGTCGCCCACTGGGTTGGTCGCACTATTGTGGTCAGCTCAAATCTGAATCAAATTGTGGCCGGTCGAATCCCCCAATCTTTTATCGATGACCTATTAGCCCGGGTCGATATCGTCGACATCATCGACAACGAGCTGCCGTTGAAAAAAACCGGACGGGATTTTCAAGCGCTGTGCCCGTTTCACGGTGAGAAAACGCCATCGTTCACTGTCAGTCAAGAAAAGCAGTTTTACCATTGTTTCGGTTGCGGGGCGCATGGCTCGGCGCTGGGTTTCTTGATGGAGCACAAGGGTTTGGGCTTTGTCGAAGCGATTGAGGAAGCTGCGCGCGGGGTTGGGCTCGAAGTCCTCTACGAAGGCGGCGACGCTCCAAGCGCTCCGTCAGTCGATTACTCGCCTATTTATGCCATTCTAAAAAAAGCGCAGCAATATTTCTCAGCCCAGCTACGGACTCACGCTCACCGCGAGCGCGCAGTCAATTACCTCAAGGGTCGCGGCCTAAGTGGCGACGTGGCGAAGAGATTTGGAATCGGATTTGCGCCCGACGGCTGGGACGGGGTTATCCAAGCACTCGGCGTGGACAATGCGGCACTGCGAGATCTTTTAACCGCGGGTTTAGTCATCGAAAACGACAACAAGCGGCGTTACGACCGCTTTCGCGATCGGATCATGTTTCCTATCCTCGATCGGCGCGGCAGAGTGGTCGCGTTCGGCGGACGAGTCATCGACAAAGGTGAACCGAAATACCTCAACTCGCCCGAAACGCCGGTTTTTCACAAGCGTCGAGAACTGTACGGGCTGTATCAAGTTGCCCGCTCACAAAAAAATGTCGAGCGCATTCTGGTCGTCGAAGGCTACATGGATGTTGTGGCCTTAGGTCAATTCTCGGTGAATAACGCCGTCGCATCGCTCGGCACGGCCACTACCACCGAACAACTCGAGATGCTGTTTAAAACGGCCCCCGAAGTCGTTTTTTGTTACGACGGAGACGCGGCAGGCCGCCGTGCGGCATGGCGGGCCTTAGAAACTGCCTTGCCGCTGATCCGCGATGGTCGGCAAGCTGGGTTTTTATTCGTGCCAGACGGGCACGATCCGGACAGCCTCGTTCGCGAAAAAGGCCCTTCTGCGTTCACAGACAAGCAAGCAATTAAGCCACTGTCGGAATTCTTACTCGACGAAATGGCAGCAAAAACGAATATGCAATCAATCGACGGACGCGCGCGGTTCGTCGATCTGACGAAGCCCATGGTCGCGAAGATCCCCGCCGGCTCCTTTCGCCAACTGCTAATTCAGCGGATTTCCGAGCTCGCGGACCTCGATTCGCGCGCGCTCTCCAGCTCCTTCGGATCAGACCGACCTCGCGCAAGAATTGTGCCTCGACCTCGCCGACACACGGCGCCGTCACTCGTCGAGAAAGCGTTGAAACCGCTACTGTTCGATCCAAAACTCGCGGTATTGGTCCACAATCGCGAACGGCTGTCCCAACTATCAGACCAAAACGCGAATTTTCTTTTCGAGATCCTTGAATTTATTAATTCGCAGCCCGATATAACAACCGGGGCGTTGCTTGAACATTACCGCGATTCCCCTTTTCGGGATTTACTCGATCGGCAGCTGGAAACACCGCTCGTTCTCGACATTGAGGCACATTCACTGGAATTTCACCAAGCTATCGACGCGTTGCTAAGAAAGTCCGAACCGAACGCCTTGGAGCGAGCACAGGCCGAACAGCAGCGCCGCGCAAATGAAACGGACAAATCGCAGGAGTGATGTCAAATCTAGGCTCGCCGGCGTTTTATGGTCTATACTGTTCGGCTGCCTCTCAGAGAGATCAGAGTCGCAGTCTGAGAACGATAGTCTCAACTTCTAATGGTTCAATTAAACCATTGAAACAACATACCTCTTTGAGCAAAGGTAGATGCAATCGCTATGGAAACCCTAGAAGAAATCGGTAAAAAAGACGGGGAGTCGCAACTCAAAGTCCTCATTGCAAAGGGCAAGGAGCAGGGATATCTAACCTACCACGAGGTTAATGACCACTTGCCAGACGATATCGTCGATCCTGAACAGATCGAAGATATTATCAACATGATCAACGACATGGGCATCAAGGTGCATGAAACCGCGCCGGACCTCGATGGCGTTTTGCTCAATGACAATGACGTCGATGACGAAGCTGCCGAAGAAGCCGCCGCCGCACTTGCTGCAGTCGAAAACGAATTTGGCCGGACGACCGACCCAGTCCGCATGTACATGCGTGAAATGGGTACCGTTGATCTGCTCACCCGCGAAGGCGAAATTAAAATTGCCAAGCGGATTGAAGACGGATTGAGCCAAGTATTACGCGCGCTCGCAGATTTTCCGGCCGTATCTGAGACATTTTTGAGTAATTACGACCGTTCCGTAGCTGCAGAAATCAAACTCACCGATATTATTAGTGGCTTCGTCGACATCTATGCTGAGGCGAATCCGGCCCCGGCGATGAACGATGCTGCATCGTTGTCGGCTGGGGACAGCGATGACTCAGACGACGACGAACCGCCACCAAATCCGCTTGATCCAACAGAAGTGCTCGAGCGTTTCGATGAATATAAAAAGCTGTACAAAAAAGTCGTCACCGCGACGAAACGCAATGGTCGGGACCATAAGCGCACGATTGAGCTGCGCGTCGAACTTCAAGAAAAATTTCTTGAATTCAAACTAGCCCCGAAACAAACCGAGCTGCTTACAGAACAGGTGAGGCGCGCTGTTGAAGAGGTGCGCAAGCAAGAAAAGTCTATTCTCGATATCTGCGTAAAAGACTGCAAAATGCCGCGCCCGGATTTTCTTAGAGCTTTCATGGACGAAGAGGCCGATGGGAAGTGGCTAAAGTCGGTCATTCGACAGAAAAAACCCTATGCGGCGTTAATCAAGGATCGCCAGGATGAAATCCTGCACATCCAGACTCGTTTAGGCCAAATCGCGGAACAAACGTCCGTGAGCGTAACAGAAATCAAAGAAATCAATCGCCGCATGTCGATTGGTGAAGCGAAAGCACGACGAGCGAAGAAAGAGATGGTTGAGGCAAACCTGCGTCTCGTCATCTCCATCGCGAAGAAATACACCAACCGCGGATTGCTATTTTTGGATCTTATCCAGGAAGGCAATATCGGCTTAATGAAGGCTGTTGATAAATTTGAATACCGCCGAGGTTACAAATTCTCAACGTATGCCACGTGGTGGATCCGGCAAGCCATTACCCGCTCGATTGCAGACCAAGCTCGAACCATTCGAATCCCTGTCCATATGATCGAGACAATCAACAAGCTGAACCGAATCTCTCGACAAATTCTTCAAGAGAAAGGCCGCGAGCCAACTCCTGAGGAGTTAGCAGAACGGATGGAGATGCCGGAAGATAAAATCCGCAAAGTGCTTAAAATTGCGAAAGAACCTATCTCGATGGAGACGCCCATTGGCGACGACGAAGATTCGCATCTTGGCGATTTTATCGAAGACCAAAATATACAAATGCCAGTCGATTCGGCAACCTTCGAAGGATTGTGCAGAAGTACAGGTGAAGTCTTAGAAGGCCTAACCGCGCGCGAAGCGAAAGTATTGCGCATGCGTTTTGGCATCGACATGAACACCGACCACACCTTAGAAGAAGTTGGTAAACAATTTGACGTCACCCGCGAACGGATCCGGCAAATAGAAGCGAAAGCCTTGCGCAAGCTCCGCCACCCGTCGCGTTCAGAAAGATTGCGTACGTTCCTCGACTAGGCAACGTATCTACAGTTAGCCAGACCGCATTTGCACGACGTGCAGATCCTGTACTGGCTAACTGACGCATTCACCTCATCAGGGCCTGTAGCTCAGTTGGTTAGAGCAGGGGACTCATAATCCCTTGGTCGTAGGTTCGAGTCCTACCGGGCCCACCATTAATTTTCAATGACTTTCAGTTCATGTCGTTCTTGAACCTGCCGTTTTCCCAAGAAACCGAGCTGACAACGCCCCGACGTTTCCACTTTTATGAGTAGCAATTTTTAGTAGCGTTTATTTTCGATATTCAGCTTTGCTATCGCGCGTTCGCAAACGCAATCTAGCAATCTAGCAATCTAGCAATCTAGCAATCTAGCAATCTAGCAATCTAGCAATCTAGCAATCTAGCAATCTAGCAATCTAGCAATCTAGCGAAAATCTAATT
>JBLFWX010000116.1:0-13131 GCA_047611805.1 Gammaproteobacteria bacterium
GGGATCGATGCACACATCCATTTTATTTGTCCGCAACAGATTGACGACGCGCTCATGTCAGGTATTACGACGATGTTCGGTGGCGGTACCGGCCCGGCCACAGGGACCAATGCCACGACCTGTACACCAGGCCCATGGAACATCCATCGCATGCTGCAAGCGGCAGATGAGCTACCCATGAACCTTGGGTTTCTCGGTAAAGGCAATTCGAGTTTGCCGGCGGCGTTAGACGAGCAACTTGAGGCCGGCGCCATGGGGCTCAAGTTACACGAGGATTGGGGCACGACCCCAGCCTCGATCGATAACTGTCTTTCAGTAGCAGAGCGACATGATGTGCAGGTTGCAATTCATACCGATACGCTGAATGAATCGGGCTTCGTTGAAGACACAATCCGCGCGTTTAAAGGCCGCACCATCCACACCTATCACACCGAAGGCGCGGGCGGTGGTCACGCCCCGGATATCATCAAGGTCTGTGGCGAAAGCAATGTGTTGCCCTCGAGCACGAACCCAACCCGGCCCTATACGATCAATACCGTCGATGAGCACCTCGACATGTTGATGGTTTGTCACCATCTTTCGCCGAGCATTCCTGAAGATGTTGCCTTTGCTGAGTCGAGAATTCGGCGCGAGACGATAGCGGCGGAAGATATCTTGCACGACCTAGGTGCGTTCTCGATGATCGCCTCAGATTCGCAAGCGATGGGCCGAGTTGGCGAGGTCATCATTCGAACTTGGCAAACCGCGCACAAGATGAAAGTTCAACGCGGCAGTCTCGCGGGCGATCCTGCTCGGCACGACAATGCCCGGGTAAAACGTTATATCGCGAAATACACCATCAACCCGGCTATCGCACACGGTATTGCGCACGAAGTGGGCAGCCTCGAACCAGGCCGACTGGCCGACATCGTGCTGTGGAAACCGGCCTTTTTTGGTGTGAAGCCCAGTCTCATTATTAAAGGTGGAATGATCGTAGCAGCGCCCATGGGCGATCCGAACGCTTCAATCCCGACTCCGCAGCCGGTCCACTATCGTCATATGTTTGGGGCCTTAGGCAAGGCCCGCAACGCGACGTGCATGACGTTCTTGTCGCAAGCAGGCCTAGCCGCCGGCGTGCCCGAGGCGATTGATCTCAATAATTTGATCGGTGCGGTACGCGGCTGCCGCGAGGTGCGCAAAGCAGATATGCGGTTGAATAACTATCAACCCAACATTGAAGTCGATTCTCGCACCTACGAAGTACGCGCCGACGGCGAACTGCTGACCTGCGAACCGGCAGCCGTGTTGCCTATGAGTCAGTTGTACTTTCTATTTTGAACCTAGCAACGCCTCACTACGTTGCTAAAGGAAATGAAGATGCGCTCCCCGATGCATGAATTTACGCATTTTGGTCATCACCATGATCTCTTCGACGCGACCGTGACCTTAGACTACGAACGGCGTCAAAAAAGCCGTCAACGTGTCGTGCTCGACAACGGTGCAGAAGCCGGCATCGTACTTTCGCATGGAGAAAAATTAACGGGCGGTTGTGTGTTGCGTACGACGGAAGGTTATTGCGTTCGAGTTGTTGCAGGTGCCGAAACACTTAGCGCTGTGTATAGCGAGGATGCGCACATGCTCTCGCGGGCGAGCTATCACCTCGGCAATCGACACGTGCCAGTGCAGATAGATCCAGATTGTTTACGTTATCTACGCGACCATGTGCTCGACGACATGATCCGTGGATTGGGTTTGGCCCTGGTGCACGAGTCATCTCCCTTTGAGCCTGAAGCGGGCGCCTATGCGAAACATGATCATTCTCATGCGCACGATGACGGTCAGCATCACACGGCGCAGCGTGGCCACGAGCATCCCCATACCCATGAAGATCACGACTCGGGATCGGCGGGACTACGCTAGTGATCGAAGCTGGAAATTTGAGTCTTATCCGAGCACTACAACTCGCCAGCGGCACCTTGCCTGTCGGGGCCTATGCCTATTCACAAGGCATCGAGTGGGCGGTCGAAGCGCAATGGGTCTCGAACGAAGCAACGCTGAAATCTTGGCTCTGCGATCAACTCACGGCGAGTATCGCGACTTCGGATCTACCGGTTCTGCTACGCCTTCATGCTGCCGCGGGCAATGATGACACCGCACTGATGGACGAATGGTCGCGAGTTTTAATAGCCTCGCGGGAAACGAGTGAGCTCGTCGCGGATGACTGCGCCCGCGGCAACGCGCTCGCGCATCTGCTCCACGATTTGGGATTCGAAAAAGCCCGCCGTTGGTTTGACTGCGACGACACGCCGTTTGCAGCGCTCGCAGCGGTCGCTGCCGTCACCTGGGGGATCACCTATGACGATCTGGCGACCGCCTATTGTTGGGGTTGGCTGGAAGCCCAGGTTTTAGCCGGGGTCAAACTAATCCCGTTGGGCCAAGTTGCGGGGCAACGATTGTTGTTCGAATTGGCTGCTCAAATTCCGCAAACAATTGCCTATGCGAACAACGTAGAAGACGCAGAGATCGGCGCCACTTTACCGCTGCTTGCGCTCGCTAGTAGCTTGCATGAAACACAATACACACGCTTGTTTCGTTCGTAATTTAAGCGACTTGGAAGGAATTGAATGATGGCAACACCTGTGACTAAACAGCGACCGGTACTACGTGTCGGCATCGGCGGACCGGTCGGATCCGGCAAGACGGCTTTAATGGATGCATTGTGCAAAAGGCTGCGCGATCGCTATGAAATTGCTGCTGTCACCAACGATATATATACGCGCGAAGACGCCGAATTTCTGATTAACAGCAAGGCATTGAAAGCCGATCGGATCATCGGCGTGGAGACTGGCGGTTGCCCGCACACGGCGATTCGAGAAGACGCCTCTATGAACCTTGCAGCAATTGACGATTTGGTAAAGCGATTTCCTTTGCTCGATATCATCTTGGTGGAAAGTGGGGGCGATAATCTCGCTGCGACGTTCAGCCCGGACCTGGCCGATTTAACGATTTACGTTATTGATGTGGCCGGAGGAGAAAAAATACCACGCAAGGGTGGGCCCGGTATCACCCGTTCGGATCTCCTCGTCATTAACAAAATTGATCTTGCTTCCTACGTCGGCGCTTCTTTGGAAATCATGGACAGCGATACGCAAAGGATGCGCGGAGCGCGGCCATACGTTTTTACCGACTTAAGGCGTGGCGTCGGGTTGGAGGAAATCCTTGCATTCGTAACCCGAGAGGGGCTATTGACATGAGAATAAGGCCCATGCCTCGACGACAGTCTCTCGCCCGCATAGCTATGGTCATAGCGATTACGCTTGCTAATGTCAGTTGCGGTTCTTACACGTTCAAGCGCGGGGCATCACCGGGGGATATGGCCGCCGATGAATCGGCTTGTCGTGGAACTGAACAAGTGTTCCACGAGTGCATGCGAAAACGCGGTTGGTTTATCGCGAGCAATCTAAGTGACTTGAAGCCAGCGGACCCCGGAATCGAACAACCGACAATAATGCCGGCCCAAGACACGAGTGCCGCACAAGCGGCGACTAAATCTGTCAATCAAGTGGCTGGCGAAAGCAAATCAGAACGCCCTCCAAGTCGCACCGGTTCAAAAAGTGTCCCTACGGCGGACGTGCCGAAAGTAGTCGATCCCTTGACCCCGCTTGCAGTCAGCAGCTGGTGGAAATTCGGCGGTAACGCTGGCGGCCTCGAGCAAGATATCGCAGCGTGCGTCGCAGAACTTGGAAACGCGCATCGTCCACAACCGGCCGCGACGATAGTGACCCAGGGTATGCATGCATGCTTGAAGGAACATCGTTGGTTTGCCATCGGCAAATAAGCCTCCAATTCCGAATGGGTTTTCGGAGCGCCGTCCAACTTAAACTGCAAGGAGGTCGCTAATCGTTTTCGTATCGACATCACAGCGCAGACCTTCGTAGACGATTTCGCCGCGTTCGATTACAGCGATGCGATCGGCGACCTCGAGTGCGAAATGTAGAACTTGCTCGGATACCACTATCGTTATTTCCCGTGACTTACGTATATCGTTGAGCACGCGCGCAATATCCTTGATGATCGACGGCTGTATTCCTTCGGTTGGCTCATCTAGTAATAGCACTTTTGGATTCGATACGAGTGCTCGTGCAATGGCGAGCTGCTGCTGTTGCCCGCCGGATAAATTGCCGCCTTTTCGGTGGCGCATTTCCAGCAATACGGGGAACAGCGAGTAGATTTCATCTGGAACTTTCTTGTCGGCGGTGGTTTCTAAACCGGTCTCGATATTTTCGCGGACGGTCAAGGATGGAAAGATCATCCGACCTTGCGGAACATACGCGATGCCGTTGGCAACTCGTTGGTGACTCGGCATTCGTGACACTTCAACAGAGTCGACACTGATGCGTCCTTTACTAGTAGGTAGAATGCCGATCAACGATTTAAACAGAGTCGTTTTTCCCATTCCATTGCGTCCCATCACTGCTAGGGTTTCGTTGCGAGCGACGTTCAGTGTGAGACCACGAATGACTTTGCTCTGCCCATAGGCAACGTCGAGATCGGAAACTTCTAGCATGCTTTTGTCCTTCAGGTTAAGTCCGTAACTAAACTAGTGACCGAGGTAAACCTCGATAACCTTTGCGTCATTCTTTATTTGATGCATCGGCCCATCGGCGATAATCTGGCCCTGGTGCATCACCGTGACTCGGTTTGCGATCCGTTCGACAAACTCCATATCGTGCTCAATCACGATGACGCTTCGATTCTGACAAATATTTTGTAGCAAAGTCGCGGTTTGCTCACGCTCTTTGACACTCATTCCTGCGACCGGCTCGTCTAGCATGAGTAATTCCGGGTCCTGGATCAGCAGCATCCCAATCTCTAACCATTGCTTCTGCCCGTGACTTAAGAGCGAGGCCTCAAGTTCGAGGCTGTCGGCTAGAAATATCAGTTCGGCAACCTCATGGATTTTCGCGTCGATCGCCGCGTCAACTCTAAAGAATAGGGCCTGTAGAACATCGCGCGCGCTCGGGTAAGAGACTTCGAGGTTCTCGTAGACACTGAGATTTTCGTAGATTGATGGTGTCTGAAATTTCCGTCCGATGCCTTCGCGAACGATGCGATGTTCAGGCATCTTGCTGATCTCCATATTCTTGAACCGGATCGATCCACTGCTCGATGCCGTTTTGCCACAAATCAGATCGAGCAGCGTAGTTTTACCTGCGCCGTTCGGTCCAATTACAACGCGCAACTCGTGATGGTCTATATAAGCCGTAAGCGCGTCGACGGCTTTCAATCCGTCGAATGAAACGGTGAGATCTTCGATCGCAAGTAGGAAGTCAGTGTCGTTTGCAGGCATACCCTTGATTCCTCAAATTATGTGAGCGGATGCGTAATTGGTTGACCGCTCAAGAGCTGCGTTCTACTACACGAGAGGATAAATCAGCGGATAAGCCCGGAGGTGATTGATTTACTCGCTTAGCGTCGAAGGTCGATAATGCGGCAGGCGACGTTTTCTTCTTGCCCCAGGTCTTTAATCGGTCAAACCATCCCTTGCTAAGAATTCCGGCGAGTCCATTCGGGAATGCCATAACGACGGCGATGAACAACCCGCCCATGAGAAACAGCCATAATTCCGGAAAGCTTTCAGAGAAATAAGTTTTACCCCAGTTGACGAGTAAGGTGCCGTATACAGCACCAATCAGAGACATCCGGCCACCGACGGCGGCGAAAATCACCATTTCGATCGAGGGTACGATGCCGACAAAAGACGGGGACATGAATCCCACTTGCAAAGCGAACATTGCGCCGCCAATTGCGGAGAACATGGCCGCGACGCTGAACACGAATATCTTGAAATTCGAAACGTCGTAGCCAGAAAAACGCACCCGATCTTCTTTGTCTTTTAGAGCCAATAGTAGTTTGCCGAGTTTGCTCGACAAGATGAACCGCCCCATTAGGATACAAGCGAAGAGTAGGGCGCCGTTTATGTAATACAGGACGTATTTGGCCTCGTCCGTACGAATATCCCAACCGAGTAATGTGCGCAAATCGGTAATGCCGTTAACGCCGCCGATGAGACCTTGCTGGCCGATAATCAAGATAGTGAGAATAGCCGCGATCGATTGCGTAATAATGGCGAAATAAACACCAGTCACGCGTCGCTTGAACATCGCCAGGCCAATTAGCATAGCGAATGCCGTTGGTATCGCGAGTACTGCGAATAATGTGAACGTAAAACTTTCGAAGGGCACCCAAAACCATGGGAGTTCTGTTAGTTGATTCCAATCCATGAAATCGGGGATGCCTGGAGTCGACTGGATAGCGGTAGTTTCCGGGTCCGACGCTTCAAGTTTCAAGAACATCGCCATGCAGTAGCCGCCAAGCCCAAAAAACATACCTTGACCTAAGCTGAGAATGCCGCCGTAACCCCAACACAGGACCAACCCGACGGCGACAAAGGCGTAGGTCAAATACTTGCCAACTAAGTTTAGGCGAAAATTATCAAGCAGTAGCGGCAACGCAATGAACACGACGAATGCAAGCAAGCTTAGCGCCACTAGATCCGCGCGGTTACCGAGCAATCTCTCTTTTATACTTGCCATTAGATCGTCCTCTTGCGCGTCGCGTGGTTCAATGCAATAGCTGATTCAATCACTTACGGACCCTCGCAGAAAAAAGTCCTTCGGGACGTAGCATGAGTATCCCGATGACGATGGTTAGCGTGATTACTTTGGCCATTGATCCGGTAAGGAAGAATTCGAGTATTGACTGGGCTTGAGCGATTGAGAATGCCGAGGCAATGGTTCCGAGCAAGCTGGCAGCGCCACCGAAAACGACGACGAGGAATGTATCGACGATGTACATCGAACCGCTGGTCGGACCCGTCGAGGCGATGGTCGTGAACACCGCACCGGCGACGCCGGCGATACCGCATCCAAGGGCGAACGAATATCGGTCAACGGCGGCCGTGTTGATCCCGGCGGCGCCCGCCATAACTCTGTTTTGGGTCGTCGCGCGGACCTTCAACCCCCAACGCGATCGATGGAGTAGTAACGCCACAGTTGCCGTTAGCGCCACGGTGACCCCCACCACGAGCATGCCGTTGATCGGTATTTCGATTGTTTCAGTGAGTTGGTAAGAACCAAGCAACCATTCCGGCAGAGTGGGGCTGACTTCGCGTGCACCGAAAACAGAACGGAATCCCTGCTGCATGATCAACGAAAGTCCCCATGTCGCCAGTAAGGTGTCGAGCGGTCGCTTGTAGAGGAATCGGATGATCGAAAACTCGACAAGCCAACCGACTAAAAACGCGATCAAAAAACTTACTCCAATCGCGACAAAGAAGTAGTAATCCATCAATACTGGTGCGTACTGCTCGGCGAGGGTCGAGAGCATGTACGCTGTATAAGCACCTATCGTTAAGAATTCGCCGTGCGCCATATTGATCACCTGCATCTGACCGAAGATGATCGCAAGACCGAGAGCCATTAGAAGAAATACGCAGAATAGGCTCAATCCCGAAAAACCTTGCATCGCGAAGATCGCGCCGATTTCTGCAGAGGTATAGTCGTCGAACATGTGTCTTGTACTCCAAATCGAAGCGCGCGCATTAGTGTTATTGAAGTGCGGAAGTGCGGAAGTGCGCCGGGGCGCGACTTGCGACAGTCGCCGGTGCGAATTCTCGCTACCGGCGACTCTAGTCTCAGTAGTTAAGGAGATGTCTAGCTGGTTACTGGTAGCCTTCCGGGAACGGATTTGGTTCAACTAAATCCGACTCAAAGATAACGTCGTACTGGCCATCTTTTAAGATTCGTCCAACCCTTGTTTTACTCCACAAGTGGTGATTGGTGTCGTGAACCCGGACATAGCCTTCGGGTGCGCCGGTAAACTCGATACCGTTAGAAGCAACGGCGATCTTGTCGACATCAAAGCTGCCGGCTTTTTCGACAGCGAGCTTCCACAACCATGGCCCTAGATAGGCCGCCTGGGTGACGTCACCGATGACGCTATCGTCGCCCCACATTTTTTTGAATTCGGCAACGAAATTCTTATTGTTGTCGTTGTCCAGACTTTGGTAGTATTTCATTGCGGCATAAAACCCCACGGCGTTTTCACCACCGATGCCGAGTAACTCGTCTTCCGTAACCGAGATCGTCAACAACGTCCATTTATCAGAAGTGATGCCGGCCGCTTTAAGTTGCTTGTACCAAGAGACATTGCTGCCGCCAACGACGATGCTGTAGATGACATCTGGTTTTTTGAGTTTTATTTTGTTGATCAATGACCCGAAGTTCGTGTGACCTAGTGGATAGTAGTCCTCACCCACCACTTTGCCTTTGAGAACATTTTCGATATGTTTGCGCGCAATCTTGTTGGACGTACGCGGCCAAATATAGTCGGAACCGATTAGATAGAAACTCTTTGCTCCTTTCTCTTTTGCAACCCAATCGAGCCCTGCAATGATTTGTTGTGTCGCTTCTTGTCCTGTGTAGATGACATTTTTGGATTGCTCCAAACCTTCATAAAACGTGGGGTAGTAAAGCATGCCATTTTCTTTCTCGAAAACCGGCAACACGGCTTTTCTTGACGCGGAGGTCCAACAACCAAAGACCGATGCGACTTTGTCTTGGACCAAGAGTTTTCTCGCTTTCTCAGCGAATGTAGGCCAGTCGCTGGCACCGTCTTCTTGAATCACTTCGATCTGGCGGCCGAGAACGCCACCCATTTCATTGATCTGTTTTATGGCGAGTTTCTCAGCTTCAACAGAGCCCGATTCACTGATCGCCATCGTGCCTGTTACTGAATGCAGAATACCGACGGTGACAACATCGTCGGTTATTGCGAGACCTGTCGTATTGACCTCAGCGGTTGGGTACTCGGCCGCAAAGATGGCATGGCTGAACAACAGCAGGGCGACCAGTCGCAGGGGTTTAGGAATAAAATTTCTAGTCATGATTTTTCCTCTCAAAGGGTTGGGCGATTCGCTTTCGCTATTTGCTGCATTGCAGTAAATATGCCAAGTATTAAAAGCCCCGTTAATCAAATGTTTAGCATGCACGTGCGACTGGGGTGTTTTCGATTTATGCACTAAACAACGCGATCGCATTGATTTAATTAGTGCATATGGAGAGGTGGGTTCACGCTCTTGGACGGTCTCTTCGGATATATTTTGTACTGAGCGGACTTTAGTGCGGTC
The DNA here is from genome assembly GCA_047611805.1 of Gammaproteobacteria bacterium. Taxonomy (GTDB): domain Bacteria; phylum Pseudomonadota; class Gammaproteobacteria; genus UBA11873. Next base: position 9,170 of record JBLFWX010000116.1, read on the forward strand.
GGATCGCTGGAGTTTTCAATGGCACGTTTTATTTCTAGATGGGCAAGCACATGCGGCAGCAAGTTATATAGGTCTGAGTTCTGATCGATGATTTTTTTTACGGTGGCGCAGTACCAAGAATTATTGCGCGGAGGTTGGCATTGCATCGTGCTTAGACGGGAACAGATCTGCTGCAAGCTTGAGCGATCCCTTCTCATCGCAAGCATCAAAAAGATCGCGGAGCGCTGCTGCGCGTCGACTACTATGTGCCCAGACTGAGTGAGACGCCAACCATAGCGCAGGCGGCGAGGATTATGGTGGTCGCTTTTATAAGTTCTCACGCGCTCGTATCGTTTAATGACCCAACATCCACGGCCGCCCGCCAGGACTCGCTTTTCGAAAGTTGGGTGTCTGGCGAGCACTCGTACTGTCTGAACAGGCGTCTCCGGTTTTGTGTGTATGACCGCACGCGCTGCGCCGCACCCTGCGCGGTTCGTGGGCGCTGCGTTCATTTCGAGCCCATGCTTCGCGGTTAGTCGAGTTCATGAAGGTTAGCCGCGGGGCGGAAGTGAGGCGTACGGTCACAACATCACACGTGTGGCATTTCGATGGTAGGTCGCGTTCGGCGATGGTACGCAATTCGTTCGTGATTCCGTGGTCGCGACAAAAGAATTCATAGATTGGCATGGGTAATCTACCTCGGTTACGGCGGTTGACGTTGCAGATGTTCGATTCAATATCAGTGGCTACTCGATCCCGCGAGCTCCGGAGATTGAGATGGAGCGCGCGGGATCTTCATTGAGTACTTACACGACAGGTATCGATCTTATTGGACCGGTTTGTTGAATCGTGCGCTAAGACGCGACCGCAAGGTCCTTACCGTGCAAGTCGATTAGTTTTGGCCCTTCGGCATTTATCGATATATCGAAATCGAATATTCCGGTCGGTAACCACAACGTCGCACACGCGTTCGGAATGTCCACGATCCCGCTGATGTGCCCTTCAACCGGTGCGGTACCGAGAATTGCATAAGCCTGCGCGCCGGTGAAACCGAATTTTTTCATATAAGCAATGGCATTGAGGCATGCGCGGCGGTATGCGACATGCGCGTCGAGGTAATATTGCTTCCCGTCTTCGTCAACCGAGATCCCTTCAAAAATAAGGTAGTCAGAAAAATTAGGGTCGACCTTGCTGGGTTTAAATATCGGGTTAACGACTGCGTACTTCTCCATCCCTCCTTTAATTAAGTCGACCCGGATGTCGAGGTAGCCCGCCATTTCGATCGCTCCGCAGAACGTTATTTCACCGTCGCCTTGCGAAAAATGGATGTCGCCCATAGAGAGTCCCGCGTTTTTGATATAAACGGGGAAATAAACCGTCGAGCCGCGTGATAGATTTTTAATGTCGCAGTTACCGCCGTGCTCCCGTGGGGGCACTGTTCGAGCACCTTCGGACGCTGCGCTGTTACGCGCGGCACCCGTGAGACCGCCCATTACCGCGGTTGGCTCATACGGTAGGGTCGCTAGCGCGGGAACGCGATCGGGATCGGTATCGAACAGCGCTTTCTCACGAGTGTTCCAGGTTTTCAATAGTTCGGCCGATGGAAGGCAGCCGATGAGACCTGGATGCATGGTGCCGGGGAATCTCACGTGCGGTATGTGGCGGGAAGAGGCGAAAATACCGCTGTAATCCCAGCAGGCTTTGCGCGCATCTGGATAATGCTCGGTCAAAAAACCGCCACCATTTTCGCGCGCAAAGAGTCCGGTGAACCCCCAAGCAGATTCGGGCAAGACGCCGACATCAAGGATGTCGACGACGAGCAAATCGCCAGGCTCCGCGCCTTCAACTCCAATCGGGCCGCTAAGATAGTGAACCTTAGTGAGATCGACATCGCGAATATCCGAGGCACTGTCGTTGTTCTCGATTTGGCCACCGGTCCAGTCGATGCATTCGATTCGAAACTCCGCACCGGGTTTCACCATTCGCGTCATCGGGATGTCCGGATGCCACCGGTTATGGATGACATCTGCTTGGTCTTCTGCCGGTTTAGTTACATCCACCTCGATCAAGGTCTCAATCATGATTGCACTCCCACTAGTTTATTTTTGTCGCACGCACCTATTGGGCGCACTACGGTTGGACTATTGCAGCGCTGCATGATGCGTGCCAAGGACACGAACCTAGTCGATTCAACGGCTTGCGTATTTACGTCTGGAAATAAGCGAAAGGTTTATGCACTAACAAGTGTCGAGGGCGCTGACCTTGGTGCGTAACTTTGTACAGAATCCGCGCGTCGCACGGAGACATCGCCAATTGCGTTTTCGACGTATGGAGGAGTTCACAGGGTGATGCTAGGAGACGCAGAACAGAGATTGCCCGCGGATCACCTCAGCGTTTCTGTTCGTTCAATGAGATATGGGTGCTCTGGTGATCGTGAAATACGATTCGGCACTGATTTCTCAATCGTTAGTGATCAGTTAGCTCGCATTGGACCGCAATAGACGGATGAGCAGACTCGGAGCAACACCGCACTGTTGTTAATCAGGGTGGCGTTGCAGTACATAATTATGATCAATCTCCGTCGTGACGGATTTCAACGAAGAACTATCATGTTCTTCGATCGGCGGTATTCCCCGCTTGGAAGCATGCCATCGGGAAAGCGGCGAGCGTTATTCGGTCACGATCAGTTTGCAAAGTTCGTTTATGGATACCCGTGCGCGCTTGCAAAAGTAGCGATGCCATTCACTGCGAGCTCGATTCGGACATTGAGTGGGATTTTCAGTATCGTAGGACGTGCCGGAAAATAATTTCGTAGCGATTCAATGAACCCTACCGCAACCGAACGCGATGGCGATCGCTCAGATTTGAAATCGACGACGCTCGCACTGCTTGGTTGGCTGGTACTCTGTTTTGCGGCGGCATCGCTTGGCGCGCTATTTGTGCCGGGAGACTGGTACGCGGCTTTGCGAAAACCACCTTGGAATCCATCCGCGTGGATCTTCGGTCCGGTATGGACGGCCCTCTACACAATGATGGCCGTCGCTGCATGGCTCGTCTGGAAGCAAGGGGGATTCGCGGCACGGCGTGGGCCGTTGAGTTTGTTCCTCCTTCAACTCGCACTCAATGCCGCCTGGACGCCATTGTTTTTTGGGCTGCATTGGCTGGGCGCAGCCTTCGCTGAAATCGTGTGCCTGTGGCTTGCGATTGCCGCGACAATGGTCGCGTTTCGTCGAGCAAACCGCTCAGCTTCATGGTTGATCGCACCTTACCTCGCGTGGGTGAGCTTCGCCGCGTTGCTTAACTTTACGCTATGGCAGCTGAACCTATGAGATTCTCAGAAATTAATAATAGTAAGTTCACCCGTGCCACTTTTTGCACACGGTCGTACTCGGGTTGAACCGTCTTACCTCGAGCGTGGACGCTAATGTCGCAACTGAAACGATCCTTTTCGATTTCCAAGCCTCGATCAATTTCCCCGCGTGGCAGATCGTGAACGACGACGTGATGGGCGGGCTGTCCACGAGTTGTTTCCAATCGACGGCACGCGACTGCGCAGTTTTCAGCGGCAGAGTATCGTTAGCAAACAATGGCGGGTTTGCTTCCGTGCGTTCGCCTCCAATTGAACAGGACCTTAAGAGCTGCGATGTCTTTGTGTTGCGAGTGCGCGGCGATGGTCGCGGCTACAAATTTACCGTACGAACGGAGGCGCGAACTGATACGCCGCGTTACCAATGCGTTTTGCCGACAAAACGGGGTGAATGGCAAATCTACTGTCTGAAATTTAAGGACTTCGTGCCGACGTTTCGGGGCCGTGCCCTTAACGACGTGGCGCCGCTCGATGCCAGTAAGATCACGCTGGTCGGCTTTCTCATATCGGACAAACAGGACGGTCCATTCAGGCTGGAGATCAGTGGGATCAAGGCGTCGCGTGCGATGTGACGAACCGCAATCTCAAACCCAAGGGGGTATTCGCGTCGCGAGGC
>JBLFWX010000117.1:0-13070 GCA_047611805.1 Gammaproteobacteria bacterium
ATGCTCGATAAATCACACCATCATCTCGACCTAGAAATAGAGCCGTCAAAACCGACTAGCGTTCACTTGCGATGCACTCTGTCGGCCAAGCATTCGATAATCGATGTTTTTACACACCCTCGGCCGTTCGGGTTGATATCCGACCCGTAGCCGGGCGTCTGCTTTGGCGTTGGAGGCGAAAGCCGGGTTGGGAGCTGATGCGGGCTTAGTCAAAAAACTTCGCTATTTCAGCGCCAAAGAGAAAAAGTGCGGTCGAGCATTGACGTTGAGCGCCTCGTTAAGTGCTTCCTTGCGTTTCTGGTCGTGCCAAGGTTCGGAGCAATTCTGGCGTTGTCACCGATCCACTCACCGACTCAATACTTTCTATGAAAGATTTTGTATAGACCGGCTGCTTGCGCTCGCTTTGCCACCACTCCGAGTAAAAGGGGAGCCGAGTAAACCCTGCGCACCAAATTCTATGGTTTGCCCAGATTTCAGAGTCTAACAAGCCCGCCTGATACTGGAATAATTCGGATTCAAAGCGCAACAATATTGATCTCGCAAAGAAGAAAGCGATGTGCCGCTCTTCCTCTGAGAAATCTGCGACGGTCGAGCTAGGGTCAAACGCCTTGGCGAGTACCATTCGGTCGGGTGATTGATAGATAGCCTCGTTAACGATAGCCCACTGTATTTGAGCGTCTCTGCTCGAATTGGCTTTCATCACGCAAGTGTTGGCTCGGACCTCCGAAGCCAAATAAATGAGGGAGACGACCACCGCCGTTGCTCCCACGATTTCGGCTACGCCGGTAATTGCATCCCAGTTCATAGCTGGTCTCTCGTCAGTTAATCCAGTGGGCAGCATATCCGACGGCGTAGATGACGTGAATGACGGCTTGTGGCCGTTCTCGCCGATAGTTGTCGCGAAGCTCTACGTCCGTTAACAAGCCGGTAAACCGACGTTCATGGTGCGCTGCAATAGGCGGTAGGCGATGTTCCCAGTACGCTACCCTTGATGTATCCGTCAATTACAAGGGGGCATCATGGAAGCACTCAACTGGGAAGCCGTTAGTGCTATAGCGGAAACAATTGGGGTTGTCGCGCTCGTCGCATCATTAATTTATGTCGCGATCCAGGTCCAGCAGAACAATATGGAAATTCGACTCAATACTGAGGCTGCAAAAATATCGGCTTATCATCAGACTATTGAGCAAGTGGTCGTTGCATGGACAGATAAAGAGTTTGCTGGATTATCTTCTCGCTATGAAGAATCACCAGACTCATTAACCGTCGAGGAACGCGCCCGACTCGAAGTATTGTGGGTGCCCGCACTCTTTGGACACGAGATTGCTTTGGAGCTATACGGTAAGGGACTGATAGACTCGCGTTTGTGGGAAAACATGCTTGTCAACAATCTTTGGTTGTTGACCGGAACCATGCCAATGAGCATGTTGAAGCAGAGACCGGGTCCCCTATCGCGTCAGCTATTGGCCGAATTAGAGAAACATGTACGGCCTTAGAGGGAACCGTGTCGATCGACAATGTCGCTTCCTGGCCGTTAGGACTCTGACGCTGATCTCGCCCGGAACGTCGGCTTTGTCGAGGTACATCGGACGGACGCATGGTGCCGTGCTGCTACCGGTGGTAACCGACTGGTCGCAGTAATCCGCTGGATTCGTGTGAATGAAGACATGCATCTCTCGTGCGAGAGATACGCACGAACGATAAATGCTTAGACGTTAAACGGCGAGAGTAATCGAATGAATTGGGAAGCCTTAGGCGCGATTGGCGAAATTATAGGCGCCATCGGTGTAATTGCGACGCTCGGATACCTCGCGATCCAAGTTCGACACAACTCTGAATCTATGCTCTCAGCATCAGAATTAGGGCTTTCAGAGCGGAGTGCCGATTGGATGTCTCACATGACCACGAGTGCCGAGTTAACGGCACTCTACGATCGGGCCGCCGATGAGCCGGATTCGCTTACAGCAACGGAACGATCGCAATTTGGATGGATGATTGGCGAACTTTTCATGATTTTTGAAGGCTACTTTCAACTTTACTCAAAAGGACGCCTCACTGAGGAGTCTTGGAGAGGTAAAAGCCAATCAATCTATGGGCTACTACAGAACCCAATTATTGCAGAATGGTGGGAGATGCGACTGACGCCGTTCAGTGCAGAATTCGTCAATCACATTAATGCAAACCGATCTGGTTTCGATGGTTCGTGGCAACACGTCGGGGCGGAAGGTATCGCAAGGCGATCAGCCACCTAGCCAAGCGATCAACAGTGACACTTTACAGTGCCCTCCTTACGCTGCCGCTCCGGTCGTTTGCCGCCGAGCGAGGATTAGCTGACTCGAACCTCTGCTATTAATTCGGTGACCGTCCGTTTGTGGCCGATTTGGGGCGATCGCGAAGCGCGATCTAGGCTATTTGAGTGTCCGCTTTGGCCGATTTCGTCTGCCTCGTCGTGGCAGATCAGAAATCAGCGATCACATTTAGCGCTATGTAGCGCCGACAACTTTAAGCCCTTTGGCACCACCTAGGCTCACATTGCCGCTCGCAGCTTGTTCAATGTGATTGCTCCACCATTGCATAACCGGTTTGCGACGCTCGAAGTACATAGCGCGGTTGTAGGCATTGCGCACTTCGTTTTTGCCAATGTGCGAAAGTGCTGCTTCGATGACATCGGCATCAAAACCTTGTTCGTTCAATGTGGTGCTGGCAAGCGAGCGCAAGCCATGGGCTACCAGTTGCTTCTCAAAACCCATGCGTTTCAGCGCCATATTCGCGGTCGCTGGATTGGCGTGTTTTCTTGGGTCGCGATCCGAGGGGAACACAAAGGCGCTTTTGCCGCTGATTGGCCTCATTAGCTCTAACAAGGTTAAGCATTGATCAGTTAGCGGAACGATGTGCTCTTTCTTACGTTTCATGCGCTCTGCTGGAATCGTCCAGGTTCCGGCGTCTAAATCTATTTCATCCCATCGTGTACCAGCGGCTTCGCTCGGTCTAACCATGGTGTGCAGTTGCCATTCGATCAGGCAGCGGGTGGTGTATTTGATGCTTGCTGTGCTCAAGGCTTGCAGTAATTCCGGTAATTCGTCCGGCTTTAGCGTGGGTAAGTTTCGCTTGGCTGGTTTTTGAAAGGCTTGTCTGATGCCCGTTAGCGGGTTGTGCTCAACAATGCCGGTATTCACCGCGTACACCATAATTTCGTTCAAACGCTGGCAAAGGCGCTTAACCGTTTCGAGGCTGCCTTTGGCTGTAACAGGCTTAAGCGTGTCGATGGTTTTGATGGCAGTTATTTTGTGAATGGGTACAGCGCCCAAATTTGGGAATATGTGCAGTTCTAGGGAACGCCAAGTGTCGGTTGCATGATCAGGCGTAATCGTCGCTTTTTTAACTTCTAACCACTGCGCTGCAATGTGTTTTAGCGTGTTGCTATGCGCCGTCAGTTCTGCGCGATTTTCCTCATCGCGGTGTTCTTTGGGGTCGATGCTGTTTGCCAGTAGCGCTTTGGCGTCTGTGCGGCGATTTCTTGCATGGGCAAGAGATACCGAAGGGTAAGAACCGAAACTGATGAAAGTTCGTTTTTGTGTGTACGGGCGGTAGTAATTGAATACCCAAAGTTTCGAACCCTTGGGTTTAACCCGAAGCGCCAAGCCGTCCCCGTCTGCAAGGTTGTACTCTTTCTCTTTTGGCTTTGCTTGGCGAACTTCTGTGTTGGTCAGTGGTTTGGTTGCTCTAGGCATTTTTAGTAACACCGAATGTAGTAATACTGAGGCGATGTTACTACCAGTGTTACTATAAATCCAAGATGTTACGAAATCCCGTAGGACATTATAGGCAATAAAAAACCCGATAAATCATTGTTTTAAATGCCTTATCGGGTTAGTTTAGGCTCTATTAGAACCTTGTGTTGGTGGAGGTGGCGGGAATCGAACCCGCGTCCGCAAGCCCTCTGCCGTCGGCTCTACATGTTTAGCCGACTCTATTGTTTTAATCACTTGCTACCCGAACGGCAGGGAAAACAAGCAACGAGTCCGTAAGGTTTTAGGGCATCAGCTCCGGACAGGCTTCAGCATTATCTTGTGAGATATGACGCCTGATACTGAACGCACAAGCACGGCTCCAGTCAGACGGCACCCTACAGGGGTTTAAGCTGCGAGTGCGTAGTTGTCGTCGTTGGCAACTAAGTTTTTTTGCAGTTGGATTTACGAGGAGCTCTGCACCTCGACATGCACCTAAGGTTTCGCGACCCACGTCGAAGCCAGGTCACCCCCTTTGGAGTTCGATTTCTCGAATGCTTGAAGTATACGCGCTTTGCGCTTTCAAGCTCCAGTTTAGAACGCGGTTTGGTGGATTGGTTCCGTAATAGCTTACAAGCGAACTTTCATTATCCGGCCTTTTTCGCGATCCCAGTCTCTGGATTTATCGCTTGAGCGTTTGTCGTGCTGCTTCTTGCCTTTGGCGAGGCCGAGTTCAACTTTCGCTTTGCCGCGTTTCCAGTACATTGCGGTGGCGATGATGGTGTAGCCTTTGCGATCGACGGCGCCGATGAGGCGGGATATTTCTCCGTGATGGAGGAGGAGTTTTCGGGTGCGTCTTGGGTCCGCATCGACGTGCGTGGAGGCAGAGAGCATCGGTGTGATGACCGCGCCTTGCAGAAATGCCTCGCCGTTTTTTAGCGCGATGTAGCCGTCAATGATCTGAATTTTGCCCGCCCGCAGACTTTTGACTTCCCATCCCTCGAGCACAACACCGGCTTCGAGACGATCCTCGATATAAAAATCATGGCGCGCCTTTCGATTTAAGACAATCGTGGAGCTCGGGGATTTTGATTTCTTTTTACTAGCCATGGACAGTGTAGATGAGGGCGCGCAGCTCGAGGGGCTCGAATTATAGCAGGGAGGGCTAGGCGGCGGGTCGAAACGGGGAACGGATATTCTGGGCAAGGTTTGGGTTGAAATTCGTCGTGATCGAATAGCCGTGGAATCTAATTCGCTGTTCCAAATGATGAGGTATACGAAAGTATCGCCTCTCCAATAGGCGCCAACCGATAGCGCCAATCCATTTCTTAATAGTTAAAGCGCGTATTCCAGGCAAATACGGCCGCGCCGTCTTGGAAGTCTCGTTTGTTTAATTGTCATGCGGTTAGCGCGAAGTGATCGAGCGTTCGGAGCCGCTATTTAGGACTGGGCCACTCACTGAGTTGTACTGCGACTTCGCCGCTCGAGTGCGATCCCATTGTTGTGTGTGAAAAACTGATCCCGCAAAATATCGCCGGCAATCACCTATTGAGACGATTTATGGCAATTCCGCGCGAATCGATACATGGACAGTGGTCGTCGCGCTGGGTTTTTATTCTCGCCGCGACGGGTTCTGCGGTCGGTCTTGGGAATATTTGGCGTTTTCCCTACATCACGGGTGAAAACGGCGGCGGCGCTTTTGTCCTCATTTATTTTGTGTGTGTTATCGCCGTGGGATTGCCAATCATGATTGGCGAAACTGTGATCGGGCGAAGAGGGCGTCAAAGTCCGATCAATTCTTTGAAGGCGATCGCCGCGGATCAAGGCTTCAGTGCGAATTGGCAGTTCCTTGGTTGGTTAGGCATGCTCGCTGGCTTCCTGATTTTGTCGTTCTACTCGGTCGTTGCCGGCTGGTCGGTTGCGTATATATTTTCAGTCGGCGCGGGCACCTTCGCAGATGCGACGAGCCAAGTGTCCGCGGACGAATTTAAAGCGCTCACGGATTCTGCCCCACGCCTGTTGTGGTGGCATTCGTTGTTTATGCTCATGACCGTGTTTATTGTTGCGCGTGGCGTGCAGGGTGGGCTTGAGCAGGCCGTTAAATGGCTGATGCCGGCGCTATTTTTACTCCTGTTTGGCATGGTCTTCTACGCTATGAATGTCGGCGATTTTGGCGCGGCTTTAAGCTATTTATTCCGGCCGGACTTTAGCCAAGTCACGGCCGATACCGTCTTACTCGCGTTGGGCCAAGCATTTTTCTCTTTGAGTTTAGGCATGGGCTCGATCATAGTTTATGGATCCTACTTGCCTGCGGACACCTCAATTCCGCGCACCATCGGGCTCGTCGCACTCTGCGATACCGGCGTTGCAGTGCTAGCGGGCCTCGCGATTTTCCCCTTGGTGTTTGGGTTTAATCTCGAGCCGGGCAGCGGTCCTGGTTTAGTGTTCGTCACCTTAACCACGGCGTTTGGTCAAATGCCCGGCGGCCAGCTAGTGGGGGCGCTCTTTTTCGTGTTGCTCGCCGTTGCTGGGTGGACTTCAGCTATCTCCATCCTCGAGCCAATGGTCGCGTGGTTAGTGGAAGCGCTTCATTGGTCGCGGCACAAAGCGAGCGCTATTGCCGGCGGCGCAGTTTGGTTTTTAGGTGTGGGCTCGGTCTTGTCATTTAACTACTGGGCAGAGTTCGAACCCTTGGGCAGGAATTTTTTCGGTTGGAGCGAATTCTTAAGTACTTCTGTGATGTTGCCGACAGGAGGCCTGCTAGTCGCCGTTTTCGCGGGCTGGCGCATGAGCCGTGCGAGCACCTTGGCTGAACTCGGGCTGCGCGACGGGGTCATTTATGGAGCATGGCGTTTTTTAGCGAGATTCATCGCACCCCTAGGGGTATTCGTGGTGTTCCTGAATGCCTTAGATTTGGTTTGAGTGAGTGGGGTTTAAAGTATGCCGGCGGTCCACAGGAATGAGTTCATTCCGTTTAGCGCACAGCAGATGTTCGATCTGGTTAATAACGTCGAAGCTTATCCAGAGTTTCTGCCGTGGTGCGCGAAGGCGCGCAAAGAAAGGGTCACTGAGGATGGGATCGTGGCGACGTTAACGGTCGCAAAAGGTCCAATGCAGCATTCATTCACGACGAAAAATACTAACTGCGAGTTCGAGCGAATTGAGATGGGCTTGATAGCGGGTCCGTTTAAGCGTCTTCACGGGGTGTGGCGGTTCGACGAACAGCCAGGTGGGTGCAAGGTTTCGCTTGAATTAGATTTCGAATTTTCGAATAAGATCTTGGCCGCGGCATTGTCAAAAATATTTCAGATGCTTACTGGTTCGATGGTCGACGCATTCCGGCAACGGGCGGCGATTCTATACGGTTAGCGTGGAACGTTGCGACATCGGCGTTTGGGTGTGCGACAGCATGGCGCTCTCGATAAGACAGCGATTAATATGTGCGTAATCTGTGCCACGGCGTCAATCCGCGACTCCACGGTTTCGTTCGCTCTCGAGACAAAATTCTAATCCACGCGTTCTTCTGGGGGCGACAATGACAGTGCAAAACCGCTATACCGTGAACGAACGATGGTAGTTGAGCTTGAATCCCAATTTGCAGTTGACGTGATCTACGCGCGTGGCGATGCGCAAGAAATTGTTGCAGTGGAGTTGCCGAAAGGGGGCACGATCCGGGCGGCGATTGAGCGATCTCGACTCGCGGAGCGCTATCCTGAGATAGACCTCGCGGTGAATAAGGTGGGTATTTTTGGAACGCTTAGGAAATTAACCGACATGGTACAAGCAGGTGACCGGGTGGAGATTTATCGCCCGCTCCTGATTGACCCGAAACAGGCGCGGCGCGATAACGCGAGTGCTGCTAAAGCAGCTCGCAGCAAAAGCAAGTCGGGGTCTTAGCCCTCCCCGTTAGGATCAGATAGATCGCGATATTTTCGATCGTCGCGCTCGTCTCTGCCGTCCTCATCGTTGTTTTTTTGGTCTTGGTCGTCAGCGCCAATTCCGAGCGCGTCGACAACCCGGGTAAAGAAGCCTTTCTTTTTCTTCGCGCGTGCTCCCTCTGGCACCGCGACGGCGTTTTTCTCCGCTTCCGCTAGTCGTTCGGCTTGGTCGTCCGCTTCATCATCCGCCGCCTCCGTGTCTCCATCGATGGTTCCGTTTTCGCCCTTCTCGTCATCTTTCGCGGCGACTTCATCTTCGTCTTTTTGGTCGCCGTCGTCGCCTGTGAAAGGCATCGAGTCTTTTAGTTTGGCTAAAATTCCTTTGTCGTAGTCGTCAGGCACTTTGACCGAGGTATCTTGATGCAAGTTAACTTCTAATTTGCCCAAGGCAGCTTTGATGTTGCCTTCAAGCGCGATGAGTTTTTCGTCCTCGTTGAATATTGCAGTGACAAGGTGCCGTTCGGTGCCGCCACCGCCTTCGTTGAAGGTATAGAGATAATCCCAGCGATTGACATGAAAAGTGTCTTTGATAATGGGTGTTCCCATCACAAAACGAACCTTTGACTTGTTCATCCCAATGCGTAACTGCCCAACCATTTCCTGGGTGACGACATTGCCTTGTTGGACGTCGATTTTGTGCACGAACGGTACCCCTGGTGTCGGCAGGTACCGGCTGGCCGTCGCGCAGCCAGACAACACTACGATTGGCACGCACAGTGCCATGAAGAGCTTCAGTAAACGCATGTAAATTTGGACTTTCTCTCGAATGAAGATTGTGACAACGAAAATGGTGCTAAAATTCCAACGGACGCCAGACGGCGACAGAGTATAGCCCAATGATGATATGCTTGCCGCATCTTAACCCTCGCGCAATTTACTGAAAAAAATTACTGAATTGAATACTAGCGACCTCAAGAAAGCGGGCCTGAAAGCCACGCTTCCACGGATCCGGATCCTTGAAATTCTCGAGGGCAACCCCGAGCAACACCTAAGTGCGGAAGACGTCTACAAGGCGTTGATCGACAGCGGCGAAGACGTTGGTTTGGCGACGATTTATCGAGTGCTCACCCAATTCGAGGCCGCGGGGATCGTGCAACGGAATAATTTCGACGGCGGACACGCCGTCTTCGAAATTTCCACCGATGATCACCACGACCACATGGTGTGTATCGATACTGGCGAGGTGATCGAGTTTGTCGATCCTGAAATCGAGCGGCGCCAACGTCAGGTTGTTGAGGAACTAGGCTACGAATTGCAGGATCATAGCTTGGTGTTGTACGTCAAAAAAAAATCCAGTTGAAACATTAGAGCCTGTTGGTCTTTCGGATAAGTCGCTGCTCAAGCCCGATTGGGGTCCAGCAAGGCAGAGCACGCGTTGTGTAGCCGAGCTACATGAGCGCGCGATAACGCCGCCAGACGCGAATCGGGCCTCAGCCCTGCGGGTTGCCCGTGAAAATTCGCCCCCCGGCGTTGCGGCGCGCTCATTTGGAACAACCAAACCGCGCTCGCCGAGCCTTGATTGGCAAATTTGCACGGGCAACAGCGACTTGTACGAAAGACCAACAGGCCCTTATCTTGTAGCTCAATGAGCTAGCAATTCGCGCGCGTGATCACGCGCCTTGCTCGTCACCTTTTGCCCACCTAGCATCCGCGCAATTTCCTCTATCCGCGTGTCGTGGTCGAGGATCTTGATGGTCGTCTCAGTCACGCCATGCGAGACGGTTTTGCCTATAAAGTAGTGATGGCTGCCGGATGAGGCCACTTGCGGGAGGTGCGTGATACAAAGAATTTGGCGTCTTTCGGCAAGTTGTTGTAAGTATTTGCTCACCACGTCCGCAGTGGCGCCGCCGACGCCCGTGTCCACTTCGTCGAATACCATCACCGGGATCCCGGAATTTCCCGTAGAGGCAACTTGGATCGCCAGACTAATGCGCGATAATTCACCCCCGGATGCCACTTTGCGCAGCGGTTTAACGGGCTGGTCCGGATTGGCTGTGACTAAAAATTCTATTTCGTCATCCCCGTGTGCGCTTGGCGTGGCCGTATCGCGGTCGATTTGCACAGTGAATTCGGCGTGTGGGATCCCGAGTTCGCGCAAGCGTTTGGTAATTTCACGGGCCATTTTTTTCGCCGCTTTGGTCCGACTCGTGTGCAATTTTTCGGCGCCTACCCGGTAATCGTCTAAAGCCATTTTAAGCGCCAGATTCGCTTGCTGGATTTGGTCTTCGCGATTACATAAATCGTCCAGTTCGGCGCACAATTCTACTAGCCGGTTCGGCACCTCATGAACCGTACAGCGATGCTTTCGGGCAACGTCTTGAATTAATTGTAACTGTCGGTCGAGTTGCTCCAAGCGTTCGGGATCTGCGTCCATATTGGAACGGATGTGGGCGAATTCGCGCTCGGCCTCGCTGAGATTAATGATGGCCTGGCCGAGCAACTCGACCACACTCACAAGATCCTTATCGATCTCACTCAGTTCGCGCAATGCATCGCTGGCTTTCACGGCACGAGTGAGCGCGCTCGAGTCGTCGTCGAACACCAACTGGTGCGCATGCTCGCAACCGGCAATCAATTTCGCGGAATGACCGATACGGTGATGTTCGGCCTCGAGTGCCGCTAGGCTGTCTGTGGTGATCCCTAGCTTTTCGATTTCTTCAGCCTGAAAACGCACCAGATCGATGCGGCTCGGCACATCTTGCGCGCCATTACTTAATTCTTCTATCTGGCGTGTAATGTCATGCCAATTCTTAAAAGATAGGCGAACAGCCTGGAGCGCATTGCCGCATTGACCATATTCATCAAGTAAATCGCGTTGTACCGGGCGCCGCAGTAGCGAGTGATGTGCGTGTTGGCCATGGATGTCGACGAGTAAGTCGCCGATTTGTTTGAGCAACTGAACCGGCACGGGTGTGGCATTACAGAATGCACGGGTCCGTCCATCTGCATTCATGACTCGGCGCAGAATGCATTGAGCTCCGCTTTCTAAGTGATTGTCCTCGAGGAAATCTCGAATTATTTGATTGTTTTCAATATCGAACGTCGCGCTCACGGAGGCGCGCTCTGCGCTGTGGCGTACCATGGAGGAGTCCGCGCGATCGCCTAATGCGAGACCGAGCGCTTCGATGAGGATAGATTTCCCGGCACCGGTTTCGCCGGTCAATATCGTCAGGCCTGCATCGAATTCAATATCTAACTGACGCACGACGGCGAGATCTTGAATAGTGAGCGCTTTTAGCAAGGCGCGCGTCCCCAATGCAATTTGGCGCGCAAATTAGCGAAGTGATCGTGGCCCGTCGGGTGAATCAAGTGCACGGTTCGCTGGTGGCGCGTGATCCGAATGTTATCCCCGCCGCGGATCTGCACCATCGCCTCGCCGTCGCAAATTAATCGTGATTCGTCCGCATATTCCGCTTCCATAACGATTTCTATCGTTGCCGTGTCAGCCAGTACGATCGGTCGATTAGTGAGCGAATGGGGACATATTGGAACCAAAACCATAGCGTTAAGTTGCGGGTGTAGGATCGGTCCCCCGCCCGACAGGGAATAGGCAGTCGAACCCGTTGGGGTCGAGATAATCATGCCGTCCGATCGTTGGGAAAATACGAAGCGTCCGTCCACATAGGTATCAAACGCAATGAGCCGCGCACTATTCCATTTTTGAATGACGACATCATTCAAACCATCCGCACTTTCGACGACGGCACCGTCGCGAATAATTTCCGCGCGCAGTACCACCCTTTCTTCGGTGATGTACTTGCCGTCCAGAATCTGGTTCAGCGAGCTCGGTACTTGATCAGGGGACAGATCGGTCAGAAACCCTAGCCGCCCAAGATTCACCCCGAGCACGACCGCTTTGCTCGGAAACGCGAGCTTGGCTGCGCGGAGCAAGGTGCCGTCACCGCCAATCGCGATCACGAGGTCGCGCTCTAGGACGACTTCTTGTTCTGCGACCGCTCGGATCGTCGGGTCGCTGTTCACCGTGGCGCAATTTTCGTCGATTGCAATCTCACAGTTGCGCGCTGTGAGCACCGCGATCGTTGCTGCCAGTGCTTGGCGCACTTCGGAATCCGCGTATTTCGCGATAATACCTACTCGTTCAAACATGCTGCTAGTGGCCCCCCCTGGTGACCCGCCACGTTAGCATTTAGCGAAATCGCGAAGCAATCGAATATTGCCTGAATTTCTTCGTAGGATGCTTTGCAACCGCAGGGGTAGGGTGCTAGATTTCGCTTGCCCCCGTATTTAATGTGTTAAGCACCCCCCTTATGGCCGATTCGCGAAAAGAAATCGAGCTAAGTGCCCGCGCTCAATATTTGTTCAAGTGCCTAATCGACCGCTACATCGCTGATGGCGTGCCGGTCGGTTCACGGACGCTTGCCCGCGACGCCAAACTTGAACTATCCCCCGCCACTATCCGTAATGTAATGGCGGATCTGGAGGATTGCGGCCTGATCAGTTCGCCGCATACGTCCGCTGGTCGCGTGCCGACGGTTAAAGGCTACCGAATGTTTGTTGACTGCATGGTCACCTACAAGAATCTAGCCCCAACCGACATCATGCGACTTACCGATGAGGTGCAATCGGAGGCCGATGTGCGGGTGCTAATGCAAAATACCTCGTCACTATTATCCGATGTGACGAAGCTCGCCGGTCTTGTGATGATGCCAAAAACGGACTCCCAGGCGCTTCGTCAAGTCGAGTTCTTGCCACTAACGGATAACCGGGTGCTCGTCATACTGGTGCTCAATGACCACGAAGTCCAAAACCGCGTGATCCATACAGCGCGTGCCTATACACCGTCTGAACTAACCCAAGCCCAGAATTACCTTAACCGGGCGTTCGCCGGCAAAAACATCAGTGCGGTGAAGCAGGATTTGTTGCGCGACATGACCGCGACGCGCCAAGAAATGAATTCCATGATGCAAGCAGTGGTGGAGATGACGCAAAAGGTTTTCGTGGAAAACGAAGCCGAGAAAGACTTTGTGCTCGCCGGCCAGACAAATTTAATGGACGTCAACGAACTATCGGACATGGAGAAGTTACGGAACCTCTTTGACGCCTTTGAGCAAAAGCGCGACATCCTGCAACTACTCGACCAGGCGCTGAATGCCTCAGGCGTGCAAATCTTCATCGGCGAGGAATCGGGCTACGAAGCGCTCGACGGATGCAGCATTGTCACTTCTACCTACGGCGACGGTGAGACTTTGGGGGTTTTGGCCGTCATTGGACCAACCCGGATGGAGTACGAGCGCGTTATACCTATCGTCGATTTGACTGCGAAAATGCTAAGCTCCGCCTTGAATTCAATGCAATAGACCCCATCTCGCTCCTCGAGACGGGTTTTTAATACGGATTTCAAAGAACACTGACGCGCCGTAGCGCCTGTCGGACGGCGTTTATG
>JBLFWX010000118.1:0-12897 GCA_047611805.1 Gammaproteobacteria bacterium
CAGTTGATGAGACGCTACGCGAGACGTTAGTGGAGTTGGTCGGCCAAGCATCCAGTGAGTATGACTATCTACGCAGCACCTGGACCAGTGAGATGCTAGAAACGCTTGCCGAGCTACTCGAACGTCCCGTCCATGCCTCGACCGTGCGCCGAGAACTACCGAAGTTGGGGCTGCGGTGGCGCCGTGCTCGCCTACATAATCCATAAATCCTACCTCACGCTCGCCTGGCTGACACATAACCTGAAGTTCGACATATTTTTTCAGCCGGCCTATCAGCCTTGGGTAAATGACATCGATAAATTTTGGAAACAGCTTCAACATCACGCGCAATCACCGATATCCCACTATCGATAAACTGATGCGCCGTGCGAGCCTTTTTACGTGAAGTTAGCCCTTTTCCAGGGAACTCCCCAAGTGTCGCAAAATTTGGATGAGCTATTTAGGCCATCAGCGGCTTCACCTTCGATATCAGTTCGGCGAAGATCGGGCTTGCCTCGAGCGCGCTCACACCAGCAAACGGTGCGAACCAGAGCGCACCGGTCGCGCCCCGCGCACGCAAATAGTCGAGCTGCTTCGCGATCTCTGCCGGCTCCGCGAACCAGCCAGGCGCCGCCGGCGCGTCCGCGTCATTCCAACCCGACATCTCGAGCTCTCCGCCGGGGTTATACCAGTTGGGGATGTATGCTAGGTGCTCACCGTACTTGGCCTCCATCGCCTCGGGATCGTCGGCCGGCAGCTGGTTCATGAAGATCACGGCCTTGCCCGCCTCGGCCATGCGGCCGTGCTCCTTGACCTTGTCGAGGTAGTTCTTGAGCCCCCCCGGCCCGCCCGTCCACCCGTGGCCCATCCGCGCCGCACGATCAAGGGGCTTCTTGGCCTGATCGCCAACACCGAACCATATCTCTGGGCCGCCCGCTTGTGCTGGCTTCGGAGTCACGTCGATTTCCGGGAAGTCGTAAAATTCGCCCTTGTGCTTGAACGGACCAGCCGCCCAGCACTTCTTGAGGATCTCGATCTGTTCCTCGAACATTCGGGCGCGCTCCTTGCGGTCTAGCGATGCGCCGAAAACCATGCCCTCGTGACGGAAGGAATCGCGCCACTCGAAGTTCATACGACCGAGTCCCACACCCATCCGCACCCGACCATGGGAGAGGATGTCGGCAACTGCTATCTGCTCTGCCATCGAGACCGGGTGGTGGAGCGGCTGCTCAACGATGGAGTGGCCGAGGGTCACGGTCTTGGTGACCATCGCGAGCGCGGCCGTCATCGTCGCGAGCTGGGGCAGGTAGCCGTCCTCGCTGAAGTGGTGCTCGGTGAGCCAGATCGTGTCGAAGCCCGCCTGTTCCATCTCCACGATGTGCTGGATGTGCTCGTCGTAGACCTGCTGCCATGGCGCACGCCACTGTGGAGGGTTGCGGAATGAGTATAGAAGTCCGAACTCGAAATCAGCCATGCCGTTTTCCTGCTTGCCGGGAAAACGATCAGGCTAGACGGTTCCCTGCCGCGCCGCAATCCTTGGAGCCGCCTAACAAGACAGACGCATTTACCGGGTTTACTTTCGATTCAAATAAATCCGTCCCCTGTACCGAAAGTGGAGGTCGTCAGCACGTGGTCGTAATCGAAATCGACGCGTCGCTTATCGGCCTTGCTTAATATTGCGGACCACGCGCTCCCGTCGCTTGTATTAGTCGACACCCAAAAAACCGAGTGCGAGATCAAGCCTAGATTTCTACAGACAAGAGGAGCACTCAGCGCCGCAGTGAACTCGCAACTATATTTCAGTTCGCGCCACGATTTTCTGCGCAGCGCCGCCCAAAGCTTAGCGGGGCTGCGCATCGATTCAGCAGCCCTACTAGCTTGGAATTTATCCAGGAAAGCCTTCGAACGATGGCATACCGTCTGCGATTTGATGGAATTTTTGGCTGTCTGCAGTGAAGATCGCCATATCTGGAGTAAACATCGATGGGTCGTCCATGGTACCCACTTTGATCAACTGCACACCGGCCAACGCGGGGGCGGTGGTTAGCATCTGCGTACCGCAGCTACCGCAAAACTCACGTGTCACGCCGTGTTCGAGGTCGCTACGTTTGAATTTCTTCGGCGCCCCTTTGGTGTATTTAAAACCGTCAGCTGGCATTCCGATCGTAACGTTAACGCTACCACCAGCGAGATATTGGCACTCGCGACAGTGGCACTGCAGCTTGATAGCTGGTTCACCGGACGCCGAATATTGGATATCTCCGCAATAACATTTTCCTGTGAATTCCATCATTTATCTCCTCATTGTTCGGTTGATTGGTTGGCGAATCAGCTCGGTAATGCTACGCGATATGTCACCATAGTTCGAACTTCTAGGTTAATCGTAGCGTTGGCGCTTGTGCTTATGTGGGTCCTATCATGGCGCAAACAACAGGGCAGTCAGACTCGCTCAATAACTTTATACTTTTTCATCTGTTCGGAATTGGATTCAGCTATGCGACACACGATCGGTCTTACAGTCCTTCTCGCGATTTCACTGGCAGGGTGTGGGGAATCGGGACCCGGGGTTGAGCTCACCCAAGGACCAACCGCAGATTGGCCCACATGGGGCGGCGCGCCTGGTGGTGGGCATTACTCGCCGCTGGATCAGATTACCGCTGACAATGTTGGCTCCCTCGAAGTCGCCTGGGTGCATCGTTCAGGCGACATGCGCCAAGGCCCGGGCATACGGGACAAAGACCTAGATCTACAAACGGTGCTGCCAAGCAGCTCGTTTCAGGCGACTCCGATTGTTGTTGAAAAAACGCTGTACTACTGCACGCCATTTAATCGTGTTTTCGCGCTTGATCCGGAAACCGGTGCGGAACGTTGGATGTACGATCCGCAGGTGAATGTCGCACAAAAACAATTGACCCATTGTCGCGGCGTCTCCAGTTGGGTCGATCCGGACTTGGCGCCGGGCGAGTTTTGCCGACATCGTATTTTTGCTCCAACCGTCGATGCCAGAATTATTGCCTTAGACGGCGAGACCGGGCAGCGCTGCGACGAATTTTCTTCTAGGGGGGAAATTGATCTAACAATTGGTATCGGCGAGCATGGCAAACGCGAATATGCGGTTACGAGTCCGCCTGCGATCGTTGGCGAAACCTTAATAACCGGTGCGTTTGTTATCGACGCATGGGATGTTGATGTACCCGCCGGGGTCGTACGCGCATTTGATGTCCGAACAGGTGCGCTAAAGTGGGCATGGAATCCGGTTGCGCCAGGACACGAGCCAGTCGATTCGCAAGGAAATTACGTTCGCGGCACCACCAATGTTTGGTCAGTCATATCCGTCGACAAAGAACTTAAGCAGGTTTATGTGCCAACGGGCAACAGTTCCCCTGACTATTATGGCGGACAGCGCGACGGTCATCTTGATCATTACTCAAGCTCCGTGGTGGCGCTCGACCTCGATACCGGGAAAGTGATCTGGCATGTTCCAATGGTACATCATGATATCTGGGATTTCGACGTGCCGGCACAACCAACTCTCGTCGACATCACGATCGATGGCGAAGAAATCCCTGTCCTGGTGCAAGTCACGAAGATGGGATTGACGTGGGTCCTCGACCGTCGTAACGGCGAAGCGATTTTCGGAGTTGAAGAAAGACCCGTGCCACAAGAAGGCCAAGTGGCCGGAGAATATCTAGCACCAACACAACCTTTTCCGCTGAAGCCGCCGCCGCTGCATCCGCTGAACTTCGAGGTCGACGATGCGTGGGGGATTACGTTTTGGGATCGCAACGCGTGCCGCGACAAAATTGAGGCGCTAAATCACGGGCCGATTTATACACCTATCAGTACCACGGGGACGGTGCTTTATCCGGCACCCATTGGAGGCAACAATTGGGGCTCACCGGCAATCGATCCGGAACGCGGCATTATGGTCGCGAGTGATACGCAAGCTGCAATGGTCGCGACATTGAGACCTAGAAAATCATGCGGCCGATCGGGACGTGAGTTTCCGCAGACTGGCACGCCGTATTGCGTCGAAATTGATTTGCTGGCCTCTCCGCTTGGTGCGCCCTGCTCCCCGCCGCCGTGGGCAACTTTGGCAGCGGTCGACTTATCCAGTGGCGAAAAACTTTGGCAGGTGCCGCTGGGTACTTTGGCGAACAACATTCCACTTATTGGCCGATTCTTCAAAGGCTCGCCAGGTTTCGGTGGGCCGCTCGTGACGAAATCGGGACTGATATTTATTTCCGCCTCGGGCGACCACAACCTCCGGGTATTCGATATCTCAAATGGGGATGAACTCATAAAATTTCCATTGCCTACCCAAGCAGCGTCGGTACCGATGACCTACCGCATCGATGAAAACGGCCGTCAGTTCGTTGTTCAAGCCGTTGGCGGTCACTGGACCGGGGAGTCAGTATCGGCGGACCACTTGATGGCGTTTGCTTTGAAAACGAAACCTCTGGCAGGCAAGTCGACGCCCTAGCGAACACACGCTCGAGCGTGATTCTCGATAACTGCACAATCGCAAGAACCGATGAAGCAACGTTCGAGGCGAGCGCAGGAAACTTCCGCGCGACCACCTGGTTCCTACCAGACTGCTTCGCCTCGTACAGCGCCTCGTCTGCTTAGCGCAAAAACTCGTTGGCTTGAAGCTGTGGATTCGGTCGAGCGCAATAAACCCCGATAGAAACCGTCACGACTCCGTAGTCCACGTTGTTTCGATGTTCGATTGCGGCTAGCTCGATATTGGTTCTAATCTTTTCCGCAAGTTCGACTGCGTGATCCTCTGTTTCAGTGCTGACAACTGCCAGGAATTCCTCGCCACCTAGTCGAAAAGACAAATCGCTGGTTCTACTC
Source organism: Gammaproteobacteria bacterium (assembly GCA_047611805.1). Taxonomy (GTDB): domain Bacteria; phylum Pseudomonadota; class Gammaproteobacteria; genus UBA11873. Next base: position 4,837 of record JBLFWX010000118.1, read on the forward strand.
AGAGTTTCATAGATCTGCTGAGACACCATGACTAATGCGCTATCACCCTTTTTATGACCATAGGAATCGTTGTGTTTTTTGAAGTTGTCTACATCAATATAGAAAAATGACAACATTAAATTGGTTCGCGACACGCGCGATACCTCGCCGTCGACGAAATCGTCGTAGTGCCGTCGATTGTATAAGCCGGTTAGCGGGTCTTTAATATTCAGCATTTCGATTTCAGTAATGTAAGACTGCGCATCTGCAACTAAGATTCGGAAGCGTCTGGCTAATTCCCCGATTTCATCGTCACTATCCGCAGCAGGAATTTGATCAGGTGCAATATTCTGCAAATCGGATGACATGAATTGCGTTAGCTTTTCAACAGTGCCGGTGATCCACGTCGATGCGAAATATAGAACGATAATAGAAAGGAGCAATGCGCCGGAAAACTCCATGAGAGTCGATGCAATAATATTAGACCGAATATCGCTGAGTGAAGTGACGTCGTAAATGATTTTGATCGTACCGCCGTTTCTATTTTGTGAACGAAAGCTAAGGGGCAACATCCATTTTTCCACGTCGATAGCTGGCGTCTCGTTGAACGACACATCTTCTAGAATCGTTCTTACCTGGTCTTGATTATTCGTGCTCCGAACGTATGTCGCTATTTCGTCCTTTGCCCGCTCAATGAGAAAGTTAATTTTGACTTCGTCGGACGCACGACTGAGCGCGTGCTTCTGAAAACCCTCGATTTTCTTGAGGATGTTTTCTTTGAAATTAGTTTTGCTGCGAATTCCGTGTTCGCGGCGCTGGCCTATGCCGGTGGCAGCAATGCGATGTCCGTCTTGGTGGTCCGGAGTTCCGTCGCTTTCGTGGTCCTCGAACAGTTTGCCCTGCCTGATTCCGCAGCCGGCTGGGTTGGCTTCATTGCGGCTCCGCTGTGTTATACGTTCGCGATCATTTTTTTGGTTGTGGTGTTGGCCAAAGTTGGATCGCTGAAGACCGCGCTGCTGATGAACCTCGAACCGGTATCAAGTGTCCTCCTCGGCTACGTTATCCTGTCTCAAGCGCTTAATCCTATGCAGCTCTTAGGGGTTGGTTTGGTCGTGGGTGCTGTCGTATCAACAGAAACGTTCGCGCACAAACCCGTACGCACAGTCAACCCATAGACCTCGACGCTCTAAGCTTGCGCCGCACAACTTCATGTGAGCGACCTCCCGCAAAGGCTGAGTAAAACCCACGAAAAATCCTTCATTATTGAACGTATGTTCCACGTTGAATCGGCACCGGCTTCGAATTAGCGGTCAATCCAATTATTCAACTATTAGTTGAGTTCGCCTTCCTCACTTCATAAAGTAGGAACAGTGACTACACCGCCTCGACCAAGCAGCTAAGGGTCTGCGCGACCCGTGCCCGCGACGCAGTACCCGGCGAAGCCCAAGTTTTCACGCAGGCTTGGACCCGCATAATCTTGATGGAACAGGCCGCGTCGTTGCAGTTCCGGCACCACGAATGTCACGAAGTCTTCATACGCGCCAGGGATGTGACTCGCGCCGACGACAAAGCCATCACAAGCGCGTTCGCGAAACCATTGCTCTAAACCATCAGCAACTTGCGACGCCGTACCGATGAAATTTGGCGCTTCTTTAATTGTTCCGCGTGCGCTGTACTCGATGAAGTCGCCAACGGTTGGATTCTTTTTACCAGAAAGTTTTACGACCCGATCGCGGATCGCCAACAAACCGCTGAGATTCGCTAACTCAGCATCGGTGAACGCCTCGTCCATTTCTTTTCGAGAGAAATCGAAGTTCAGCACTTCAGACAGCAAGGCTAAGGCATCGATTGGTTTCGCCAGGCTTTCTATTAGTGCCGCTTTGTCTTGCGCCTCGGCCTTACTCTGGCCAACAATGGGATAAATCAGTGGGGCAATACGCAAGGAATCAGGATCCCGATTTTGTGCTTTAGCTTCGTCGTGCATCTGCTGATAGGCGACTTTCCCGAACTCAAGGTTAGGGAAAATCGCGAATATCAATTCCCCCCAACGCACTGCAAACTCACGGCCGCGGCCGCTTTGTCCTGCTTGAATGATCACCGGATGCGTCTGTGGCGTTTGCGGCACCGTGAACGTGCCGTGCGATTCAAGGTACTTGCCGTGGTGCTCGAGTCGCCGGACTTTTTTTGAATCTGCGAATTGTCCCGTTGTTCTATTCATAACGAGCGCGTCGCTATCCCATGCGCGCCAATGGCCTAACACAACATCCATAAATTCGTCAGCGCGGTCGTAGCGTTGATCATGTGCTATTGGCATCGCACGTCCCATGTTCAATGCTTCAGAATCGTTAAGCGAGGTAACCACGTTCCATGCTGCTCGCCCGCCGGTCATGTGGTCCAAAGTCGAAAACTGCCGTGCAACGTGGAATGGTTCGAAATAGCTCGTCGATAAGGTTCCTCCAAGACCGATCCGCGATGTGGCCGCTCCAATCGTCGCTAAGATTGGAATGGGATCCATTTTAACGACGCGCACGCCGTTCTCAATCGATGCGCTATGGTCGGCTCCGTAGATGTCTGGCAACGCGAGGCGATCGTCAAAAAAGAGGAGTTGGAACTTGCCGCGTTCTAAAGTTCTTCCGATGTGTTGATAATAGTCTGCCGTTAGAAAATCCTGACGTGCGAGCGGATGCCGCCAAGAGCCGGGATAGTTTGAACAGTTTTGCGCCTGAACGAACCCGATTAACGCCATGTGCTTGTGCATCGCGGCTTCTCGCTATTATCAATGCCCGACTTTAACGCGCATTCGTTGTTAATTATTTCGTGAAATTATCATGCCAGTGTAGCTCCGCATCCTAACTCTACCGAGCTTGTTCTCGCCATTCCGTTCCCCAGACCTGCGACAACTTAAAATCCGCGCGAATCACACGGCCTTTCGTTCCGCTTAAATATCCTCAAAGTTGCCGTGACGTCCTTTGCCAGAAGCGAATCGTGCGGCGCCTTCGACACCTTCTTTAGCCAACACTTCTTTGCCGCCGTAGAACTCGCCTTTCAATCCGTCCTCGATGCTCACGCCGCTATGCGCGTACACGGAGGCCCGATCGGCCCGCATACAACGTTGTGGAAAGCGTGCGATCGATTGCGCCAATTCCTCGGCAGCTTGGCGTGCGTCACCCGGTTCTACCAATCTTTCGCATAAACCAATTTGCATGCATTCTTCTGCCGGTACCTTCCGGCCAGTGAGGATCATATCGAGCGCCCGTCCGCGTCCGACGATCCGCGGCAAGCGAATCGTACCCCCGTCGATTAACGGCACACCCCAGCGGCGACAATAGACACCCATGAAGGCGTCGCGCGCCATGACCCGCAGATCGCACCAGAGCGCGATCTCCATACCACCGGCGACCGCTGGTCCTTCGATTGCCGCAATCACAGGCTTATTCAATACTAAGCGCGTTGGACCCATCGGGCCACGGGGTTCGGCGGTCGTGCCGTCGATAAAATTGAGCGGCGCAAGCGGGTCATCGGCGCCCACCAAAGTGCCAGCATATTTTAAATCCCATCCCGCACAGAAAGCGCCGCCCGCGCCCCACAACACAGCAACTGAGGCGCTTTCGTCTGCATCGAAATCCAATAATGCCTGGTGCAAAGCAACAGCGCTGTCCGGATCCATAGCGTTACGCGCTTCGTATCGATCATGAATGATGGTTCTTACAGGTCCTGAGTTTTCGATCGAGATAGTCATCGTGGCCGCTCCAGTCAGTTAGTCGCTACAATGGTGCGCATCATAACGCCATGCAGCCGTGGTGAACCTGGCACACGAGTATTAGTTATTTTTACGATAATCGGAGATACGCGGCACCTTAAAACAACCGTCGAAACCGATTCGCTCACTCGCCCCTAACTACACGATGGGTATCCGGGCAGACTTCGTTGTTCGTGCTGCCGGCGCATCTCAATTTAAGCGAGTAGTCGATGCCTGAAATCGCAGAATTTTTGCCAACGTACCGAGCCATGCTTCGCATCCGCAAAGTGGAAGAGCGCCTCAGCGCCTTGCACAAAGCCGGCGACATCCCGGGATTCATTCACTCAAGCATGGGCCAGGAATCTGTTGCGGTTGGTGTGAGTAGGCATTTACGCCAACGCGACACAATCGCCGTCACGCACCGGGGTCATGCCCAATCAATCGCCAAAGGTCTCGCACTCGCCGGACTTTTTGCCGAGTTGATGGGACGTGAAGCAGGGGTCTGTCGTGGGCTAGGTGGTTCGATGCATATCGCGGACTCAAGCATTGGTCTGCTAGGCGCCAATGGTATTGTCGGAGGCAGCCTCCCTATCGCTGCCGGCAGCGCGCTCGCCCATAAACTGGATGGCGACGGAAACATTGCGGTCGCCTATTTTGGTGATGGCGCTTTGGCCGAAGGCATCTTCCACGAATGCATCAATCTCTGCGCATTGTGGTCGTTGCCGTGCCTGTTTCTCTGCGAAAACAACGGTTGGAGCGAATTTTCCCCGTCCGACGAGCAATTCAGTGGGGATCTAGAAAAAATCGCAACGGCGTTCAATGTTGCTTATCACTTGTCTGATGGTCTCGACGTGATCGCTGTCACGCAAATGGCTGAGCCTATCATCGATGCTATTCGCACCACCGGCAAACCGCAGGTATTCGAAGTGTCGGTCGAACGCTTTCACGGCCACTACGAAGGGGACGCGCAAGCGTACCGCGATCCGGACGAGCTCGCCGCCGCGCGTGCACGCGATCCGATCATATACCTGCGGGACAAGCTTCTGGCATCCGAGATCGCCGAATCGATACTGACGCAAATAGATGCCGATCTCGCAGTCGAAATAGAAGGCGCGGTCGACGTGGCGCGTGCGAGCCCGGTTGTGAGCATGGACGACGCATTCACAAACGTATACGCGCCATGAGTATCACGACCTCGATGACGTATGGTGAAGCTATCCGCTGTGCGATGACGGACGCCATGCACGCAGATGATCACGTCATACTAATGGGCGAAGACATTGGCGCCGCGGGCGGCCCTTTCGGGGTCACTAGCGGCCTACTGGCTCTATTTGGCAACAAGCGCGTTTTCGACTTCCCAGTCTCCGAAGCTGCTCTGGTCGGCACCGCATACGGCGCCGCATTATGCGGCTACAAACCCGTTGTCGAAATTATGTTCATGGACTTCGCGACCTTGGCGATGGATGCCATCGTGAATCAGGCGGCAAAAGCACATTTCATGTTTGGTGGACAATATAACGTGCCGATGGTCGTGCGCACGGCGCACGGCGGCGACATCCATCTTGGCGCCCAGCACTCCCAATGTCTTGAAGCGTGGTTCGCGCATGTTCCAGGTTTAACGGTTGTGTGTCCGTCCGATGCCGCAGACGCCTACGACCTATTGCGGGCCGCAATTGAAAATCCAAACCCCGTGATCTTCGTCGAGAATAAAACGTTATATAACGCGACAAACCCAGCGCGGCTTTCCGACGCAGACGCCACGGCCGAACTCGGATGCGCACGCATTGTCCGTAACGGAAAAGACGTTTCCGTAGTGACCTACGGCGCCGGTGTAGCGTGGGCCGAGGAGAGTTCAGTTGAGTTGGCAGCTGACGGCATCGACATTGAAATTATCGATCTACGGACGATTCAACCGTGGGACGAGGCTTTGGTCGCTGAGTCTCTAAGGAAAACCCATCGCCTCGTGGTCTGTCACGAGGCGGTTACAGGATTTGGTGTCGGTGCAGAAGTCGCGGCGCGCATGGCAGAGACTTGTTTTGCCGATTTACGTGCGCCGATTCGACGACTAGGGGCCGCGTTCATGCCTGTTTCGTACGCGCCAGAGCTCGAATCGCGCTCCAGGCCAAATTCCGGAAAGCTTAGTCGTTTGATAAGAGAATTATTGAACTACGCTTGAGCGCCGTACAGCAGCGCTTCAGTAGAATGCATTGGGACCAATCGGATGATGACGCCGCCGACTGCTCAAACGAGCGCAGCCAAGCGTTCCCGCTGAACTAAATCTACGCGGCGGCTCTGCACCGTACCCAGAGTCCCACGGTTCCAGGCACAAGGAAATAATCGCCGGCGGTAGCGGAGCCACGCCTAACGCAGTCACGTTACCAATACCCGGATTCGCGACGATAAACTGCTCTGTAGTAGCCGTTTGTTGGTTCGGCGGCCACGCCGTTCGGACTATGGAATATCCGTAGGAACTGAACGTTCCGCAACGTTTGTTCAACCGTACTCGCAAGCGGTATAAAATCTGACACGCCAACGTCGAATATAACCGTTTGCCGGTCACCTCCGGGCGCAACCCTTACGGTCGATGTTCCTTGGGCCAGATGCAAGGAAGCAAACGAACCGATGAAAAGCGTGAGTGCTAGATCAACATCGACCCCGTTAAAGATCGACCCGACGATTGATTGCGCGACAGCGTCTGCTAGAGCAACTCCTCGGCCAGGAAACGCGCCTCTTGCGCATTACTGACTGCCACGATCATGGTTCCAACCTGTTTACGCGCGGCGGCGGCCTTCCATAAGGTCAACTGCTCGCGAATGTGCCCGGGAGGTCCGACTAACGCCGTTTCATCGACGAGTTGATCAGGCACAGCCTCGGCGGCGGCATCTTTCGCACCGGCCAGAAATAAATCCTGGATCTTTATCGCGGCTTCTTCATAGCCCGCCATTTTTGCGTAGTCGTTATAGAAATTTTTATTCCGCGCACCCATGCCGCCGATGTACAAGGCCAATCCATTCTTAATCTTCATGCGACAGGCAGCAATGTCATCGCCCATTGACATGCGTACGAACGGCGCGACGTCGAAATTATCCAACGACTTCCCACTGGCAGCTTTTCTAAAGCCGGCCTTTATCGGTTCATCAAACAAGTCGAAACGTTCCGGGTTCATCCACACCGGGAAAAAACCATCAGCGACCTCTGCTGCCATCGTCACGCCAGCAGGCGTAAACGAGGCCGTATAGATCGGTAAATTCGGATCGCCGTGCAGGATGCTCTTCAATGGTTTGCCGAGGCCGCTGCTACCCGGGCCGTTGAACGGAATTTGGTAATGCTCTCCATCGTGGGTTAGCGGTTTTTCGCGCGCAAGGATCTTACGGATGATCTCGATGTACTCTCTGCTCCGCGCCAACGGCTTACCATAGGCGTTGCCATACCAACCTTCGACCACTTGCGGGCCGGATGGACCGACGCCAAGAATAAAACGCCCCCCGGACAGCTGGTCCAAAGTCATTGCCGTCATTGCCATATTCGATGGGGTGCGCGCCGGAATCTGGCATATCGCCGTTCCCGCTTTCAGTTTCGTGGTGCGCGCCAGGATCCAAGCTAATGGCGTAATGGCATCGGCGCCCCAGGCTTCTGCAGACCATACCGAGTCGAAGCCAGCCGCTTCTGCTTCCAAAATCAACTCCATGGGCAGCTGCACCTTGCCGCCCGAATAACCGATCATTAAGCCCATTTTCATTATCTGCTTCCTTTAACTAAATATGCCTTGGTCAGGCAAATCACATTCTTTACATTTAAGCTCAACTAGCGGATCTCGTTCAGGATCTCACCGAAACGCTCGATCTGCTCAAGAGATTCCGTTCGGGACGGGTAGTATTGGCCTGGATTGACCGGGTTACGCGTACGAATACACAGCCGATCGGGGTTCACTTTTTCCTTCATCTCGCCCATGCGATCGATCCATTTCTGCTTATTACCTATGCACAGAAAACTCTTCTCAATGGTATTGAGCATCGTTTCTCCACTAACGTCCGGCGAGAGACCTTTGTCGGCGTAAAAGCTCCATTCTTTTACCCACCGGTGCCCGTGTTTTTCACGAAGATCCGGTTCCTCGCCGATCCATCCTTCGTAGCCCACCACAATCTGCCAATCTTTCTTGCCACGTTCTGCAGCCCTCTCACGCATCAGCTTTGCGGCGGGACCAAATTCGTCGACGGGCGGCGGAAACCAGACACACCATCCTTCATAATTTAGCGCGCGTTCCATTGCCTTCGGTGCGAATGCCCCGATCCAAATGGGCGGTCGCGGACGCTGAAATGGTTTTGGCGTCATTCGCACGCCTT
>JBLFWX010000119.1:0-12369 GCA_047611805.1 Gammaproteobacteria bacterium
TGGCCCCAAACACTACCCGAACCATGCGCCGGAGATTAAAGCGATTTGCTGCGGCCTGAAACGAGGGTTAATTTTTAAGAAATACCGCACTGCGGCTCAATTGCGCAACTATTTAGCGAATATTGTATGGAGATGAGCCACGACCCGATCGCCACGTACGGCCAAGAGTCCCAACTTGAACAGCGAATCGAAACGCTCAATGGCGGTTCGATCGCGATGTTCAGTGCCCGAGCGCCAAACAAAACAACCGTCAATGAAGACGCCTACGCGGTTATTCCCGTTGACGAACAGACTCTGATTCTCGCCGTCGCAGACGGTGCCGGGGGCCTTCCGCACGGCAATTTAGCCGCGCGATTCGCTATCGAATCGCTGATCGAGGCCGTCACCGACGGCCGCGGCGAAGCGCCACGCGTATCAATCGTCAATGGGTTCGAACAAGGCCAGAAAAAAATCTGCGAACAAATCCCGGGCGCTGCAACAACCTTAATCGTTGTCGAAATCACAAATCGCACGGCACGCACTTACCACGCTGGCGATAGCGGCGCCTGTATTATTGGTGGTCGCAGCAAAATGAAGGGGTACACCGTTTTTCATTCCCCTACGGGATATGCCGTAGAAGCAGGCCTGCTAAGCGAAGACGAGGCGATGTATCACGAGGCGCGGCATATCGTGTCTAACGTATTGGGAGATCCCAACATGTCAGTCGAAATCGGGACTACGGTGGACCTCGCTCCGAACGATACGATCGTCATCGCAAGCGACGGCCTCTACGATAATCTTTTTAGGGAAGAAGTTGGCGCGCTCGCGTGCCGCGGTTCACTGGAGTTCGCTTGTCGAACGCTCATTGAAGTAACGACTACCCGTATGCTGAATCCCTACAGTGACGGACCGAGCAAGCCCGATGATTTGACCGTTTTGATGTATCGGCAAAATCGAAGTTAATGGAGTCTCCTCGCATCGCAAGCCCGATTAGTGCGCCACGCAAGATTGAGACGCGGTGAGCTTCGCATTTTGGAATCATGTGCATAAGTCTCGGCAATGCACCCGACTGTTGAGTACAAGAGTTTTCAAGATCTCGATCACGAAATTCGGCCTTGCGGTCGAGCGGCCGATTGAAGTTTTAACCTAGCTTGTTCGGTGATGAATTATGAATGGACTCGACAAGGTATTAGAGCTAGACGAATCAATTGTAGATATATCTCGCGATATTAAGATTCTGTCCGAGCTGGCCTGGCCACCAGCACTGCAATCCGTCTTCTTAGCCTCGTGGCACCGAGGACAACCGCAATTGCCGGACGTAGCCTACCCCTTCGTAGACCGATCGGAAAACCTCCGCAAACTTGATTCGATAACGGAACAGGCGAGCAAACTAGAGCACCCGCTGGCTGAGTACGTAACGAAAACGGCGCAGTCCTATTTCACTATTAGCCAGCTCCTGGCACAACGCGGCGGGCCCGAGATGACATCGCTCTCGGTACAGGTATATGGTCGCCCGGGTGAAGCTTTAACAGGCGGCAATGGCGTAACGAGTCTCGATGCCGCCCGGTACTTTCTCAAAGTAGCAAGTGAATTTGACCGGAACCATCAAGCAGCAGAAGCGGAATTTTGCTTACCTGCCAATGTCATAAAACAGGCGATTCAAGCCCGATTAACCGAAGTATTTGAGCCTGATCGTATCCGCATTGAAATTGATAAAAACCTCGCCTCGAAAGCCGTCGCTGGTGCTACTCGAATTCGACTACGAGACGCGACCTGTTTCTCTGAATACGATGCCGAACAGCTGTTACAGCACGAGGCCTTTGTTCACTCGTTAACGGCCCTGAACGGGCGTGCGCAACCGCATTTAAAATCCCTAAGTCTCGGCGCGCCACGGACAACTGCAGCGCAAGAAGGACTCGCCACATTTGCTGAGCTCGTGACCGGAGCAATCGATATTGCACGATTGGAACGGATCGCGATGCGCATTGTCGCAATCGATCTCGCACTCAACGGCGCAGATTTTATCGACGTGTTTCGATATTTTCTTGAAGCCGGACAACCTGAGATGGAGAGCTATAATTCCACCATGCGGGTCTTTCGCGGCGCCCCGGTTACCGGAGGTCATGCGTTCACTAAAGATTCCGTCTATTTGCACGGCTTGCTTGAAGTTCACACATTTTTTCGCTGGGCGCTGCGCGAACAAAAGCTCAAGCTATGTGAAAACTTCTTTGCCGGCCGCATGACGCTTGGCGACGTCATTCGTTTCGAACCGTACTTCGAAGACGGAACAATTAGTCCTGCGCGCTACCTGCCACCTTGGATCACGCGGACAACTGGGCTCGGCGGCTACCTGGCATTCTCCGTTTTCGCGAACAACATCGATCTAAGCGGGCTCTATGCCAGTCACAACTTTGAACTTCTCGACCGCTGAGGCGGTCGGTCTCCAGCCGCCTCGGGTAACGCAAAATGCGCGATCCGGGCTCGGACATCATCGCTTATGGAAGCGCTTCATTTCGAGAACAACGGGCACGTATCGACCCGTAGCCCGTGCCCGCCGGCAAAAATAGTGCTTGATTTTTGGTCCCGAAAGCATCTAATAGGCCGCCGCTTGTCCTAGATTTAACAACAGCGGGGGAACCTCCAAACCATGGCTAAAACTGGCGACAAGGGTGCATTCGGACACGGTGCTTCTAAACAGCCATCGGCAAAAAAGCCAAAAGAATTTGGACCTCGTACGCTCGGTCCCGTCTCCGATTTGGAACGCCATTTGCCACCAGACTGGTGGAAAAGCCTGTTCAATTCTCTGTACCTAAAGACTGACGGTGATGTCGTAGAGAACGATATCAATACCGTTCGAGACGTCGATCTTATCTTGAAGACCTCAGGAATCCAGCTTAGCGATCACGTCTTGGACGTCTGTTGCGGTCAGGGTCGGCACTCGCTAGAACTCGCTCGGCGCGGTTTCAGAAATGTAACAGGGATCGATCGGTCGCGATACCTGGTCCGCCTTGCCAGAAAACGCGCACGCGCTCGAAATTTACCCGTAACGTTCTCGGAAGGTGACGCGCGCCGTTTCCGAATTCCTGAACGCTCGAAACATTGCGTAATTGTCATGGGGAATTCTTTCGGTTACTTCGAACGCGAAGATGACGATTACATGGTTCTGGAAGCCATAAAAAAAGTTCTCCATTCGCGCGGCAGGTTAGTCCTAGATATTGTCGACGGCGGATGGATGGCAAAAAACTTCGAGCCTCGCTCGTGGGAATGGATCGATCAGAGTCAATTCGTCAATCGCGAGCGCTCCTTGTCGTCAGACGGCAAACGAATAATTTCCCGCGAAGTCATCACCAATTCTGACATTGGGGTCATCGCCGATCAGTTCTACGCGGAACGCCTCTATACTTTCGATGAAATGCACGAAGTACTGAAATCGATCGGCTTCACGCATATCGAATCCCATGGCACCGTGTCGTCGGATTCCACCCGCAATCAAGATCTCGGCATGATGGCGCATCGCATGTTCATCACTGCGGTCGGACCAGAAAAAATTACATCGCAAATTGCGCCCAAGAAAGACGCCATAACAGTTGCCGTCCTGATGGGCGATCCAAAGATGCCGGATGCGGTAAAGATGGGCGGACAATTCAATCTAGAAGATCTGGAAACCATCAATATCCTAAAAACGAAACTTGCTAGTCTTAGCCAGTTTGAATGCGAATACGTCGACGACCACGAGTCGATCATAAAACGCCTGCTAAACAAGCGACCGAAACTCGTAATGAACCTGTGTGATGAGGGGTTTCGCAACAAAGCGACGATGGAGCTGCATGTACCAGCCCTGCTTGAATTGCTCGACATTCCCTACACGGGCGCCGGACCAGGATGCCTATCGCTTTGCTATAACAAGGCCAACGTCCGTTCAATCGCCAAAGGGCTTGAGGTTGATGTGCCAATGGAAACGTTCGTTGATCCCGACGATCGCGTGGCCAACTTACCGTCTTATTTTCCCGCACTCATTAAGCCCAATTGCGGCGATAGCTCAATTGGCATCACGCAAAATGCCGTAGTTCATAATGCTGTTGAGCTCATTTCCTACATCGAACGCCTCCGCGAGATCATGCCTGGTGTCCCCATCCTCATCCAAGAATACTTACAAGGCGCTGAGTACAGCATGGGTTTGATCGGAAATCCCGACAGGTTCGAAGTATTGCCAGCACTTGAAGTTGACTACAGTCAACTGCCGGATAATTTGCCAAAAATACTCTCTTACGAATCGAAGTGGGATCCTAAGTCGCCCTATTGGACGTCGATCCATTACAAAGAAGCTCAATTAGATGAGGAATCGCATCGTAAATTGACGCATTTCTCCAGCCGCCTTTTCGAACGTCTCGAATGTCGCGACTATGCTCGTTTCGATTTCCGTGCTGATAGCGAAGGGACAATAAAGCTTCTGGAAGTTAATCCAAATCCTGGTTGGTGCTGGGACGGAAAACTCAATCTCATGGCCGGGTTTGCCGGGATCGAATACGCGCAATTATTGGAAATGATTCTCACCGCCGCGAGAGAACGCAACGGATTATAGGATTTCGGTAAAGGGCAATACGTCGTCAACGGCCGGCCATGTTAAACGTCGAATTGATCGTTGCGAACCGAGAGAACCAACTGGGATCGTTAGAAAACACACCACGCGATACTCAGTTCAACGGTCGCGCTCGATCGCTTGCCACGCGTTTTCTGGCTAAATTACCCACCGATCGTACGCAAGTCCTCCGCGAAGCCGCAATCCCGTGATCCACACACCAGAGGCCCAATCAATTCGGTGAGCCGTAGCACTCGATTAAGCCGACCGCAGCGCCACGCGTTACGGCAGTCACAGCGCGAGGCAGTCGGTTCTTCCGTTATGAGCGCGGTCTGTGACAACTATTTAGCCGCGTTCGCCATATTCCTGAATGCGACGGCACAACAGATCGCATGGATAACCGCGTTCCCACAGTTGTTCGGCGCGATATCTCAGTTTCTATCCGTGTGGATTGGTCGACGCGGCGTGAGCAAGGTCCGACTCATCGTCGGCGGTGCCGCGTTTCAGTGTGCCACGATCGGTGTATTCATCTTGCTCTGCGCGAGCGAATTTACCCACGCTGTGACGATATTGATCGTGACCGTGGTGCTCTTTCAGGCCGGTAGCCATTTTGTACAGCCGCAGTGGCGTACCGTCATGGTTGCCCTCGTGCCAGTCGAGCGGCGCGGACGTTACTTCGCCCGCCGTTCGCGGATTACCGCATTAGCAAGTTTCGCCGCGCTTTCGATCGGCGGGTTGTTGTTGCATTTTGCCGCCCAACTCGGGTACACAGCGGCGGGTTTCGCCATCCTGTTCGGATGTGCACTGGTTGGCCGATTAAAATCCATAGAACTCCTGGCCACGCTACCTGATGTGGCTGCACCCTCGCCCGCGGGTCAAAATATTGTTTCATTGCGCGCTGCAGTCAAGGTAATTCTTGGAACCTTAGGCGACCGTCAATATAGACGATTCATGTTGTTCGTCGCGTCAATGCAAGGTTCCGTCGCCATAGCAGCGCCATTTTTCTCCATCCATATGTTGCGCAACCTCAACTTCAGCTACGCGGAGTTGATGGCAAATCTGGGAGCGTCGATTGTTATCCAACTAATTACTATAAATAGTTGGGGGACTATCGCGGATCACCTTGGCAACCGGATAATTTTGGTCATCACGGCTTTTCTAATCCCTACCTTGCCTGCCTTATGGATCTTTTCTGACAATTTCTGGTATCTGATTGCGGTTCAATGCGTGGCGGGTCTGGCGTGGGGTGGATTTAACTTGAGTTCGTCCAATTATCTTTTCGACCTACGCCCCGTCGGTAGCGAGCTGGCAACATTTTCGGCAGTACTTGCTGTCACCAGTGCAGTTGCCATTTTTTGTGGCGCATTGCTGGGCGGCTTCGTCGCCGCGAACTTACCGGGAACACTTGATCTCGGCGGTATGAATGTGAGCTTCACGAACACTATATACGGCGTGTTCGCGCTTTCGTCGATCTGCCGCTTTGCCGTGGCATTGTGGTTTACACCGAGAGTCGCCGAAATTCGACTCAGCGAAAACGCCACCGTTAACCAAGTCATTTATCGATTGGGACGTTTTAACCAAGTGACTGGCGTGGTCATGGATATTGTCGGCGCAGTGCGACGGCGACGCGACTAATTTTCTGATGGCGGATTTTGTTCATACCGACTCGCTTAGTTTTGGCTTCGGATTCGGTGAAGTAAGGCAAATGCAGGCGATCCGTTTATTGTTATCCGTAACCACGAACTCGGACTGCAAGATGCTTACTACGGTTCTCGAAATAAGGATGCATCAGAGATGACGAAAATACAGCCTTTGAAAGCCAAAAAAGCCGTACGCGTTCAGTATTCTTTTGTACAGCTGATGGCCGGATCAGATCTATCGATTCGTCGGTTACCACTCATGTCAGCAGTTAGTGCCAACGCTGGACCCGTCGTCTGGTTAACTGCTTGTATTCACGGTGACGAGATCGTCGGCATCGCGATTATTCAAGAAGTATTTAAATACGTGCGACGCAGGCTCATGCGCGGCTCTGTGTATGCGTTTCCGGTCGCCAATCCGATTGGCCTTGAGACGAATTCGCGAAATATTACGCTTAGCGGGGAAGATCTCAATCGTTGTTTCCCTGGCTCGGTAACCGGAACTCTCGGGCAGAGGGTTGCGGAGCGAATATTTCAGACAATTATGAGCACCTCACCCGAACTCGTTGTTGATATGCACAGCGATTGGAAGCAATCGATCCCCTATACCATCATCGATCAAAAACCAAGCCAAACCACCGCGCGGGTTTACGAACGTGTGATTGATACAGCTCACCAATCGGGATTTGCGTGCATAGAAGACGATAGCGAACTTCATCGCTCCTTGTCTTATAACCTGTTGCAACTGAATGTTCCCGCTATCACATTAGAGATCGGTGAACCCTACGTTATAAACGAGGAAAACGTTACGTACGGTTTGAATGCCGTGTTAAATATTCTCTCGGACTTAGACATGATAGCGACTGACAGGGCTGCGTTTTGCTTTCCATTGCCGGACGGATACGGACCTGAGTCAAAGTTGAAATATTCGGATAAGCCGTTCAGCTCAAAAAGCGGCATCATTCGATTTAAAGCAGTTCCGGGAACAGCTGTGAAGCGTGGCGACCAGCTCGCGCAGATAGTCAACGTTTATGGCAAGCTTCAAGAAAAAATCAAGGCCATTGACGATGGTATCGTGCTCGGCCACACGGACTCTTCTGTTGTCTTCCCTGGAATGCCTATCATGGCATTCGGCATCAAAGCTTAATTCTAATGTCACTCTAGAGGCCTGTCGCACCTAGGACATCGTAGCGAGCGTATCTACGCCTCGGCGCGGATTTTCGCGTTAGAATGGCCGCTCCGAGACACTATTCGAGGCCTAATTAGACAATGGATACTGATAGCGAATTAATCATAGAGCAGATCGGTATCGGCCCGATGCAGAATTTTTCCTACCTCATTGGATCGCATTCAACCCGTGAAGTTGTGATCGTGGATCCGGCCTGGGATATCGATGCACTTCTCGAACGGATCAACGCCCGAGGCTACACACTAATCGGCGCTCTAGCGACGCACTATCACCCCGACCATGTCGGCGGAAGTTTCGGTAGTACCACGGTTGCCGGGCTTCCCGAACTACTTGCGTTGAACCCGGTGAAGGTTTACGCGAACAAGTTTGAAGCACCTGGGCTGAAAAAAGTCACTGGCGTGTCGGATTCGGACATCGTGCAGGTCGATTCAGGCGACACTTTAGCCGTCGGCGATATCGAAATTGAATTCCTACATACGCCAGGACACACACCTGGTTCACAGTGTTTCCGAGTAAAAAACACCTTAGTCTCCGGAGACACGTTGTTCATCAACGGTTGCGGTCGAGTCGATCTTCCTGGGTCGAACAAAGAAGATATGTACCACTCCATGGCGAAATTAAAATCGCTACCGGACGACACAATCCTGCTACCCGGACATCATTACAGCGAAGAGACCAATGCGAGCATGGCCGATGTCAAAACCCAGAATCCGTATCTGAAAATTGACGATCTTGATACCTGGCGCCAAGTGATCTAGTTAATCGGATCGGGTTCACTTCACAACCACGTAACTTGGTTGAATGCGCATCGCGGTGAACTTATTTCGACCCATTTGATTAATAGGGAAACGAGCGATGGTAACAATTAATTGCAAATGTACGAGCGTGCAGATTCAGTTCTATACCAACAATGATTTGTTCAGGCTTCAGTGCTGCTGTCATGATTGCACCTCCGCCCTTTGGTATGCGAGTAAACGTGGTGGACCTGCCCATCCGCCATTTCAATGTGTGGATACCAGCTGGTTTCCAAACGACTTTAAAGTCGTTTCAGGCGCGGATCGGATCGGCGCTTTCTTGAATTTCCCGGACGCGGACACGACCCGCTTTTATTGCAAAGAATGTTGGACGATATTGCTCGCTGATCACGCCGCATACGACAAAAGGCTAGTCGTCGTTCAGGCAATCAACTTCACGGAGTTCGATGGATTAAGCAACGCCGATCTTATGCAACCTCAAGCGCGGCATTTCGTCGGCGACCTCAGTGCTGAGCAACTAGCGACGCTGCCGGCCTGGCCATGGGACCCGGCGAATGTGTATAGCAGCGTCGCCGACGTGCTCATGGAGCGATTCCCTGCCCTGCAAGCAGCTGGCGCCGAGGGCGCGCTCATGAATGCGCAGATCCTACTCGCTAAGATAGGCGGTTCGTTTGTGCCGAGCGGCGAAGCACGATTAACCGAAGGACCGCCGACCTTGATGCAGCGCATGCTCGACGAAGCGCAGGCGCCGGACTGACAATCGCATTGAGGAAAAACCACCAATACTATTAGTTGCGCACAAAATCGAATCTGTTCGGCTACTCCACAAGAACCGGCCGCAGGCGTAGATCAATCCGAGTCGCTTATTACCTGTCTAAAATTGAGCCACCAAGGCGACGCGCACGGCAGCGAACTCCGTACGTAGCGCTTCACCTAAAAAGACGCGTAACCCCCAACTCAAGCTATCTTTTGCCGCTCTGTTTTCGGCCCTGAACAGTTCGGGCAAAGCAGCAATAAATCGGTAACGCAGGTGGCCCGCTAGATGAGTAACTCTTGGTCGGACACCACGGCGATAGTGAGATCGCCTGATAGTGATACTAAAGTATCGCAGGGCCACCGCGCGCTTCGACTATCGCGAGAACGCGTCGGTTCATCTTCAATGGTTTTTCGGATCCCAACACATCCGTTAAATCGGACAAAATGTCGCGTATCAACTCCGTTTGATCTGCTCCTGCGCGACGTGTCGCTTATAACAATGACTCTGATAGCTAAACCGACACCACATTGAAAGCCAAAGCAAGCAAAGTCGTTTGCCACGAGATCAATAACGCCACTAGTGCGTAGGAAATACCTTGTATGAACGATGAGATGCCGCGAGCGCGGTACTCGAAGCCCGTCGCCGCGCGATAAGCTTCCGTAGACTGGGCATTGCTGGTTTCTCCGATGCGCTGTTCAGCGAAGTCGGACCGTTCGCTCGATAGTAGCGCTTTCATGAGGTTCAATCGAAAACTCGTTGCCACTTTCGCGCCCGTGTACCCCACTTGCCGATTATTGAGTGCGGCTTCGCCGCATTACTGTTTTAGTTGATCAACGAAGCCGACCCGCAATTCTTGGTCCTTTATAACAGTCCCTTAACAACTGCTTAACGTCAGTAGATTTACTCTGTAAATCCAAAGTTCGACCATTAGCAGCGTGACTCCAGAGGAATCCAACTGTGCGAAGAAAAATACTACCGCTGTTGTTTTTCACTACCAGTGCGCTCTGCTGCATAGCGACGGCAGCATGCATTGAGAAGGAACTGGCGCTATCAGAAGTTCCAAGCAACATCCTTGCGGCTGCGGCTAAGGCTGTTAGCCAGATTGAACTCGAAGAAGCCTCGCTGATTGGCGAGGGTGTCGAGGCTGTCTATGAACTTGAGGGCGTGGTCGACGGCACGGAATTCGAAATTTATGTGACGCCGGACGGCGAAATCTTGAAAGTCGACCAAGACGACGATTAATGTATTCGCAAGCGCGGATCACTTAGGAACGAATTGGTGTAATAAATCGCCTTCTAGCTGCATTCAAAGGATCTGTCTAGATATAAGTCGCGAAAGACAGATCCCCCGCTACTGGTTACGATACTGATACCGAGCACAATCCAAAATAACTTCTGGGATGTCGCGCCTAGCATTCCGATGTTTCGATCTATTCGAGCAGCGATTCATAATTCCCGGTTCGCATTCCCGACCATCGACAATGGCGTACTTCAAACAAGTATTTTCGTTTCGGAAAATACTCACTGGCTATTCAACGACCAGTTGTAATCGATCGCCGGATCAATTCGGACCGAAGCAGGCAGCTTGCGATAACGACGAATGAAATTGGCGATACCGCCTTGCGAATCAAAATCCTCTTCAAACCATTTGAAGATTTTCGAAACTTCAAGCTTATTGGTCGTCTCACGTAAGCCCTTGTCTGAATTATTGAGAAAATTCCGACATTGATCGTCAAGCTGTGAATTCAAGCGACCGGCAACATACGCTTCGACTCTTAAATCAGGGCAACTCACAGACGCGCAAACAATCGCGAAATGGATCCGTGGTTCGTTCAGCGTCCGCAGAATCTCGTGCTCCACTACGTGCAACGTAACTTGCTGGCCTCCAACCATTCCGGCCGGTCGTTTCCAAACAGGCCTAAACAAATTTCCTATGTCCTTGATGCTCTGCACAGGAAGGTTTTCCGTCACCATATTGAGCGCTAATACATTGTAGACGTTAATATAGAAAGCCAGTGTTTCATCCGGATTTGATAGTTGTGCCACTGGGAAAGCCGCGACCATGTTGACGACATTCGTGAACCTCGGATCTCGCGCGAGACCATCGTAGTCGACTTGATTGAGCGCGACACCTGCCAACACACCGGGCGATACATATTGCGTCAACAGCTGATCGTATTCGCGCCAGTCAGGTTCGACCGCCGCAACTTGCTGAGAGAAGAGGGTTCCAATACATAACGCGTAGATTGGAATGTAACCTTGCACGCAGATCTGAAATTTTGTGAAAATTGATGAACTTAGAAAAATTATATTTTCAACCATAGCGATTAACCTAACGAATGACGTGGTCTGGATGGCGGTCGGGTAGATTATCCATTTATATAGTAGGTGGTCCGAACAAACCTAGAATAAAAAAAAGATTCTCCTCTACAAATCCTCGCCGATTTTGACGAGGGCGCCATGATATGAGAGGAGTGAAACGAACATTAGTTGCATCGGGTTACAGCAATGAAGACCAGGACAGGCAAGACAGTTCACGCAAAAATCGATTCCTTCGCATAGATGGTGGTTCGTCTTGTAGCATAGGGGGCAGGCAGATCCGCAGGGGATACCCGTTGCTCGAATAAATCTGTCCGTTTTTCCACTACCGTCAATCGAAAAAGCGAAAGTGAAGAGCCAGAAGGGATGTAGTTAGAGATAGTGGTGCCGGCAGATCACGGAACTCAGCGGAACGGGATTTCTCTCGAAAACAAATCGGGCACCCCTGTCCGACCGATCACGCCTGCCCTTATTCCTCACCTTGATTTTATGGCTCTTCCCCAAATCAGGTGGGTGGATCTGCTCTGAGAGCGGATTCAGGATAGAGGTTTAGTCCGCCCAAGTAGAAATAAATGGCGTTGGCAAAGCGCTGCTTATTGCGAAATCCTCTGCTGCGCACTTTGATCATTTTGATGCGACTATTGATACCTTCTGCTGGACCATTGCTAACCTTGAGTACGATGGCATTCAATATCCCCCACAGGTGCGTCTTGATGGTTTGAGCGACACGTTTCATCGGGACTAAGCGACAGCGCATCGCCCACGACAACCACTGCTCCCATCGTTTGCGCGCCCACACCTTGCTCGTGTAGTGCCACAGTGACATCGCCAATTGTTTGATCGCCCAAGCGCGGGCCGTTCGCAGCGTGCTCTCGCGCAACACTTTGAACGGCCGCTTACGCTTGAGCGGCATGTTCTTCAGGTTGTACAGCCAGTCATACTTGCTGCCTTTGAGGGTCTCGTCACCTTGCGCCATCAACATCTTGTGCTCTTGACGACGGACCTTATCGACCGCGTCACCGAGGTATTTGGCAACATGAAACTTATCGAAGGCAATTTTGTATTCTGCCTCCGGCACGCACGCCAATGTGGCGTTGATGAACGCTGGCCACATGTCCATCGAAATGCTGTCGATCGAGGCGAGTTGCTCGTGTG
>JBLFWX010000120.1:0-12342 GCA_047611805.1 Gammaproteobacteria bacterium
CCCCAGAGCCGTCAATGATCGTGCCGCCGCGTATGATTAGGTCCATGGTCGCCGTCCCCTGATTGCTGTTTGCTTATTGGGGAAGTCTGCGCGAGTGTTGGTCGGGGATCCAGTAGCTAGGTACCCAGTGGATCTTGCGGCGCGCGCGAAGCTGTACTGCGGATTGCTCGGAAGAGACATCGAGGCATATAAAGACAAACGTTATCCGTCGGGCAATAGACTCCTCAGTGCCATTGGGGAATGACGGTCTGCGCGGCGAAATAGAATCAAAATTTAGTCTACGACACGGGTTCGCGAGAAGCGGGCGACTGGCCAAAATAGGTAAAGCCGAAACTGGTTAACATTTAATCCCTCCGTCACCATTCCCTCCATTCCCTCTTCAACGGAAGGTGCGGAAGAACGTACGGACGTCGTCGAGAAAGATCTCTGGCACCTCATAAGGCGCGAAATGCCCGCCGCGCTCGTGCACGCGATACTGCTGCAGGTTGTGATAGGCCTCCGACCAGCGCCGCGGCATGAGCAGCACATCGGACAGATACACGCCGAGCGCGGTTGGTGCCTCAACCACAGGGAAGCGATTGTGCGACGGCCGCCAGGGATTCATGAGCACCTCCTTGTAGAAACGCGCCGAGGTCCCGCTGGTTTGGGTTGCCCAGTAAATTGTCGTCGTCGCGCACAGATGATCCTTGTCCCACACCGATTCGATGTCGCCGTTGGTCTGCGCCCAAGTCCGCCGCTTTTCGATAATCCACGCCATTTGGCCGGCGGGGCTGTCGTTCAGCGCGCAGGCGAGCGTTTGCGGTTTGGATAGCTGTTGGTAACCGTAGCCACTTTCTTTCGCAAAGAAATCGCGATTGGTCGCAACCCAATTGTCTTCTCCCTCGCCATACATCGAAGGCTCTGGCAGGCCGTCTGCGTAAGCGATACCCGGTGGCACATCGGGATGCTCTCCGAGGTAGTGACTAAGCTGGATCGGCAAGTGTGAGTAGAGTCCGATCAACTTGTCGGCATGCTTGTGGCCGAGTTGGGCTACGACCAGCGCGCCCCAATCGCCGCCGGCCGTGGCGAAACGATCGTAGCCAAGCACCTCGGTCATGAGCTCGGCCTCCAGGTCGGCGGTCGTATGAAAATTCCAGCCCGTTTGGGTGTTCGGCGAGGAGAAGCCGTAACCTGGTAACGAGCACAACACGACATCGAAGGAATCGGCAGGGTCGCCACCATAGGCGGCCGGATCGGTAAGCGGACCGATCACGCGTTTCAGATCCCAGAATGTCCAGGGCCATCCGTGATGCAGCAATAGCGGCATCGGGTTGGGGCCCTTGCCACGCTCATGAATGAAGTGAAGCGGCAAACCATCCCAATCGATGCGGTAGTGATTGAACGCGTTCATCGCGCGCTCCTCGGCCCGCCAATCAAAACGGGTCGCCCAGTGGTCGATAAGTTCGCGCAGATAGGCGGTGTTAAACCCGTACTCCCAATCGTCATTGGCATAGTCGGGCGCGTAACGCGTGCGCTCTAAGCGCGCGTACATGTCATCGAGAATCGTGTCCTCGATATGGATCTCAAACGGGCGAACGGTACGCATGTTGTGCCTCCCGGGCTATTGTTGGATTAATCATCGACAATGAATCCGTCTCCGGAAAAGATCGAAAAACAAGACGGAGGAGCTAAACAGTAACCAGCACCACCACTTTAATTCCTCCGTGTGGTTTTGCAACACGATAGTCGCTCGGTAGTTACGATCGTTGGCGAACGCACCGATCCTTGGACAAGGATGCTCCGGCGGGTGGCCCGGTACGATAGGCTGAACCCGGCAAGGTTCGTGAGCTTCCTGTCGTCCACGATCTGCATCATTGCTACGTTCCACAAATTGCGTGATTATTCGGGACCCACAGGTCAACGCGTAGCGATCGAAATGAGTATCACAACGGCTAAATTCAACGCCTATGTTCTACCCGGCCACGTCTCCGACGCGCGGGCCGGCCTCGACCAGGCACGCACCGGCGAAGCGCTCGGGCTGGGTGGCATCTTCCTTTCGGAGCGCTGGGACACGAAGGAACTCGGTGCCGTGATGGGCGCACTGACGCAAGTCACCGATCGGGTGAAGCTGGTCGCCGGCTTAACCCATTTCGGGACACGCCATCCGCTGGTACTGGCAGGCATGGGTGCGACTTTGCAGACGCTGAGCGGCGGACGCTTCGTACTGGGCTTTGGCCGATCTGTACCGCCGTTGCTGGGGAAACTCGGCATCAAAGCGTTCGATAACGCTGGCATGGCAGACTTTGTCGCCCTGCTGCGCCGGTTGTGGGCCGGCGAGACCATCAACTATTCTGGTCCCGCCGGAAACTTTCCTGAAATGCAACTTACACAACGGTGCCTCGAACCGCCGCCAGTGATCCTGGGCGCGGTTGGACCGAACACACTGGCATTGGCCGGCGCACATTTCGACGGCGTGGTGCTACACCCGTTCCTAACCACCGAAGGTGTCGAACGCTCGGTCGCGATCGTTCGCGGCGCCGCACGTGAGAGTGGTCGCGATCCTAATTCGATCACGGTATACGCGACCGTCGTGACGGTTCCCGACACCCTGCCAAGCGGCCAACGCGAGGACATTCTCGAGGCGCGCGCCGTCTCTTACTTCATGCATCGAGAGCTCGGTTTGATGCTCGCCGACATCAATAACTGGGACCGGGACCCTGTCGATCGGGTCGTCGAAAAAGGTTTGAACCGTCTCGAGTTCGGACGCTCGGACATAGCCACCGCGCGCCGGCAGATGGGCGAAGCGGCGGCCTTGTTACCGCCGCATTGGCTGATGGATGGTGCGGCCGTCGGCAGTGTCGGACATTGCCTACGGCGGCTCGACGATTATTTTTCTGCCGGCGCAGACGAAATTCTGCTGCATGGTACGACCTGCGATCAGCAAGCGCCGCTACTCGAAGCGTTGCACGGCACGCAGCTCTGATGCGGTAGCATCGCGCCAGGCTAACAACGGTCCGCCGCGCGATTTCCTTTGCTTTCGGATAACTCCAACCGCTCGACTGCCTCGGCCTGCTTGTCGACGCCGCGGCATCGTGTAAACCGCATCGTTATACAGCCTGGCGTGCTGGCAACGCTACGCCGCCGGGCAATATTCTTTAAGATCGATCGAGCAGTTGTTCGATCGGCGTGACCGAATCGGGGTCCAATTCGAAACCGGCCGACACGGTCCACGCCCGACCACGCCGCGCGTGATCTTTCCAACCGGCGACCACCGCGCGTGCAACTTCGCGGTCGCAGCCCGAGGTGTCGATCACGGTAGCCAGCGCGTCGAGCAAATCAGCATTCACGGTAACCAGCTCGGTCGTGTCGAGGTCCGGATCATCGAGCGCCGTGGAGGCCGTCGCGATTGCCGGCTCAAGGGTGCCTGCTCGAGTTGATGCGCATAACTGGCCGGCCAGGGCCAGGTTGTCGGCGAGCTCTGCGCGCACCAGCCGCCGCCGCAGTGGCAGATGCGAACGGATGAAGGAGAGCGTTGCAACGGCGAGCTGGCATTGCTCGGCCGCCAGCGGATCAAGCGGATCCAGAGCCGGTGCGATTGTGGTTTCGAGTGCCTTGATCACCACCTTGAGTTGTAGATCGGTGTCCGGGACCATCAGATATGCTGCTCCAGAAGATCTGTTAAGTTCGCCAGTGCGATAGGGCCAATCATCGCCAGCCAGGCGACGACGATATCCTGATGCGTTTTCGACTGCAACGCGACGCGGTAAGCCGTTCCGAACATGTGGACGCACGTCACGAAGGTGTTGAATATACGGAAATAAACGAGCCGTTGAGGGTCGACGATCAAGCCCGATGCTGCGCTGTAGCGATGCAGAAATTCGTCCTCGGTCAACAGACCCGAGACCAGAAACGTCTTGCCATCCTCGGCGAAGTGGCCGAAGTAGGGCGACATCGTCCAGGTTAGATCTTGGTGCCGGTCGCCGAGCACCGAGAGTTCCCAATCCAGCCACGCCGTGATGCGCTCCTCGGATTCACAAAACAGGAAATTGCCACTGCGAAAGTCGCCGTGCACGATCGAGACATGGTCGAGCGGCGGCGCGTTCTCGATCAACCATTGTGCGGCGACCGCGATCACCGGATGGGCCTCGCCGCGGTCTTCCTCCCAGACTCTGAGCCACCAGTGGACCTGACGGATCACGCTGGCATTCGATCCGACCTCAGCCGGATCGAACGCCTCGCCGTGCAGCAGGGGCGTGGGATCGGCGCGATGAATGGCGGCCAGGTGGTCGACAAAATCTCGAGCGACCGGGTTGCGCAGTTGCGGACCGAAATTAATCCCGATACCGGTCACCTGCTGCGATGGCCGTGCCGCCGGACGGGTGCGACCCGCGTTGAATTCGTAGATCAATGCGGGGTGCGGCAGATACTCACCGTCGGCATCGATCCAGTGACACGCGGGCACCGGCACCACACCGCCCATCGCCTGCAGGGCAAGATGTTCCCGCCGTCGACTCGTCTCGACGATCGATTCCGGCAGCCCCATGCGCAAAACCATGGTAGTCACCTGTCGCGTGCCGCCAGCCGGCCCGTTCCATTCGAGCTCAAACGCCATTTGCAGCTTCGACGCGCCACCCTGCAGCCAGCGACCGTTGCTGATCTCGAAGTCGTCGCCGATGTGGTGCCGGACGAGGGCTGCGGTCCCCTGTTCCATGGTCTTCAACGAAATCCCCGAAAAGCCCGGACCACCGCGCCGGCGCATTTTCTCCGTCAATACCCGGTCGATTTCGCGCTCGGTAGGATAGCGTTCACGGATCGAATCTATAAACGCGTCGCTTGGATCCGCGCGGACGTCGACGGCACTCATCGCGACGAACACGCGACAGTTCGAAACGCCATCGTGTTCCCTTCTCGAGACCGGTCGGGTCCGTTGTTCATCCGGTCCCGGCCCATCGGCGTGACGACGTAATCCGTCGCATAGTATTCGAGCGCCATTCGCTCGGCATCCCCGTCCCCGTCATAGAGCTTCTCCCATTTCCGGGTCAACTCGATATGCAGTTCAATCCACCTCATCGTTGTTCCCCCATTCGATTTTTATGGGCCGCGCCAGACGCTGGTTTGCGGGCAAAAACAAGCACTATTTGCACAGACTCCCAGTCAGCGATTGCGCTCCGCAACGATTTCGCTGGCGAACGTAGACCGTCACTGTCATGAGACCATAATCGATGTCTCGATCAGGCGCCACAGCGTGTCCGTTCCGTGTGTGCGGCGAATTCTAAAATCACGCGGCAACGGGAAGCTGAAAAAGTCCATTGCAATATTGTCGCCACGAATAGTCGCGAATATTTGCGCGTTGATTGTGGGGCGCGCCGCTTACAACCGCCGGGACTCTGCGCCGAAAGAATGATGGGCCCGCTTGCGGTTGTAGTAATTCGCGAAGTCGACGATTTTCCGTTCAAGATCCCGGGTGTTCCAAAAGAGGACGTGGTCAAGGTATTCACGACGGATTGTGCAGATCAATCGTTCAACGAGTGGATGCGATTGCGGCGTATAAGGGATGGACTTGATCTCATTGATCTCAAGGATGCGAAGATTAGCTTTCCATCGGTGGTGTCGAAATAACAGATCGTTATCAGAACTGAGATAGTGCGGAATACCTCGATTAGAAAGGGCTCTGTTATACATGCAGCACAGAGCGATCCCATCAACATCGCCGGCACGCACACCGAAACCGATAATTCGGCGCGTGAACTGATCCACCACAACAAGTACCCAATGGGTTTTCAATAGAATAGATTTGCAACGAAATAGATCGATGGACCAGAGGCTATCCTTGGAAGACCTAAGAAACGTCAGCCAGGAGGGGCCACCGTCGCCGGGGTGTTGGGCAGTAATGCTTGAGCAATACTCGCCTAACGAAGTCTTTGTCGATATCGATCGCAAACGTGTTGGCGATCTGCATTGCGATCCGACGGCAGCCAAAGCGCGGGTTGCGTTATTTCATTTCAACGGTCGCGCGTACGAGCTCTGGTGATGGACCTTTAGGTCCTGGTTTTCGCCTACTGGCGGACGAATAGAGCAATCGATATTTTCGTTTCTTGAGGATGTCGTGAAATTTGAAAAGTGTCGATGGTCGAATAATGACGGCGGCGCGGTCGATGTGGCGCCGACCAAGAAACAATGATCAGAACCCAAGTAGGAATCGATCAGGTCCGGAGAGATTGGGAGCACGTCGCCGAGAACGCATAACGACCAGAAGTTGCTGTTTCATGATGAGGCTTTCCGCAACGACAGTCTTGGCGCCGCCGGGCCCTAAGCGCTTAGCGACTGTGGATAGCAGGTGAGCTAGAAGTAGCAGTAAATCTGTCATGCTAAAGAAGGGTAGCGAAGGAGGCGTTACGGGACAAGACTGTCGAGATTGGCGTTTTCAGGCGACAATTTGTAATTCGCCGCACAGGTTCCCGCAACCGAAGCTGCGGGTTTTATCGATTGAAAGAAGGCCGACTCCAGGTCGGGGTGTACCTGCGCAATCTGGCGGCGAACAGGCAGCTCCCGAGTAACACCCAGGCCGGCGGCAGGGGAACAACGCTTGCCGCTGCGAAAGTGCCGGTGCCTAAAGGAGTGCCGTCTAAAGCAGAGGCCAGAGCGCCGGCTACGAACATGTGCGCTTTCGTTGTCGGGTGGACGGTATCCCAGAACAGATGCTCGCTCGGATTGCTACAGGCGCTGGAGTCAAAAATACCATCAACGCACGGCGTTGAAATGTCCGTGAAACCCAGCAACTCCGGGTGATTCTGAATGTAATTAAAGGGCGACGCCGCATCGATCAGCGTGATCTGCGGACCGACATTGTTCGCGATCTCCATGAGAATACTGTTGAACGCCATCGTCGCCTGGCTGAGATCGTTTGCGATTCCGCTGGTCAGCCCTCTGGGGGTACGTCCAAGATCCGGCAAATTCACGACGTAAATCTGCGTTGCGCCCCGGCCGAATAAAAGGGTGCCGAGGGTGTTAATGACATTTCCCAGCGCAATGGGCACAACGTCCTGGGGCTTTGTAAAACCGAGATCCGTCGCCGTGTTGATGTCGTTCGCACCGATCCAGAGCAAGAACGCGGTGTCGTTCCCGCTTACAACAGGGACGGCAGCCAACTGGGAATTGAGACCTGTCGCCGCTGCGGCCAGCGAGCCGCCAAAGATAGGTATCGCGGCCAGCTCGTCGTCGCCGGCATTATCCCGTCCGTTGATATTTCCGGTGAACGCGCCACCGACAGCGTAATTGGTAATCGCAACCCCGGGTCGCATCGCCTTGAAGTAATCGACCCAAATCGGGCCGTTGCTGAAACGCCCGCCGGCATAGGGCGGGCCGGGGATTGACACGAGTCCAAGCGTCGCCTGATAGAGAGCACCTGCCAGATTTCCCGTATCCGAAAGGCTGTCGCCCAGAATACTGAGATTTGTGAACGCAGCGTTGGCCGGGCCCGCCCAGATAGCCGCGGTGATTAGTATCATTCGCAGTAATTTTTGCATGACCCGGGTTCCCCGTTACATCTTAATTGCGTTAACTATAGTCGCGGGAAGTTAATTCCCACGACAACAGCAATCTTCTACTTCCGGAACGCCAAGATCAATACAGAAACCCTGATCGTGCGAAATAAGCGTCGCGCGCAAATCGTTGCCGGAGCCGGCGTGATGCCCAAGCATACCGGCGACTTCGGCTGTCGCGGCGCTGATTTAGTCGAATTGTACGGCGTACCAGCCGACTTCGTGGGCGATTCATCGGGGTCGGTGTACTTTTTGATTGAACGGTCAATCCGCAATCGGTTCCGTCGGCGTCGCCTTTGGCATTTTGCAGGGGCCGTCCGGCTCGGAAAGGATGATGTTATGCCGTGATATATCACAGCATAACAGGCGTTAACTGGTGGAGGCGGCGGGAGTCGAACCCGCGGTAACGTTATAAAACAAAAAGTTAGCTATCAATGTTGTACGGATGCTGTCCAAAATAATTGGGCCGAACGGCACCATTTCGAATCCGAACCGGACATATCGATCACCGTATCGAAGTTTGAAAAGTGGTCCATAGAAAGTATCGGATCCTACGAGCGGATTTCGCGCTGTCCGGCTGCAACAATTAATAACGATAGCCATACGATGGCGTTCTGCGTTTTGGAAAAACGCCGCCCGCCAATGCGCAGTTACCGCGCTGGCTGATCGGAGGCTATCTTGAAAGTAGTTTTTCACACGAGACCCGATCGATCGTTTGAGAGCGCTTGCTAGCAATGACAGCGCATGCCATCATTACTTCACTTCGAACCTACATGGAAAGCCGCCATGGCCAACTTAAGCGTCAGAAAGCTCGATGAAGAAACGCTGTCTCGACTACGAATACGTGCCGCCACGCATGGTATTTCCATGGAAGAAGAAGCGCGCAGGATCCTGAAGGCCGCCGTTAACTCGCCTGAGCGACTCGGTGATCTGGCCGTTAGCATTTTCGGTCAGCAGTACGGCTTCGACCTCCCTGTTCCCGAGAGCGCTCCACACGAGCCGCTGGATCTTTCCGAATGATTCTATTGGACACGAACGTGGTCTCCGAAGTCATGAGGGTGTCGCCTGCGGAGGCTGTCTTGAACTGGTTGAATGAGCAACAGTCCAGCTCGCTCTGCGTGTCGAGCATCACCATTGGAGAAATCGCTTACGGGTTGCGTATTTTACCGGACGGCAAGCGCCGCTCCGGGCTCAACGAAAAATTCGAGCGGTTCATCGCGATGGCATTCGCACAACGTGTCATCGCTTACGACGAGTCCGCAGCCCGTATGTACGGCGAGATAATGGCATCGCGTAAAGAAGCGGGGCGGCCTATGAGCATACCTGATGGCCAGATTGCCGCGATCGCTCGAACGAATCATCTAACGGTGGCAACCCGGAACAGCTCCGACTTCGAACAATGCGGCGTCGATCTGCTCGATCCGTTTTTGGCTAGCGGTTAATGCTGTCCTTTCTGAATATTCGTACTTGTTGAAATCGTTGACGAAATTCTCTTGCACCGTCAACCTGCGATCTGCGGCTTTTGTCCGAGTAGATAAGGATCCAGGATCGTGAAACCCATTATTAATGCGCTGTTGACGTACGCGTCTACGATCTTTCGGTCACACGTTTCGTTGCAATTGGAGATCGTGGCGCTAAGACATCAAATCACGGTGTATCAGCGCTCAACAACGCGGCCGCGAATAAAGCAAGGTGATCGAATATTGTGGTCTTGGATTGCACGACGTTGGTCGGGTTGGAGGGAGGCCATAGTGATCGTCCAGCCCGGGACAGTGATTGGGGCCGCGAAAACGATTTCGGGATCATTGGGCTAAGTTGAGCAACCAAGGCAAGCTCGGTAGGCCGGTGGTACCAAGAGAGATTGTTGACTTGATCCGAAAGATGTCGGCAGCGAATATCTGCTGGGGCTCGCCGCGAATTGTCGGCGAGCTGCATAAGCTCGGCATCGACGCCGCAAAATCTACGGTCGAGAAGTACCGCGCGCGTCCTTGGACAGCACCATCGACGACATGGAAATCATTTCTGAACAATCACTCGAGGGACATGGTATCAATCGATCTTCTAGTTGTGCCGACAGTCCGATTCAGGATGCTGTACGTCTTGGTTATCCTGTCCCATCATCGGCGCCAGGTTGTTCATTTCAAAATCACTGAACATCCGACAGCGCATTGGACTGGTCAACAAATCATTGAGGCGTTTCCTTATCCCTCGGCACCGAAATACCTGATCCGGGATCGCGATGATGTCTATGGGAGGCAGTTTCCTAAGCGCGTTAAAAGCATGGGTATCGAAGAGATCCTGACAGCTCCGGGGAGCCCTTGGCAGAATGCCTACTTGGAACGAATGATCAGGAGCATCCGTCGCGACTGCCTGGACCACGTCATCGTACTGAACGAGCGTCAGTTGAAACGGATCCTGACAAGTTACTTTGATTATTACCATCGGTGGCGCACGCATTTGTCGCTGGAGATGGATAGTCCGAGCTCTCGACCGGCGCAGCCACAAGGATCGGGGGTCGTTGTTCAGTTTCCGGAGCTCGGTGGATTACATCACCATTACGAACGAATAGCGGCTTGATTCCCTGCCGTATGAGTTTTCGGGAGCCACAGCCCCCGGATGTCAACGGAATGTATAGAATCTAATAGAATGCCGAAACCGCATAAACTATTAATACTAGACATAAAAAAAGCCGTCCTGAGACAGCTTTAGATATCGTGTTGGTGGAGGTGGCGACTACCGATAAAATAAAATAAGTATATGTTTATAAACTAAAATATACAGGAGAAATATTATAGTTGCCCCTAATTTTGGGATGCCACGGCAATTATTTTTCGCGAAGGACCAAGCCAATGAGGTCGCACTTTGCCGACGCTACTGAATTGAATGTATGTAGGAGCCCCACTGTCGGACTTAATCGAGCGCGACAGACCGCTTTCCCCAGCAACGGTCATTCAATCGAGTAGCAATTTGCACATCGACCGTCGCATAAGTGCCCACTACTGCCAATTGGCTATGGCCAATATAGGTATTCAATTAATGCGTCGGAGCCGAAAAAAGCGGGAAATTTTGTCAAGATTCTTTACACGTAATCAGATCGAAAAAGGCTGATTTTCTTAGATCCTTTACACTCGACCCTATCCATTTTCTTAAGTCCTTGTATTAAAGGACTTAAGAAAATTGGCGCGATTCTTGCTCCTCCTACTTAATCGACGCCGTATCGAAAGCGAGAAATAAAGTAAAACGAGTAAAAATAGAACACATTGGAGACTACAATGAATAAAAAATTAACAGGCACCTTTTTTGCGATTTTGGTTGGAGTAAGCTTAGAGGCGAGCGCTGCTCTATCTTCCGTCGATTCAAGTTTTGGTAATAATACGCTCACGCATGATTCCGTAAGCGGGCTTGAGTGGCTTGATGTCGCTATCACAAGTGGTAATTCGTACGATACTGTGGCGACCCAGATTGGCTCCGGGCTGATTTATGAAGGATTTCGCTTTGCCACGCGGCAAGAGGTTTACAACCTCTGGGATAATGCTGGCTTAGCTCATTATCTGACTGGTACAGGTTCACAACCGAACGGTGATGTAAACACATTTGCTGGTTTTTTAGGAAATACTGCCAATGACGGTGGATGCCTGTCATGCGTTGGACCAGTCGGCTTCACGGCAGTTGAATCTGGAGTGTTTTACCAATATGGCGCTTATACAACGTCCAATTTTGGGCCCGCTCCGTCTGTTGATAATCCTTTTAATGCTGGTGACAATCCTGTTTCAAATATAACCGGTAGTTGGTTGGTCGCAGCAAACCCAGTGCCGGTTCCTGTTGCTGTTTGGCTATTCGGTTCTGGTCTTATTGGTTTAGTTGGATTCGCTAGACGAAAATAGCGCATAACGGTTTAAAGTTAATCAAAAATGGCTTCTTCGGAAGTTATTTCTGTTAGTGCTTACCGTACATCCATGACCGATATTGCGTTTGCTTAGTTTTGTGTAAATCAAAAATACATAACAATTCATTCAACATTGACCGTTTTTACACACCGCGTTGTTTTGTGTAAAAACTGCAAGTTAATTCAAGCGTTAGGCAGCAAAAATGAACTGGGACGCTGTAAGCGCAATAACCGAAATTGTTGGCGCGAGCGCTGTTATCGCGACCCTATTCTATCTTGCTGTCCAGATACGGCAGAATACCCGAATTACGATTTCGAATATTCGCGAACAAAGGATGGGTGCAACCCAAGAGATCATATTTAAATGGGCCGATGAAGCGGGGTTGTTGGATAAGATTGAACGAAACGAAGAGATTGAAGGAACAGAACGAACCCGAGCCCTAATGATAATTAGGGAGGTATTTCGTAATTGGGAATCTCACATACATCAGCACCGAAATGGCCTATTTGAAGACGAGAAGTGGAGAGCGGTACAGGAAACAATGCGCTATTTGTTTAGAAGCAATTTGGATCAAACATCTTGGGCTGATCACAGGGTCGAGTTTTCTGCTTACCTTCAAAGATAGAAAACTACGGGACAGGCAAAGATTGTAATCGTTTGTAGCCCTGACTAGTATTTACCGGACATCAATCGCAGGAGGTCAAGGATGACCCGTGCTAGAGCAACCCTCGTGTCTGTTGAAGACACGCCTTACTACCACTGTATCGGCCGCTGTGTCAGACGCGCATTCTTGTGCGGCTTCGATGCGCAATCACAAACATCATTCGAGCACCGTCGCGGCTGGATGCACGAACGTCTCGCGTTGCTGACTGACACCTTCGCTATCGAGTTGTGCGCCTACGCGCTGATGTCGAATCACTATCATCTGGTGGTGA
>JBLFWX010000121.1:0-12177 GCA_047611805.1 Gammaproteobacteria bacterium
TTTGCCGCGTCGATTACCGTTGCCAATGCGAGTGACGGTGCCAGCGAAGCGGAAATCGCGGTGTTCGAAAAATTCTTCGGTGATGGGAGCTTCAACGACAAGCTTGATATCGATCGACTAGAAGAAGAACTCCCGGATCGAATTCGACAAACGGTGGAAATCACTAGCCCGTCGCAGCGCATCAAATTGATGCACGACCTTTGTTTGATCGCACGTGCAGACGGACACGTTACTGAGGCGGAGCGCGCTGTGCGCGCGGATATTGCGAGTTCATTGGATATTGCACAAGCATTTGTTGAGCAGTGTTTAGAGTGTCAGGTCGAGCTCGATTAGTTTGTATGGATAGTTATAAGGAATACCCGTGAGCCAGAAAACCTTCAAAGAACTCGAACACGATGGATGGATGGCGCGCGCCCAATCCTATGATTTCATCACGCCGGTCACCAACCAGGCGATCGATCCGATTTTATCATGCTTCGGCACAATCAAAGATCAACGCTTGCTGGAAGTCGCGTGCGGTCCTGGACACTTGTCTGGAGCGGCAGCAACTAGCGGCGCGGTCGTTGAAGCAGTCGATTTCGCCTTGCCCATGGTGGAGCTTGCCGCGGCACGGTACACAGATGTCAACTTTCATGAAGGCGATGCGGAGAACCTACAATACGCAGACAATCTATTTGACGGGGTCATCTGCGCGTTCGGCCTCCTCCACTTGCAGCATCCGGAACGAGCCATTGCCGAAGCGTATAGGGTGTTGAAGTCCGGCGGCCGTTACACTTACACGGTGTGGTGTCCGCCAGATCAAGGTGGCGAGTTCTTCGGATTTCTGATGAGCGCCATTCAAGCGCACGGCGACCTGAATGTGGATTTGCCTGAAGGCCCGCCATTTTATCGCTTCGCCGATACGCAAGAAGCCAGCTCAGCGCTAGCGACTGTCGGATTTGAGAATCCTGATTTCGCGACGATTCCGATTGTCTGGCATGGCAAAGAACCGCGCGATGCTGTCGATGTGATCTACAAGGCGACGGTAAGAACCAAAGCAATTTTGGACGCACAAACGGACGACGCGAGGAATGCAATCCATGACGCGATTGTCTCAGGCGTGGAACAGTTTCGACGCAACGATGGTTTTGAAATCGCACTTCCAGCCCTAATGGTTAGTGCTGAGAAACCGTAGAGACCTTAGGTTTACAGATCACCTAACTTCCACACGTCTCGATGCGGACATTTCACGGCAATTAAACGGCGGGATGTGTGCGAAGCTATAACAACGCGTTAAGCTGTTCCTCAAATTTTGCAGGTTGCAAAAAGCTTGCGCGAGCGCTGTTGCCATATAGGTCTTATTGCGTCTACTTTTCCACGCGCAACCCGGTTAGCTTTCCTTCCTCTCGCCAGGCTTTAAGAATGTCGAAAAACTCCACCGCGCCGCCGCCGTATACGTTAGAGAAAAATCCGTTATTCGCATCCGGAGTGCCTTCGCTATTGTAGTAGCCTGGGGTACATTCGCTAAAAAACCGCATGCCCATCCGAGCTTTGCTGCGCATCGTCTCACACCATTGTTGTTCCGCTTCTTCGGTTGCCTCAACAAGCTTGGCGCCGCGATCGATAGCGGTTTTCACTGTATGAGCAATGTGCTTACTTTGTTCGTTGAGCAGATGTGGAAAGTTGGCAGCCAGCGCACTTTGAATCATGCCCATAAAGTAACAATTCGGAAATCCGTGACTATGCACGCCGTGAAACGTTGAGGGTCCGTCTGCCCATTTCTTACTCAATGCCACACCATCGCGGCCAAACACTTCGTAGCCAGAGTTACGTGTATAGCCCGTGCTGACTTCGAAGCCGGTGGCAAATATGATGCAATCGACTTCATACTCTACGCCGTTTGCCACGAGACCTGATTGAGTGATCCGATCGACACCCGCGCCTTGCGTGTCTACTAAGTGAACGTTCGGTCGATTAAATGTCGCGAGGTAATCGTCGTGATAACACGGGCGTTTACAAAACTGACGGTAATACGGCTTTAGTGCTTCAGCAGTTTCATGATCCTCAACAATCGAATCAACTCTCGAGCGCACACGTTCCATCTTTTGAAAATCCGCGATCTCGGTGAGGCGCGCAACTTCTACTTTACTGAGCTTTTCCGCACCTTCGAGGGGCATAATCTGAGCAAGGTTTCGGTATATCTCTGTCCACCCATCGCCGACCATATCCTCTTTCTGATATCCGCCGGTGACGAGTATGTTGAAGTTATCCATTCGCTCTTGTTGCCAGCCAGGCTTCAAACTCGCGGCCCACTCCGGTTCCGTGGGACGGTTTCCACGCACATCGACTGATGATGGCGTGCGTTGGAACACGTAGAGTTCCTTAGCGGTCGCGCCGAGATGTGGAACACATTGAATCGCCGTCGCGCCAGTCCCTATGATCGCGACCCTTTTATCGTGGAGTTGGCCGAGATCGCCTTCTGAGCTACCGCCCGTGTATTCGTAATCCCATCGGCTCGTATGGAACGTATGCCCTTGGTAACTATCGATGCCTGGAATTCCCGGAAGTTTTGGTTTGCTGAGTGGGCCATTCGACATTGCGACGAAACGGGCTGTCATTCTGTCCCCACGGTCGGTTGACACTATCCAGCGCGCAATAGATTCATCCCAACGAACTTCTGTTGCTTCGGTTTGTAAGCACGCGTGTTCGTACAACCCGTAATGCTCAGCGATGCGTCGCGAGTAAGCCAAGATCTCCGGGGCACGCGTATATTTCTCTTTGGGGACGTAATTCATCTCTTCCAGTAAGGGCAGGTAGATATACGATTCGATATCGCACATCGCCCCTGGGTAACGATTCCAATACCACGTGCCGCCGAAATCGCCGCCCTTCTCAATGATTCGGATTTTCTCGACACCGGCTTCTTGCAAACGAGCAGCGGCTAACATGCCGCCGAATCCGCCACCGATAACGATCACGTCACATTCATCGAACAGGGGTTTGCGCGACATGACTTGGTCGATATAGGGGTCTTCCACGTAGCGCGAGAAACTACCTTCAGTCGGTTGGTATTGCTGGTTTCCGTCTGCTCGGATTCGTTTGTCTCTCTCTGCCCGATACTTAGCGCGGAGTGCGTTGGGATCGAAACCTAGTTCGTCGAGGTTCACTGGCCATTCAATGTCTGCAATTGGTTCACTAGGTGTCACGTAATAACCTCACTGGTAGTTGCGAAACGGTCGGATATGCCAAGGTTCATGAAGGCTAATCTTGTGCCTGAGATAAGTCCATTGTACACACGCCCTAGCCCGCCGCATCGTGATCTGCAATCTGGCGATCGCTCTAGAGGTAGCTCACAATGAAGTCCATAATTCGGCACTCTAGAACACTAGCAAATCGACTTCGATTGCGAATCTCCTGCCGATCCCGAGTCACGTCGAAACGAAAATGATGATTAAATCGCTTGATGCACGCTAAATTACTTTCTATCTACTGCTTACTTAGCATTGTTCCGTTTTACGCCAGCGGCGCGACTATCGACGAGTTAGTACTCGAAAGGCTCGCGCTGATGCGCGATGTGGCCGCTTACAAATGGGTCAACAAGCTTCCAATTGAAGACTTAACCCGCGAGGCCGTTGTGTTCAACGACGTGACAGAACGTAGCCTTGTGCGCGGCATTGAAATTGAAAGCTCGGCACGTCTATTCGGCGAACTGGTCGGGGCTGCAAAAGAAATCCAACGCTATTGGTTTTCAGTTTGGAAAACACATGAAGCACCTGTTCGTGCGGTGGATCTGAAAACGCAGATACGGCCGCGACTAACCGAACTTGGCTTCGAA
Organism: Gammaproteobacteria bacterium; assembly: GCA_047611805.1. Taxonomy (GTDB): domain Bacteria; phylum Pseudomonadota; class Gammaproteobacteria; genus UBA11873. The sequence continues at coordinate 3,815 of JBLFWX010000121.1, forward strand.
ATATTCGACAGCCTTGTCCGGCGTGAAGCCGTGACTCGGGTTCATCTTAGTGAACAATTTTCGATAGACGGCCTGTCAGAGATCACAACGAATAAAGTCGTTGATGCCATATTTGGCATTCAGTTCTACCGTGACAACTTCGATCAAATTATCCATTCGGGTGTTTTGCGGGTCGGCACCACAGGCGACTATCCACCGTTTAGTTATCGTGCAACGGCCGACGAGCAATTTCGTGGCGTAGACATCGAGTTGGCGCGAGATCTCGCACACGCGTTCAATGCTCAAATCGTATTCGTCCAGACTAGCTGGCCAGATCTATCCCGCGATTTAGGGACGGGCAAATTCGATATCGCGATGAGTGGCGTTTCGCGGAATCTTGAACGTCAAAAAATCGGTTTCTTTAGCGACCCATATCACAGCGGTGGTAAAACACCCATCTGTCGTTGCGAGAATGCAGAACGGTTCAGTAGTTTGGATAAGATTGACCAAGACGGGATAAGAGTCATTGTGAATCCGGGCGGCACTAATGAGCAGTTCATCGACAGCCATCTGCAACGGGCAACTAAAATCATCCACACAGACAATCGCTCTATTTTTCAAGCGCTAGTCGATCGCAAAGCGGACGTCATGATCACTGATAGTATTGAAGTCGATTTACAAGTTAGCCGGAACCCGATGCTTTGCGCTGCGATGAAGGGCACGCGGCTTAGCTTTCAAGAAAAAGGGTTTCTGATGCAACCAGATACTCGGCTGAAAGAATTCGTTAATGTCTGGTTGGCCACGCGGATCGGTGATGGTTCGGTGATGCAAGCGTTTACTAATCACCTTAAATAGCGAATATTTTCGAACTACATACGGAGCATCTAATCATGACGACAATAATTCGGACAAACTGCCCGCGCGATTGTTACGACGGTTGCGGAATCATTGTTGAATTGCGTGACAACGCGCAACCGAGAGTCCTTGGTGACCCCGACCATCCGGTTTCTCGGGGTCGCCTGTGTAGTAAGTGCGCAATTGCCTATAACGGCGTTTGGCAGGACCCGAGTGCGCGACTCACACATCCATTGCGTCGTATCGGTAAGAAAGGCAACGCCGCATTTGAAAGAACTTCCTGGGACGAGGCGCTCCTAGAGATCGCAACGAATCTTCATCGCATCGTCGACACGCAAGGTCCAGAAGCTATTTTGCATACCCATTATTCCGGCACTTTGTCGTTAATTGCGTATCTCTTTCCAAACCGCTTTTTTAATTACCTGGGTGCCTCGGAAGTCGATCCGGATTCAATCTGCAATGCAGCCGGACACGTTGCCTGGCATTTGCTGTACGGCAATTCCGTCATGGGTTTCGACCCGCGAACCATTAAAGATGCGAGCTGCGTGCTCGTTTGGGGCGCTAATCCGTCGCATTCTGCGCCGCATGCCGACGAACATTGGTTAGCCGAAGCGTCTGCAAAAATCGTCGTTATCGATCCAATAAAAACGGATACGGCGAAAGCCGCCGATCTGCACTTGCAACTGAGGCCAGGTAGCGATGCTGCCTTGGCATTTGGCATCCTGCACGTGCTGCAAACGATGGGCGCCTTCGATACTTCGTTTATTGATTCTTGCACTGAGGGTGCGGATGAGATCGTGCCCACCATTAATCGCTGCACCCCTGAGTGGACGTCCGAGCAAACTGGCGTTCCAGTCGAATCAGTTATTGAGGCAGCGCGCCTTTATGCAGCAGGTCCCGCTATGTTGTGGTGCGGACAGGCGCTGCAACGTCAACCGTCCGGCGGAAATATCATGCGCGCGGTAGGATTGTTACCTGCGATGACTGGCAATGTCGGGAAACCCGGCACCGGATTTTGTTACTTAAACTACACACCCGCATTTGCGGGCATTGATCTCGATGCACTCGCAGGAGCTGGACTACGCGCGCAGAGTGGCAGAAAGATCAGTCACATGGATCTCGCGCCACGGCTGACCGACCCGAACGAATTTAAAGCCCTATTTTCCTGGAATACAAACCCCCTCGCCTCCGCACCACGCCAGCAAGAATTACGCGCCGCATTTGAGCGCGAAGATTTATTCACGGTGGTCGTCGATTGTTTTCCGACCGACACCACCGCCTATGCGGATATCGTGTTGCCGGCTGCGAGTTTTTTGGAATTCGATGACATGACGTTCAGTTACTTTCATCTCCATATGGGTGCGCAGGCTAAGGTCAACGAGCCGATGGGAGAAAGCTTGCCGAATCAGGAAGTATTTCGGCGCCTCGCTAAAGCAATGGGCTACACAGAAGCCGCATTATTCGAAGATGACGAAACACTCTTGGACAACATGATGAGCCAGATGGATCCGGGATTCGACTTTGAAGGTCTAAAACAGCGTGGCCATTTCTATATCACGGCCGAGCCGATGCCGATGCACGCAGAAGGCGTTTTTGAAACACCGAGCGGGAAAATTGAAATTGCTTCAGACCAAGCACAATCAATGGGCCTGCCACGTATGCCGCAAGCAACGATCGACCCGCGCCCGCGTGACGGTCACCTGCGCTTGCTGAGCCCGGCATCTAAATGGCGCTTAAACGATTCTTACGCCAATGATCCGCACATTATTGAGCAATCTGGGCCGGCGACGGTACACGTGAGCCCGAACGATGCTGCGAAAGCCCGCGTAAAGGATGGGGACAAGGTTCGACTACGCAACGAAACCGGTGCAATCGAGTTAATCGCGCGGATCGACCCGTCAATGTTAGATGGCACCGTGCTGTCGTATAAGGGACGCTGGGCGTCGCTCGAACCGAACTCAGGCAACCTTAATTTCGTCCACACCGCGCGCAAAGCGGATATGGGTGAGAGCACTAGCGTGCATGCGACGGAAGTGATATTAGAACCCGTTTAATTTCCTTGAATGCAATTTCCCAGCAGGCTGTATAGGTATCGAAACTGTCCGTACGACTATTTTTCTTGTAACTGGAACTAGCTAAACATGTCCCATCTTCTTGTTGAACACCAAGACGACATTGCCATCATCACGCTCAATCGACCGGAAAAACGCAATGCGCTCTCGCCGGAAATGATTGTCCGCCTTGCGGATTTTTGGGCCGAAGTTGCCGACGACCATTCGGTTAGGGTGGTCGTCGTTACAGGCGCTGGCGACCAAGCGTTTTCCTCAGGCGGGGATATGGGGAGTTTGATCCCGCTGATGATGCGCTCGCGCGAACCGCAGGACGAATGGGAAGAACGATTTTCTGCCGACCGAAAGCAACTACATCGCGCGCTGTTGCGTAATGCGAGTTTTTTCAAGCCCGTTATTGCCGCGATCAATGGTCACGCCCTCGCCGGTGGCGCCGAGCTCATTTTGGCGACCGACCTTCGCGTGATGTCGAACACGGCAACGATCGGCGTCACTGAAGTGCGACGTGGATTAATCGCCAGCGGCGGCTCGCTGGTCCGGATGGCGCGCCAAGTCCCCTGGGCACAAGCGATGGAGTTGTTATTGATCGGCGAAGGCGTTAGTGCCGAGCGCGCATTTGAGATGGGACTCGTGAATCGTGTGACTGCACCTGAAGATGTACTGCCAACGGCCCTTGATCTTGCCCGAAGGGTGAGTTTGGGCGCCCCAGTGGCGCTCGAGAAAACCAAAGAGGCAATAGTGCGCTCCAATGGCCGGCCTTTAGAAGAAGCATTCGAGATTGAGACCCAATGTACGAAGGACAATGCCGCGATGGACGACGCGAAGGAAGGTCCTCGCGCTTTCATGGAGAAACGTCCCCCCGTGTTTCGCGGGCGAGCGCCACGATGAGTTTACTGAAAGGCGTCCGTGTCGTTGAAATGGGGCTGTGGGTTGCAGGCCCGGCGGCCGCTGGAATCCTGGCCGACTGGGGCGCCGAAGTGGTAAAGATCGAAATGCCCAAAGGCGATCCCATGCGCAAGTTATTCGGTGCGCTGTCGGGATCGAAAGAAGAGCGTTGCCCACCTTTCGACTTATACAATCGGGGCAAGAAAAGTCTCGCCCTCGACATCAACCACCCGGACGGGCTACTACTTGCAAAACGATTGATCGCGAGTGCCGATGTGTTCATCACAAACATGCGCCCCCAATTTCTGCAAAGAGTGGGCCTCGATCATGCGAGCCTATTGGCAGAACACCCGCGCCTAGTTTATGCAAGCTTAACGGCATATGGCTTAGACGGACCGGACTGCGATGCGCCTGGATACGATATGGCTGCTTTCTCAGGCCGCAGTGGCATCACTGATCGCGCAACGCCGCCCGGTGAGGCGCCGCCGATTTTACCCGGCGGCATTGGGGATAACGTTAGCGCCATCACCCTGGTTGCCGGAATCATGGGCGGGCTCTACCACCGCGAACGTTTTGGGGCTGGTCAACTCGTCTCGACGTCGTTGCTGCGTACCGGTATCTACAGCATCGGCATGGATGTCGCGACCCGAGTTGGTTTAGGCCGAATCGGCACTCCGCGGCCGCGGACGAACCCGCAGAATCCGCTCATGAATTTGTATAGTGCGGGTGATGGAAAATGGTTTTGGTTGGTCGGTGCCGAGTCCGAGCGTCATTGGCCTGGCATCGTTGAGGCGCTTGGCAATCCCGCATTAGCCGACGACGAACGTTTTACAACACCGCGTGAACGCCGCCGTAATGCGACTGAACTTGTCGCAGCCATTGATGACTTGACCGCCAAATCGACCCGCGAACAATGGGCTGCGAAATTTCGTCAGCATGATGTTTGGTGGGCGCCAATTAATTCTGTCGATGATCTACTGGAAGATCCCCAGGTTTTAGCGAGCGGCGCTTTTGTCCGAGTACCCGGCGTGACAGCGCTGGATGGGCAAAACGATTTCAACGGCGTAGCGACTCCCGTTGACTTCAGTGCCACACCGGTCGGCCCTAGTGGGCCACCACCGGCGGTCGGTGCAGACGCGGATGCATTGTTGAATTCACTCGGGGTAGACGCTGCAGAACTGATCCGCCTGCGCGAGCTCGGGGTACTTGCCAAACGCATAGAATCTTAAATCGATCCCGCGCACGGGTGAGCACGACCAAGCCTTCAGTGGTGTTCATAAATGATGTAATCGGCCTATTTCGTCGAACTTAGCAATACGAGTACTTAACATGTCGAACTCAGAGACGGAATCTTCGCCAGGCAAACTCTTCCAGCCCTTATTAGGCGTACGTATTACCGATTTTTCATCGAACATGGCAGGCCCTTACGCGACGATGATCTTAGCCCAACTGGGCGCAGACGTTATCAAAGTGGAACCACCCGCTGGCGACGATGCGCGTGCTTGGCCACCTATGGCAAACGGACTTGGCATTGCGTTTCGTCACATGAGTACCGGGAAACGCGGCATTGTTATTGATTTGAAATTACCGGCCGGTGTCGAGGTGGCGCTCGCGCTCATCGGACGTTCAGACGTTGTGCTGCAAAGTATGCGGCCTGGGGTCGCAGACCGGATCGGGATCGGATCGGCCGTGGCACATTTGGCAAACCCAGACGTGTTGTACTACGACCTAAACGCATTCGGCTCGGGCCAGGTAGGACAAACCCTGCCTGGCTACGATCCCTTGGTGCAAGCATTTAGCGGCCTAATGGAAATGACCGGCCACGACGACTCGCCGCCCACACGATGTGCCCCGTCCTTGGTTGATCTTGGAACAGGCCAATGGATCGCTATGGGCGTATTAGCCGCAACGCTCGCGCGTCGCTCCGGACATCCAGTTGGCCGATTAGAGACCGCTTTAGTAGACACGGCATTTAGCGTCATCCCGTATCAAGCAAGCACTGCTAAATTAACGGGTGAGCGACCGCCGCGCGCGGGTTCCGGAAATCCGATCGCCGCACCGTACCAATGCTATCGCGCGCGCGACGCAGACATTCTTATTGCAGCGCCGAGTCAACGCTTATGGGAATCCGTCGTTAACGCCTTGGCGGCCCCGGCGCTAGCCGACGATTCAAGGTTCATTACCGTTGCCGAGCGCTGCGCGCACCGACCCGCGCTCGAAGTTGCGTTGAACGAATTGCTAGCAAAGCGCGATGTCGATTACTGGATCGATCGATTTACGCAATGCGGTGTGCCCGTAGCGCGAGTCAGTGGACTTGAGCAGGCTGTTGGTAGCGATGTCGCGACGGAACGCGGTACGTTTCTAGACTCTGCTGGGGTCCCGCTCGTGCGCTTGCCGTGGCTGGTTGATGGCAAGCCGGTTGCATGGAAACGTGACGCACCGCAATTGGGTGAGCACACGATTGAAATACTCCGGGATCTCGGGTTCGACGACGACCAGACAGACGAACTTATTAAGACTGGCGCAGTGGTCGCTGCAACTTAAACAGCATTTTTTAACTGCGAGCCACTTAGGTTAACGGGAGCGCGCTGACTCATCGCCTGCGCCTAGTTCCTATCGAATACCCTTGCGGGTATCTTACCGTTCGACACGAAGCTAGAAGAAAGAGGTTAATCTACCCTATCCGGCCAAGATCGCGGCAACCCCCTATAGAAAATAGTTCGAGATGGGAGACGTTACTAAGTCCGCGGGCGGCGACGCCAAATAATCACGAGGAATACTGCAATGACCTGCCACGTTGTAATGAATTTCGACCTTAAACGCTCCGAGGTTGCGAACTTTAAAGCGCTGCTAACTCTGCATCTACCGGACGCGAGGACGTTTGATGGTTGCGGCTCGGCTCAAGTAATCGAGAACCAAGATAACGGCACTAACATTCTAATTCTTGAACTCTGGGCATCTCGCGATCAGTTTGAAAAATACATCGCGTGGCGTACGGAAACAGGGGTTCTTGCGCAACTCGCCGCATGTTGCGCGAGCGATCCTGATATGCGCATTTGCGATCCGGTCGTCGCCTAAACGTTCATAGAGCTAATACACGTACGAGCAATGAAAGCGCCGTCTCAAATTTCGTCGTCCGCCCACCTCCTCCATGGACACGATTGCGCTCTGCCAATCGAGCTCACCAGCAAAAAGGCAACAAAGCCGTGATCCACTTGCGTACGTGGACGGTGTAAGACGCGACGTCTTTGAAGCACATTTCACGGGTCGCTTAAGGAAGGAAGATTAATCGCGACATAGGCTAAATCGAGATCGCGTTCTGGCACGCGGCAAGATCACACTCCGCTCAAGGTCTCTTGCGACGAGGTAGGCAAAAATACGCAAGGAGACATGAAAATCGTAATTCAAACACCCGAACCAACGTTAAACCCTTCGGACCGCCTAGCGGACGGAGAAGCGGCATTTCGCGACAACGCGGACGTCTGGTTTGAGAACCCGGGGTTCGCACTGACGGCATCTCCAGGACCGATCGCCGAAATTCCGTCAAGCGAACCTCCGCCGCTTCGTCGTGGGAAAAGCGTCGCGGCGACGGACTATTTTTTTCAGATCCGAGATTTAATTTTAAAATTGGTAGCTTACGTGCAAATTGCCGATCCGATATATACGTCACGGCGACGCAATTCCCAGATTAGATATTTCCCCCGAAAGGGCGTAACCGCTTGATTAAAGGGAAATAACGACATACGGTACGAATATCAAAAATAAAATCAACCGTCGCGGATATTACGTCGCGGTGACGTTGATACAACTGTTAGAGCGAAGCGGAGTCGTCTTGTTGCATGGTCGTTATGTATATACAATATGTAAATGCAGTTCACATGGGACGAGAAGAAGCGTATTCGCAATTTGAAAACCCATGGCATCGATTTTTTCGATGCACCTCGGGTGTTTGAAGGTCCGACATTCACTTTCGAGGATGACCGCTTTGATTATGAAGAAACTCGTTACGTCACTTTGGGGTTTCTTTCCGGAGTGGCGGTGTCAATTGTCCATACAGAAACACCCGATCGGATCCACGTAATCTCATTTCGTAAGGCAACCCGCAATGAAGAAAACATCCTCTTCGAAAGCATCAAAGACTAATATGAAACGTGTACGAGCGACAAAAGATTCAGAAATAAAGCTCACTAAAGAGCATCCTGAAGCAAAGCTCAAGCATATTGCTAAGGGAGTCGTACGGCGCGGGTTAACACCGGCCCCATCGAAGCGATCAATATCGCTTCGTGTCGATGAAGATGTATTGGAATGGTACAAGTCGCAAGGTCGCGGGTATCAAACGCGGATCAATGCAGTATTACGTGCGTTTAAAGATGCTTCTCTCTAACCAGCGACTGTGATTGAAAGTCAATCAATTAAGCGATGTTTTCATCCCATCTAGTTTGATTTTCAACCATCGTGTTGAGGATGATGATCATCTTTCTCATGCAGGCGGTCATCGCCACTTTTTTGAGTTTACCGTTAGCGAGTAAGCGCTGGTACATGGCGCGTATTTTGGGGTTGTGCTGAATGGCGGTC
>JBLFWX010000122.1:0-11819 GCA_047611805.1 Gammaproteobacteria bacterium
CCGGTAAATTGAACCGACTATCGGTATGTGATGCAGCGGGTTAACGGCGTCAAACACGTCGCTAAACGTTAATCCGTCTTCACCGAAAGGCTCGAACTTCGGAGCGCTCGAAGCGCTCGAAGCGCTCTCGTTCGATTCAAGCATTGCATGCGGGTCAAAACGTTGTAACTGAATCTGGATCATGTTCCACGGAAATCATTTGTCTTGGGGAAATGAACGCAAATGGCGTGCCACCGCCCCCGTCCGAGACGTCCATTCAATTATCCCCCGCGATAGTGAAGCTAGGCGGCGAGTTTTTGCCGCTCAGTGGCCGCGTTTTGGCATGACTTGGACTCTTTGACGATGCTTATTTCAAATGCACAATGGGAGACACGTTGCAGGTCAATAGTCGTTAGCGCAAATCGCACCTTGATTTCAGTCCGTCAACGACGCTTTGAATTTCACGATCAGTGTAGTTTTTCGATTCAGAAAGATTCCCCCAGATCGGGGATGGCCAGCAAATGTCGCCGGGAACCCGGCCAACGATATGTAGATGCAGTTGCGGAACGATGTTTCCAATCGCAGCGAAGTTTATTTTCGTCGAGCCAAAATGGTCTTGAATGAATTCACCGACGGCGGCCGATTCGGCGACCAATTTATCTCGAAGTAAAGTCGGTAGTTGCAGGAATTCCGTCTCCGTGCAAATGGGAACCAAAATTACCCACGGCACGATGGCGTTGCTATGTAGCAATACGTGAGAGCAATCGAACATACCGAGCGTATGCGTATCCGCGGCTAGTTGCTCACTTATGGTGAATGGTCGCTTATCCAATCTGCCCCACCTTAAGACGGTATGCCGTCTCGCTACCCGCTACCCCTTTGACGTCAGCCGTGCCTTTGCCGATCTGAGCTACTTCACACCACTGGCCGAAATGCTCTTGGATTTCTTGATCCGGAACTTCGAATGGCGGCGGAGAAATTGCATTTTCCGGGTAAGAAAGCGTCACTAACAGGATCTGAGTATCAACTGGACACAGACCTCGTAAGTGCGAGATATACCGAAGACGGGTTGGCGGCGGTAACGCAATCAATGCGGCTCGATCGTACACGAAACTAAAAGCCGGCAAATCCTCGCGCGTAATATCGAATATATCCGCGCACAATATTGTGTACCCGTCCCCCTCATAGCGTCGGAATTTTCCGGACTCGGACGCTTGCATCTCCAGATGATTCTCCGCGAAAAATGATTGCGCGGCTATCTCACTGAGTTCCACACCAACCACTTCATGACCGCGCTCTCGCAGCCACGTCATATCGTTCGACTTACCACACAATGGAACAAATACCGGGCCGCGGGTGTCATGCGCAATCACGTCCCAATGTTGAGACAACATGGGGTGGACGAGGTTTTCGTGAAACCCAATTTGATTCGCCTGCCATTTATCCAACCAAAACTTCGATTCCATAGCGGTTACCAGCTTAAATCGTCTGGAATTTCGTAGGCGGCGTATTGATCATCGATCACCTCATTGTCCGATTTTTCATTTAGAACGAGTATCACTTCGGGTCCGCGCTCAATAATTTTTCGGGCGGCGCCGGCCGGTACTAAGACATAGGAATCGTCAAGACGGGCGATCGCAACATTGCCGCTAACTAAACTGCGATGAAGTTCAGGGTTAAGGTTCATCTTTTTGACGATACCGTTATCAGAGAAATTATAAGGACTATCACCTTCTACTTCATCGATTTGATTTCGCTCAACGAGTTGCCGAACTTGCGCGCGTAGCGCTTTTTCGTCAAGTGTCTGCTGGTATTTGCGACTAATCTCTCGATCGCGCTCAAGTTTCTCAGCCTGCGTTTTTTGCGCTAATGCCTTCACTTCGTCCTCAGGCGTCGCGCCACGCGCACGCTGCTTACCCTCTTTGTGTTTCGCTTTTTTGAGTTTCAGCGCACGATTCTTATCCAAAGCACCGGCTTCGAGAAGTTGTTGTTGAAGGGATTTCGCCATGTAAGTTCCTTGGTTTTTGTAGCCGACCGAAAATCGATAAAGGGAAATGAGATACACAGACCCGGCTTATGAATTATCGATATCATCCGGGATCTCAAGCAACTCCACGCGCTGAATCGCGTTACCAGCAATCCCTTTGACTGAACGGTGCATTTGCGTCGTATTCAAAAGTGCATATCCATATACCATCTTTAATCCCCAAGCGCTCCATGTCGCTCGGCATGGACTCGGTTACGAGTACACCTATGTCGGCATTTCGCTCTCTTGATGTCGTGCTTGAACTTTTCGATCCACGCTGGCTGAAACGCGTTCCTGATATCAGCCGCGCTCTTGAGCCAACTCGTCGTTGTATTTCATCTTCAGTTGTTCGTCGAACTTGATGATATCAAATCCCGTTAACGTCGATAACGTATCCACAATTTGTGGCATTCGATTTTATTCGACGGTTGATTCATAGGAGCGCCTCCTCGCGTTCCACAATATCAAGATCGGAACTCTCAGCTTCAACGTCCGGTAAGAAACCACCGGCTTGCATCGACCAAAGTCTTGCGTAGTGACCGCGGATCTCAAGCAGTGCCGCATGATTACCGTCTTCGACGATCGCGCCTTCATGAAAGACAACAATGCGGTCAAGGTGGGCTAAGGTCGATAGGCGATGAGCGATGACAAGAACCGTTTTATCTTCCATTAAATAGGAGAGACTATCTTGAATATGCTTCTCAGTAACAGAATCTAGCGAGCTGGTGGCTTCGTCCAATAGCAATATCGACGCATCTTTGAGCACTGCTCTTGCTAATGCAATGCGCTGGCGCTGCCCGCCGGAAAGTTTTACACCTCTCTCACCAACCAGCGAATCGTACCCGTGCTCAGAATCAAGGATAAATTCGTGGGCGTGGGCCTTCTTCGCCGCCTCAACAACCTCGTCATCGCTTGCATCGAGACGTCCATATCGGATGTTCTCCATCAACGTACGGTGAAACAGCATAGGGTCCTGGGGAATCATCGCGATGGCATTGCGCAAGCTTTCTTGGGATACCGTCTGAACATCGTGGCCATCAATTAGAATACTGCCAGCTTGCGGTTCGAATAGACGCAAGATGAGATTCAGAATGGTGCTCTTGCCGCTCCCTGAAAATCCGACTAAGCCGATTTTTTCACGCGGCTGGATCTTGATATTCAATTCTTCGAACACCGGTTTACCCTGGACGTAACTGAAATCTACGTGCTTGAATTCGATCTCGCCTGCCCCGACCTCCAACGCAACTGCGCCGTCATTGTCTACGACGTCGTGCGGTCGCACAATCATACTGACGCCGTCATGAATATTTCCGACGTACTCGAAGAATTCGAGAAATCGGCGACTCAAGCCCCGCGCTTGCTCAATTAGGAGTAGCGATAAGCTGGCCGCCATCGCGAACTCGCCGACACTCATTCCCCCTTCGCTCCAAATTTTTAGAGCGAAACCGATGATTCCGATCATGAGAAGCATCGCCGAGATAAACTGAAACCATCTAATTCGTTCCATGTACCAATATGTTTCTCGCGCCCTTTTCACCTCCATGTTGAGATAGCCGTCTAAGTAGGTGCGCTCAAAGTCTCTTCGCGCGAATAACTTCGCGTTCATAATATTCGTCACTGAATCGACAATCTTTCCGCTAACTAGGCTACGCGCAGCCGCATAATGTCGCGCATAGTGCCGACAACGTTGCGCCAAAATGTAGGACACCACGACGTAAATTGATATCCATACGCCAAGGGCAGCGCCGAGATTGACGTTTACGCCAAACAATAAAATCAGGGACACACTGAAGGAAATGATGAGCGGCCAGAAATCGAATAACACAGTCCACAAAATCTGGGCCACGCTTAGAGATACCTCTGCAATGCGAGTCGCAAGCGAACCAGCGAAATTACTCAGAAAGTAACGCTGCGAATGGTGTTGTAAGTACGCGAATAATTCGCGTCGAATGCGACGACGTAGCGCGGGCCCGAGCATGACCAAGATGGCACCGCTAGAGCGCGAAAAAATCACTATTCCAAGATTCAGTAGACCGAACAACCACAGCGGACTTTCCAGTGCTGACCAAACGTCCTGACCGATCTGGCCCGCGCGATCGACTGCGTCCATGATCTGTTTGATTGCATATGGCAGTAAAATCGAACATGTGGATTGACCAGCCTCGAAAATCACCATCGCGGCGAATGGCATCCAGTAGGTGCGGGCGTACCGCAGACAAAAATCGAGTGGCGAACCGGGTAATGGCGGCGCCTGCGATGCGCGATTTATACTTGTTTCGAGGACTTGTTCCATTGTGCGCTATCCGATTGTCGTCGTCCGAAGCTCTGCTCTTGTTAAAGTCGATTCCCTTAGCTTGCTTAGCATTGCAGGAACCGCGCATTGACCAATCCGGTCAGTATGACTGGACAATCGGCCATGGGTTGAAAGAGCTCGCCGTCAAGATTAAATGGGCAACGCATTTTCAGTTCAATTCGATTGGCGTTAACACTTTGATAAAAATCACTGGGCAGATCCGCCTTGTCGCGGCCGTAGAGCAATCGGTAGGCGTGACGGACCAAGCCCGGGGCCGGCTGCTCAATGGCCGTCATCCGTAGTTGCCCGTTACGCGTACCCCAAAACGGTTTGCTGCGAAGAAATATCCGCTCCAGCGTCGTAACCATCAGTAAACTGAACGTACCGTCGCTTGTTTCACCGTCCGAGACGATTTCGATGGGCCTACCAGGTAGCACCTTTTCGATTCGGCCGACGACCACGTTTGCTAGTACGGCCGCTAATGTCAACGCGCCCGCAAGTGCATCAGGGATCCACTTTTGGGGAAAAATTCTGCGACGTAGGCTTATCGCGTCGCAAATCGCGGCAGTGCCAAAAAACATACCCACAACAGCTGGCCGCGCCGGGTCATAGTGAACGCTTAGCAGCGGTCTAATTTGAATATGCGCTTCGACCGTCGAAGCCGTCACCGTGTCGACCAGGCGTTGCAGCGCTGCTACGCGGTCGCCTTTTAGGCCGACATCACCCGCTATCGTATTCGAGGTACCGCCGGGCAGGATGGCTATGACTGGTATATGTTCAAATATTTCGTGTTCGTAAATTTCGGTCAGTACCGCACTAATCGTTCCGTCGCCGCCATTGACAACGAGGATCTCAATTTTTCTCGCTGAAAACTCTTGGAGAACGCTGCGCAAATCCGCAAATACATCCAAGCGCGTGTGGCAGACGCTATTTTGAGTGCGAAGATACTCTTCGATTGCGCGCAGGTGCTTTAAATTGCTTCGGCTTAGCGGGTTACTCAGAACACCGATCTTCTTCATCAACGCGGCGATGTTATTGGCAGATTCGGCCAATACCTATGTGAACCGCCTCGCCTAGGCGCTGCGATCTCATTCATTTGCCCCAACGGCGGGACGCACGATCCGGCTGTAGGAGGACATCGTCGGGTCAAAAATGTAGCGCCATATAACGGCTGTCCATGATTGATAGGACGCCAAACTGTCATAGAATTCCGGCGCGATTTCTTTCACCTTCGGTAAGTTATTCCACGGCACGGTGGCAAAATCGTGGTGCTCATTGTGATAACCCATATTGAAACAGGTCTTGTTCAATGGACCGTAATAGGAATAGGTTTCTTGTCCAGCTTCGGTGACGTAGTGTTCCTGTATCCAGCGGCCTCCTAAGGGATGAAGCCCAAGCGCGAACAGAGTCGATAACGTCAGATAAAGTAGCGCATATGGGCCCAATAAATACAGGATGCCGACGTCGACGGCCACGATGACTAGTAAGTTCAACACGATCCATCCGTTCCAAAACGTCGTTTCGGTGATTTGCGTCGGCCTCAAGGCTTGCGAGATCGAAAAAAAGAATAACCAAACAGCCTTACGTAGTGCCGAGTTACCGATCAGTTCGGCCTCTGCGTGGCGCACGATATCGGGATCGCGCAGATACTGACTCAAGAATTTGTGGTGCATGGTGTGATATTTACGAAATGCACTCGCGCTCGGCACGACTAACGCAAGATCGGTACAGATACCGAAGATCTTATTCGCTCGCGGGGACTTAAATACGAGATTATGCGTGCACTCGTGGCTCGCCACATATAACGCGTGGTTTAAAAACGCACCGAAAAAATAGGCCGCGAAAATCAGCCAATACCAACTTACGCTGCCGATCTGGCTCGCGACGGCCCATTGTGCCGCAACGATGCCGGCAACCCAGAGTGCTGTCCACGGATTTTTGCCCATCAATTGCTTGATTTCCGGGTGCGCTTTCAGGATTTCTCGGCCACGATGAAAATGCACGGGATGACCGTCCAGATAAGTGAAATCCGACATTAATTCAGCACCAAAAATTCGGTCATTTGACTATACATAAATTCCCTAAGCGACTGTTCGGCGAGTAAAATGGGGGTACGGTTCGCACGCGAGCAAATCGTCGGTGGGCGACCAGCTTTGACAGCAGCCATTGTCGATTAATCGATTCGGACGGTCAAACACAACGTCGTCATCGATGCCTGCAGGGGAATTAGACCATTACTTCGGCTTGCGGTTCTGCAAAATAGATTCCACCAACTCGAGATCAGGCAAATTGTCGACATCAATGGCAGCTTCGGCAAACGGCATTTCGACAGACTGTGCATTGATATCTAATTTTTGCGACAACGTCCGGAGTGCATCGGATAGGCTGAGTTGACCGGTTAAGAAGCGCAACAGCGCGCCGATGCCGAGCATCCTTATCAATCGCCAAGGGCGTTTTCGTTCAGCTTCCAGAGTCGTCCAAAAGCTGACCGCAGCGATCGCTTTCGAATTATTCAGTGCAAACAAATTACACCCGCAACGCGCACCATCTGCGAATCTCAATAATGTCCTGTTCGATTGTTGATAAGTACTCAAAACCAATTCAGCACGCGCCACGCCAACCACGACGTCCCCACGATGGGCCGCGTTAACGCAAAAATGACTCAACATCTCGATATCGAGCAACGGGTGATCGGCCGTGACGATGAGCAACGGGAACGAATCACCAAATTTCGCGCACGCGCGCAATGCGCTGGTAGCCGGAGAACGGTCGGCGTCTAGACGGATTAATTCGCCGCGCGCGATGCGTTCATCTAGCCAAGGAATTCGACTGAACGATTGTTCAATACACAACACGATTTGTCGAACATTGGGACTCGATTCTAAGGTCTCAAGTACCCTCAACAGCATGGGTTTACCGGCAACCTCAACCAGGCATTTGTGCGATTTGTGCGATGCTTGGGCGACTGGATCGGCGGCGCCACGGCTACCTGCCATGATGACGGCGGTGTATTGAGGATTTGCCTGTAACATCGTCTATTCCGGTGCCGACTTTCGCGTCTAACTAACTCTGCGTAACAAAAAAAGAGCGATCATTAACAAACTGACAGCGGGAGCCGACGTCGTGATTGCCGGATTCAGGTGCGCCAACAGGCCAAGTTGCGCTAAAACTTGGTCGACGAGATAAAACACGACGCCGACACCTGCCCCAAATAAGACCCGCTGCCCAATCCCACTGCGCTCGCGAGATCCAAACACGAACGGGAGCGCAATGAGCACCATGGCTAAGGTTGCAATCGGTATATTTAGTTTGCGCCACAAAGCGAGTTCGTAGCGCTCGGCGCTCTGACCGCGGGCACGTAGATCGCGTGCATAACTATATAGATCTGATGGTGCCAGGCTCTGTGCATCGAGTTGAATGACAGCGCCTTGGACTGGACTAAGGAACGCCTCCCACTCCAAGGTCGGCAATATTTCCAATTCGACGTCGAAACCGCGATAGCGCTTGCGTACGACATCTTGCAATTGCCAGGTTCCACCTTTCCCGGCTCGCGCCTCCTGAGCCTCGGTAAATATAGTAAGTTCCCCTTGCTCGTCGAACTCATAAATTTCAATCTCGCTCGGTATGCGACCGTACACCATGTCGCGAATGCTAATAAATCGACGCCCATCGCGAAACCAAAAATTTGTACCGCTTTCTTTACGTAAGACCACGTCGCCAGCTATCGCGAGCGCCCGATCACGCCATGCCCGCTCACCCAAAACGGGACTGATAAATTGAGCAAATATAATTACGACTACAATTAAACCGATAGCGGTCTTTACAACCGACCACATTATTCGTCGCGACGAAATGCCTGCGCTGCGCATCACGGTGAGTTCGTTGTGATGGTCGAGCAGACTCAGGGCGAGCAAACTACCTAATAAGGCGCTAACGGGCACCAACCATAGTGCGCGCTCCGGAACGGTTAATAGCACAAAGCTTAATGCGTCAATTGCGTTGTAGTTCCCCACTGCGATGTCGTCCAATTCTTCCGCGAAATCGAGAAAGCTAAAAACTGAAACTAATACAACAAGGACGACAATGAATCCTTGTATGAGGTAACCGCGAATATATCTATCGAGGGTCTTCATGGTCACTATCCGCCAGCAACTCCCGGCGAAAGAGGCGGGGAATAGACGCGCTCAGCGGCCCGCTTAAAAGCTAATTTGGGTCTCAATATTAGTGCCACGATTATCATTAACAAGCAAAATTGCACCCACCAAATTCCAGGGAATTTTCCGACCACGCCAGTTTCGACCCAGGTTTTTGCGACCGCGTTTAAATTGAAATACACGATGTAGATCAACAGCGCGCCAATGGTCTTCGTATAACGGCTACTACGCGGCGCACTGCGACTTAACAACACCGCCAGGATACCTAGTAATACCGTGGAAATGGGAGTCGATAAACGCCACTGAAACTCCGCGATATCTAACACGGAGTTCGAGCTTGCCAATGCTGAGGTCGGTGCCGCCTTGCGCTTATATCCGACCGACAGGGGAGCGACATCGTCGAGCCTAAGTTTCAAGGTCTTGAACTTACCGAGTCCCCGATCAGTGGCGCCGTGCGGTCCAATCAGATAGACGCGAGCGTTCATTAACGTCAGCACTCGTCGACCCGTCGCGAAGTCGAACTCCTGAATTCCCGAACCTGCGTAGATAACGTGAATAAACCCTCCGCGGTCCCCACGAATAAATATTCGCTCCAACTGGCCAGTTTTCTTATCGACTTCTTCGACGAAAATTGTTCGTTCACGCTCTTCGCTATCGTAAAAATTCCCGCTTTGAAGCTTATCTATCTCGATTTCGGCCTCGGCCTTCGCCTTTATCCAATAACTTTTCTCATAGGCAATCGGGCGGCCATACATCGAAAAGGCAGCCACGATGAGCGCGAGCACGATCGAAATCCCGACCACAGCCCGCATGACACGGCCGTTACCAATGCCGCTTGCGCGGATTGCGGTAATCTCAGCGCCGCTTTCCAGTCTCCCTAAGCCGAGCACGATCGAAAGGTATAGCGCGATCGGTAGTAGGACCTCGAGCGCTATAACCATTTTTATTAGGATGAACGACACCAAGGTCTCGAGTTGGAGCAAGCCATCGGCCGCGTATGACAGATATCGGCCTGAGCTGTAGCCAACAAAGATCAGAATCAATACCGTCACGATCAGCAACAGGGGTTTAAGTACTTCTCGGGTAATGTATCCGTCTATAATCAACTCGGCCGATCCGCGTGCCATTGGCATTGATGGGTGATGATAAGTATCGCATCAATTCGCGTTCGACGGCGAAGAGTCGTTCAGTCCTATTCGCCACCACGCATCGGGCTGCTAATAGAATTTCGAGAGGATCTCGTGAGCAAAACCGACGATTTATTGGCGTCAAATACGGCGCTGCCAAAACTAGTGATTGTTGGCGATTGCGCTGTGCGACTGTGGAGCCTGAGTGCAATTGAACGTCACCAACGGGCATTCGGGCGGCACGGTATCCAAGCACTACGCGATCAAGATCGCACGCCGGACAAAACGATTATTGCTGTACGGGCGGACTACCTGCTTAGCGTCGATTTAGTTGCAGCCATCTGCAAGCGCGCCAATACGCTGTTGACAGATAATAAACAGAAAGTCGCCGTTGCTATCCACGCGCCTGCTGCGTTCGAAGATCATGCCGTCAAATTGCTGCAGCAATCAGATTTCGGCGCCCAGCAAGACGTCATTGCCGACCTCGAAGTTCTCGGACCTATCGAACTAGGTTCTAGCTACGACAACGCTTTGCGCAAACGCGCCATGCCTTTCGCACTACCGTACTCGACAACATCGATTGATGACTTAGAACGAAGGACGTTTGGTGCGGCATATAAAGGAGCGACCGATTTCGTTACGAAGTGGTGCTGGCCGCGCCCAGCACGGGAAGTGACGCGGTGGGCTGCCGCCCATGGCATCAGCCCAAATGCGATCACAACCGCAAGCCTAGCACTTGTCCTCCTCGCAACCTGGATGTTCGCACAAGCCTATTTCCTTGTTGCCTTGCCGATTGCCTGGGGCATGACATTCCTCGATACGGTCGACGGCAAGCTCGCGCGCGTGACCTTGACCTCGTCTGCCTGGGGTAACATTTACGATCACGGGATCGATCTAATTCATCCGCCGTTTTGGTGGTGGGCATGGTATGTCGGCGTCCTGCCGTTCGCTACGCCAAGCGTCGAGAAGTTACTGCTGCCCGCCTTATGGGTGATTCTGGCAGGGTATTTAGTCGGCCGCTTGTTGGAAGGCTTGTTTGTTCTTGCGTTCAAAATTGAGACGCACATTTGGCAACCAGTTGATTCCTTTTTCCGCACGATCACGGCGCGGCGCAATCCCAATCTCGCCATATTGACGATCGCGACGCTCCTAGGCCGGCCAGATTTCGGATTCATCGCGGTGGCTACATGGACCGTTATTTCGTTGATATTTCATGCTATCCGCCTAGCTCAAGCAGGATTGTTGCGCCTACGCGGCGAGCCAATCGTGTCGTGGTTGATTGAAGACTAAAAAAGGTGCTCAGCTGTTGCAGCGAAGGCCGAGAACAGAGACCATCGCAAACCCAATCGAGGTGTGAATTTACGGATCTATGAAAGCGATTATCCTAAGTGCTGGGCAAGGCGGACGCCTGCTTCCCTTGACTGAAACTCGTCCCAAATGTCTGCTCTCGCTTGGCGACGTAAGCATCCTCGAGCATCAAATATCGCGGCTTAACGAGTGCGCAATCTCGGACATCTCGGTCGTCACGGGTTTCGCTGCCGGCAGCGTAGAGGAAGCATTGTCCGAGCTACCTGCACACATCATCACACCACGAACGGTATTCAATCCGTTTTTTAACGTCGCCGACAATCTCGCGAGTTGTTGGATGGCGCGTGATCTCATGCAGACCGATTTCCTATTGCTGAACGGCGATACGGTTTTCGAGTCGGCGGTGTGCGAAAAATTGATGCGCGCTCCGGCGGCTCCCATCACATTAGCGATTGATCAAAAGACCAGCTACGACTCCGACGATATGAAAGTTCGCTTAGACGGCTCGAAGCTTTTAGAAGTAGGTAAAACGCTATCGCCAGAGAACGTCCACGGCGAATCGATTGGCATGATGCGGTTTCAAGGCAACGGCCCTGGGAGATTCGCTACGACTTTGGATCAGATCATGCGCACGCCCAATAGCTTGAGTTGGTGGTACTTAAGGGCGATCGGGATCTTGGCGGAGCACGATCTCGTGCAAACTGAGTCGATCGCCGGATTAATTTGGGGAGAAGTTGATTTTCTGCAAGACCTCGAGAACGTGCGCCGACTGTTCGGTAACGCAAAAACGTAGCTGATAGATCAATTGAACGCCGAACATCCGCGGCGTTCCTCATCGACTCGAAGCTCACGCTCATCGGCCAACGAGTCGCTGCTGACTTCACGATTTAAGATCATCTAGAAAGTAGTGAGCTTGCACACGGAACTCCTTG
>JBLFWX010000123.1:0-11165 GCA_047611805.1 Gammaproteobacteria bacterium
CGCTAACGTCGTGCCTTCTGAACGACTCAGTGCCTTTTCAACTGCTTGCCGTTTGAACGATTGATTGTATCGTGCTCTCATCTTTCATCGCCTCAGTAGAGGCGACAACTATCCTGACCCAGGGGGGCATCGCCCGTATGGTTGCAGACTTACACTACGGCGCTTTCCTCACTTCCACCAAATTGTCTGAGAACGACGGGGCGTGCCCGAGGTCCGCGAACTCTGCAGAACTGATGTTATTCACCGTTCCACGATTAAATTGCGCCCAGTAACCTAAAGTAGTCACGATAATACCGGGATTCACGTCTTCCGTGACCCGTGCATCGCCGTCAAACGATCCACGATCGTTGAACACCGTAACGACGTCTCCATCGTGAATGTTGCGCGAACCCGCATCTGTCGCGCTCAGCAACACAAACTGCTCCCCCTGCGCCTTTATCTTTCGTTCGGCGTTCGCATAACAAGAATTCAAAAACGCATGACTTTTGGGGCTGATCATATTGAGCGGGTAGCGCTTCGCGAGTTCGGGATTAGTTGCGGGGCTTTCGCGTGGTGGCACGTAGTCAGGGAGCGGATCGACGAACTCGCCACCCTGCATTTGCTCATACATTTGGCGGAATGGTCCAGCAACGAAATTTCCGCCGCTGGCAATCGATGACCTGAATTCACATTTTCCGGATGGCGTCGGAAAATCACCGTGGCGATGCGGAGCTCGATCGTTCGGATCCCCAACGTCGAGTCTTTGGTAGCCCTTGTTTCGTAGCAATTCTAATGTGAGCCCCTGACACACCGGAGAATCCCAGTCGACGAAACGCTCTAGACATTCACCGTCCGTCCAAGTGAATTCTTCGTCTGTAAATCCCATGTGAGCCGCTAGCCGGCGAAAGATCTCCCGATTCGGCAACGCTTCACCAGGGGGCTCGATACATTTCTCGTTGTAGGTAATGTAGTTATGCCCCCAAGCGATAATTATATCTTCCATTTCCGCACCCATGGCTGCCGGCAACAGGATATCTGCGTAAGCGGCCGTATCGGTAATGAAATGTTCTGCGCAGACGAAGAACAGATCGTCGCGCAGCAAACCTTCGATAACTTTTCCCGATTCCGGCGCCTGAGTGACCGGATTCGTATTCCAGCACATCATTGATTTGATCGGCGGTCCCGCCGGCGGTTCATCCGTGAGTATGCGACCTAATTGCAGGTTGTTTACCACCCGGGTCCCTTCAGGGATCCAATCAGCGCGGCAGATGGTATCGAACCTATAGGGATGCTCCCAAAATGTCATGCCCATGATCCCGCCACCGACTTCGCGCCACGCGCCCGTGAGTGCAGGGAGGCAGCACACGGCGCGAATGGTTTGGCCACCACCGGCATGACGTTCTAGTGCAATGCCGATCCGTATCGCACTCGGTGTGGTCGTCGCGTACTCGCGGGCGAGTTGCCGGATCGTCTCGGCCGGCAAACCAGTAATTTCGGCTGCCCACTCCGGGCTCCGTTTCACGGCACGGGCGGCTAATTCGTCGAAACCGTCTGTGTATTGGGCGACGTAATCTTGGTCGACTAAGTTTTCGCTAATGATCGTGTGCATCATCGCCATCGCGAGTGCGCCATCCGTTCCTGGCTTGGGCGCGACATGCCAATCGGCTTCTTTCGCTGTGCGCGATGCATAAGAATCAATCACGACAACTTTCGCACCGCGTTGTTTTGCCTCTTTAACGAAATGCCAATGATGCAAATTCGTGCTGACGCTGTTACACGCCCAGATGATAATGAATTTCGAGTGCACGAAACTTTCAGGATCGAGCCCGCCACTTGGTCCGTGCGTCATCAGCCAGGCAGTGGCCGAGCCTTCTCCACAAAACGTGCGCTCCATAACGGTTGCGCCTAGACGATTAAAAAAAGAATCGCCGCCGTTTAGCCCGTGCACGAGTCCTTGATGCCCGAGATAGCTGTTCGGAACGATCGCTTGTGCTCCGTGCTCGGCGATGATCGCTTGCCACTTAGATGTAATTTCGTCGAGTGCTGCATCCCAGGTGATACGCTCAAACTCGCGGCTCCCTTTCGCTCCGGTACGTCGCATCGGATAGAGCAAGCGATCCGGGTGGTAGTGACGCTTCTCGTAATCGTTCAATTTTACGCACAAGCCACCACGAGTCACTGGATGCTCACGATTACCGCGGACTTTGACCAAACGTCCGTCTTCGACCTCGAACACCATCGCACAAGTATCCGGACAATCGTGCGGACACGCACCGTGATGCGTCGTTCTCAATTTGTCTTCCACGTGGCGTCTCCTATCACTTGGTTCACGAAGGATGAATTTAGCTAGGATTCTACGAGAGTCAATTGGCGTTTATGCATTCGCTCAATGCGATCGTCGCTGAAAGCCACCGTGCGACGTGTTTTCAAATCGAGTGCCACCGCAATCCCTTGGCTGTGTAGAACTAAGCGATCGCCGTCAAGATCGAAAACCAAATGGCTAAGGCGCATAATTTTTTGCGTAAATGACCGTAAGCCGGACAATATAACGAAACGGCTACCCACTGTAAGCGGATTGTAGTAATCGACTCTGATCTCAACCACTGCGCCACCCAATTCGCCAGAACTACGTAGCGCGAATTCTTCACTACTTTGCATCGATGCCATGAGGTTCGGAATCGCGTCAGAAATTCTTCCGGTATATTGGTAGGCCTCCATATCTCCCTCTCGATTGCACTCCTCCCCCATCACCGTCCCGCGTGCGGTTTCGATATACCCGATGTCACGCGCTTGGGCGGCAGAAAAAATCGGTTTGTCCTCAGGACCCAAACTCTTAACCATGCCTTCTGGCGGCAGCTCGAAATTAGTAATGGATCGGATGATGTCGACATCGATTGGCTCCCCGCTCGTGCGATCAGTAATTTCGAAGTCGCTGGTCGCGGTCGCAAAAAGCGTTTCTTCGAAGCTATGCCGGATCTCAGCATACAGCGTGACTCGAGATCCTGCCTGCGACACCAGCGCGCCGCGTATCGTCACAGGAACAGCGAGCCGCACTTCCTTATGAAGCCGAACATGTTGGTCTACGAGGACAGGCTTTGCGTTTAAAGAATCTAGACGATTTCGCGTTAGCCCGAGTTCTGCCAACAAGTGAATCAAGCCTTGATATGTCTTAGCGAAGTAATGGCGAACATTTAGGTGTCCGTTCTCATCGCAATCCCAGGCATTAATGCCGGATTGGTGAATGACAAAAGGCAAGTCAGTATTCATAAATAATTATTGTCTTAATCGTTGAACGTTCATGCGCGTAAATGTGCAGCGGCAAAGCGAAGTACCCAGCACGCAGTTCGGTAATCGTCTAGCAACTCATCTGCTTAATGTTGCTACGGCGTACATAAGATTTTTTACGTTGCGCGGGCAATTGGCACGCCGTGTTCGTTATTCTTCAATAATCACGTCGTCGGATTATCCTTCAGACCTGAACGCGCGTCTAATTTAAACTCAGATGAATCCTGTGTACTGATCTACTCATAGACGGAACGCTAATTCTAAAGCGTTTTAAGTAGCGCCGCGGGAAAAATCGTGCGAGTGCCCTGATAATTATTAGGTAGCCAGCTTTCGAGTATTCGCAGTTCGAGAGAAGCCGCACGTTATTTCAACGTCGGCTCGGCCAATCCCCCCGAGCAACGCTGTGCAATAGATTCTGCAGTCGAAGTTGCAACTTTTAAATGACTAAACGCGATCGCACTAACAGTGGAAAAATCCACATCGCGCCTAATGCGTTAGGCGTAATGTCAAACCTCCACTAACAATCATAAGGAATAATCACATGCCAGCAGGAAAATAAATCGCAAGCTTCTCCGGAAAATTTTCTTCGATTCGAGTACTTGAAGCTGATGACAATACGCGAGTGCTAGAGGGTTCCTATCAGGCCCCGATAACGGGTCAGTTAAAGGGCACTGCTAACGGATCGATTACGTTCGATGGTCGCAGTGAACGGGGAACCCTGGTCGACCGAGGAGTCGGTTTTCTCGATTCCGGCGATGTGATTAATGCAAAGGGCCAGGGGTTTGTTGGGCAGGGAAGCAGGGCAGTTGGGATGTTCGTTTAGCCTATCAAATCGGCGACCAAATGGTCGTGTCAGAAGGACAAGTGACGATGGTAGGCGACGACGTCTCTTTGACGGGTAAAATCTACGAACTAACTTAAGTTCGAGTCTAAGCAGTAACGCAACGCGGTGTTAGGGAGATTGCCGTCTCCCGATATCGCTTTTGCGATCCGTTATCACATGCCAACAATCACCGTGACCGTTAGTCGCGCAGTTCAAACTCTCGTATAGTTTTTAAATTGTGAGAATTGGTCGTCTGTGCCTACGACTACTACCGAAGCGGCACCTCACGCACGTTCCCTTTTGGTCCGGCGGACCGTTACATGACTCAGTTACATTGGCACAAACGATATTTAACAAGCGCGACTACTGTTCACAGATCGCGTTTGAGATTGAATCGCCCCGCCAGGTCGCGCGCATCCAGCTCAACCAGCTCAACCACGCTGCGGACGTTGTACATCATGTTCGCAATCAGTTGCTCCCGTGAGCCGTTGTGTTCGAGCATGAGCTCGCCATAACCCGCGATAGTCGCTTGCCCAAGTGCCGTCGCAAAGCGGCCGTCGAATTCTCCCGCTTGCGTGAGAAACCGCCGTGCTTGCGCGAAATCATCGCTCGTAAGCCGATCAAAAATCTGCAGAGCAAATTGGTAGAGACTCCATGCCTACAGATTACTTGTCCCGCGCTGGTGCGCTCGTTCGCCCTCGGCGCGTATGACGTCTCCGAACAACGAAGCTCCAATGATGGCGCTCATCTCGTCCTGGAGCGCGAATACGTCAGTAATTTCTCCGTCGTAGGTCTCAGCCCACAGTTGCTCGCCAAACGTTCCATCGACCAGCTAAACAGCCACGCAAATGCGACCTTAGGCCCGATGCACGCTCCCCTCCACAACGTGGCGCACGCCAAGATCAACGGCGACCCGCTTCAACGCTACGTTTGAGCCGCGGTAATTGTCCATATCATCCCCCGAGATACGATTGACGGCGTTTCAGCATTGGCCCACAATGGGTGGCGTTACTATCGCCGCTGCCACACACGATTGGTGGCCTATGGCTGATCTGCTCATAAGGAAACCGCCCGGCAAGAGATCGCGTCAGCCCTGCACTTCAGGAAAACCTCGACCTTCGAACCCACTAAAAAGTCCTCACAGACAAGCCCAGCTATGCCGTGTTTCGCCTTTGCTATCACGTCACCACGACCGAAGAGGCTAAACATTTTCACAAGCGCTGCCGATAGAAACAATTAGTGATGTGAATATGGCACATACCACGCATAGCGCACCTTCAGAGACCACCTAAATTGGATGAACCTACTACCGACGCGGACCAATTATCCGCGATTCCGCCGGTCCTCAAACGTGGGTCATGGCTAGATCACTTTGCGGAATTCCCACTTCCAATCGGGATATCTGAAGATCAATGTAGAAAATTCACAATCGAATTTGATGAACTGCTTTACAAAAGCTGGAATTTGGGCGCGAACGTAGTGCTCGTGTGGAAAATCAGCGAGAGCGCCACCGGGATCGATTTGTTGATGTGCAAGCATTCCAACATCGTCGAATTCGTGCGCTCGGGTACGGATCCGAAAGAGCGAAACGAACGCGGCGCCTACATGGAATCACTGCTTGCTATTGATAAACAAGTTGATGCGGACGACTTTGAACAAATCGCCGGAAATCTCAACATCGAACCAACGCACATCCGATTGCCATTCGTTCCCGGAGTGGATCTAAGTATTGGTCTCATGTCCGCGGTCGCACGACGCTACGGCGTTAGTCTTGTTGACGATCGCGCCGTCATCTTATTCGATGCGGTTGGTTTTTCTCTACTCCCGTCACTTGAACAGATGACCCAGCTGAATAGCCTGTCATACTCAATTAACTCGGCATACTCGAGGCTCTTAGAGAAAGAAATTGACATTAATTTCGCTCGTACAACCACGGGCGATGGATTCTATATTTGGAATCGTAAGCGAGGAATCGACGCGAACATCGAACTCTATCATCTCATGTTGATGATATTAGCAGTCAATGCGATTGAGCAACGAGACGCCACGATACCGAATCTCGTGCCACAATTGCGCGCATGTTTTCACGTCGGGTCGCACTACGAGTTCTATCAACCCGAGGCGTTAAGCCCTACCACGTTCAGTTACTTGGTCGGCGAAGTGACTATTGAACTCGCTCGTATGATTGATCATGCCTTGCCAGGACAAATAATGGTTGGTGATTTTCGCACTCCGATGCACGACTACGACACAGGCGGCGTTGAGATTATTGACAGCATTGAATTCGTCGATCGAGCTCGGAATTCGCTGTCCAAGCTGAAAGGCTTGAAACTTGCGAACGCAGAGGTAGAGGAAATCAAATGCTACCTAACAGGGAGCAGATATAGGGACGGGAAATTCAATATCAATCAATATATCGTTCCGGACAAGCACGGCATGTTTCACAAGGTGTATAACGCGAAATTGAATATTCATCGCGACAACGCCGAACCGATCTACCTTGGAATTCAGAACGATGAGATCCCCGACTTCGCTGATATAACTATGGAGCTCAAGCAAAAGATACGTGCAACGCAATAAAGTGGTCAATGAAACCGGTTAGATCAACAGGCACACATTGGGGCTTGTTCTCGGCTTGCTCATAGGGAGATAAATCTGTCTCGCATGGATAGTTGCATTCGAGGCGTCGAACGACCCCAAGCCCCGATCGTTCGCCCCGGGACCGCGCAACAACTCACCGCGTTTCTCCCAAGGCCGGTCGTCAAATAATTTGAGACCTAGGACCAGTTCTCGCAATCCGGCAATCGAATTGAAGTCCCGCTCGCGCGACTAATTGTAACGGCGAATAGTTGACCCGCGAGCACCGACTCGAAAACCCACCTAAAACCTCACGCTTAGCTTTTTTGATAGAACAGGCTATGAACCAACGTTCGAAGAAGCAATTTCCACAACCTGACACGAACACCTTCGGCTCGCGCGCTTAACGGTGTCTACGTAAATTTCGTCCGGGTTTTACCGCAACGAGGACAGCGTTCTGCGGTTACAAGACGTCCCTGCTTCACGTCAAATTGTTTCGAATTGTCTACTTCCCATTTGTGAAAACCACTCTTGCACAAAGTTTTGTGTTTCGAGATGGTCTTTTTCCTGATCTTCGCGTTTGGGAATGAAACGATATTAGACATGCCGGTATCCTAACTGAGTTTAAGTGGCTCAGTAATACTTATGCTCTAGCTTTCCGACGTAAACCCAAACGCTCACAGGCGACGGTGAGCAGGGTTCTGAATCTACGCCGGTCATAGAAATTCGCTTGCTTTAATATTCGCAATTACTTCTTCGGGGTCAGCTTCAGCAACCGCCCGCCTTTGCCGTCTTCCAGCAGCCAAATTAGTCCGCTGGGTCCCTGTTCTACTTCACGAATTCGTTTGTCCATGGCGAATCTTTCTGCTTCTGTTGCCTTCTCACCATTGAATTCGACGCGAATAAGCGAGCGCGATTCCAAACCGCCGATGAAGCCATCGCCCGCCCAATCGGGATACAGCTTTCCTGAATAGATCATAAAACCGGCAGGAGCAATGGACGGCACCCAAAAGGCTTTCGGCGCCGCAAATTCCGGATGAGTTTCGTGATCCGGGATCTTGGTGCCGTTGTAATGATCGCCATTCGATACAATCGGGTAGCCGTAGTTTCTACCGCGGATGACCAGATTCAGCTCATCGCCATGTCGGGGTCCCATCTCGTGGTTCCACAGCAGGCCATTCCGATCGAAGGCGAGGCCCAGCAAATTTCGGTGACCTAGGGTCCAGACTTCGCCGGCGACACCGCCCTGATCGGCGAACGGATTATCATCCGGCACTGTCCCGTCGAGATTGAGGCGCAGTATTTTGCCGAGGTTAGTTCGCATATCCTGCGCCGGATCGAATTTTTGCCGTTCGCCCGAGGTAATAAATAAGTAATCGTCTGGCGAAAACGCAATCCGGTGCCCGTAATGGCCGCGACCGGATACTTTCGGCACCTGCCGCCAAATGACTTCGAAGTTGCTGATGTGTCCGCCGCTAGCATCGAGCTCAAGCGTAGCGCGCGCGACGGCTGCACCACTCAGCGCACCCGTACCGGCTTCGGCATAACTGAGGTAGAGCAATTTATTAACAACGAAATCCGGATGCAACACGACGTCACCGAATCCGCCCTGCCCGCCGTAGGCGAGTTTTGGCACCTCTTCAAACAACAAGGTTTTCTTTCCATCCGTGGAAACCAGCATCAGACGGCCTGCCATTTCAGTTACCAGCAGGCGGCCGTCGGGCAGAAATGTCATCGCCCACGGCTCTTTGAAAGTTGCCACAGGTGTTGCCTCGAACGGCCACGAATCCGGGTCTGCCGCTGCACAAGCAGTCAGAGTTAGAGCAACTAATAACAATGCGGTTCGGCGCATTACGGTCTCCTGGTTTAGGTTTTCAATTATCTAGCGGCAATCCCAATATCATCTGCGAGCACGCTAATGCCGAGCGCTGCACGCGCCACCGGCCCTGCGGCACCGAACACGTCGTAAACTAAAAATGGATTAAAGCAGGATCGATTTTATCCACCCTAAGCCCGCATCGGTTGTTAATCGCGGCTTATATTCTGCGCCGATAAACCCGAGCCAGCCCATCCGGTCGATTTCTGGCAGTACCTGAGCATAATTTACTTCCCCTCGATCGGGCTCTCCCCGGTCAGGCACGCCGGCAATTTGAATATGCCCAATGTGTGCAAGGTTATTACGTAGTCGCCTTGCAATATCTCCCTGCATTATCTGCACGTGATAACAATCGAAAATAACTTTAAGATTGGGCATACCAACCGCTGCCAACGTGTCCTGTGCGGTGTCTAAATTCGACAAATGATAACCAGGCGCATCGCGATAATTGAGCGGTTCGATGAGGATGGTTTTATCTAGCGCCGCGGCCTTATCACAGCCGTACAAAAGATTATCTCGAAATACCGCCTCTGCCTCTGCACCGCCATCTGTAACCCCAGCCATCACATGAATGTTAGGACACTCGACCGCATGGGCATAAGCAATTGCCTCATCGATATAAATGCGCGCTTCATCCTCGCGACCGACAATTGCCGCAACCCCATTGTCCCCACCGACATTGCCGCGCCGTGTATTTAGGCTAAGCATTAGAAGGTTTGTTTTTTTGAGTGCAGCCTGCACTTCTTCGGCGTCTGTTGCATATGGCCAATGACATTCGACCGCTACAAAGCCTGCCCTTTTGGCCGCTTCAATGGCTTCCGGCAGCGTTAACTCCGTCCATAAGAACCCTAAATTGGCAGAAAGTCTCACCATTTGCTTGAACCCACGTCTAGTGTCATCTAACTGGTCGCCACACGTTGTTTCGCAGCATCGTGCGTCTCCGCCGTATCGGCCTGCAGATCGGAATTGTTAATCTCAACGAAAAAGGGCGCCGCCAAAACCAATACGTGACGCACCTAAATCAAGCGGGAAACGACTGTGATCTGGATTCCCCCAAGTGGGCAACAGTATCCATTAGAGGCAGTATCAATTCACACGTGATAATCCGCATCCCATCTTACAGATCGCGTCGAAATCGCTTCAACTAGCTACGCCCGAAACGGACAATCTATCGATTTCAATCCATACCTATCGTTGAAACTACACAAGCTGCGCAAAAGAAATAAGGGACCTACGATGTTGAAGGGGCTGTTACCCGACGAATTTAAAGATCTCGACACCCTTGTGAAGGAATGGGCTATCCAAACGTTGAGCGCCCGAGCGGAGAGCGTCTGCGAAGCACAATCGAATGTTTGGAGGCGTTCTACAACCGGATGGCGCCGCGCGCTGAACGTGCCCTTGCCTACCTCCAAACCGTGGCTCTCGACGATATCTCGGAGCCAAACGCAAATTCACTTCGTCTCCTACTAACACTTGCAGAAGTGTCTGCCGGCTATTGAATGGTATGGCCGCCCCGATGGCGCCATTGGCATGGACTCGCGTCGATTTAAGCTTATTTTAGAACTTGGCCGCGTCTGATTGGACGCTCTGTTTAGCGATAAGGTCACCACCTTTATGAAAAATGCACAGCACCGTGCGAACCTCACCACTAAGTACCCGGAACTAGGCACGGGGCCGGTGTCTAAAGCACCTTACTGCGATCGGGATTTCTTCGAAAAGGAAGTTGGGGTAATTTTCAAGAAAATGTGGCTTTGGGCCATTCGCGAAAGTGAAATACCGGGGCCGGGACATTATATGGTTAAAGACCTTCCGACTCTTCAACGCTCGGTGATCATAGTCCGTGGCCACGACAATAAGATCCGCGCATTTGAAAATGTCTGCTTGCATCGCGGCGCGCGGCTTGTTGTGGGAGAACAAGGTTGCGTGCATCGTTTCACGTGTCCGTTCCACGCGTGGACATACAACACGGAAGGCGCACTTGTAGGCGTTCCGGATGCGGACGGATATTTTGACCTGGAACAAAAGAAGCACGGCTTGCGCGTCGTGCCATGTGAAGGGTGGGAAGGATTCGTTTTCATTCATCCAGAAGATACACCCAGCGAATCCCTCGAAGGGTATCTTGGGGATTGCGGGGTAGCAATGCATGGCTATCCGTTCGCGAACGGCTGTGACAGGTATCAATATCAAGCGGTACTGCACGTCAACTGGAAAGTGGCTATTGATGTTTTCCCGGAAACCCTCCACGTGCCTTTCCTGCATAAAGATTCGGTGAAGCCAACGCTCGCCGGGCCCAGGAACCCATTCGGACATTTGGTTGATTTTGTAGCCTATGGTCGGCACAGGACCGCTTCAGTTTGGGGCGAGAAGGACTACGCTGCCCCGAGGCATATGCCCACTCCTCTGGGCCCCTATGTGTCAACCTGAGTCCATGCACTGAGTGGATGAGATAACATCTTTTTCAGGGCGCATAAGCAGGACACTAGAAGATGCCAAAATCAAGCCCCGCATTACCTGAACAACAGGTTATACCGGAGGCCGCGTTGGAGAAACGAACGCGCCGCCAGTTCACGACCGAATATAAGTTACGGATCTTATCCGAAGCCGATGCCTGCCAGCGAGGTGAGT
>JBLFWX010000124.1:0-10999 GCA_047611805.1 Gammaproteobacteria bacterium
TTGCCAAATCTATTCCAATACGATTAAGCTTCATTTGGACTCCTCCTTACCGTTGACTGGTTGCTTAAGAATTTCCAGTCTGGCACATCGATGCCGTTAGGAAAGGCGGAGTCCATACCATTGTTGCCAAGCAAATAAACCGACGTTCATCCTGCGCTGCAATAGGTTGTGATTCCATTGGGGTTCTAGTGGTGGTTATGGGGATGACATAGGTATCTCGGGGCCGGTGACAATTTGTCACCCCCTAAAATTCGAAGGCGATACCGGTTGGATGAGCAAGAACCGTTCTTGCGAACGGCGTAATTCGGAATTCATTAACCCCATTTCGATGAGCGATTGGATCCCCCTCCTCACCGTCCTCGACGAGACGTTGCACTTGACGGCAACGGTCGCAACCCCCGGCCAGCAGATCCCCTCGTCATCGGCCGCATCGGATAAGGCCATCAATATTAGTTTCAAACTTGGGGTCAGCCGCTGCTGCCAAGCCTAGTTCATCGCGGTGATACTCATGACCGCTTCGCCCTAGCCTCCTCTTTTGTCGGACGGCCGCGACGTTCTGACCTCGGTTCGATCGGCGTTTGATCAGACACCGTTACGGTGAATTGAGCCAACCAATCATGAACGGCTTGATGGGGCCACAGTCGATGCCGACAACCCGGTGGTCGTGTGCGTGGTGGCAACGGACTGCCCGCGCTTAGCTTATTACGTAATCGCCCAAGCGAGATCCCGAGAAGCTTGGCTATTTCAACATCTGAGTAATACATCCCATGCGCGTGCGAATGTTGTTCGGTCACGACCGCCCTCCTTTGCAAATCTATTTGCTAGAACTGAGGCACGATCAAACATGCGTTGTCACGGACAAGACTACGTTAAACCCAATCAGCTGTTGGCGGAGATAGTCGAGGAGATGGCACCGCAGACGCGGCGTGATGAGAATTTAATATCAGACTTGTCGCCATACCACCGCCTCGGTCGATCTCGCCCATTCACCGAGTTCAACTGGGCACCCGTATTCCAGGGGACGACGGTCCAACAGATTCGTAAACGGCACTCCCGAATTCGGCCATAATCGTACCTTGACGGATTCGACCATCGCCCGATAATGGTGCTAACGTTGAACAACGGCATGGAATTATGGGCCCCGCATCAACACCGATCGCGAGGCAGTCCATTCAAACCTTCTTTACGTTGTACTATGCCAAGATCGATAGCAAATCACTTGACGAGCGCAATCTTTATGGACGGCCAATGGAACTTTCGGAACAGAACGATGCTCGGACAGGCTTGTCTTGCGATCCTGCGTGAAACGACGCGATAGTTGTATGGTAGAGAACATGAGGCAAATCGGCGTCCGCGTATCTTTGATCGCAACCATGGCGATGTTATCGCTACAGGTGGTTGGCGCTCACCTGCACGTCGACGCTTCCGATCACGATGGGACGTCACATCATGACTCGCATCTTGAGCACTCTATCTCCACCGGCCATTCCGACGAGGGGCATCACGGGCACGTGGACGTTTCCCTTCCGGATTCCGCGCCCAAATTTTCAAACGCGGATAGCTTTCCCCTCGATGCAGCGCGCGGCTATGAAGTTGTCGCAATCATCTTAAATATTCGATGGTTAGTACCAATTTCGAACGCTCCACCGCATCGATATTATCGACTAAATCCTCCTCTGCGCGCTCCCCCATCTCGGGTGTAACTTCCTCCTAGAAGGATCGTTCAGGTAGGGCTCTGCCTTACCCGGTCCCCTCTTTATTTTCCGCATCTTGCAATGCGAGAGGAGTTACGAGATGTGGGTAAATCTCGCGTTTCGGCTGCTCGTGGGATTAGTTTGCTTGATCCCTGCGATAGCCGCGGACGCCGAAACTACTGCTGTAGTTCCAGGCGATCCGATTTCATTTTCCCAAGCGATTAAACTAACGCTTGAACGTAATCCGATATTGGTTGCTGCCGGCTATCAATCACGCATCGCAACGGCGAACGTTGTCCAGGCGGGGCTGCGACCGCCCCCCCAACTCGGCATTGTTATCGAGAACCTTGCCGGGACGGGGCCCTTTTCCGGGCTGGACGGCGCGGAAACAACCGTCAGCCTTGCCTGGGTGATCGAGAGAGGCAAGCGGGAACGACGGCTTGCTTACGCCGACGCCGGCATTTCTATAGTCGATACGAAACAGCAAATACTTCGCCTGGATGTCTCTGCAGAGACGGCTCGGCGTTATCTGGAATGCCTTCGACTCGAAGAGAACGTAAGGCAGGCGTCCGAAGCGATCGCGCTCGCCGAATCGACGTTGGAGGCCGTCAACCGACGAGTTGAGCGTGGCCGTTCGCCGACAGCGGATCGCGCACGAGCCGACGCCGAGCTGTCCCGCACGCACCTTCGACGGGAAGAATACGAACACTCGAAGCTGGTTGCGCTCAGGAATCTCGCTGAACAGTGGGGTGTCGACAATCCGGCGTTCGATTCCGTAGCAGGCCGTCTCGGAAGACTTCCGACGCTGCCGAGTTTTGAGGCGCTCTTGGCCAACCTTGAAAGTTCTCCGGATCAAGAACTCTTCGTAAATGAGCGCCAGCTTCGAGAATCCGAGCTGCTGTTGCAACAAGCTAAAGCGAGGCCGGACTGGCGAATATCCACGGGCATTCGTCGCCTAGAAACAACTAACGATCACGCGTTCGTCGCAAGCATCAACATTCCCTTGGGGTATTCGAACAGGAATCAAGGAAACATCGAAGCCGCCAGGGTGAAGATGGAACAAACGACACCCGCCGGGTCCGCCGCGGTTCTTCGAACTCGAACCCAACTTTTTGCGGTCCATCAAGAACTGAAGCACAGCCTTCACGAAGCGAATGCGCTGCGCGACGACATCATTCCGAAACTCGAACTCGCCTTGAGAGAGACGAAGCGCGCCTATAGCGCTGGGCGCTATGGGTTTTACGAGATCAGCCTGGCGCGCTCGGAATTACTTAGTGCGAAGGCGCAACTTATCGACGCAGAGATTCAAGCGTTGAGCAACCTGGTCGAAATAGAGCGACTCACCGGCATGAGTATCGACTCATCACTTGAGCTGCGAGGAGAGTCATGAACAAGTTACACCATTGGATATGCATCAGCCTTCTGCTTCTGACGGTCGGGTGCGACCAAATACCGGCGCAACATGCTGCCGCACCAGAACACGATGACGCCGCCGAAGGCGCCCACGGTGGAAAGCTTCTGAGCGACGACGGATTCGCCCTGGAGATAACGATTTTTGAGCGCGGCATTCCACCAGAATATCGGGTATGGCCCAGCTTCGAAGCGGAGCCGATTTCCCCAAACGAGGTCGATCTGACGATTCGACTCGACCGTCTTGGGGACGTTCGAGATGAAATTCGATTCTCCCCGGAATCGGGTTTCCTGCGTGGCAACTCGGAAGTCTACGAACCTCATTCGTTCGTCGTTATCGTAGACGCGCGATTCCGAGGGCAGGATTATTCATGGCAATACGAGAACTTCGAAGGTCGCACACAGATATCTCCCGACATGATTGGCGAAGCCGGCATTGAAGTTGAAACTGTCGGTCCGGCAATGCTCCGGGATTACGTCGCCGTTTACGGTCGAATTGCGTCCAATCCTGAAGGTTTGAGCCACGTTGCCGCACGCTTCGGTGGCGTGATTCAGTCCGTCAACGCATCTATCGGCGACGAGATAAAAAAGGGGCGACGACTCGCTACCATCGAAGCGAATGACAGTCTCAATAGCTACGACATTTTCGCGCCGATTAGCGGGACCGTAATCGAGCGTCACGCCAACGCGGGAGAGACCACAAGCGGGCGAACCCTGTTCACGATCCTGGACACCCGTATCGTGTGGGCCGAGCTGGCCATATTCCCGTCCAACCGCGCGAACGTGAAAGTCGGCGCGCCGGTGACAATCCGATCGGCTATCGGCGAATTCAGAACAACCGGCCGCGTCGCTCATTTGACACCCATAGCCAAGGACGACCAGTCGATTACAGCACGAGTGCGAATCGATAACCGCGAAGGTTTTTTTACGTCGCTAATGTATGTCACTGCGGAGATAGAGGTTGCCGAATATGAAGTCGCATTAGCCGTCAAGCGTAACGGTTTACAGAAGTTCCGAGATTTCACAGTTGTCTTCGCCAATTTCGACGATGTGTATGAAGTTCGCATGCTGGAACTTGGTCGCCACGACGACATCTGGATGGAAGTTCTCGACGGCATATCCGCAAATACGCCCTACGTGACGTCGAACAGTTACCTCATCAAGGCTGACATCGAGAAATCCGGTGCATCGCATGATCACTAGGAGTTTGTAATGCTCGATGCCCTCATTCGGTCAGCTTTAAATAATCGCGGGGCCGTACTATTTCTTATTTTGCTTTTGGTCGCTTTAGGTGCGTGGAATTTCACGCGCCTGCCGATCGATGCGGTTCCGGACATTACTAACGTCCAGGTGGTAGTGAATACCCACAGTCCCGGGTATACCCCACTTGAAGTCGAGCAACGGGTTACGTTTCCGTTGGAGACGGCAATGGCGGGGCTCCCACGGCTGCAAAACACGCGCTCCTTATCACGTTACGGGCTCTCTCAGATTACCGTGGTTTTCAAAGACGATACGGACATCTATTTCGCACGGCAGCTCGTTACCGAGCGCATTAGCGCGGCTTCAGGCAAGTTGCCCGATGGGCTCGAGCCGAAACTAGGACCTATTTCTAGCGGCCTGGGTGAGATATTCATGTTCACGGTAGACGCGGAACCGGGCGCTACGAGCGCCGACGGTGGGCTGATCACACCCACTGATTTACGCACGGTGCATGATTGGATCATCAAACCGCAGTTGCTCAGGGTTCCCGGCGTCGTCGAAGTCAATCCAATCGGAGGATTTAAGAAGCAGATCATTGTCGCTCCCGCGCTTCCTCGGTTACTTGCTTACGGCCTGACCTTTGAGGACGTTGTCCGCGCGCTTGAAAGAAATAATGAGAATCGCGGCGTGGGTTTCATTGAACACAATGGCGCCCAATGGCTCTTGCGCGTTCCGGGGCAGGCGGAGAACATGCGCGCTCTTGAATCGATAGTCATCGCGGAACACGAAGGAATTCCCGTTCGCGTTCGAGATGTTGCAACGGTGAGCATTGGCGCAGAATTGCGTACCGGTGCGGCAACGCAGAATGGCCGCGAGGTCGTGATGAGCACCGTTTTTATGCTGATTGGGGGAAATAGTCGTACAGTCTCCAAGGCCGTCGGCGAGCGGCTCATAGAGATTAAGCGGTCAATACCCGCCGGCATCGAGCTGAACGCGGTTTATGATCGCACGAGCCTTGTTGACAAAACCCTGGCTACGGTCAAAACCAACTTACTCGAAGGCGCTTTGCTAGTCACTGTCATCCTGTTTCTTTTTCTTGGAAATATCCGAGCCGCGCTTCTTACTGCGTCCATAATTCCAATCGCCTTGTTAATGACCATCACCGGCATGGTACAAACAAGGGTGTCGGCCAACCTCATGAGCCTTGGCGCGCTCGACTTCGGTCTGATCGTCGATGGAGCGGTCATCATCGTTGAGAACTGCATGCGTCGCCTCGGTGAAAGGACCGATACCGGGAAGTTACCGTTATCAAAAAGACTCGACGTCGTTTTCTCGGCGACCCGTGAAGTCATCCGCCCCGCGCTCTTCGGCGTCTTCATCATCACGGTGGTCTATTTGCCGATATTCGCGTTATCAGGCATTGAGGGGAAGATGTTTCATCCGATGGCAACGACCGTTGTCATTGCGTTACTGAGCGCAATGGCGTTATCGATCATTTTTGTTCCCGCCGGAGTTGCAATTTTGTTCCGACGGCCGGTGAAGACCCGTCGAAATCCACTCGTGATTGGCTTGAGGGCCATCTACGGACCCGTGTTACGCCTCGCTTTACGATTACGCTGGCTCGTTCTATTCGGTGCAATCTCAATTATCCCTATGACCGTCTGGTACGCTGTTGGGCTTGGGGTTGAATTCGTTCCGAATCTGGACGAAGGGGATATCGCCATGCATGCTCTACGTATCCCTGGCACGTCGCTCCAACAGTCCATACGCCAACAACGACAACTCGAAAAGCGAATTCGGGCAATTCCCGAAGTGAAACGCGTCTTTGCCAAAATCGGCACGCCGGAAGTTGCCACCGACGCTATGCCACCGAGTGTGGCGGACAATTTCATTATGTTGAAAGAACGTACCGAGTGGCCAAACCCCAATCGGCCTAAACTGGATTTGGTTCACGAGCTGGAGGACATCGTCACCCGGATTCCAGGCAATCGCTATGAATTCCTTCAACCGATACAAATGCGATTTAACGAATTGATCGCCGGTGTGCGCACCGAACTTGCCGTGAAGGTATTCGGCGATGATTTCGATCAGCTGATCGCAATGGGAAAAGCAATCGAAAACGTGATTGCCGCGATCCCAGGAGCTGCCGATACGGCCGTTGAACAGACTTCGGGCCTGCCGGTCTTGACGATTGTTCCGAATCGCGAAGCCCTTTCTCGATACGGACTGGATATCGTAACGGTGCAAGATTTTATTGCTACCGCGCTGGGTGGAAAGATCGCAACGCAGCTTTATGACGGTGACCGACGGTTCGATGTCGTCGTGCGCCTCGATAATGAATCCAGGCAGAATCCGGATACATTTGCTGCGTTGCCGGTCCCTTTATCGTCCGGCGATTTCGTACCGCTAAATGAAATAGCACAGATCCGCCTCGCTGAAGGCTACAACCAGATCAATCGCGAGAACGGGAAACGGCGCGTCGTTGTAACATCCAACGTTCGTGGTCGAGATCTAGGGTCTTTCGTTTCTGAGATACAGCGCGATGTGGGCGACGCGATTGACCTCCCGCCGGGCTACTGGATTGAGTACGGGGGAACCTACCAAAACCTTCAGTCGGCGAGTCAACGCTTAGCACTCGTCATCCCCGTTACCCTAGCGTTGATTATCGGACTTCTAATAATGGCGCTTGGATCCATTCGCGACGCTTTGATAATCTTTTCGAGCGTCCCCTTGGCACTTTCCGGCGGCATCGCCGCACTCATTCTTCGCGACATTTCGTTTTCTATCTCGGCGGCGGTGGGGTTTATCGCATTGTCCGGAATCGCAGTACTCAACGGATTGGTCATGGTCGCTTTTATTCGCGAGTTGCGCTCTCAAGGGCATTCGCTTGAAAGTGCCATACTCGAAGGCGCAATGACACGATTGCGCCCTGTTATGATGACAGCACTGGTTGCTTCGCTAGGATTCGTGCCCATGGCTTTGAACACCGGCATTGGTTCTGAAGTTCAGCGTCCGCTAGCCAGCGTCGTAATAGGCGGCATCATCTCGTCGACGCTGCTGACGTTAATTGTTCTCCCGGCTATTTATCGAATCGCGCATGGCCGGAACCGGGAATCATCTTCCGGATCCGACAACACGTACGCATAAGTGGCCGCGACTCCGATCTTCGGACACTAAATTGTTAATTTGCATCTATACGTGATGCCCATTGTTCGGAAGTTTCGCGTTGAGTATTGGTCCACCTTTTCTACGATAAGGGCATACGCAAAAGTGGATTTCGCCCAGTATCTAGGATCAATTTAGGGAATACTGCCGAGCATCCTGGGGGGCAGTGCCGCACGCAATCCAGACGTTTATCCCTGACGCCGTTTCCCTTAACGGCAATTCAAGGGCTGGCTCCGCTGCCACGATTAATTCTGGGTTTAAATAGACTCCGAACAAAAAGCTTCGGGACATTTGGCGGGAACATGATCGCGGCATCCTTGAGTTAAGATGTGCTGGCTCAGCAACCAGGCTAGATGACGGAACCTGTCAACCTGTTTTGGACAGTTATTTCAAAGTTAATGTCTTTTTCATATCACCCGCAGCACTCAGCTTTGGGAAGTTAACTTGGTCTGCGCTGGTGCCACGGAGTTCGGGGCTGATCGGATTGATCGCAACACACTCGGGCGGCATGGGGAAGCGTGGCCGTCCGCGGACGAAACGTTCAGGGTATTGATGGTATTGCGCGTCGAGCGCTTGCTGCTTGTCGTGTGCCACATCGCGGTAGCGGCCCGTAAAGACTTGCTCCACCGCCCCCAACGTTGTCCAATAACTGCGCCTTTAACTCTGGCTGTGCTTTGGATTTATATTTTGTAGTAAGTACCACTGCATCGATGTTGGTTCTTTCGTCATTCGCGAAATTGATATTGAACAGAGAAATACGACTGCGATCCTCGCCGAAATAATCTTCGATGGTACTCTTGACGGTTCTCGTAACGTATGTTTGGTAGGCAATATCTTTGAGCACAACGCCCAGCGGAATCGACAAGGCGCCAAACACAGCAATCACCAAGCCCATTTGCCAAACAGTGTGTTTTTTGCTGTGTGTTTGATCAAAACCGTAAAATTTTGCCATCAAGGTTACGGTTAGAGAAATTGCCAGCAGGTTGGTCATGAACAGCATGAATGCGCCTTTCGCGATCGGCGCGCATTCAGTCGCAAGCCCGAAACCAACCACTGCCAGCGGCGGCATCAACGCCGTCGCAATCGCCACGCCGACAATCGCTTCCCCTTTTCGATGAATGACGGCGTAGCCACCCGCCATGCCGGAAAATATTGCCACCAGCAAGTCGAATAGGTTGGGTTGGGTTGGGTTGGGCTGAGTTCGTGCCATGATTTCTGGTGTGGCATCGGTAATCGGTGAGAGCGTGACAATGACCCACGAAATAGCCAGCACCAGTGCGATACCTGCAAGCAACGCCTCCAGCGCTTTTCTCATTTGCCGGAGGTCGATAACACATAGGGAGAGACCCAGCGACATGATTGGATCCATCAACGGTGAAATCAACATCGCGCCAATGACAACGCAGGTGAAGATAACAACAATCCCAAAATGGCGATCGCGCAGGACATCGTAATCATGAAGGAGTAGCGCGAAGTTAGCCGTCCTTCGCCATCCGCAAATTTAATTACTTCATCATGGTCAATCCGGGCAACATACTTTCTCCGCCACCACTGGCGCAATAAACGAAGCCAGGCATATGGGCCGTACGTGTTTTTGAAATTTTCAATCACTGTATGTAATGGTTCCCTGATTTTTAGTCTGCGGCTTGCATTGAGTATCCCCACGGTAACTTTGCTGAGCAAAATCCTATCGGTGCGCGCTCTGTCTCATGGGGCAGTTGCCTCCTCCCAAGTTACAAACGCGCCGCGTCTTAATTCTCGAAAATAGCGCACGGAGATCCGCGACGCTCAAAATTGAAAAGGTTAAAAACAGCTCGAGAGGAAGCCAGGAATCGCTAAGTCTGCCGCATCTCGTAAATTCCTAGATAATTGAATAGCCCGCCTAAGCAGACGTACAACCAAGCGTCCACTTTACTGTTAACAACACATTTTATCGCGAATGAATCGCGCGCCTCATGAGGCTCTTGCGGGTCCAGACTGTGTGAAAATCACCAAGCCGCGAAATTGTCCCCCACCTGTGTTGGGCTAGATAGATCGCTAACGGATCTAGCTCGCGAAATTATCGAGACTTGAGCACGGCATTCTCGCTTCCAGAAATCGGAAATATTTTTCACAGAGCCTGGGTCGTTAGCACGCGGTCGCGGATCTCTATCTGACCGTCCGCTTTTCCATACTGGGTATTATCACGTCGCCCAAACATTATCTTTGGCTTCGCCCCTAGGCGCACGCTCGTTGGGGAATAGGACGGGGATGAGGCTATTGCGTTAGATTATTCGGGCAGTTTAACTCTGCTCGGCGACCGCCATAAGCCGTGCATGCTGAAATGAACTCACCTCGCCTTCCTCAATGAGTTTCGTTATAGGAGCCCCACGCTCCTTCGACATGGCAGGCTCGGCTCTCTCTTCCGGCACGTCAGCCGGAGGGTTGGGCGCTGCTTATCTTTTCGACACTAAGCCATCCTTCCATGGTTACTTCGGCATATGAATTAAACTCATAGACGGCCGCTCATCAGGAAAGCACGTCAGGCAGAAACCG
The DNA here is from genome assembly GCA_047611805.1 of Gammaproteobacteria bacterium. Taxonomy (GTDB): domain Bacteria; phylum Pseudomonadota; class Gammaproteobacteria; genus UBA11873. The sequence continues at coordinate 10,005 of JBLFWX010000124.1, forward strand.
GTTACCCTCAAGGGCAACGCCATAGACGTCAGCACGCCGGTCATTCTCAGAACCGTTGATCGAATTATTGCGGACCACAGATAATGTACGCTGAAGCCTGGGCCGGTCAGGTTCCCGGGTTATATTGGAACGCTGTTTAATCACGGACTCGCCATGATGATGCGCGATCGACTCTCCTCACACGGTCCTCAAACCTTCGTCACCTTGGCGATGGTACTGTTTCTCGGGTCGGCGGTTGGTACCGCAGCGGCTCTGCCGGAGGAGGCATCTCCGGCTACACAGGAACTCGCGGCGGGCCTGCCTGCGCATGCTGTGCCCGAAGAGCAGTTGCCTGAACAACGCGCAGCCGCCGCCACTGAAACGGAAGCGCTCGAAGCGCTCGTTTCCGTGCTCGACGCAATCAAGTCCCGGCAGAACCAAATCAAGTCGCTGTCAAAGGAATTGAAGCGCCAGGATCCCAGCGCCGAGGCGGATGCCCTCGAGGAAACGCTCGAGAGCGCAAAGCAGGAACTCAAGCAGCTCCGGGTCAATCTCGAATCGATCGCGACCGGCATTGCGGTCAAAGACTATCGCGCCAGCAAGCCGCAATCATTCGACCTTCAGGGCGAACTTGTGAAACTGCTGCAGCCGCTGGTATACGCTTTGAACTCTGCAACCCGCGATTCGCGTCACATCGAGGCACTACGCCAGGGCATCGAGCAGGGTGACAAACGCATGGTGATGGCCCGGCTGGCCACAGCGAACCTGCGCCGGCTGAGCACTCGCAACGAGAACGAGAAACTCGCGAAACAACTCGAGAGCATCCTCGAAGACTGGGATCGCGAGATCGAGACGCTCACGGATCAGAACCAGATTTTCGAGCAGCAGCTCCAGTCCACGCTAGACGCCAAAGCGTCTTTTCTCACGTTGACCGGCGAGGCGTTTACAGGCTTCTTGCGCAATCGTGGTGTCAACGCCCTCCTGGGCCTGGTGACCTTCATGGCGGTGTTCGGCGT
>JBLFWX010000125.1:0-10857 GCA_047611805.1 Gammaproteobacteria bacterium
GATTACGTCGTTTTCTTCGGGTCATCTTCTGCTCCTTCTCTTACGAGAATATTAAGTCAGAAGATTTCACTTATCAGGAATCATTTTCTGTCTAAACGTTGGGGTCCAGCTCTATATGCTTGGTTATAAATTCCCTATTGAGACTTCAACAACGGCGGATATTGATTTATCACTCTCTATCGGAGTAACAAAAGAAACAACCGATTTAAAAACAGCCATCATGGAATCTGGATTAGGTTTTTTAGAAATTCCAGCTTTAGATAGAAAATCGCCCTCAACATCTTATAAGGTTCGAGATTCTGAAATTAAAGTTGAATTATTGACACCACTAATCAGCGGTCCAGATACATCAAAACCCGTCTATATGCCGTCCTTGAAATCCTATGCTTTCCCATTAAGGTTTTTAAATTATTTAATTAAAGATTCGATTAATGCCGTAGTTGTTTACGGGAGGGGGGTATCAGTAAAAATTCCCCAACCTGCAAGGTACGCAGTTCATAAACTGGTCTAGTCAAATAGACGCCCAATTCAAATTCAGTTGAAAGCTGATAAAGACCTGAAAGAAGCCGTGTGTTTATTAGAAATACTATCGCTAGATCGGCCTGCTGATCTGTATCCAGCATTGCTCGATGTCTGCAAAGGGAAAAGTCGTAAGACGGAAAATCAAATGCTAGAAGGATTTAAAAAAGCATGCATGAAAGGTTTACTGACAAAAGAAGCGATCGACCATTTTGAAGAAAATTGTGCACGAGCACGGGTGAAGGATTAGCAGCTTGCGTATTCCGGTAGTGTCGAAGGAAGGCGGGTGCTAATCGCCCGTGCCGAGACCTCGGACCCGTCGGCCTCGAGTTTCCGGCCGACGTCCGCTGATGGAATGATGGATTTATTTTTTCAGGATTAATCCAGCTAAGTCGCCTTTTTCGTGCCATTTGCGCAGTAGCTCGAAGAACTGCACACCACCTTCACCGTAGTGGCCTTGCAGAAATCCCTCACTGCCGTCGGCCGCACCTTCGCCGTTGTAGTAGCCGGGGGTGCAATTACTTAAATATTCCGTCATGTTATCAGGGGCGTTAACTGTCGCGACCCAGTCGGCTTCTGCCTCAGCAGTGGCTTCGATGGAACTTAAGTGTCTGGCATTCGCTTCGGTGATAACACCAACGATGTGTTGTGCCTGATTGTCCAACATGTAGGTGAAGTTCGGCACAAACCCCGTTTGCGTGAATCCCATGTGAAAGCAATTAGGAAACCCATGGCTGTAGAAGCCATGGAACGTTCGCATGCCCTTAGACCAGGCCTCGGCCAAGGTCGTGTTATTGCGCCCAACAATATCTAGCCCGGATTGCTTCGTGTAGGTCGTGCGGCCGATTTCGAATCCGGTCGCGAATATCAAACAATCGACTTCGTACTCTACGCCGTTGAAGACCACGCCGTTCTCCGTGATTCGTTCGACACCTTTTCCGTCTGTGTCGATCAAGGTTACGTTGTCGCGATTGAAGGTCGGTAGAAATTCGTCGTTGAATGTGGGGCGTTTACACCACGGTCTATACCATGGCTTTAACGCCTCAGCGATTTTGGGATCAGCGACGGTCGCCTCGACCCGGGCGCGCGTCTTATTCATTTTTTGGAAATCGCTGATTTCCGCGAGCATGCCCATTTCCTCCAATGAGAAATCGACTTCTCCGCTATCTTCTAGCAGCTTGTGGAGCGCTTTAAACAAATCCGTCCAGCCGTCGTTGACTAAATCTTCTTCGACAGGGATTCCAGAGAGGATCGATGAGAAATTATGATTTCTTTCTGCTTGCCAGCCAGGCTTCAGAGTTTTCGCCCATTGGAGATCGGTTGGACTATTGCGGCGCTCATCTATCGACGACGGCGTGCGTTGAAAGACGTACAAATGCTTCGCGTGTTGGCCGACGTGTGGCACGCTCTGAATCGAGGTGGCGCCGGTACCGATGACGGCAACTCTTTTGTCGCCGAGCTTGTGCAAGTTGCCACTCGAGTCGCCGCCTGTGTAGTCGTAATCCCAGCGGCTGGTGTGGAACGTATGGCCTTTAAATGATTCGACGCCAGGAATTCCGGGGAGCTTCGGTCTGTTGAGTGAACCGCTCGACATCACGACATACTTCGAACGGAACACATCGCCACGGTCCGTTTTTACGACCCAGTAATTTTTCTCTTCATCCCAGCGGACGTCGCTCACTTGCGTTTGAAAACTGGCGCGCGGATAGAGATCGAAAAACTTGCCGACTCTCTGCGCATGTTCGAAGATCTCTGGACCAAACGAATATTTTTCTTTCGGTACATAGCCGGTTTCTTCAAGTAACGGCAAGTACACATAAGACTCGACGTCGCATTGCGCGCCTGGATATCGATTCCAGTACCACGTGCCGCCGAAATCTCCGGCCTTCTCAATGATTCTAAAACTGGTCACGCCTGCTTCTTGTAAGCGCGCGCTCATCAGCATGCCGCCGAAGCCACCACCGATGATGACCACTTCGAGGTCTTCGTCTAAGGCATCTCTCACGATGGTTTCTTCGATGTAAGGATCTTCGTGAAATCTTGCGAGATCCCCAACCACATCTTGATATTGATTATTCGCGTCCGGACGCAGACGCTTTTCTCGTTCGTAGTCGTACTTGCGGCGCAGCTCCTGCGGATCAAATCCGAGTTCTTCAATGCTGGGTATGTTCGGCCCTGAGTTATGTGGAGATGCGCTCATGAAAGACTCCTGATTTGGGTGTAACGATGAAACTATCTGATCGAACGTAGTGTTGAATGCGCGCTCGTGTCAAGACAAAATGCGCCTGGGAAGTCAGAGAACGATTATTGCACCGCATCATCCGTAAGTGAGATTCGGCGGTGTGCAAACGCAAGAGCTCTCTTTGTTCGAAATAATTCAAACTGGCATGGCAGAGCTAGCAAACTAGTTCTTGTAGAAGAATCTTGTCAGAGAGTCCAAATGAGTCTTGCGTTGCGGGTGGGTTCGAGCCGTTCCGAACGAAGCGATCGGAATTTTAGCGGCAGCAGAAGTGCGTTGCCGGAATCCCGAATAGGCTCGTCCTTAGATAGACGGGATCTAATCAAATGGATCTTGTGCGGTAGGGGGCGAGGGGTTGCCTGCGGATTATCTAACGCGAGATCTACCGGGCTGCGGATGATACAGCCCGGTGATCCTTATATCGTGCTTGTGCGCCTACGCGTGACCGTGGCGTAGTAATTTGCCCGGGATCGCGTTCGTGCAAATGCCACCCTTAAACGTGACTTCTCCGTTAACCATAATGTAGTTATAGCCAACTGCCTTCTGTACGCGACGCCATTCGTTGGCGGGGAAGTCATGTGCGATTTCGGACGGTGTGGAGTGCAAGGTTTCGTAGTCATAGACCACTATATCGGCTGGTTTCCCTTCTGCGATAATTCCACGGTCGGATAAACCAGCCATCTTTGCTGGGAGACACGACAATCGGTAATGCGCTTCTTCGAGGCTGAGGATATTTTTCTCGCGAACGAAGTCGGCAATAAATTCCGTCGTGTAGCGACCGATGGTGACGAACTTCGTGTGCGCGCCGCCATCGGATACGCCAGGCACGGTGATTTCACTAGCGAATATTTCGCGATTTAGATCGACGTCTGTATTAAACGCCGGTGTGAAAATCACGGTTCGTAGATCTTCATCGAGGACAAGATCGAGCATCGCTTCGATTGGGTGGCGTCCTTGGGCTTCACCGAGTTGCTGCAGGTTCATGCCTTCCCATTTTTTGTTCGCCGGCTTGACGGTTTCTTTGATGATGAACTCTTTGATGGGTCCGCAGGCGATCGGCATGCGTCCGTTATCGTAGTCTTCGCACAACCGAACACGCATCGCGGGGTCTCGCATTTTACGCATACGTTCAGGCACGTCACCTAAGGTAACTTCGCGCCAATCTTCTTGACCGTCGAGTAGATTGAAATCTTCGAAGGTATAGGTTAGATCGTTACCAACGTTCACTGCTTGTAAGTAAACGAGGTTGCCACGTTCTTGCGCTTTCTCAGCCCAATCAACCAGGCGGCGGCTTTGGCGCGGATGATAGTTATTTGCAGACACGACGTTAAACAGCACGGGGCGCTTGGAAACTTCAGCGAGTTTTTCGACAAAGATGAGATCTTCGCGAATGTCCTCTTGCGCTTGTGTTATCTGGATACTGCCTTGGTCGCGCTTGCGCAAAACCTCAGCGAACGCCAGGCACGTATCGTCACTCATGCAGTCGGTAACCATTGGGGTGCCGTCGTAATCGCGTTGCACCGAGGTGAACCCATCGCCTAAATGTTGCACCGACCAGCCACACGCACCGGCGTCCATTGCGCCGTCGATTAGAGAACACATTTCTGCGAGTTCTTCGGCGCTCGGATCGCGTGATTTCGCCGCTTCTAAGCCCATGACCCAAATCATTAGGGGACCGATCGGAACGTAAGAGAGCACGTTCACACCTTTAGGCATGCGCGCGAGTGAATCCATCCAGTCAGGAAATGTTACCCAATCCCACAGCATCCCTTGCTTCATTGATTCAAAAGGGATCGCTTCAACTCGCGACATGCTCAACATTGCGCGTTCGCGATTTTCTGGTGCGACGGGTGCGAATCCAAATCCGCAATTACCGAGTACCAGCGATGTAACTCCGTGCCATCCCGATAAGGTGCAATACGGATCCCATTGGATTTGCGCATCGTAGTGCGTGTGTAGATCAACGAAACCTGGCGCGACGATTAATCCGTCTGCATCGATGACTTCCTTCGCGTCTTTCGCATCGAGCCCACTTTTAGAGATCGCTACCACTTTACCATCGGATATTCCGATGTCGCCGCGAAATCGCGGGGCGCGCGTGCCATCTATAATCGTACCGTTTTGAATTAAGACGTCGAACTGGGACATGGAATATTCTCCTGTTGTGAAATCGCTGCTAACGACACGCGGTTCCGATAGGGGGCGAGTTGAACCGACTTTGTGCTTGCGGCAGCATCGTTACGGATTGAAAGCCTGGCGGGATAGTACTCTAGCCGTATAGGTAGGTAAATCGGCTGACTAAGCGATGTTTTGCCGGGCTTATCTGTCGGAATTTTGTTGCAGCGCAAGGTGACACTGCTGCATCGCGCGAAGTCGAAGTGCAATTACGACAAGCCAACTTCGCGCAGCTAGACGTCACTCAACCCTGCGTGGGCGCCCGCCGGTTTGAGCATGGAATTCGCTAGCGCGGCAGGACCTCACAGCCGAACGCCGCTGGGTGATCCGGACGCTTGGTCGAAACCGTTTGCGAACCTAGGGTCGGACCCTGTTAGGCCAATACAATTTCGCTCGTGACTGAGACGTCTGGCGATTGACGAATCGTCTGCAAGACCACGCAATAGCGTTCTGTTAACTCGATGAGTTTGTCGATCGTTTCTTTGGGCGCATCGGTATCGAGCTTGAAACTGAGCCGGATGTTGCGTAAACCAACCGGGGCATCTTTCGCGACTGCCAACGTGCCACGGAAGTCGAGATCACCTTCAGCAGAAAGTGATGCGTTGCGGAGATTAATCTCTAGCGAAGTCGCAACCGCTTGTAGAGTCACCCCAGCACAGGCGACTAGCGCCTCTAGAAGCATATCGCCGGAGCAAGCCTGGGAACCGTCTCCGCCGCTTGCGGGGTGTAAACCAGCTTCCAGGATCGCTTGTCCGGTGGATACCTTGCAGGCGATTCCTTCGGCCGTGCGACCTTCTGCACGCAAGGTAACGACGGCAGATTCGGGATTTTCTCGGTATTGTGCTTTGAGCGGTGTTTGCAAAGCCTTTAGTTGTTCGGATTTCATAACGCGTTCCTGTGGATAGAGATTGAGTGATATCGATTGCGATTGCGATGCGGCCAATTTGCTGACGATCTTGAGTGCGTTTCGCTGCGGTTAATCTATGCGGAGGTAATCGCCAGTGCAATTATTTTCCGTATCGAGTTCACTACTCAACTAAACTGCAATGCAGTTTAAGCCAAGCGCTAACTCCCGGAGAGCAGTCGATTTTGTGACCCGCGCTCAGGGGATCACTTCACCGGCAGCGCGCGCGCGTTCGACGAGATTGTTTTCGTCGTCGAGTAGATACAGTGACGCTAACCCAATCAAACAGGCAGCACCTAAATTCATCAGTAAGGCCACTGTAAGGCCATTACGTAAGTCGCCGGTTAGATCGGATACCAATCCGACGGTGAACGGACCGAGCGCGAGTCCGAATAAAGTCACGGTCAGAATGTAGACGGCGCTTGCTGTACCGCGCATGCGGGGCAGGACGAGATCTGTGACGGTTGAACCGGCAATGCCGAGCCACGCTGCGCCCGCGAATGCAACGATTGCGTTCAGTGCGAACGCTAAATTGGTAGACGCAGTGTGTAGCATCCACAGTCCCGCCGGTATCGGTGCCAGCGCCGCTATGATGGCAACGTACAAGCGCCCGCACGGATGGCGCTTGCGCCAGGCATCCGCCAATACACCACAGGTCGTCGCGCCGAGGAATCCGAATCCGGCCACGATCCCGCCAAGTTTGAAACCGAGGTCCTCAATGGGTACGTCGTGGTAGCGGATAAAAAATGGCGCGGTGAAAAATGTGAGCCCGTAGGTCGAAAAAGCAAATAGTGAAAGGCCGAGCACAAAGAAGACCCAAGCGCGCGATCCGAGAATTAGTTGTGCTGTCGGCGGGTCACGCAAGCGTAAACACTGGGCCCAGGAGACGGTCGCATAGAAACCAATGGCGAGCGCGCCCCATTGCGCGGGATTACCTAGCTGTTTGGTTAAAGCGTAGGTCGCAACTAACAATCCGGCCAAGATGAGAAGGTTAAATCCAACGGCGCGGTTTGTGGCGCGCAGTCGGTACAGATTGAATATCGAAAAGCCCGGCAGGACGGCGCTCAACTCTGCACCAAATTCACGGAATGGATGCGCTACCGGGATCGATTTTATGCCGTCCATCCTGCCACGTTCCGGTTCTCTTAGCGTCCGAACCCAGATTGCAAGTAACAAGCCGGGCAAACCGACAACGAAAAATGCCACCTGCCATCCGGCTAAGCCAAACGGTGCAATCGTGCCCGCGAAAGCGTCGTTCCAACCCGCGACAACGTGGCCGCCGACGAATGTGCCAAGCCCGGCTCCCACATAAACGCCACTTGCGAGTATCGCCATAACGGTCGCGCGGCGCGCAGGCACAAACGAATCCGAGAGTAATGAATACGCGCACGGGCCGGTACCTGCTTCGCCGACCCCGACCGCGATCCGGGCGAGGCCAAGCTCAAAAAAATTGCGCGCGAAACCGGATAGAACAGTCGCCGCGCTCCAGAATGCAACGGCGTAGGCGATGAACGTGCGACGTATCCACACATCGGCCAAACGCCCAAACGGGATACCAAACAAGGCGTAGAAAACGGCGAATGCGGTGCCGAACAAGAACCCCATTTGTGCGTCGGTTAACGCGAGGTCGCGCTTGATTTCCTCGTTTAGGATTGCAAGGATTTGCCGATCGAGAAAATTGATAATGTACACCAACACCAATATGCCGAGCGTGTAGCATGAATAACGAAATTCGGCCGGGGTTTGGGTTGGGGGGTTCGAAGCCACGCTAATCCAATTGATTGCTTAGAGAGCGTGCACGAGTATAAGCGCAATTGTCGCGTGGCGGATCGTGTGCGGTCCGGCGAGCTTGAGTTGTCGAGTCCCAGCGCCACTGCGACTCGATTCTGTACCTAGCAGCGGGTCGGGCTTTGGAAGCACCCAATGTGCGGCGCGATAGTGTTTCAAATTTACGATCATTGTCGTCAAACAGAATGACTATCCGCCTCCTATGAACGCAAATTCGGTCTCGCGCTGCCGCGCGTTCGTGGCGATTCCCCAAATCCGACGGGCTGCTAGCCGCGTTAATCTGAAGTATTTTTTAGCGTGCTCGGGTCTGGCGATGGCTAGTGCGATCGCCGCGAGCCAACGCCGAGACCCGCACGACTACCAGTTCTCTACCCACGGCCGCAGCACTGCTTCGAACGTCCAGGTTGAGCGGTGTTGGCGATGTAGGTGCAGGTAGGTTTCCGCAATACGTGCCGGATCGGCCATATTGTCGTCGACGGTCGTTCCCGCCAGCCGATGCCAGCGTGTGCCGTCGTCCTGGGTCCAGCCAATGGCTGTGTCGATCGGCACATGCGCGACATGAATGCCTTTAGGAAAAAGCTCTCGCGCCATGCTTTGTGCGAGTCCGGTCTTGCCGTGCGAGGACATCGCAAATGCGCCACTTTTCGGATAACCCTTATAAGCTGCACTCGCGTTAGTGAAAATGATCGTGCCGCGATGTGCGTCGCCGATCGGTTCCTCGGACATCATGCTGATGGCGGCTTGTTGCCCAACGAGAAACGCGCTGTAAGTAGAATTATGTAACGTCTCGAGAACGAGTTTCGGATCGACCTCAACGATTTCTTTGCGAAAAATGTCGACCGTTCTGCCATCGATGTTGTGCACGACTAGCTTAGGCCGTCCGAGATCGGCCACGACGCGGCGGAACAATTCCGCAACAGATTGGGGGTCTTTCGCGTCGCACGGATAGCAGTGCACGCCGTACTCGCTTTCGAGAGTTTTCAGTACGGGCTTGTCCGGCGTGCGTGCCGCAATGGCGACTGTCATCCCGACCTCGGAGAACAGTCGCGCACAACTTGCGCTCACCCCGGGTCCGCCGCCGACGATCAGCGCGACTTCGCCTTGGTTAACAGAAACTCCAGAATTCGCTGCTTCGGCCATGGTGTGCTCCGTCTAATTTTTGGTTGATTCGTGACTATGTCTTGCGCGAGATCCAGGCGCGCGAATTACGTCACCTCGGTTTCCGCGATGGGCGCCCAACTGGCACCCATCGGGCATCTAGGCGATCAGTTCCTTGATGCGCTCGTCGCCGGGCAGGTGCGTGTGAAATCCGCTTTATCGACGATCGATAAAAACTCGCTCTTTACCAATAAATATAGGCGATGTCGGTAGATCGATGAACTTTCGCTCGTCTTCGATAGCAATCTCCATCGCGCGATTGGCTTCCGGAACGTCGGCCATGCTGAGTAAATCAGCACGACTAAACCAGGCTTCCGCATGCCCGTAGTAGGGCGGCTCCTGAGTGCCCCGTGCGCCGGTAAGCGCCGACTCCAACGGGTGAGGGTAATAATGCACTTGCACGTAGCGTTGCATGCGAAACCCGGTTGAGACGCCGCGAATCAACGGCCCGTGATTCGTACGCCAATAAAATTGAGCTTCTTCGACTGTTTGATTGGCGAGTGTTCGCAATGGGAAAAATAATTTCACCAGAGGACTGTGTTGTGTCGCGATCATGTACTCGCTGGGATTCACTTGCGGATACTCGTGCGCGAACCATAGTGGCGAGTTTGGCAAATCGATGAAGTTTTTTTCGTCCTCTAACAGCTCCTTGGCAGCGGCCTGGCCGGCTGGTGTGTTGAATGCGGCGAGTACACTCGGATCGGTCCACCACAATTCGGCGACGCCGTCATAAGGTTCTATTTTACAGTCACGTGCCTTCGATAAAGCGTCGTTGATCGGATCGTCTAAGGTGTGGAGCTGAATATAGCGGTGGATTCCGAGCGTGCTCGAATGGCTCGCGACCAGCGGTCCGTGCACGTCTCGCCAATAAGTTTGGAAGTCTTCGCGGCTCATGCCGGCTTTTCTGCGCAAGGCAAATTCAATTCGGATCATTCTAATCTCCTGGGGTGGAACAATTTAGCGTTCCGTTGGCTATCGATTTCGCGGGGCCGCGGCCGGTTTATTGTGGTGTACTTCGCCATATCAGATATACGGAACAACATTTTATACAGAAAAACTGTCCGAGGTTGTACACGAATCCGGTATTGAACGGCCATCACCAAAGTTCGCTTCTACAGAGCACATGCGCAATGAGTCAGATCGCGGAGGCGCACTGAATTCGGACGAATTACCGCATTTCCAATAGGCCGTCTGTCGTCGGATTGGGGTAGCATGGCACTGGCGAACAAGAAATAAAAAGGAATTTGGCCGTGTACAAACAATTTTTTGGCCTAAAAGCCCGACCGTTTAGTCTGTTGCCGGACCCGACCTATCTCTATTTGAGTCCGAAACACGAAGTTGCTATGTCGATCCTCGAATATGCGGTGAGCGCCGATCTCGCACTTACCGTGGTGAGCGGCGAAGTGGGTTCTGGAAAAACGACCATAGTCCGCCAGCTCATGCGTGATCTCGAAGAGTCCGTGACCATCGGCCTAATTTCGAATACTCACAACGCGTACAACAGGCTCATGGAATCCGTGGCACTCTCGTTTGGCCTGCCATTTAAAGGCAAAGACAAAATTGAGCTATATCAAGTTTTTACCGACTTCTTGATTGAACAATATACGGCCGGACGCCGGACTTTGCTCATCGTCGATGAGGCGCAAAACTTGGATATTGCGACCTTAGAGGAAATCCGATTACTCACCAACATTAACGCCGACGAACATACGCTAATCCAGGTGTTACTCGTGGGTCAGCCAGAATTACATGACCTGCTCAAGCGAAATGAGTTACGCCAGCTTGCGCAACGCATTGGCGTTATGGCGAAACTTGAACCCTTGAACGAAAAGGAAACGGCGAACTACATACGCCATCGACTAAAGCTCGCTGGCGGTGATCCGAAGATTTTCCACAAGAACGCCTTACGACTAGTTTACTGGAACAGCGGCGGTATCCCGCGCGTCATCAACACATTATGCGAGCTCGCGCTGGTCTACGCCTATGCGGATCGAAAGCACAAAGTTGACGCGGTGTTAATTGCCGACATCGCACGCGATCGAATCGATACCGGACTATATGGAAGCGCCGTGTA
>JBLFWX010000126.1:0-10763 GCA_047611805.1 Gammaproteobacteria bacterium
ACCGTCATTGACGGTACCGGTGCGCCTGCGCGGCAAGCAGACGTTGGGATTGTCGGCGATAAAATTACCGAGATAGGAAAGATTAGTGCGCGCGCCACGCGTACGATCGACGCCGAAGGCCGCCTAGTCACCCCTGGCTTTGTTGATATTCATAGCCACTTAGACGCGCAAATTGCGTGGGATTCAACCTGTAGTTCGTCGTGTTGGCATGGGGTCACGTCCGTCGTGGTCGGTAACTGCGGTGTGACATTCGCGCCAGTGAAGCCAACGGATCACGAGCTTCTCGCAAAATTAATGGAGTCGGTCGAGGACATTCCAGCGCACTCAATTATGTCGGGTCTCGACTGGAATTGGCAATCTTATGGCGAGTACTACGACGCGATGGATCGCTTGCCCAAGGGAATTAATTTCGGCGGCATGGTGGGACATTGCGCGGTGCGATTCTACGCCATGGGTGAGCGCTCTATCGACAGCAAGAACCATCCCAGTGGAGATGAACTGAAGTTGATGGCGAGCACGGTCGATGAGGCCATTGCAGCCGGTGCGCTCGGGTTTTCGAGTTCACGAGTGCTTGGGCACCGAACACCCGACGGGAGACCGGTGCCAGGGACCTTCGCCAAACGCGAGGAATTGTTTGCCTTAGCTGATCCCATGCGCCAGCGCGGACGCGGCATTTTCGAGTGCGTACCAAGATTTGAAACCGACGACCCGGAAACCTGGGAGAAATCGCAACGCGAAATCGATTGGATGGCCGATCTGTCTCGCACCACTGGCAGACCAGTGACTTTCGCGTTTTTTCAATTTCCGCACTTGCCAACGCAGTACCGGAAAATCATGGAATTCGCTGCAGCCAGTAATGCGGCCGGCGCTAACCTACGTCCGCAAACTACTGCACGCGGTATCGGCGTTCTGTTTGGTGCGCATATCCGCAGTCCGTTTGACCGGAATGATTCGTGGCGCGCCATGCGAACGCTATCAGTGGCCGAAAAACTCGCCGTGTATGCGGATACCGATCGACGCGCGCAGCTAGTTGCAGAAGCACAAGCGAACGGGCCGGACGAGAAGGAACTCGCGCATTTGTATCTCATTGACGGACCCATACCAGACTATCAACCGGATCCTAAGAAGGCATTGCCCGCAATTGCGAAGAGTCGTGGCGTGACAATGGCCGAAGCGTACATGGACTTGATGATCGACTCACAAGGTCGCTCGTTCATTAACCATCCGATCTTGAACCCGGATTTCGCGGCCGTTGAAGAAATGTTGTTGGATCCGATGGTGCTACTCGGCTTAGCCGATTCTGGTGCCCACGTCGGTCAGATCATGGACGCTAGCCAACCGACTTGGTTTCTAACGCACTGGGTACGCGAACGCGGATTATTCGGCATCGAGGATGCGATCCGCCGATTGACTTCGGACACCGCGGATCTCTTTGGCATTGAAGGACGCGGGGTGCTTAAACTCGGTGCTTTTGCTGACATCAACGTGCTCGATCTGCCGGGCATGAGCCTTGCGATGCCGGATTACGCTAACGATTTTCCAGGCGGCGCAGGGCGATTAATTCAACGCGCGACCGGTTACGACTACACCTTAGTCAACGGCCAAGTATTCATGGAATCGGGTGAGCACACCGGCGCGCTTGGCGGCGCGTTATTGCGTAGCGGACCCGATTTACGCTGAGACAAGCCCACGCACATAGAGTAGGGAGTTCGACATGCATGACTTAGTTATTCGAAATGCGCAGATTATTGACGGCACGGGTGCGCCCGGATTCGCCGGTGACGTCGCAGTCGATGATGGCCGCATCGTCGCGGTGGCGAGAGCTGAGGAGGGCGGAATAAAAACCGATGCCACACGCGTGATCGATGCCGCAGGGCGATTGCTAACCCCAGGCTTCGTTGATATCCACACGCACTATGACGGACAAGTTTGTTGGGACAAGGAAGTGACGCCGAGTTGCTGGCACGGTGTGACGACTGTCGTGATGGGCAATTGCGGCGTTGGTTTCGCACCCGTGCGTGCGGGCACGGAAAATGCGCTCGTCGAGTTGATGGAAAGCGTTGAGGATATTCCGGGCACCGCTTTACACGAAGGCATTCCTTGGAATTGGGAGACCTTCGGCGAATATCTCGATAGCATCGATACACCGTACAGCTTGGACATTGGTGCGCAAGTACCGCATGTCGCCGTTCGACACTATGTGATGGGCGAACGCTGCTATGGCGATGCGACGGAAGACGATAAGAATGCGATGGCACAGCTCACCAAGAAAGCGCTGCAAGATGGAGCGCTCGGATTTTCCACCTCGCGGTTTTATGGCCACTTGGATAAACAAGGGAATTTTGTACCAGGGACTCACGCAGCCGCGGACGAGATGCTTGCCATTGGTGCGGCGCTCGCCGACATCGACCACGGCACGATCGAGATCATCTCGGATCGTTTAAACGATCAAGAAGAACAAGACTGGATCGAGAACTTGGCGCGGCAAACCGGTCGCCCGGTGACAATACTGGTGAGTTCGAACGTCGGCCCCGGCATTTGGGATTTCGCTGATCGACTTAACGCCGACGGCGTCCAGATCCGTCCACAAATTGGCGCGCGGCCCGCATCGATTCTCATGAGCCTCGAAGGCACTGTCAATCCAATGCGTCAATTTCCATCGTACAGCGAAATCAAAGGACTGCCCTTGGCCGAACGGCGCCAACGTTTGCTCGATCCAGAATTCAGGGCCAAAGTGATGCGCGATATTCCAAAAGTCGCTCGATTCGGTGATACGCAAAAAATGATCACGAGCTGGGATGCGATGTACGTGTTGCCGAGAAGTTTGAGTTACGAGCCAGACTACAATGAATCAATCGCGGGCATTGCCGAGGCGCAAGGTATCCATGTTCGCGAAGCACTGATGGATGCGATGGCAGATGGCAGACCTATCCTCTATCTTATTGGGGATTACCCTGGCCACCTAGAGAAACAACGCAGCGGCATTGCTCATCAGCATTCTGTGTTTGGATTATCAGATGGTGGGGCACATTGTGGCGTGTTGTGCGACGCAAGCATGCCGACTTATATGCTCGCTTATTTGAGTCGTGATCGAACGAAGGGAGAAACGTTTCCGCTCGAGTTTACGATCCACAAAATGACCGAGGATACTGCCAAGGTGTACGGCCTAAATGATCGCGGTGTTATTGCGGTTGGCTACAAGGCTGATTTAAATATTATTGATTTCGATGCGCTGGCATTGAGTGATCCGGAAATGGTCTACGACTTGCCTGCGGGTGGGAAGCGGCTGATCCAAAAAGCGGCCGGTTACGTCGCAACGATCTGTAACGGCGTAATGACATACGAAAATGGTGTGCATACCGGCGCGAAGCCGGGCCGTCTAGTGCGTGGTGGTGTATCGCAAACTGCCAGCGCTGCGTAGCACGGAGGTTGCCCCTGGAGGGACCGGCGCGGCGAATCGCCGCGCCGGAATAGAATATAGAAAAACACCCAGAACCCGCTGGGTGAAGTCCCATCCTAATTACGCCACCTCGTCGAGAACGCGGATCTGGCCGTTGTCGCCATTTACCGAAATCAACGCACCGTCGTGAATGAGTTGAATGGCGTTGCGCAATTGCACGGCCGGTAGGCCATATTCGCGTGACAAACACGCGCCATGAGCGAGCATACCGCCGGTTTCCAACACCAACCCCTTGATAAGCGGAAAGACGGGCATCCAGCCCGGATCCGTGCTATTGCAGATCAGGATGTCATCTTTTTCTACCTTGCCGATTTCGGACATGTTGAGAACCACTCTGGCACGTCCAGTCACTTCACCGCGACTCGTGCCCACACCGCCTAACACACCGTCAACGAGTTCGACTTGATCGCTATTGTTATCGAGGTCGATCGGCAGGCCGTATTGAATGTAGGTTGGGGTGAATTCTTCTCGCGCGTTGCGACGGTTAAACACAATCCGACGCGCATTAGCTTTCGCTTGGCTCAGCGTTCGCGATCCGCGACCGTCAAACAACTCGTAGAGTTCGTGATGAGCGAGGAAGTAGAAATCGTCTGCAGCGTCCAACAGGCCGCGGTTGAATAGGCGTTGTCCCAGTTCGCTAAAGCAATGTTTCTTTTGTAAGGTCATGCGATCGAGGAAATGCCGCTCGTCGTCGCGGAATTTCAAGAAGCGATGGTTGTAGGCTAAGACCGCTTTGAAAACTTCTGCTTTCAGTCCGCCTAGCGGTTGCGAGGCTAAGTTACTTAGCACTTCATCCGTGGCAGCTTGGCGTCGTTCGAGCAATCGAGCCTCAAGATTTTCGGGTCGACTGGATTCACCTGCGTTCTCTAAAGCACGAAATGCTTGGTAATCGATTTGAGGATCCTCAATTCGACGTTTGTAGTAGATATCGCGATCCTGATGCCCTCGATGGCCGTGTGCGACGAGGAAGGCCGTGTATTTTTCGAGAAACTCCCGACCTTCTTCGAAGTCTTTTAAGGCGTTAAAGAACGCGGCATTTTCGTGCTGATGAAGGCAAGCCGTTAACTTCTCGGATTGCCGGATGGCATCGGCAAGGTGCCACAGGTCGTGGGTTTCGATCACTAAAGCCGTGTCTGGGATCCCGGCGATTAAATCTTGGAATACCGCTGGTGCATCACCGTCATACCATTTCGTGAGTAATACATTCAGCAGCCCTAACGCGCCGGGTGCGATCCAGGAAAATCCCGGCCATAAGGTTTCGAAAAAACCCTCGACCATCTTGGTACTTTGATCACAATGCTTTTTCAATGCCGCATCAGACGCCCGTCGCAGCGCGTCTGCGCTTGGGCCGTTGGCTTCTTCGATTTTTCCGTCGATCCAGGAGTACGTGTTTTTAAACCAACCGGTTAAACCGTGCTTAGGTTCTAAGACGTGCAGTCGCGCCCACATCTGCGCAATGTCCACGAGGCTCGTCTCGTCGCGGGCGTAGTCGGCCTGCATCACGGGAGGGATGTTCGTTAGGTCGCGTAAAGCGGATGGCCACATGAGCTTCTGCCATATCTTTTCTGCATCGACGTTGAAGAACATCGTCGCACGGCGATATTTAAACCATCGTACGTTCGTGATCTCGTCGAATCCGTAGAGCTTCGCAAAGTAGGTCCAGTTGTTTTCACATTCCCTGGCACGCAATGATGAGAATAACGGTGTGATGCCGCCGGTTAGAAACTGTTCGCACCAGGTATAGGCCCAGATCGTATCTTCGTTCTCAGGCGCCGTGTGCCACGCGTCGACATCCTCGTCCCAAGTAAACTCGACACCCGTGATAGGACGCGATTGCAGCAAATATAGTTCTCCGCCAGCGAGTGCCCACTCGAGATCTTGGGGAATGCCTTCGTAGAAAGCCATCACGTCGCGACCTACTTGCGCAAGCGCCATTGCCTTGTCGGCTGATAGTGACAGCGTTTCGCGCAAACTTAACGGAACATCTTTGGTCACCGTACCGATACCGTCAGGAGATCGCACGACCTGGACTTCTTTTTCACCGATGGTGTGCTGCTTAACGTTTAAAGATTCGAGCGACACGACGTATTCATCGGGTGTCAAAATGCCGGACACGATGCCTTCACCGAGTCCCCAACTCGCGTTGATCACAATCTCATCGGTGCGTGAGGTGAGCGGATTAGCCGTAAACATCACGCCGGACACTTCCGATTCGATCATCCGTTGGATGATGACGGCTATCTGCGCGGTGGCGTGATCGAAACCGCCGCGTTCGCGGTATGCAGTGGCACGCGCCGTCCACATCGAAGCCCAGCAGCGACGTATCGCGTCGATAAGAGCATCGATCCCGCGGACATCTAGATAGGTGTCGTGGAGGCCGGCAAACGATGCTCCGGCAAGATCCTCAGCAGTCCCAGACGAGCGCACCGCAACGTAGGTTTCAGGCCCAAGTTCCGCGTAATGTTTTTTGATCAGATCGGCGAGCTCTTGCGGCAATGCATGGGATTCAATGAGACTGCGAATTTTAGCAGTCGTCTGTTCCAGTGCCACGGCATCGTCATAGTTGGCCGAAGCTAGATGTTGTTGGACCTGTTTATCCAAATCGTGCGCCGCAAAGAACGCGGCTTGCGCGCTCGTCGCAATCGTAAATCCTGGAGGAACTGGGAAACCTGCTTGGGTCATCCGTCCGAGACTTGCTGCTTTTCCGCCAACAATGGCGGAATCGGTCGCCTGTACGGCACCAAACTGAATAATCATCGTAAATTCGCCTTCTGCTATCGGGTTAAGACACAGAGAAAAGCGACACCCTAGATTCGGCGTTGTTACTTAGGAGTTGGAGTTGCGCCGGGTGAACGTGCTTTCTTCTAAGGAAAGTTCGTCTAGTGCCGTTGCGCCCGAGTATAGAACGAAGTCAGGGCAAAATTCATTAGTTGAAATTCTGACGCTTATTGAGATCCAAGATGAAGGGAAATTCGATGAACTGATGCTCACGATTAATCAGCCTGTGAAAGACTATTCCAATCGAATAATTCCGCGCATGCTGTGCCGCAGCATAATTAATAAGGCCGCGCTGCTCGACGGTCTGACGGTCCAGGATCTGTGATTACTGTTTCGATAATTTCGCGAGCTTGCAGCCAAGGCGATCTATCTGGAGTGTCACAGTTGAGAGGGACTTTCGCGGCCTGATAACTTTTTGGAGTTTTTGCACAGCCCGGGGCGTTAGCTGGAGTTACTCGAGCGCGCGCAGCGCGCACTGTGAACATTGACGCTTACGCTAGAAGTCCTTTTCGTCTCGACCAGTCTATGACGGCGTCGATGCATTGTGCCATATGTTCGGGTTGTCCAGCATAGTAGTGTGTCGCTCCATTGATACTCACCATTTCTTTATCTGCCGTCGCAAGTGCTGCATGAATGATCGGATTATGGGTTGCAGGGACTGCGTCGTCGGCTTGGTTTTCGATTTGTAGGACGGGCGTATTTTTTATTCGACGGGCGCCATCGACACCTTTCGCTTGCGTCCGGTCGTAAGACCATTGCGATAGCCAAGATCGAAGCGACGTGCAGCGCGCTAGGCCGGCAGGCGCCGAGTTGGCCACTCGGGGATCGCCCAAATACGTCCAATTCGGTTTGCGTCCGTTAGGGTCAATGCTGGGATCGATCCAGCGCACATCGCACATCGTGCGGTGAACAATAAACGCGCGTTCAATTTCGCCATCGTTCCTTTTCGCTAATCGATCGATCAATTCATCGACCCATGCCGTGATGCGACGATTACGGGCAATTTGTGCGGTGCGAAAATGTTGTACGAAATCGGCGCTAAACGGTGCGCGGTGCGGGCAATTTGCACTGTAAATGTCGAGTTCTTGATCGCGTTCATCCGGATCGAGTTCATTGGTGACTGACGGGTCCAGCCATTCAGTCAATGTTTCGGCGCGGCTGAGGTGGGCCGCAATGAAAATTACGCCGTCGGCTGGCTGTAGCTTCGCCGCGACTAGATCGTATTCATCGCCGGCCGGCGTGTGAGTGATCGACGGCGCTTCGGCTTGACTTTGATAAGACAGCGACAACGAACCGCCTCCCGACCAGCCGACTAGAATGACTTTGGAATATCCCAGTTCCTCTCTCGCATAGCGAACGTACTGTCCAAGATCCGCAATCACTTTCTCCATGATCAATGCGGTGTCATTTTTTGGGTAACGACTTGCGGCACAAATGACATGTATGCCCGCGTCTGCCAGCGCTTGCGGCATCGGCAACATCTGGAGCGTTGCCGACGGATGCATGAACAAGTACACCGTCTCGGAGTGCGTCTCGGGGAGGAGGCGCTGGCCTTCCAAAGTCACCATGCCTTGAGACCCGGAGAACCCATAGGTCTCGACAAACTTTGTTGTTTCTGAGAACCGAATAACGATCGGTTGCCGTTCCCATGGTGCAGTCTCTGGAGGGCTCATATGGCGTAGTCTCGTGTTGGTGACGATTTGGATTGCAACCTAACCCTAGCATCTGGGGTTCGCGAAACTCAATGGATTCTTAACCAGGACCGATAGCAGCGGTCGTCCGAGTCATGTTTAAGTTTTTCGTCTAAGGGCCGCTTAACCACTTTGTAAGCGCTCTATCAAACGCGCATGGAACGAAGGAACAACCAAATATGCCGTTAAATCACAACCGATTTTTGATCGAGCAAGAAAAACTTCGTCGCGAGATTAACCGCGAAATTATGGGTCCGGCGTTTGAGCGACTCGGGCGCGAAGAACTGGAACCCTTAGTTCGTCTCGTCGCCGCAGCGCGTCGTGACTACATTAAGGAGCTGCTCGCTATTGCAGCGCATCACGGCCCGGCTGGCGCTAGCGGTGAGCAGTTGGCGGCCTTGCGCGAGAAACGAGAAGCCTTCGCGGATCTAGTGGTGGCCGCAAACGCACTGGAGACAGTAATAGAACGTGGTTATCTCGACGTTGAGTTGGTCTAAATTGGCATCGCCGGATCTCCTCCAGATTGGGACTCCAGCCTTTTCTAACGCCGCGCATCCCAACTATCCCAGTAAGTGACCTCGCAAACGGGTAAGCGCCTAGCCGGATACAAATTGCCGCCGGTGAGCCATGCGACAGGTAGCAGTACGGCTTGAGCATAGGTGTCTGGTACGCCAAGTAATTCTCTGATCTCTGCTTCATACATTAACGTAAACGTCGTCCATGCAGAGGCCACCCGGCGCACGCGCAAAGCCAGCATTAACGACCAGGCAGCCGGCAATATCGAACCCCATTTCGATCCTTGGGTAAACACGTCTTCAGTTTCGAACCGACCTTCCAAAAACGGAATGATGTGCACGGGTACACGATGCAGGTTGTCTATTAAGTGGACGGCAGATTTAATCACCTGTGCATTTGTTGGTGGCGTAAATCGTCGTCGGCATAATCGCGCGCACCTTGCGCTCGAGGATTCGTGAGACCGGTATCGCCGGCCATGTAACGTTTTGGCCCCGGCTCGATAAAGTTCCGCGAGGCTCGCGCGCTTACGTTGATCGGTGACGACTCCAAAGCGCCAAGTCTGCGAATTGCCGCGGTTCGGTGCCTGGATTGCGACTTCAATCGCGGTTTCAATTAAGGAACGCGGTACAGAGCGCTCTAGGTCCAGTCGCAAGCGCACACTGCGAGTTGTTCGCAGCACTTCGTCTGCAAAGTCGATGTGGACGGTAGAGTCTAAGTCGTTGGCCATTGTCGAGTCGCTCGCTCGATTGATTATTGTTGCTGGTTAACCGTTTCCCGTTATCGTGAACCTCCCGATTTCAAGCATTCTTCCGCTTTCAGTTGTTCGTGTTCGGAGTCGCGTGTGTGAACGACAACTTCAAATCTCGCCCACCCTTGGTGCTGCGTTTGTCATGTCTTTCGTTGTAACGTTGTCCCATCTTATCGCCACGAACCGTACTATGCGACGGTCCGCTCCAACGCCGACTACAATCGCTGTGTTGAGTAGGTGCCCGGTATTTATTAGTTGTGTGTTCGGGTTTTTGAAAACATAAATATTGAAATAACTGGTACGCCCAGGCAAACCTCGAATCGAGCATGGATAATGTTTTGAGAAACGCTTCACTGGGATGGATTTTTCTAGTCGTGCTGGGCGGTTTACTTGCCAGCTATGTCATGAGTGTGGCCCGTCAACCCGCAGAGATGTTGGTTGTTCAAGCAGCGACTGCGACGTTGACCCCCGTGCGAGAGATTGCACTATGGACATTACGCCGTCGCGAAAATTGCCCAAGCAAAGATTTTCTACAGGCATCGCCTATCGGTTTCATTGTTGCCGGATGGGACAGGAGCAAGCGCGGTGCACGGTTTGCGGAATTGTTCGAACCGATGGTTGGATTCGGTTGTAATGTGAATGAGCATGCGGCGAGCGGTTTAACCCCATTACACAGTGCGATTCTATTTAATAACCTCGCGGCCACCGAAATGCTGCTACGCCACGGTGCCGATCCTCGACTCACTACAAGGATCGATAAAGGCAGTGATGAGATTCCGATAGCTTTGGAAGCACGTGCCTTCGCGCTCTACCTGGATGAAGCCAGCGGTGAAGACCGACGAGCGATTATTCGTCTATTGGACGATGCCAGTGGCGAAAATTGGACTGTGTTGCACGACACGGCAAGCTCATGGAAGCGAGATTGCCGCGTCTGCGTCAGTTAAGTCTTACTCCCCGCCGAGGAAGAACACGCTATCGAGTCCTTGTTCGCGTGTCGGAATGAGTGCCTGGTATTCGGGAGAGTCGTACCATTTTTTGGCGGCGGCTTTATCTGCAAATTTGATCACCACGACGAGATTATGATCGCTCGCGCCGCTCAAAATTTCCGACGGGCCTCGACAAATAACTTCACCGCCGAATTTCCCGACAACCGGGCCAGCCGCAGCGCCGTACTCTTTCATTTTATCGCCGTCAGTGACGTGACCGTGGACTATTACATATCCGCTCATTATGGAATCTCCTAATATTCGAGGGTTTGAATTACATCCGAAGATGCATAATGCGCCTATTCTATGACCATAGGGGGTTTCTCTCTACGATTGAGAGCCTGTCGCTCGCGCGACTAGCTGCATGGGGCCGATTACCGTAGAGTTTCCAAGCGCAATTCTCAATTTCGGAGAAACTCATGTCACTACACCTACGTCAAGTCGCTTTTGTTGCCGCAAAGCTGCAACCCGTCGTGGACGACCTTCGCTCGATATTGGGACTCGAAGTCTGCTATGTCGACGAAGAAGTTGGCGTATTCGGCCTCGAAAATTCGCTGCTGCCGGTTGGGTCTAATTTTATTGAG
>JBLFWX010000127.1:0-10642 GCA_047611805.1 Gammaproteobacteria bacterium
TCTAAGCGCTCTGGAAATAACGTCGATTGATGCCGGTTCTCACCTTCGATAAATCCACTCATCCGATGTGCTCTAGAACCGAAAGAAAGATCATATCTGTTTAGGAGTTTTTACACACCCTCGGCCGCAGGCGGATTGTACGGAACCCGTGAACAACACGAGTTTAGGCTTTTGGTAGCGTTGTCCTGAGTTTTGAAACAAGGCATTCCAAGTATCTTCAGTGTCGGCCAGCACAACAGACACAAATGCCGCGAGTTCGTTCTCTTTAGCACTCGGTTGATGCGCCGCACCACTGGGACTCGGGCCAGATTGTTGTAGGCCTAGATTCAGAATAATCGATGGATCAACCCCAAAGTATGCGGCTGCAAGCAGTAGGACGATCATCCCTACTCCACCTTGCATGGGTTTTCCACGTTGATCCTCGACGTTGGTACTGCTTCGACTACCCTGCCAGCGCCTTGGTTTTATCCTCTTCTACTATCATTTTCATTGTGAGCGTTATTTCGTGTTCCCTTGTGCGCTACGGATGTTAAATTTTCTGAACGAGGAAACTAGTTGAAGTGTCATAAAATATATCTTATATATCAGTAAACTACGGACCATAATTTACGTAGAATCTAGATTCTAGAATTGGAATCGAGTCACCGGCGCCGTGCACGCAAGCTTTTCTAGCCGGTATTTTAGCTGGGTAATCCGCCGATGAAACTGGCCGGCCCGGCAGGCACAATCCGGCTTGGGTTGATTGTTTCATGGCTCGCGTAATAGTGACTCTTGATGTGCGCCATATTCACTGTTGCCGCCACACCTGGCCGCTCATAGAGCTTGCGAGTCAATCGCGATAAATTCGGATAGTCGACCAAGCGACGTTTATTGCATTTGAAATGTCCAACGTACACCGGATCGAAACGGATCAAAGTGGTGAATAGCCGCCAATCGGCCTCGGTGATGACATCGCCCAGCAGATAGGTCCTATCGGCCAACAGTCCTTCGAGCCAATCGAGTGTCCCGAATAGTGGCTCTACTGCTTCGTTGTAAGCCTGCTGGCTAGCGGCAAATCCGCATTTATAGACGCCGTTGTTAACGGTGTCGTAGATCCTCGCGTTAGTCTGGTCAATTTCCGCTCTCATCTCCAACGGATAGTAATCGCCTTCTATTGCCCCGAGGGCATCGAAGGCAGAGTTAAACATCCGAATAATCTCGGACGACTCATTGCTAACGATCGTTCGCTGCTGCTTATCCCACAAGATCGGAATGGTGACTCGACCAGAATAGTCGGGGTCGGCTGCGCGATAAATTTCGTAGGCGTATTTCGCGTCGTTTATCGGATCGCCAATCACCCCGCTATCGGCTTCGAAAGTCCATCCATGTTCAGCCATGAACCAATGGACGACCGAAAATCCAATCTTATCTTCCAGACCTTTTAGCACTCGGAAAATTGCGGTTCGGTGGGCCCAAGGACAGGCGTGCCCGATATATAAGTGGTAACGCCCGACTTCGGCCTTGAATCCAGATTCGCCAGTCGGCCCGGCTGACCCATCAGGGGTAATCCAATGCCGAAATTGCGCTTCGGAACGAATGAAACGACCGCCCGTTTCAGACGTATTTATCCATTGATCGTGCCATTGTCCGTCGACGAGTACGCCCATACGCTACTTCTCCGCGATTAAATTCGTTTAAGCCGCCCGTCAATGGCATCTTTCCATTGTATCCAGCGCTTAGCATCCGACGGGAATTTTTCGTGATCAAATCGGGCAATTGAAATTTCGCTCCCGTCGATATCGTAACGAACGTGCTCTACGAAACTAAGTTGTTGTTTATAGGCGCCTCGATGATCATCAGGAACTTCTTTCACTTGCGCATCGGACCATAAGCCGGCCGCCTGGAGTTCTGCGATGAGTGGGTCGCAATGCTGTGCGCGTGGTTCGCCTAATGGGCGACAGATATACAAACTACCGTTTAATGGATCACCCGGGTCGAATGCCAGATCGTGATGATCAATGATGTCAGCGTTACTCATCGTTGCTCCTTTGTTAATTGGTATCGTCTTCGACGGTGGACAACGAAATGTATTTGGCGACAGAGCCGGTCGCACCTCCACGTGTCCATACGCGTCAGCTCGTTCTATTACTAATAAGGTCGTTCACCAGCTAACGTGATGCGGTGCATTAGCCGCTCATATCCCACGTAACCACCTTGCGCATAGTGTACAACGCACCGATTGTCCCATAGGACCAAGGTATCGGTCTGCCATTGATGTCGGTATAGAAAATCGTCTTTCGTCATGTGTTTGAACAATTGATTGAGTATATTCTGCGACTCGCCCGCCGCCAGCCCGTCGATCCTAATCGTGTAGACAGGGTTGATAAACAGCCCGCGCCGCCCCGATGCTGCGTGCGTGCGAACGATAGGATGACTTTGTGCCGCTTCAGCTGTTTCGGACACGACGATGCGCATCGAACGAGAATTGTCATCCTTCGCGAAAAGCCCCTGGGGGCCGTAGGATGGCGCGGCACTGTGGCTGGCCGTCAAATTCTCAATCCGTGCTTTCAGTGTCTTCGGCAGTGTTTCGTAGGCGCGGTAACAGTCGCCGAAGATCGTATCCCCGCCGCACGGGGGAACGATTTTTGCGTGCAATAAGGTCCCGCTCGGCGGAGCGGCCTGAAAACTCCAGTCGCTATGCCACGACGCGCCGAATATTGGCGTGGATTCCTTAGCTCGGCGCCGTACCTCGACGATATGTTGATGATCAGGCAGCGCTTGGAGGTACGGATCCGTGCCGAAATCACCCAGGTAGCATGCGAATTGTTGCAGCCCTCGATGGTCAAGCTCAGCTTGCGGGAACACCAAGACCGGATATTCCGCCCAAGCGGCGTTCAATTTCCGCACGACGTCGTCGGTCAATTCGTCCAGGCGACCCGTTTGCGCGATTTCGGCAACGAACCCGGGGGCGCGTTCTCGAATCTCAAAATCTCGCGGCATATCTAAACTCTATTGCTCATCATCGAAGTTCATGCGGCGTTGGTATCGTGGTGGAGCGCGGATTGCGGCCGTTGGTCTGGGCCGTTCTCGTGCTCGCCAGTTGGATTCATTGTCGCGCTCAACGTATCCGTTGAATACCGGGGTTTCGGCAACTACAGATACAGTCTTTTTGTACTTATCAGCATTGTCCGTGCAATCGAGCGTTGCGCCTAGACCTGGACATCAAGCCAGGGTCTAATACGCCGCATGGAACATGCAGAAGCGCTATTTTCGCGCAAAAAATACTGGGCTCATCGACTCACACCGGCGCCCGTTTTACCAATGTCACGCGCCGAAATGGACGACCTGGGTTGGGATAGTTGCGATGTGATTATCGTTAGCGGCGATGCTTATGTCGATCATCCGAGTTTCGGCATGGCAATCGTTGGCCGGGTGCTAGAAGCCGAAGGATTTCGGGTTGGCATTATCGCGCAGCCGGATTGGCACACTGTAGACGACTTCATGGAACTCGGGCGACCCAATCTATTTTTCGGAATATCTGCGGGCAACATGGACTCCATGGTTAACCGCTACACTTCTGATCGCAAAATCCGCAGCGACGACGCCTATACTCCAGGCGGGATGGGTGGCAAGCGCCCTGACCGCAGCGTCATCGTCTACGCCCAGCGCGTCCGTGAAGCATTTAAAGATGTGCCACTGATTGTTGGTGGAATCGAAGCCAGTCTTCGCCGCGTCGCACATTTCGATTACTGGTCGGAGAAGGTTCGCCGATCAATTCTAGTGGACGCAAAGGCTGACTTACTGATTTTTGGTAACGCCGAGCGTCAGCTCGGAGAAATCGGCCATCGTCTAGCGGCAGGCGAGCCGATTAATGAAATAACGGATATTCGCGGAACCTCGTTTGTCGCTGGCACGCTGCCGGACGGTTGGACCGAAATTGACTCGACGCACCTAGATACGCCTGGGCCGTTAGCCCCTCCTGTCGATCCGTATGCGATGGACAACTCAGGAACTAAGGCGGCGCAAGGCGGCCCGCCTGACGAAGTAGCAAATGGGGGCGTGAAAGTTGTGCGCTTCACGCGCCGTGTACCCAATGCGGACCGCGCCACCAGCGTGATCAGATTGCCTTCGTTTGAACAAGTTAAAAGCGACCCCATACTGTACGCCCACGCCTCGCGGATCGTGCATCTCGAGTCAAATCCTGGCAACGCCCGTGCGCTCGTCCAACGTCATAAAAATACTGAAGTCTGGTTGAACCCGCCTCCCCTGCCGCTCAAAACGGCGGAGATGGACGCGATATATGAACTGCCTTACACGCGGCAGCCGCACCCGAGTTACGGCGACCTGAACATTCCTGCCTACGAAATGATCCGTTTTTCCATTTCGATCCAACGCGGCTGTTTCGGCGGCTGTACGTTTTGCTCGATCACGGAGCACGAAGGTCGGATCATCCAAAATCGTTCCGAAGATTCTGTGATCCGAGAAATTCAAACCGTCAGGGACGAGGTTCCAGGTTTCACGGGCGTGATTTCCGACCTTGGCGGTCCGACGGCAAATATGTACAGGCTCGCCTGTAAAACTCCCGAAATCGAAGCCGCGTGTCGCAGGCCGTCTTGCGTATTCCCCGGGGTCTGTCCGAATTTGGACACCAACCACAATCCGCTGATAAAACTCTACCGACGGGCGCGCGAGCTGCCGGGGATCAAAAAAGTACTTATTGCCTCGGGCGTACGTTACGACTTGGCGATTGAATCTCCGGAATATGTAAAAGAGCTGGCGCAACATCACACTGGCGGGTATTTAAAAATAGCGCCAGAAGCAATCAGTGACGCGCCGCTGTCGAAGATGATGAAGCCAGGGGTCGGGACGTACTATCGGTTCAAGGAGTTGTTCGAGCGCTACTCCGCAGAAGCCGGCAAAGAGCAATATTTAATACCGTATTTCATCGCCGCCCACCCGGGTACGACTGATACCGATATGCTCGAACTTGCTCTTTGGTTAAAAGAGAATCATTACCGAGCGGACCAAGTACAAGCGTTTCTGCCCTCCCCGATGGCGACTGCCACAGCGATGTATCACACGGGTAAGAATCCGCTACGCCGCGTCGGCCCTGACAGCGAGAAGGTGGTGGTTCCGAAGGGTTTGAAAGTCCGCCGGCTTCACAAAGCGTTTTTACGCTATCACGACGCGAACAATTGGCCGATGCTTCGCGAAGCCTTGCAACGCATGGGACGCAGCGATTTAATTGGCAACGGCAAAAAACACTTGGTGCCCACTTATCAGCCGGTCGGTACGGGCAAGAGCGCCGAAGGGCAACGCGTACGCGGGGCGAAATCATTTCGGACTACCCACGCACGCAGTGAAGGTGCTGATTACACCAGGACCCGGAAGCCGTTAGCTAAATCGAGGCCACAAAAAAAATAACTGCCGCAAATCGAGGGCCGCGCGCCCGGTGAATTCTTATGGAGGAATATCATGCCGAAACTTAATCTTACAGAGCGGGAAGCTTTCCTAGGCGAACCTGGCTGCATCATGGATATCGCGACGCTTGACGCGGACGGCGGCCCGTCATTGGCGCCAATATGGTTTATCTACGAAGAAGGTCGAATTTGGTTTACCCCGCGTCAACATTCGGACTGGCTAAAGAATATTCGACGCGATCCTAGAGTGGCGCTATGTATCGATGAGACCGCGATTCCGTATCGTAAAGTTGTGGTGCGTGGCCAGGCCACGGTCGATCACGAGGTAGGTAACGACGACAAGTGGCGCGATCGCTATCGTCGCATTGCTCAGCGATACATTCCGCTCGATGATGCGAATGCCTACGTCGATGGCACGGACGATCAACCTCGCGCGCTTTGCTCGGTGACCTTAGCCGACGCGGATGTTAAGACTTGGCGGATGCCGGTGGGGGACGAAGCTTATCAAGGGATCTGGGCGAAGCGTTATTGGACAGACAACCCGAAAGTGAAACAAGACGCGCCCGAGGTGTTCGACAAAAGCGTTTAGCCGTCTTCTAGTTAGCCGACGAGCGTGGCAGTCAGTTGACACCACCGATCACGGGGTAGCCTCGATCCCGCCAACGCAACATGCCGCCGGCTAAATTGGCACAGTCGACGAGGCCGGCTCTTTTGAGCAGCACCATCGCTTGGGCCGACCGCGCGCCGGCGCGGCACACTGCAACGATCGGAATTGCAGGATTAATTTCGGCGCTACGGCTGGCTAATTCTCCGAGCGGAATGTGTAGCGCATTTCTAATATGTCCTAACGGGCCATTGAATTCTTCAGTCTCTCGCACGTCCAGGATTTGTACTACGCTGAAATTCTCTTCGAGCCACTGGGGATCCATTTCCCAGAGACCTGCAAACGTAAGTTTCAACGGTGCCCACTCGGGTGTGCTGTGCGCTATCTCATCGTTTTCGGGCCGACCGCAACGAAGGTTCGCAGGCACGGCAATGTCAATTTGTTTCGGGTGTGGCAAACCTAGGTTGTCCATGTAGCCGACAAAATCTTGCTCACTGATTTGCCCACCCAATCGAGGATTGAAACTTTTCTCCTCCGCGACGCTGGTCATCGTGATGCCTTTGTAATCATGTGCGGGATACAGTTTTGTGCGATCAGGTAAGGCCAATATCTGAGTCTGAATAGAGCGATACATCGTCCGCGCGTCGCCTTGTTGGAAGTCTGTCCGACCGCAGCCCCGTATGAGCAAGGTGTCGCCAGTAAATGCCATCGTCTCGTCGTCAAGAACGAATGTTATGCAGCCGTTGGTGTGCCCTGGCGTTTCCCTCACCTCCAGGTAACGCTTACCAAACATGATGTGCTCTCCGTGCGCAAGCAACGAATCCGCGCCCTCCACCCCTGCAGCGCGTGAAACGCCAATCTTCGCGCCCGTGTGATGTTTCAAAACCCACGCGCCGGTGACATGGTCGGCATGACAATGGGTGTCGAGTGCGTAACGTAACCGCAATCCCAACTCCTCAAGCAGCGCTCGATCACGACCGGCTTGTTCATAGACGCTATCGATTATGACGGCGTCGTTCGTTTCGCTATCGCCTAGTAAATAGGTATAGGTCGAAGATTCTTGATCAAATAATTGGCGAAAAATCAACATAGACACAGTCCTTCTGTTCGTTTCACGCGTTCTGCGCACCATAGTAAAGCGCGACGGTATGCCGGGCTTCGGCAAAAAACAGCCAGCGTTCGATTAAGATCCCGATGGTCGCGAACGGCACCGCCAGAGTCGCACAAATGATGTTAAGTTTTGGGTTGCCGAGCAGTGTGGCCGCGAGCAATAAACTCGGGATCACGAATGTCGAAACGACCGCAATGCGGCGAAGCTTCCGCGCATGTTTGCGAGCGATGACGAACACCATTTCTTGCTGTAAATAGTTCGCTTGACTATGTGGCGGCTGGGTTAGTTTCACGGTACTCCCTGGCGCTGCGCCTATCGCGCTAGCGTTCGAGCTGCTGCTAGTCGAATGATCAATGAAGCGCCAATACAGGAGTTTGGTGACGAGCGACACGCTCAAAATGATAATCGCAGCGATGCTCATGGAGGTCGCTTGTGTACCGAACCAGGCGAGGAAGGCATTCAGTAGGATCAATCCGGTTGCGAGGGAAAATAGCAGGTAATTGAGCGGCACCCATTTATTGTTCCATGCATGAACCGTGCGCAGCGATGCGTAAATCATTGCGGTGGTAAAGACCGTTATTGCGGCGAGAACGACATTCGCTAGTCCGGATAGTCTGATCACCGAGTTATCGACATCTAAGAATGCCCAGGCGTAAATGAATAACGTGGCAGGAATGTACGTCAGTAGTGCACAGACACCTTCGCGACTAAGCCACGAAGTCCGCCATTGGCTCACGGCGCGCCAGGCACGTTCGGGATGTCCAAGATGGAAAGTGGAAGACAACAACCCGGCAGTGATTAAGAGCAACGCCGTTACGCTGGCCGCGATCATGAAGGTCCTCTCGGCAGGTAAAAACGAGAACAAGCACCCGGCACCTAGCAGTCCAAGCAAGCCGTAGCCTGCCCCGGACGCAGTAGTAAAAAAAATGACGGAGAATGCAGGGTTCATTGGTGAGCAGTATGCGGCGGAAATTTGATTAAAAATGTTCGTTCGAAGGAAGCCATCATGAAGTCCAATTTCTTGTTTAACTTAGTGATTTGTCGATCCATCTCAGCAGTGCGTCGGCCGCGCTCGAGACCCGTGGCTGCAGCGAGGTCGTCGCAGCATTTGACGGCACGACTTTTTTTCGCAACGGCAAATATTTGTTTACTGGGGCACATTGCTGCTCGGGCATGAGATCGAAACCGCCACGTGATTCCACGAGCTTCGAGACAGCCGAGTCGCGGTCTCCGAGATCGCCAAAACTTCGAGCCCCTGTCGGGCAGGCGCTCACGCACGCGGGTACGCGGCTATACTCGGGCAGATCATCGTTGTAAATTTTGTCCACACATAACGTGCATTTCTTCATAACTCCTTCATTGCTGTCGTATTCGCGCGCGCCGTACGGGCACGCCCAGGAGCATAACTTGCAGCCAATACAGGTATCTTGATTAACCAGCACGATGCCATCTTCGGCGCGCTTGAATGATGCGCCAGTTGGGCAAACGGTAACGCACGGTGCGTCATCACAGTGCAAACACGATTTTGGAAAATTCACTGTTTGGGAACTACCGTCTAGGGCCGTGACTTCGAAAGTATGTACTCGGTTAAACCACACACCCGTCGGATTTTCTCCGTAAGGATCCGTATCAGTGAGTGGCGCGGAGTAACCGCTGGTGTTCCATTCCTTACAACTCGTTGTACACGCATGGCAGCCAACGCAAATATCTAAGTCAATCACTAGCCCTAGCTTTTTCCCACTAGATTTCGGTATCGCGGTCATGAGTCGTCACCTTTGTCGAGTTCCTGAGATGCTGCCTGAGGTTCCGATCGTGCGTCCTCATGCTGCTCACGGTTGCCGACAAATTCATGATGCACGCCGTGCTCTGGAATCACTTGGTCGGATTTCAATTCCCTTCCGAATTGAGAAATTTTCGGTACCGGGATTTGCCGTTTGCGCTTCATGCTAGGAAACTGGGGCGAGGTTTCTTCGAGTTCGTGCACCGCGCATTTTTCGATATTCACCCTCAAATCGAACCAAGCCGCTTGACCGGTAACCGGATCGGAATTCGCGTAACGATAGCCATCTTCGCGCGGCGGAAGCAGCTCCGAGATGATGTGGTTGAGTAGAAAACCTTTGCGCGATTCTGGTGCTTTGTCGTCGAGATCGCATGCCCCGGCTCGCTTGCCGATAGCGTTCCATGTCCAGACTGTATCGACGTTTACACCAGACACGCACGCAATCTGTCCTTTCACTTTACCGTGAGGGCTGGTAATCCAAGCCCAGTCGCCGTCTACCAGTCCCAGTTTCTCGGCCAATTTGAAATGCATGTGCAGACGATTCGCCGAGGTTAGTTGTCGTAGCCAAGCGTTTTGCCCTCCCCAGGAGTGGTACATGTGCATTGGACGCTGCGATAGGGCGTGAACCGGAAACGAGGATAGTTCGTCGCTGTCATGTTCGGAGAATGGCTCGTACCAGATCGGTAACGGGTCAAAGTATTTTTGCAGTCGTGCCCGATCAGCCAGCGGCGGCAGCGTGTCACCATGGCCGAGCCCCGCGAGCCTGAATTTCTGAAGGTTTTCGCTATACAGCTGCATTACGATGGGCTCGGTCCGCCCGATCCAACCGGCATCGTGCGCAAATTCTAGATAATCTCGGTTAGCGAACTTGTAGTAACGGCTGGAAGGACTGAATTCTTGGCGCCAGAAACAGCCGTTTTCGATATATCGCGCGAGCTGATCCGGATTCGGGTTGCCCGTAATTGACTGCTCGCCGTGCGCGCCCCGCCATCCTGCTAACGGCCCGACCTTGGCCGTGCGCATGTGGTTGGTAATGTAGTCAGCGTAACCTCCCGGGTACTTCTCGCTACCGTCGTCGTTCACCATCCCCGGCAATCCGAGCCGTGCACCGAGTTGCAACAAGGCTTCTTGAAAACAACGAACATCTCGCTCGGGTTCGACGACGGGTTGCCGGATCGCATCTGCCACTCCATCCGCATCGCCGATGGGCCGATCAAGCATGGAAATGCAGTCCCAGCGCTCCAAATAAGTCGTGTCAGGGAACACTAAGTCGGCATAGGCGACCGTCTCTGAATAGTAGGCGTCGCTATAAATGATGTGCGGAATGCGGTACTCGCCGGTTGCCGGATCCTTGTCCGTGAGGTATTCGATCGTCTTTGACGTGTTCATCGACGAGTTCCACGCCATATTCGCCATGTACATGAACAAGGTATCGATTGGGTACGGATCACCTTTCCACGCGTTGTGGATCACCATATGCATCATGCCGTGGATAGCGAGCGGGTATTCCCAGCTAAACGCTTTATCAATGCGCGCGGGTCGGCCGTTCTCGTCGACCAATAAGTCGTCCGGATCGGAGGGGAAGCCCAGCGGGATCCCACCGAGCGGGGTTGCTGCTTTTCCTGGATCACGGGCCGGTCTTTGAGCTGGCGGGACGTGTTTCGGAAATGGGGGCTTAAAGCGGAAGCCGCCTGGTACGTCAATTGATCCAAGCAGCATTTGCAGCAAGTGAATTGCCCGACAGGTGT
>JBLFWX010000128.1:0-10088 GCA_047611805.1 Gammaproteobacteria bacterium
TCGGTTTAAGGGTCGTCGCTGATTGGACAATACGATTTAGGGTTCGCCAGTTACGACAAGCCATCCTCGAACTAAACAGACTCGCTCGCGAAGCGTGCGGTGATTTCTGTTAGTTTTGTGAGGATCCCTCAGGGTCAGGCTCGATTCGAGTTGAAGTTATTTAACGCCAAATGAATTTATTTAGCGGTTACGAAAACAGCGTAACGATGCCCGTACTCTAGTTGACCGTGGTCCAAACAAACCACATTAGCTCCGAAACTTACTAACCTGCCATGTCATACGATTCGATTCTAGGTGCGCGCATTTCAGTAAAGAATCTCGCTCTGGACCACGGCCAACTTGCTGGAATCCCATTTTTATCGAGGTACCAGCTATTGCAACCGGTTGCCCAAATCGATTTCTTGGCCGCATTACTACGCTGATGCTCAAAATCTTCAGTCGCAGCCGCATTTGCGCTGATTTCGCGACATTTACCGCTCCTTATCTCTTCCATGAGTTGAAGGATATAGGATACTTGGTGCTCGGCAATTTGGATTAACGAAAAGTTTCCGACGGGTCCATTCGGGCCGTTTAGCATGAACAAATTTGGAAATTCCGGTATTGAGATTGACATGTACGCTACTGGATGATCAGACCATACATCGTCCAGATTAACGCCGCCTCGACCGAGTACAGTTGTGGGTCGGATAAAGCTATCCGCTCGAAATCCGGTGGCGATAACTAGCACGTCTAGTTCGTGCAATTCCCCGTCCGTTGTGCGCACGCCCGCAGGCTCGATTTTGTCGATCCCTGATGTGACAACATGCGTGTTCGGCTTTTGAATCGCATCGTAGAAATCAGATGAAAATACTAGCCGTTTGCAGCCTGCGCGGTAATCAGGTCTAAGCTTCTCGCGCAATTGCGGGTCATGGACGTTATTTTCGAGATTCGCTAAACATGCCTCTTCAACTTCTCTCATCTCGATGGAATCGGCGTCGATAACTGCATTCGAAAATTTTTCGAAATCGTCGTTTACCTGGTCGCGAATTGTTTGAAGTTTATTTGGGTCGGATCGAAACTCTGCTTTTTCTTGTTCTGTGTAAGTTACGTTCTCGATCGGCATCACCCACTGCGCGGTCCGTTGAAATAGATCGAATCGTGCTACGGACCCTGCCAATGAGGAGGTTATTTGCATCGCAGTCGAACCCGTGCCGATAACGCCAATTCTCTTATCTTTCAATTCGACACTATGGTCCCAACGGGCGCTATGGAAGCTTGCTCCGGTAAAAGAATCTATCCCGGGGATATCGGCGACATTGGGCTCGTGGAGAACGCCAGTCGCGGCGATGATGAAATCTGCTTTATCTTCGCGTCCGGTTGAGGTGCGAATATTCCATTTGCCATCAATAAACTCACAAAATGGCACGGATTCATTGAATCGGATCTTATCTAGGACCTCGTACTTTTGGGCTACATTCTTAAAGTACTCGTGAATTTCTGGGCCCGGGGCGTAGGTGCTGCTCCAATCGGGATTCGGTTCGAACGAATATGTATACATGTGTGCCGGTACATCGCATGCGATTCCGGGATAGGTATTTTCCCGCCAGGTGCCACCGACGCTATTCGATTTCTCGTAGATAACGAAATCGTCGTAACCAGCCTCGCGTAACTTAATTGCAGTCAGGATCCCAGCCATGCCGGCACCGATGATCACGATTCTTAATTCTCGCTGACTAGGGTTTGCGATCGTCATACTTTATTTTCTCCATGAACGTCGGCGTTCAGTCGCGCACAGTCGTAATTATTAGAAATTTAGCGATTGCTGGAGTATACCTGCAAGCGCGCTGGGGCTAATACGAAAGACTCGGGAAATTCCTCTGATCACTAGAATTTTCGCCGGATGGACACAATTCTTAACGAGCTATTTCAATCGTTCGGTGTTCGGGCCAAGTTCCCAGTCGCGTATTCGTCGATTTAGTTGCGCTCGATAAAAGGCAACATCAAGTGGGATGGGTGCTCGGCGTCATGCAGTATTTCGTTTGCTGCAATGACGAAATCCGCTTCCGTCTCGCGAGCGATGATGCCGCCCGAATTAGTATTACGATCGAAGCGCGGGAAGTTGCTGCTAGAGACTTCTAAACGGATCTGGTGCCCTTTTCGGAAAACGGTAGCCGTCGCAACTAGGTCAATCTCCAATCGATAAATTTCGCCCGGCGTGAGCGACTTCGGCGCAGAGAAACTCTCTCGATAGCGCGCGCGAAGGATGCCGTCTGTCACAATCATCGCGCGTCCGTCAGGCGAGACGTCGACTAATTTCCCTGTGAAATCCGTATCGCAGGCAGAAGAGCGAACGTACAGAAAAAGCTTCACTGGCCCAGTGATTTCGGTATCTTGCTCGAGTGTCGAGCTGGTGTAGATGACCACGTCAGGGCGGGATTCTACGTCTCGCTGATCGCGAGGTCCTGCGTTAGCAGCAATAAAGAGTCCTGGTAGGAAACTCGCGCCACCAACTGTCGGTACCGGGTCGCTTGGGTCGTAGCGGTACGAATCCGACGGTTCACTTAGCGGCGCGATGTTCGATAACTCGCCGCCGTCAATGTTGCCTTTGCCGTTACTGTGTAAATAGAGTTCGCGCCAATGCGTATCCGGTAACGGCCAGTCTTGTTCTTCCCGCCATACGTTCGGGCCCATGATAAATAATTTCACCGGAGCATCGTGTTCGACACCGTTGTCTTCGTTTTTTAGCCAATGATCGAACCAACGAATTTGATCGGAGGTCACATCTGCGGCGCCGTCGTGGGCCATCGTGCCAAAGCTTCGCTCTGGGTAGGTACCGCCATTGTAACCATGAGACCACGGGCCAATGATCAGCTTTTGCGGAACTCGATCTTTCATCGATTGATAGTTCGCGAGCGTGCCACCGAGGAACAAGTCGTACCAACCGCCAAAGTTCAGCGCGGGCGCGTGGATGTTGTCGTAGTGTTCGCGCGGCGCGGCGCGGCGCCAATAATCATCGTAATCCGGGTGCGCCAGCCAGTCCGAAAAATAAGGCGCTAAGTCGTCGAGCTGTGGGTGATCGGCGAGTGGAAGATGCCAGTATTGTGCCGGTACTTCGTCGGCTCGCTTAATGGCCGATTCAATCTCTGCTGTACCGGCGGTTCCTAGTTGCGCCCGCCGCGTGACTTCTCCGATTCCAAATGTCGCGGTCGCCCACTGCAACATAAATCCTAATTGAAACGCGCCGCCTTGGTAGGTCCACATGTCGTAGTACTGATCAGTGGTGATGAATGGCGCCATCGCTTTTAACGCGGGTGGGTTCTCGCTCGCCGCAAGCCATTGTGTCGCCCCGTAGTATGATGCGCCCATCATACCGACTACCCCGGTTGACCAAGGCTGGGCTGCTGCCCATGCGATCGCATCGGCGCCATCTTCACCCTCCTGAAAGTAGGGATCGAATACGCCTTCGGACTGGAACGTTCCGCGACAATCTTGCACGACGACTGCGTAGCCAGCCTGGGCGATTCTCAGAATGTCGCCGGAAAGAAATAATAGAATCGGTTGCTCTTTATTGTAGGGGAGTCGCATTAATACAACCGGATATCGACCGTCTAACGAAGGTCGGTACACGTCGGTTGCAAGCGCAATGCCGTCCCGCATTGGTACACGTAGATTTTTTTCAATCGTATAAGACATCACGTTCCCCCCTTTCGACGGCTGCGCATTTCAAATCGTATCGTGTACTCGAAAAGAAAAACATCCGAATCGCGTCATAGATCTCTGAACCCGGCAGCGCTTGTATACAAAGTGCGAGCTAACGACCGCTGTGCGTCCTCTGCCTACTGCGCGGCGTTCTCGCCGTTAAGCGATAACACGTACGGTGGCGATCGCGGATTCCGTCGCTGCAGCGACCGGCGGCTGGAAAGCATTTACCACGCCAAACGATATGTGCCGTTGAGGCTGATATCGCGATTTCGAGTCCGGTGCAGTGTAAGGCTGTTTCGCCGTGCGTTGTAGTACTGCTTTCATGATCTGGAATGCCGGGGATTCGAAAACGTAATTTCTACAGGTAACACTGCGAAGCGGTACTCTACGCAGATCCTGTCATCCGCTCTTGACTCGGCAGGAAACGCAGCTGGGACTAAAGCTAGCCCATAAAATCCATTGCGGCCTTATGTCTAGTTTTCTTGCGTTCTACAAATCTTAATCACTGGGTCTAGTCGCCATTCGGGTGGTCATCTCGAATCACGGCATAAAAACGTCCGGCTCGACTCACAAGCAAGCTATGCGTAGCCTCGGGAGACGAACGACGAACGACGAACGACGAACGACGAACGACGAACGACGAACGACGAACGACGAATGCGATTAGCGATTAGCGATTAGCGATTAGCGATTAGCGTCTGTAGCGGCACGTGACTAGAATGAAAACTCAGTATCTCGCTGCCCCAGGTGAGTCAATGACGCAAGGAGTGAGATTATGCCCACAAACTCAAATCAGATGGCAAAGAATTTGAAGATAGGCGTTGTTGGTGGATCGATTGCAGGTTGCACTGTTGCAATTGAATTAATACGGCTCGGATGCGACGTGACGCTATTCGAACGTTCTGGCGATGAATTAAGAGATCGTGGTGCGGGGATCGGTGTGCCCCCATCAGTGATCGATACGTTTATATCGCGTGACTTGGTTGATGCGGATATTCCGTATTTTCCGGCGACAAATTTCTCGAGGATATGGCGAACCCAAAAGGAGTATAAATACGGCTATCTCGCCTGGGATCAACCGGCGCAATTGGCCGCTTTAAATTGGGGCGCTTTGTATCGCAATTTGCGCGCAAGAGTACCTGCTAGCGTGTATCGTGCGAATCAAAAAATCGTCTCGATACATCAAGGTGACGAAGAAGTTACGCTCGAGTTAGCCGACGGCATGAAGACGCCATTCGATTTAGTCGTGTGCGCGGATGGCTATGCGTCACTTGGGAGACAAACCCTCTTTCCTGAAGTCCAAGTGAAGTATGCCGGCTACGTCTTGTGGCGCGGATTTTTAATGGAAAATGAGCTCGACGAATGGGAGCCGCTCGACACGGGCATTCGATGTCTCGGTTATCCAGGGGGGCACGGTATATTTTATTTCGTGCCAGGTCCGAATGGATCGGTCGAGCGCGGCGATCGGCTTGTCAATTGGGGTATGTACGTGCCGGTCGCAGAAAGCGATATCGCAGCGTTTCTTACTGATAGAAACGGTAAGCAATGGGAAGGGTCACTACCACCTGGTGTAATGCCGTTGCAAACAGAACGCGACTTGAAGGACAAAGCTTACGAACGGGTGCCGGATTATTATGCGGATATCTTACGCAAGAGTCCGGACACTTTTGCTTATTCGATTTATGATTGCGAAGTGCCCGCCTACCGAAAGGGACGCGTATGCCTCGCCGGAGACGCAGGCGCTTTTGCACGTCCCCATAGCGCGGCGGGCGCACTGAAAGGAATGAATGATGCTGTGTCCCTATCTGATGCAATTCGAACCCACACGACCCTCGAGGAAGCATTAACGGAATGGAATATTGAGCGCACGGAGGCGAATAATAAAATTGTGAACTTCGGTAACCAACTCGGGCGCGCGTTGGTTAAGGAAATCCCAGATTGGTCGAAAATGGACGCGACCAGCATGGAGAAATGGTTCACGTCAATTGTTACCATGCAAACGGAATATCTACCCGCGAAAACTGAATAGTTGAGTAGGAAAGCTCAACGAATTACCGTAACTCGTGATCCCACGCCGGGCCAACGAAACCACCTTCGACAAGGATCACAATGACACCGCCACACCCTGAAATAGAATCGTCCTACGCATGGCTGCGCCTAGCGACATCGTTCGTGTTACTGACAATCGGCGGCGTTGGAATGTACGCGATAATCGTCGCTATGCCGGTTATCGAGGTCGAGTTCGGTGCTACGCGCTCCCAGGCATCTGTACCGTACTCGATGATTATGCTCGGTTGGGCTGCGGGCACGATCGCCATGGGACGATTGTTTGACCGTTTTGGCATACAAATTCCAATCCTCGTTGGCGCATTCGGATTTGGTAGTGGATTCATTGTGTCCAGCTTCGCGCCGACTATGTGGACGCTGGCCGCAAGTCACGGGCTATTGATCGGCATGTTAGGTACGTCTTCCTTGTTCGTCCCGTTGATGGCCGATGTATCGCAATGGTTCGACAAGCGACGCGGCATCGCCGTCGCAATCGTCGCGAGCGGTCAATATGTCGCCGGCGCGATTTGGCCGCCAGTTATTCATCACTTTATTGAAACGGTCGGATGGCGTCAGACCTATGTCGGGATCGGGATATTTTGCGCGGCGACGTTAATCCCACTGAGTTTTGTTTTACGTCGACGCTTGAGCGTCAGCAATGATGCAGCAGCGAATGCGCGTGCCGACGTGGCGCCGTTATCGCTTGGATTGCCCGATTCAAGGCTTCAGATTCTTCTGTGCACTGCCGGAATTGGCTGCTGTATAGCAATGGCGATGCCCCAAGTCCATCTTGTCTCGATGTGCGTCGGCCTCGGTTTCGGACCCGCGCGCGGCGCGGAAATGTTGGCGTTAATGTTGGGCTGCGGGGTTGTGAGTCGCCTGGGGTTTGGGTTCGTTATGGATCGCTTCGGCGGGCTTCAAACGCTATTAATCGCATCCACTCTGCAGTGTATTGCGCTGTTTTTCTTCTTGCCGTTTGAAGGCCTCGTCTCGATGTATATCGTCTCGGCGTTATTCGGCTTATTTCAAGGTGGATTGGTACCGTGCTACGCGATCATTGTGCGCGAATATTTCAAACCCTCTCAGGCAGGTATGCGAATGGGATTGATTATTATGGCGACGCTCGTCGGGATGGCGCTCGGCGGCTGGCTGTCGGGCGTAATTTACGATTGGACGCGCTCGTATAAAGTTGCCTTCGTCAATGGTATTGGCTGGAACTTCGTTAATATCGGAATCGTTGTGTATTTGTTGTCTCGTCGCGGGGTCGCGATTAGATTCTGGCGTGCCCTCGCTTAAACGTCTCGCTACGGTCGCTTCGCTATCGCGCTAAAAGTCCCGGAGTCCCGGAGTCCCGGAGTCCCGGAGTCCCGGAGTCCCGGAGTCCCGGAGTCCCGGAGTCCCGGAGTCCCGGAGTCCCGGAGTCCCGGAGTCCCGGAGTCCCGGAGTCCCGGAGTGCGACCGGGATCCGTTACGAGGTCTGTAGCCGAATTTAAGGTTAGGCTATCGCGGCTTGTTGGCTCCTAGCGCGGGCGCGCAATTCAACCGGCAGATGCTTTCGTGTGTCGTGTCGCTTTCCACGCGTTCCAATCGTTCATATTCGCATGCGCACTGCGAACGTGTTCGTCGAACACCGAAGCTTGCTGAGTATTCGCGGCCGAAAATTCCAAGCGATAGCCGTTTGGGTCGTGGAAATAAATTGAACTAAACATGCCATGGTCGATCAGCCCTTCAACTCGAATGTCACGTCCCTCTAGTGTTTTCTTCCAAGTTGTCAATGCGTTGTGGTCCGCCACGGCCATGGCGAAATGTAAGTCCAGTCCCCAACGCGTTTTATAGAGCTCATCAGGATCATCGCCCTGGTTATCCGGGACGTCGAAAAATGCGATGTAATTCGGTTTCTCTTTATCGGCGCTACCGATGTCGAAGAACAGATGCATAAAGATATCCGGTTCGCCCGTTGTTGGATGGACCTCGTTGTGCAAGGCCATTTTCATTGGGAACCCTAAGGTGTCCTCGTAGAACGCGCGCGTTTCCTCGGCATCGCGGCAGCGATAAGCGGAATGGTGGAGTCCGTAAACGGGAGGATGGTTCGATTCGACCGATCGGTTCGTCATGGCACACCTCGCTAGATGTCGTGCTGGTTGGGCTCCGATGATACCCAATTCGGTCGATCGGAGCATTTATTCGAATCACGGGTCCATCAAATGCGACTACCATTAACAGCTAGTACGGGAAGAAAACACAATTGACGCTAGGAATTCTATGAATCCGACGACTGTACTTAACGAGAAGGTGGGGCTAGGCAAGTGCTTTCAGGTAATGGTGCCGATGCGCGATGGCGTTTGCCTCAATACGTTTGTTTTCTTGCCTGAACTAGCGGGGCCTCAATTTCCCGTTATTGTGCAGCGCACGCCTTATGGGATCACATCAGGAAGCGGTGTCTCAAAGTTTGATTGCGAAAATGCCTGGTTGCCGCGTGAAACAGAGCCCATGCGCGGTTCGATCTTGCGAGGATGGCGCAATATCGTAGAGCGCGGTTATGTGGCTGTGTATCAAGATACGCGTGGACGCCACGGATCTGAGGGCGAAGACCGCGTCTATAGTGACGATGCATCCGATGGATACGACACGTTGGAGTGGATCGCAAACCAAGCGTGGAGCAATCATCAGGTTGGCATCTCGGGGTCCTCGGCAGGAGCTACTACGGCGCTTGCTGCGGCGTCGCAAGGGCATCCCACACTGCGGGCGTTTTTTGCTCAAGTTGGTGGCTCGAGTATTTACGA
Source organism: Gammaproteobacteria bacterium (assembly GCA_047611805.1). GTDB lineage: Bacteria > Pseudomonadota > Gammaproteobacteria > UBA11873. The sequence continues at coordinate 8,511 of JBLFWX010000128.1, forward strand.
CGATGTCGTGTGCGAAGGGGGATCAATTGAAATGGAGCGACTGTGGTTGTGGGTCGCCAACAACATTCCAGGGTTGTCCGAATCTCATCGTGACATTGTGATGAGTAGATTCGGCTTCACGCTTGCTGAGATGCAAGCGGCGGCCGACTCCGCAGCCGCTCGTTACACGCGTCTTGAGGCGGCGAAACGTGAAGTCCCGCCATTTGTAGAATCTGAGGATTGGATGCGATTGCCGTTAACGGGCTATCCGGATTTCACTGTCTGGCAACCTTATCTAGATGAAATAGTCTCGCATCCCAGCGCTGATGATTTTCGTACGAGACACAACTTTCGAGACCGGATCGAGATCCCCGGATTTCACGTAACGACTTGGTTCGATATTTTTTCGACCAGCGTAATTGCAGCGTTTCGTGATATCCAAGCGAGAGTTGGAAATCAGCTGCTGTGGGTCGGGCCGAACGCACATTATTTCGTCTACGAAGATAATTTCTGGCCCTTCGATCCGTATTTCGAATGGTTCGATCATTGGCTAAAGAACAAATCGTCTGAGCTCCTACAACGTCCGCCAGTTTTTTACTCGCCTCGATCTTGGGTGGAACCGACGCCTGACTATGTCGCTCAAGATTGGTGCGCAGCCCAGCATTGGCCGCCACCGCAAGCGATGCTTAGTCGATTGTTTTTGCATGGTGATGGAACGTTGAAGGCGCAAGTCTCAAGTGGGAATTCTCGCGGCTACCTATACGATCCGCGCCATCCTGTTCCGACCATGGGTGGCCGTAACATGTCCATTGATGCGGGGTCGCTCGACCAGCAAGCGCTCTATGCCCGGGAGGACTACGGTCTCGTCTATCGCGGCGAACTGCTTGCAGAGCCCGTCACGCTAGCCGGGGAGGTATGGGTCACTTTATCGGTTCAATCTGATTGCCGTGATACGGACTTTATCGTCAAGTTAATTGAGACGGAGGCTAACGGCCGAGCTGCCTTATTGATGGATGGGGTACAAAGAACAATGTACCGCGAGGGATCGACGCGGCCGCTCTACATGGAATCGAATCAAATAATCGAGCTACGTATTAGCCTCGGACACATCGCACATACGTTTGGTGTTGGCAGTCGCATTCAAGTTGACGTGACGAGTAGTAATTTTCCGCGCCGAGCACGCAACACAAATAGCGGTAACCCGGTTCTTGCCAACGACACGGAGGCTGCTATTCGAATCGCGACAAACACAGTGCATCATGCAGAGGATCATTTATCGTTCCTAGACCTCGCGATCATGCCTTAGTCAGACGTTACTATTTAGCCTGATCGGCGCCGCAATAGTTGGGGACTTAAATTGAGATCGAGAACGCACGAGTGGATGGTTGGTGTTTCGATTAGGCGACTAGGCGCTATTTCCAAGCACTTTGCCCGGCGGCGGTTTGGTTAATTGAAAGACGCGATGAGGGCATCTAAATAACGGAACGTAAAACGTGATCACTTAGCGTTGATAACGTATCAAGGCTGAATGATGCCCGGGAAACGGTTGTGACTGGTCCATGAAGCAGGTCACGGCACGCATCGGGCTCGCCATTGTCG
>JBLFWX010000129.1:0-10053 GCA_047611805.1 Gammaproteobacteria bacterium
CGCGAATAAACCCTTATGGCCCGGCATCAACGTGTGCCACTTTTAAAGGCCGGATATACGTGTGCAGTCGAGCCTACGTCCATCAATCAGAGTGCTTGCAAACTGGGGGAGTCCATATACGGTCGTTTGAGAGAGTAGAAAATTACGCCTCGACGGTCGCGTAACGACCCAAACCAGACTCACTAGGCGGCGCCTTTATACGCGATAAATTATGTTATTCAAGAGTAAATAATAAGAAATCACTCGCACGACCGCGAGGGTTGATGAAGCTTCGGAGACGTTAGACTTTGAGGGGGCCGCCTTTCCCGAAAACCATAATTGAAGGCCAAGGTTCCACTACTAACCAGACTACGTTTAAACTAGATGTATCACGGCATAACATTCGCGAATGTTTATCTCTCATTTGAGTGCCCGTTCTCGATGACGCGACAACCTCACGAATTTTACAGACGGTTTCGGCCAGAAGGATTTCGGGGAACGTAAATACCTGGTCAACATAGCCGAACAGGATCATCGATTCAGCAAGTGATGAATCCGACCCATGCTCGTCTTCAAAATTCGAAATTAGGCAGTGCGACATCGGCAGCAAATCGTTGCGCGTTCAGTCGGGAGGTTTTTGGTAGTTTCTGAGAATTAAGAATTTCATGAACGCGAAACCGAGGCGTTTGGTCGTATTTGTCAATAATCTTTACATTATTGTATCGTCGCGTCGGGCTAATATTATTAACTATTTGATATTTAAAAATAATTTAAATCTGGCACCATGTTTGCATAAACCTTAGAAAGGCGTCAGAAAAGACGCATTTTGTAAAGTTTGTTGACACGGGTCGTTGCTGAAACAACCCGCCATCGGCAGTAATTGTCACAAAGTCCTGGATTGTCTAGCTTGAAAAATCGAAACCTGGCGGTATAAAAAAATGAGAAAAATTAACGCATACTTTATTGCAGCAGTCGCATCCCTATCAGCATTACCGGCAGCGGCGGAACTCAATGATCCGCCATACTTCAACCTTTGGAGTAACGCTACTACTGGTAGTAATGGCGAGTTAGGCGATGCCACAGACTCAGGTCCTGCGACCACAAGCCTTTGTGGTACGTTGGCCTGTAATAGTGGGAGTACCGACGCGAAGAACTTTGGGATATTCCGCACCGTCGCCCCAAACTACGGCAAAGGCTCGGGTGCGATCGACCCTTTCTTACGCTTCCATCACAACGAAGGCGACACTGCGAATGGCAGCCAAACGTGGGAAGCGGCGTTCAATACCGACTTCCGTAATGGTCCAAATGAAACGGGCACAATCATTCTAGACCCGAATCAATTCTCCCCCACTAACAACGTCAACGTCATTGACAACCAGGCGAAGGACCACAGTGCGTTCAATCATGCGCTGATGCTCGGAGATCTCCGCAAGGCGGTCGATGCTGATGGTAACTTCCACTTTATGCTGGATATCAACGAACCCGGCCAAGCAAAGGGCACGTTGCGCTTGGATGAATTAGCATTTTTCGTCGGCGCTACTGGTGATTTAAGTGAATTGACTCAAGATGAAGCGCAACAAGGTAACGGTAACCCGAACCTGGCGACGGTAAACCTCGCCGGCGCAAAGAATGGCGGGAATGCGATTTGGGATATGGATTATGATTCAGATGTTGGTGGGCTAATTCTCGATAACATCAATGACAGTGGCCCTGCCGGTAGCGGCGATTACGACATGGAATTGTTGCTGTCGTCTGAGTTGTTCGCGAGTTATTCCGATACGGATTACGTCTATCTTTATAACTTCATGGGCGAAGCCGACAACACGTTCTCAGACGAAGCGGAAGCGGGATTCGAGGAATGGGCATTCGACACCTCTGCGGGTGGTGGGATGGGAGGAGGAACTATCCCCGAACCTGGAACATTATTACTCTCCCTGGCAGGCCTCGCTGCACTCGCATCGAAGAAGAGAATTCGGCAGCGATGATAAGCTAATGACGGCCCCTCACGGCCAACCGGAACCCGGCTCTACGCCGGGTTTTTTTTGAAAGTCGTCGCAAATTGTCTCGGCGTCTGCCGTCGCGTGGGAGTTCTGTACTAGTATGGTACTACGCGATCCGGCGTTCATGTCTTTTACGAAACTTACGAAATATGCGACTCCTTAATCCGCTCAACATAATACTCCTGGTATCTTTAATAGGTAGCGGCGCAGCGCCCGCTGCCACCGAACCGTCATTGAGTGGGGGTTCAAAGTCGACGTTCGAGAACGCGATCCGCAGAATGAACGACGGCGAATATGATGCGGCTATTATCCAGCTTAAAAACGTTCTCCAAAAAAACCCAGACCACATCCCTTCACGCATTCTGCTCGGACGCTCCTATCTGCGACGAGGCTTTGGCTCCTCAGCGGAAAAAGAACTCCGTTTCGCGTTAAAGCTCGGAGCCGATGTAGATCATATTTTTGTACCACTAGGGAATGCACTGCTACTGCTGGGTAAGTATCAAGAGATTCTGGATACCATCCACAGTAATCTTCCAGGTTACGATGGCGGCGTCGAGATTCTGACGTTGCGCGGACGGGCTCATTTGGAACTAGATCAACTCGACCTCGCCGATGAAACGTTCATAGCGGCAGCAAAAAGCGATCGCGCCAATGGAAATCCTCTTCTTGGTCGGGCACGGGTTGCCGTCGCAAGAGGGCAGCTCGCGCTAGCATTGGACCATGTTAATCGCGCTATAGAGATCGATTCAAAGCACGCCGAAGCCTGGTACCAAAAAGGGGACATTCGTCGAGTGCAGGGTGATTTTAGCGGCGCGATCGACGCCCTAAGCCGCGCACTTGAACTGTCGCCCCAGCACATGCGCGCGCGTCTTGCGCGATCCTCGTTATATCTTCACGACGGCGCCGTTGAGGATGCATTCTCGGATGCAACAATTGCTCGGCAAAATGTTCCATCCGATCCAACCGCCGCATTCATCATATGGCAATCGCTACTGCGACTTGGGCGGCCGGAAGAAGCGCGGGCGGCATTCGTGGATGCCGCCAAACGTATTTCCCAACTCAGCGAAACAAATATTCGGCAGCAACCATCGTTGTTGCGAATCGCGGGATTTATTTCGCTAACCAAAGGTGACTACGAGCGGGCTAACAGCTATCTCAGGGCTCTGATGATTGGCAGTCCGAATGACTATGGGATGCGCAAGCTGTTGGCGCAGGTTCAAATACGTCTTGGTGATCACCAAAGTGCGATGGAATCGTTATTTCCGATGCGTAAGAAATTTCCCGGCGATGCCGAGTTGTTTGCGCTACTCGGTGAAGCGTACATGGGAATTCGGCGTTTTAGCGAGGCCTCCGACGCACTCGAGCACGCAATCTCGCTAACGCCAAATAACCCAGAAGTTAGAAAACAATTGGCCCTTAGTCGCGTCAGTGTCGGGAGGACGGATGACGCAATCAGCGAACTAAAAGAGCTTGTTGAGTTTGAGTCCGGCGCGGTTAGTGTTGGCATTCTATTAGCGACGTTACAAATTAAGAATAGACAAAAGGCCGAGGCGCTAACTACCGCCGAAAGATTAGTCGATCAGCACCCGGCAAACCCAGTCGTATTGAATCTACTGGGTAGTGTACTACTCGCGAACGCGGATCGCGCAAACGCAGCCGCAGCCTTTCAAAACGCTGCTGACCTTGATCCAACGTTCGTCCCTCCCATATTTAATCTCGCGCAAATGAATATGGAATCGGAACAATTTGAACGAGCACGCAAACGATTCGAACATATTATTTCACTTGATCCCCGATCTGCGCCTGCGTTGCTCGGCTTGGCAGATATTGCGCTGGCTCTTGACGACAAAAAGCTCGCAATGCGCACTTTGGAAAAAGCGATCACTTTCGATCGAGACAACGGTCAAGCTTACTCGCACTTAATTGATTTGTATCTTGAGGACAAGCAGTTTCCCGAAGCGGCTCGTCTTGCTGGTAGCTTTTTGCTGCGCAACCCCGAAAGTATGGAGGCGCACGAGCTCAGCGGCAAGACGAAAGCCGCCGCCGGCAATATCGAGGACGCCATGCTTAGCTTTCGTCACGCAAAAAAGTTTGCGGGATTTTCCGGCGAGGACTTACTTCGGATTGCTCGCGCTCAGGTCACGATCCAAGATTTCCAAGGCGCTCGATCGACGCTGGTTAAGGCCACCACGGTGCACCAGCTTGAAGCCTTCACCGCGCTCGCTCGTCTAGAAACTGCTCTCGGCAATATAGACGGGGGATTAGCTTGGGCGAACCGTGCAATGGAGCAATGGCCGGAAAAAGCGACCGGGCATGTTCTCGTCGCCGAATCTTATATGAAACAGGGAAAATTCCGAGAAGCGATGAAATCGTATCGCGTCGCCGGAACGCGAGAGCCCAATCGGGAAGCTATCGTAGGTCTTGCATCCGCATTGCGCGAAGCGGGAGAACCAGCTGAGGCTATCGTCGAACTGCAGAAATGGTTGGAGCAATATCCGTCTGACATTATCGTTAAGCGAGAGTTAGCATTTAGCATGTTATTGAATGGAAAACTCGACGAAGCGCAATTGCACCTTGAACAAATGCTCGCCGTAGCTCCGGATAATGGTTCTCTGCTCGTCAATTTGGCGCGCTGCTATCAGCTCCAAAAGGACCATCGTGCACGCTCGGTAGCCGAAAAGGCACGTATGCTGAGCCCTGACTGGCCCGTGGCGCTAGATACGCTTGGATGGATACTGGTTACGGAGGGAGATCCTTCCGCCGGTCTGCCGCTCTTAAGGGAGGCGTATTCGCGCGAAAATAAGCCGCTGACGCGATTCCATATCGCCTCAGCGCTGCTTGAATTAGATAGAACGTCTGAAGCCCAATCCGAGCTGAAGGCGATAATCGAATTGACGCCAGATGTGCCGTGGATAGCCGACGCTCGTTCGCTCTATGAGCAGGGTAATAAATAAAACTAATTGCTGAGCAGCAGACAGCGGGCGAATTATCGGATTGCCCGGCGTTCCGTGTCTCAACAGGGACATAGAGGGGTTATTGGAACTTTGTCAAGTCGAGACTTCAACATTTGCGCTCTACGGGACGATCTCGCAGCGACCAGTGGGTTTATAACCCTCAAATATTAACTAGAGGAAAAGCATCAAGGGATACGTTGTGCAACATAGTGATTATTGCGCGGTGCCAACGAAACCCGCGAAGGTCCGTTCGTGGCCGATTTTACTCAGTCGCTTGTCTCGCCCTGAACGTCGGTGCGAACTTGATCACGGACCGTCACGTGCATTGACTGAATGCGTAAAAGCGACCGACAACCGACGTTTTGCGTGACCCTCGTGTAGAAAGAATATTTGGGTGTCTTATCTTGGATTACTGCACGGTAATGACGCTGCTTATCACGGCAAACGCAGATTCGGCATTTGCTTGCGAACGTGAAAGCCATCTCATTCACTGTCGGGTTGGCGGAAGAATCGGACAGCGTCCATCGGGTAGCTCAGTATCCGCGAATGTATTAGGCCTCGCACATGTGTATTCCGCACATTACTATGCAGTAATACTGTTCTAGGCGTCAGGGCTCCCCATGAATAACCCCATTGAATCCCCGTGTCGGCGCGAGTTTCTCGGCTACTCCGGTGCCACGGCGTTGTTGATGAGTCGCTTCGCCGCCGTGTAGTCGTACGCGGCGGCGGCCACAGTTGGTGTGCATCGGCCGTGCGCGAAGGTGGGATAATGCTCGATCTCGGGCGTTTAAACACAATATCACTCGACCCGGCCTCGGCGACGGCAAGCGTCGGTCCCACGGTGCGCGGCACGGAGCTACTGCGCGAACTCGCTCCACACGGGCTGGCATTTCCGGTGGCATATCGCCCCACGGTGCCCTTGGGTGGATTCTTGCTCAACGGCGGTAACGGCCCCAATTACAACCGCTGGGGCAGTGCCTGTAGTAACGTTCTTGCCATCGACCTCGTGTTGGCCGATGGCCGTGAGATCACTGTTAGCCGCGACGAGTATCCGGACCTATTCTGGGCAGCCCGCTGCGCGGGCCCGGGCTTCTTCGCCGTCGCGACGCGTTTCCACCTCGCGCTGCGACCGCTTCCGCGCGCTCACCTTGAGTAGCTTTGTTTTTCCCTACGCTGAAATCTCTACCGCATGTCAGTTGGTCGACGATTTATCCGCCCGCGTATCGCGCGACGTAAACCTCATACTGGGAATCACCGCTGCCTCTGTCGCAACAGCCGACTCGAACGGCGCGACCGCCAGCGTCCTTGGCGTCGCATTTGTCAACACAAGCGACGAGGCCTGCGCGCTCCTCGCGCCGCTCAACGATGACCCGCGGGTGAAGCGAGCGCTGACGTCAACAATCAACGCGGCCAGTGACCTTAACGGCCTGCACGGGGCCGTCGGCGCGGCTCTTTCAGGCGGCTATCGTTACGAGGTCGACAACATCTGGTCCAATCAGCCCTTGGCGACTGTGTTGGAGGGAATGGCCGAGGTTTACACGACGGCGCCGTCCATGGTTTCGAACATCATGGTGCCGTGTTTTCACCCCGAATTTTCGCTCGATAGCACCGCGCACTCGATGTGGGGTCGCAACCTCGTCTACCAGTACGCCATATGGACAGACCCGGAGACGGATGTGGCCATCCAATCGTGGCATGCTGACGTGATGGCGCGGCTCGATCCACATATGGTCGGGCGATACGTGGGCGAAGCCGATCTCACTCGGAGCAGTGAATCCGCACGCGAGTGTTACGCGCCGGAAGCGTGGGAACGCCTGCGTACGCTGCGCGGGACTTACGACCCAGAGGGATTGTTCTTCGATTACCTCGGCATGGCTTGATGCATAATTCGAGCCGCTTCGCCGTGTACGAACTCAGTGAGACCTACGAGTTCTTCCAAGCTACGCCGGCTTATGGTGCCGATGGTAGCGGGAGCCCGCAGCTGAAATCTCAGCAACTCCAACCCAACAAAGCAATAGACCTGGCGCTTGACCGGCTCCTTCACTTCGCTGTCGCTTCGGTCGACCGCCACGTGTCCTCGGCGTTCTGTCTGGTCTTTTGCTATTGCTGAATGCCCGTTGTTGGCCGATTTGCGTCCGACAAGCCCACGATTCGAATGGCCGCTTACTGGAAAACTTAATGTAAATTCGAGGAAATCGCGGCAGCAGACGTTGCTGGGGGCGACGCGACCGCGTGCTTTCGAGCAATACTGTTGAAAAAGTCGGATATGTTAGGGAACTACGCGTCACATCATTGATCAGATCCTGGAACGCCAATTTTTGGAGCGAAGCAGCAATGATGGGACAATTTCCTCCCGGACAGAACGCACTTTTCTACGAGTTCTCAATAGACAATCATGTGCCGCAAGATCATTTACTGAGAGCACTCGATCAGTTCTTAGATTTCGGCGAACTCAGAACCTACCTGCAACCGTATTACAGCGCGATTGGCCGCCCCTCGATTGATCCGAAACTGGTGATCTGCATGCTGTTGATCGGTTACTGCTAGGGCCTCGGTTCAGAACGACGTCTGTGCGAAGAAGTGCACCTCAACTTAGCATACCGATGGTTCTGTCGTTTAGGTCTAAAGGATCAAGTACCGAACCATTCGACTCTTTCTAAGAATCGTCACGGCCGTTACCGAGATGCAGAGCTGTTCCGCCATGTGTTTGAGTCCGTGGTGACGCGCTGCATGGATGATGGGCTTGTCGCGGGTGAAGGGTTTGCAATCGATGCGAGCCTCATTAAGGCTGACGCGAACCGCGCGCGGATTTCCGGGCAACGAAGGCGTCGATTGGGAGCGACCAGGACGCAAAACCCGAGCAGTGCGTGAGTGCCTTGATGCGCTCGACAATGACAGCGAACAAATCACCACGCATGAGGCAACTCGTAAAGCGATTTCGTTGACAGATCCTAGTTCGTGTTGGACTTCGTCCGCTGGTGGACCGGCGTTTTATGCGTACTCGATGAACTATTTGATCGACACCCAATGCGCCATTATCGTCGACGCACGCGGGTGTTCGGCCACCTTAAGCCAAGAGGGGCCTGGGCACGGTCGATGCTCGACTATGCCCAGGAGCGCTTTCGCTCAAACCTGAAGTGCTGATCGGCGATACCGGATACGTCACGGCTGATCTGCTCGGATGGTTGATCGAGGAAAAACAGATCACGCCGCACATCCCCGTGTTTGATAACTCTGAAGGTAAGCAAGAATTGTTTGGCCGCTCGGAATTTACCTGGGAACCTGAGCAAGACCACTACCTTTGTCCCGCTGGAAAATCAGTTGGACGCAATCATTGGAACTTTAAGAACAAGCGAACCGGTATCACAAAAGACAATACGATCACCTATCGCGCCAGCCAGTCTGACTGCGGTCATTGACCCCTGAAGTCACAGTGTTCTCCGACGACACCCGCACGTAAAATTGAACGCTCAATTCACGAAGCCGCCCGTGACCTCGCCCGTTCACCGAAGCACACCGAGGCGTATGCACAGTCACGCAACGCGCGAAAGAAAGTAGAAATGTTGTTGGGACATCTGAAACGGATCGTGCGCTTCGACCGGCTTCGGTTGCGAGGATCGAATGGTGCGAATGATGAATTTCTATTGGCGGCAACCGTCCAAAATATCAGAAAAATGACAATGCTTCTCCGTCATCCCAACGAGAAGGGGCCGATAACAACATAAAAACCAGTTCGACCATCTCGAATGAGATAAATGACATCGTCAACGACCTTAATCGCGAAAAATCGTCCTCGCTCAATTTCGACTGTCCCCCTTTTTCAACAGTATTGACCCACAACGGTCTATTGCATCGCACAAACTTCCTGGCTGAGAAAAAGTGTTAATAGATTTAACATCCTGTAACCGTGGACGGGCCGTTGTTAAATTTAAAGCTGAGTGAGCCTGTAACCGTTTGTGTCGAAAAGCGTGGGAACAAAACCTCTTTGTCCCACCCCTCCGACTCACGCGACTATCAACTAATTTGCCACCCTGCGGAGCTGGCTGATCCGGACCTTAGGGCCTCGACCCTTGATCAGACGCGCTGCCCAATCGTGACCTGCTGGAATGGGATCTCCCAATGATTCTCGTTGCAGACGTTGAGGAAGCAATAAATCATCGCGCGCTCCACTTCCTCGTATAGATGGGCCGCTTCGCCCTTGATGTAAGCCTCAAACTCATAATCCAGCGAAGAGGCGTTGGGTAGGAAGAAATCGCCTTCGACTCGCATGACGTTCTCTTCACCGACGATCTTGATGAGCTCTTCGGTGAGTCGGGTCTTGAAGGCCTGTGGGATCCTGGTGGCGCCGTCCTCCTGATAACGGTAATCGATCCCGAACACCATCTGGATCCGATACCCGCACGACAGATTCATCGGGTTGAGCCCTAGATAGTTCTGGGTCGTGTAGGTCTTAGGGCAGTCGCCGAAATCGCGCACCACGACCATCTCCGGGCTCTGGTGGAGGATCTGGCCGATGAAGTCGTCGTCGAGCTTGACCCAGTCGCCCTCGCGGCTCGGAAACCACGGCTCGTTCTCCAAAGAAGTTCGCGATACGGTGCCGACAAGATCGCGGATCGCCATGTGAACGCTGCCCCCGGTCAGCCAGGGGTTCTCTAGGTGACTATAGAGATTCAGTGAGGTGACGCGCCAGGGCAGTCCTTGGTAAATCAGGCGCTCGCCCTCGCGAACCGAGCCGAGGTTCAGCAGCAGCATTAACTGCTCCGACACGGTCGGTAGGGACTTGACGGCGACCCAGCCTAGCGCGACGAGGAACAGCACGCCGATGCCGAGCAACAGCCAGTCGTTACGTAGGTTGAACACCACTAGCGTGGCCGTGATGGCCGCAATGAAACTGAATGTCCGCAGCAGCAACTCGGTCAGGCGCTCGAAGCTCGAACGAGTGTGGCGCCGCCTGGCGCGCACGCGCTTGGCGGCGCCACCGAGGAAGCGTAGTACGCCGAACACCGCCATGAAGGTCACCAGGCCCAGGAGGGCGTTGACACCACGATTGCGCAAGAAGCCTGTAAACGCCTCGCCGGTCAACGTGAGAAAAGACGCTTTGGCGTCTAGCGTGGACTGGA
>JBLFWX010000130.1:0-9695 GCA_047611805.1 Gammaproteobacteria bacterium
CGCGAGGTGTTCACGAAACTCCCTGGCGCGACGACCGTCGAAGACATCGAAGCGCTGCTGCCCGGCAATATCCGTCTCTAAAACAGAAATCCACACTGAGCAAGTGTGTGGTTTACCGAGCGCTTACCCGCAAACCTCTTCTTCAACGTAGATGACCAGTTCACGTTCGGGTTGAGTTCTGATTCGGACTCTTAGGTGTTCGCGGGGAATAACGATTCGGGGTATGCCGCAGGCGCACTTTTTCTCGGAGCAAATCCACAGCCCGACGAGTCGGACATCGGGTTCATCACTGCGGTGAGCCCTGTGCTGATTCCGCCCCCATCGTCCGCATTTTAAAAGTGTTCAGTTATGAACGACGAAACAAATGCACCTGCAATGGGGTATTGATTAAGTAAGCGCACGGCTCGTGCCGCCTCGTCGAATTAGCCGGCATGAATGCGCGCGAACAATCACTGCTGACGGGAAGAATGAACTAGACGGCGCGTCCGTGGGCTCTAGATTGGTTTGCGACTACGCTGTCAGCAGATTTTTGACTTCATCCAAAGACGTGGTCGATGCACTGCAAGTAGAGCCACGGTATACATAGGCGGTAACGTCCGCACTTTGCTCCGGGTTACGGCTTGCTAGTAGCCCTGGTAGTGTTGTTACTGAATTCGGAATAACGTAACAACGATCTCGACTAGTCAACTCATTCCGCATTACGGCCTCCCACGGTTCCGATGCGGCGACGTTGGTGCATCGTATGATTACCCGTCGGGGCGGGCTTGCAATGTCCAGTAACCCGCGTACCAATGTTGCATGTGCTGATGGCCAATCATCCATCTGGGTCATGCTGGCACGCAAGGCGCGTTCCGCGGCTTCGAGGTAACGCGATTCGCCGAGCAGCGATCCTAATTCGGCTAAGGCGCGTACCGCATTGCCGTTGCCAGAAGGTATTGAGTCGTCGGCAAAGGGCTTTTGCCGTTGTGGCAATTTCTCGTGATCGTTGGAGGTAAAAAAGAAACCGCCATTTGTACGGTCTTCGAAGTTTTCTAGCATGCAATCTGCGAGTTCAATCGCGAAGTTTAAGTCGGTGTCGCGCCAGCGCGCGGCAAGCAATGTGAGCAGCGCGTCGATAAGAAACGCGTAATCGTCGAGGTAGCCGTCCAGTGAGCCACCTCCGTTGCGAGTCGATGTGAGTAGGCGGCCATTGCGCCAATGATTCTGGACAAGGTAATCCACGGCTCTGGTTGCGGCTTCGATGCATTCCGGTCGGTCAAAAGCCCGCCCAACGTCGGCTAATCCGCGGATACACAAGGCATTCGACGCTGTTAATATCTTATCGTCTCGCACAGGCTTGGTGCCCTCGGAACGCACATTTAATAATATGGTGCGGGCTTTCGCCATCCGCGTATCGAACGTCGGTTCTACATCGTGGGATGGGGTCGCTGATCCATTTAGACGTAAATGCCAAAGAGTCCCGTAATTCGCCTTCCCTTCTAGACCGTAGTGCGTTGCGAAGTCGTCGTAGTCGTCGCCAAGGTGGCTGCGAACTTCGTCATAGTTCCACGTGTAAAACCCACCTTCGATGTCCTCTAAATCGGAATCCAAATTTGCGCACAGTCCTCCGCTCTCTAGTTGCATTTCACGCATGATCCAATCGGCGCTTTGGTTCGCTACTTGTGTGTACCAATCGCTATCGGCAGTGCGCGCGCGCTTGGCGTAAACGGATAACAGTTGCCCGTTGTCGTACAACATCTTCTCGAAATGTGGAATTGTCCATTCGACATCGACTGCGTATCCAAAGAACCCGCCGCCCAGATGATCAAATAGTCCGCCACGCGACATCGCTGTCAACGTCGTGTCGAGCATTTGATTCAGTCGACCAGATTTGATTTCCTCATCCGTGCTGGCCGCGACATCTAGCATTAATTCCAGACCGGCCGGGTGCGGGGATTTGGGTGCACCGCTAAAGCCGCCGTGTTCGGGATCGAAGCTGCTGTCGATTTGGCCGCATGCACGGTCAGCCATCGTCAGGTCAAAGTCTGCACCCGAGACTTCAATCTCTTTAGCTGCCAACGCATCACGCATCTTCGACTTAAACTCTTTCATCTTCTCGTTCTTGGAATCGTAGGTCTTTGAGATGCCACTCAAAATGTCGCGAAAGCTCGGTTGGTTGCGGGTTTGCTGTGGAGGGAAATAGGTGCCGCCAAATACTGGTAGCTGCTCTTCTGGTTCCAGAATCATGGTTAACGGCCAACCGCCTGGCTGGCGATTAAGTAATTGTTGCGCGCCTTGGTAAATCCGATCGAGATCGGGTCGTTCTTCCCGATCGACTTTGATGTTGACGAAATGTTCGTTCATGAACGCCGCAACTTTCTGATTCTCGAAAGACTCGCTAGCCATGACATGACACATATGATTTGCCGAATATCCGATCGAAAGTAGGATGGGCTTGTTCTCACTTTTCGCAAGCGCCAAGGCCTCTGCATCCCACGGGTGCCAATCGACGGGATTGTCCGCGTGCTGAAGTAAATACGGGCTTGTTTCGTGCTGAAGTCGATTCATGTCGCAATCCTGTGTAAGAGCGGCGCTACATTATCATAGGTGCGCAGTACGCTATACCGCGCGATGGCTAATTAACGTAGATCCGCAGGAATTGGTTTCTACGGACGGAACGTCGTGACCGGCGACCGCAGCAGGGCAAGGTAGGCAAAAATACGCAGCAAGGAAAAATGAACCCTTACGCCCCAGATCGGAACGTCGATGTGGCTCGCGTCGTATGTTCGAAAACCAATCGATTTAACGCGCTTCATGCTCGAATAAGTTTGAAATTGCGATAATCCAAACGTCGAGGGAAAGTCAGCCATAAGAGCGGTTCTATTCCTAGGTCAAGGCATAAAGCTTCTATCGTTCGACGTTCGTCTTGCGATAGTCGAGAAACTAATTCCATCAGACGCTGAACTTTCCAAGCTTCGAAAGGGGCTAGGGAACGGAACCCTCGCGCCTCATAAGACTTTCCAAGTCCAATCGTAAACTCATGCTGGCCGACGTAGATAGGGATGTCGGTTTCATCATATTGCTCGAGCCATTGTTGGACCAATGGGTTCGCGTCCGCAGCGAGTCTGGCGTAGTCGCGTCCCAAATGACTGAGTATCGGTGCTAGTGAATCAGGCAATTCCTCCCCGTCATAGGAATGTGACACTGCGACTGGTTTCACGTTACGGATGCGTTGCGCCCAGGCGTGAACTTGCGGCGCCCGATCGCGCATAATTTTTCCCGAGTTTGGATCGTGGTACAGGTGCGCATAAAGCGGTCCAGCCAGCGCGCAATCTCCGAGGCTTGGCATATTGCCGAGAATAAACGCGTGGTTTTCGAAATGTTCATTCAACAACTTCAGCAGCTCAAGATAGCTCCCTTCAACCGCCGCTCGCGTAGTTTCAGTGACGCCTAAATGGTGCGGCCAGCCACTAAATTTTATGGCAATCTTTGCGCCAATTTCTTGCTGCTTGGCGATCGGCAAACTAGGGTCATTGTT
Source organism: Gammaproteobacteria bacterium (assembly GCA_047611805.1). Taxonomy (GTDB): domain Bacteria; phylum Pseudomonadota; class Gammaproteobacteria; genus UBA11873. Next base: position 3,518 of record JBLFWX010000130.1, read on the forward strand.
GCGCCCCATCATCGACACTGCGAAGTCGTGGTTATACGCCCAACGGTAATGCAGCGCGGGGAGCTTTAGCCACTCGTCTGCAAGTAATTCGAGTAAGTAGGACACGAACCAAGGTCGTATACCACGCGGTACGATTTGCGGCGTCCGATAGTGTTGTTCGTAGTAATCAATCATCAGTGCAGTGTCTTGTAAGGTGATATCATCCGCCGTCACGATCACGGGCACGATGGGGTAACCCACCCGTGGAATGATCTCATCTGAAAAAGCCTTTCGGTCGGCAAGGTGTTCGCGAAACGGGATCCCCTTGCACATTAGATAGGCGCGAATTTTGGCCGCGTAGTAGGAACCTTCTACGCCGTACAGAACGTCTTCACTCAATGGAAAGTTCTCTCTTGCGGCGGATTGCCGTTAAAAACTAACCGCGACGTCGCTAAGTCGCGGGCAAATCGTATAGCGTCTCTGCTATCCCTTTCGCACCGTTGGGTGCGGGGATCTCGATAATTGGATCCGCAACGTCGTCGTACTCTAGGCGCAATGCGCGACTGATACCGGCGTGCATGACGTACATGCTGATGACGTAGGTGAGCTCGAGGATTGCTGCGTCACTTAGTTCATCTTTAAGCTGCGCGATAACTTCGTTAGAAACACGCCCATGTTCAAATGCAAGCGCATCGGTAAATGCGAGTACTGCCCGCTCCAGCGGCGTGAAACAGTTCGCTATGGTCCACGCGGGGATAGCCACAATCTGTTCTTCGCGAACACCGGCATCTCGGCAGCCTTTGCAATGCTGGGAGAAGACGAATTTGCTCGCGCACGCGTAGCCGGCCCGAGCCTGACCCAATTCGCGTAATGTCGGTGCGAGTTCGCGCTCTGGGTTTTGATAGATTTGAAAGCCCGCAATGGCGTGATCGAATATATCCGGAACGCCAGCGAACACACTCCACCAGTTGCCTGGTGTTCCCGTGCCCGTACCGGGTGTCTCAGTTGGATCTCGTTCTTCGAACAACAGTGTGAACACGCTATCCGCGTCCGCGTGCAAGTCCTTTCGAGGTATTTCACGTAATCTCGGCATGTTGGGGAACCTCTACCAGATGCTTCCTGGCATCGTTAATTAAACAGTTGTCGAGGGGTGAGCGATTAGTTTTCCCTCGATTCGACACTCGGTAGCACGCCACATCGAATGGTGTTTCTATCACGTATCGCATCCAGCGTTTTTCTAAAATGATCCGAATAATTTTCCGCGTTGCGCTTTAATTTCAGCCCGGCGATGAGCCGGCGATATAGCGGGAACCAACGATCGAAATCTAGGCCGCAATCCGCCATCACTTTATTCGGCACTGCATCCATGATTAATATCGTGTTGTACATGGATTGGGTCAAGGCAGCGAATGGCCACGTTGCCTTTTCTTTAGGTAGGAATGATTCAAAGTCGATTTCATATAACGGTAGCTTTTCCAGCTTGCCCAAATAAAACAAGTGCACGAGAAAATAAGCTCCAAAGGTCGTTAGAAAATGGATCGCGGACGTCGGCTGAATTGATACGACTGTGCGCTTGTCGGATAGGTAAGGCTCGTATGGGTGCTCCTCGCGCATCACATAACCGGTGCAATTGATAAACCAGGATCCTGCTTCGATCGGCCTTCGTTCCCCACTCTTGAAAACCATCGTTGTTTGCCCATCGATATCGACGACATCAGTTAAGTAATCGGGAATAAGCTCGCTAATGCCGGCCGCTATAGTCGCGTTTTCCTCCGGCGATAAGATGCCGAAAACAAACTGCCCGCCGGTCCCATCGAGATGCACGCACCGCTCTGACTTGAACGCCTCAAAAATTTCATTGCCGTTATTCCCGTCGTAACGTAGACATAGATCGATTGTGTACTCCAATGTTGTGGGCTCACCCCACCACCGTTTCAAGCCAGTTGGAAAAGCTTTATTTCGGTTTATGAAGATTGTCCCGCCTCCGACGATGAAATTTATCTGCCTGTTCGGGTACCTCGTGACGAGTGCGTGGACCGTATCCATGCCGGTCTTGCCACCGCCGACGACGACTATCGGTGCATCGCTCTCGGCTAATTCAGTGCCGAGAACATTCTGGTCGTTCGGTGACAACGACTTGACATTCGGGCTAGAAAATTTCAGAGGATCGTTGGCGGGTATTCGGAAACCTAAGGCTTTGATCATTCTCTTTGCTTTAATCAATAGAGGCCCTTGGTTTGAATGCACTGGCGTACAAATGAGGTGAGCCTCATAGCCGTCGTTTGTGGAAACTTCACGATGTTCTTCGTAGCTGTAGCCATAAAATTCCGCCACGGAAAATTTGTCTCGCAGTTGATTCAAACAATGACGAAATTGATCGAGTACTTCGGCTTTTGAAGCTAGGTAGGCGGGTTCCTTGTAGAGCGTCCAAGGGATATTTCCTGCAGTAAACATTTCGTGTGGTTGGTGAAGCCGCACGTAATCGTAGGTTTCGGTCCACATACCTCCGATGTCCGGATTCTTGTCGACTAGAACTACCCGCGCGCTCGCCGGTAAATATTGGCTTGCAACATAAAGCGCGTTCATTCCCGCGATGCCCGTTCCCACGATACACAGATCGCAAGTCTCGACTTGGTAGACATTCGCGGGCTCATCATAGGCAGCATTCATCGAAGCATTCTCCGTTACTCGTGCGAAAAAGTGGTTTTTCTATTTTGCGGTCGGGCCACTAGGGAATTGTGGCAGGTTGTCGGTGATCGGATACCACGAGGGTTTTGAGCCGACAAACAGGTGACCGTCGGCTGAACGTGAAGGATTGTCATCGAGCGATCCAAAGGGTACCACCGCGATCTGGCCCGCTGTGTACATCGTTGGTAAGGCGGAACCACAACGTTCGCAGAATACTTGGGTAAAGTAGCGCGCATCTTCCGGCTTGTATGATCGCGTAGTTGCTTCGCCTTTGACGAATTTGACATTTGAAATTGGGGTTACGCCATTAGTTGCATGCGCTGCGGCACAGGCCTTGCGACACCGCGAACAATGACAATTGTAAACAGCGGAAAAATCATCGGTCAATTCGAATGCTACGTCGCCACATAAGCAGCTGCCGCGTAGTAGGCCTTCGTGTTTTGGGCTTAGGTTTTCCCTTTGGACGGCGGGTTCCGGTGCATCAGGATAATGGTCGTGTTGCGGCAAGGCGTCTGTGATCTTATGCCACGGCGCTTTCCATCGAGTGAAAATATGTGCGTTCCGTTCGACATCAAAATTGCTGTCTACGGAGCCGGCTGGGATCGCGACGATGTCGCCGAGATGATTGTTCGGCAACACTGATCCGCAAGTTAGACAAAACGAACGAATAAAGCCCGGTGAAGATTCAAAAAGTCGAATCGATTGTTCGCCAGATTCGAAACCGAAGTGCGCGGCTGATCCAATTAAGTAGCTAGCGAACGGCGTGCCGTGAGCTTTTCGGCACATTGAACAATGGCAATGCGTGAGTTGGTCAAACGCTCCACTGTAATGCCAGCTCACCGTTCGACATAAGCAGCTCCCGTGGATCACGCATTTTCCTCCTATTCAAAATTGCCGGACTACCAATAACGGCCGTGTGCTTATCCTAATCGAAGGCACGGTATTTGCGAATCGACGGACGAGACACAGTTTGTGAGACAATCGTGTGCGGTGAAGTCAATGATTCTAGGTTCTTCCGATGCGAGAAAACATCCGCGCGAGCGACGTTCTTAATGCAACTCAGCTCAATGCTGTGCGTAAGCGATCGGACTTTCTAGGCTGCGCGCTAGTTCTTCATGTCTGGGGCGTGATCGCTCTGGCGGCGGCTACCGTAGCGGCCTTTCCGAATCCCTTGGTCATTATTTTGGCAACGATGGTGATCGGGTCACGCCAACTAGGCTTGGTTATTTTGATGCACGACGCCGCTCACGGCGGTTTGTGTAAATCGGCGAAGCTGAACCGATTTCTCGGTCGATGGCTTTGCGGTTCGCCGATGCTCGCGGATGTTGATACATATCGACGCTATCACTTAATTCACCATACCCGCACGTTACGCGAAGGTGACCCTGATTCGGTTTTAACGGACCACTACCCAATTAGCCGAGCTAGCTTAAAGCGCAAGCTACTGCGCGATCTAACGGGTCGTTCTGGGTATTCACAACGCAAATTCCAAATTGGGAACGCGCTCTGTGGAAAATTTGCAACAGTGAGTGAGCGCTGCGCGCACTACTGGTCGGAACTAGGTCCAGCGACGGTTACTAACCTCGTCATTGCAGCCTTGTTTGCTGTTTCAGGATCTGGGTGGTTGTACGCCGTCTGTTGGTTGTTGCCGATGCTAACTTGGTATCAGGTCGTGCTAAGGATCCGTAACATAGCCGAACACGCAGTTGTGCGCGGACCGGACGATCCGTTCGGCGTGGCTCGGACCACCACTGTTAGTTGGCTAGAAAGGGCATTTATCTCGCCCTATTACGTGAATTATCACTTAGAGCACCACTTGATCATGTGGGTGCCGTGCTATCGCCTACGTTTATTACACCGTTTTCTACACAAGAACGGTTACGCCCAACAAATGCAAACAACCAAAGGCTATTTAAACGTCTTGCGCGAAGTTACTTCGACAACCATTGACGGCAAACTTGCTGGCGGTCGTCGCGCGATGGGATCATTCGGCCAAGGGTACGGTTAGTCATTGCGCGGGCTGTACGGCGAGACGTCTATTCACTGATGCTCAATATCGCGATCTTTAGTTTCGAGTATCGGCAGTTTACGTTCAAAATCAACCGATTAAGCGCCCGAGAAAACCAACTAAAAATTGTTACGCGCGATTTCCAATTCTAAGTAGGAACTTTCTTCGCGTGTGCTTTTGGACCGTCGTTTTGCAATCTATCTCATGATTCAATCGCACTAACGCGAATGTGCTTTCGAGCCCGTAGCGGACCTACCATTGGTCCCGTCAGCGTTGGTCGACAAACGAGCCGAAAATTCGGGTTCAGAGCGTTCGATATGAGCCGATGTTAAGTTACTCGGAGACCATCCAAGCAAACGCTACGTGCGCAAAACTGCGTTCGGCGGGCAGCCATGATTTACTGATTTATATATAAGGTAAACTCTTCAAAAAATATTTAACTAATTGATATTGTATAATATTTATATACAATAATTTTCGAACAATCGATATTGAGCGAAGCCTATGGCGGCACATGAACTCCTTGCGGATCGGGCGCAGCAATCGGGCCAAATTTTGGACTCATTGCTCGTCGATGTCCTCCAGCATTCGCAAGACCTGATCTTAATCGTTGATGCAGGCGGGCAAATTCTACGAGCTAGTACCGGAGCCAGTACCTTGTTTGGCGCTGCGCCGAAAGAAATGCTTAACCGAACTTTGGATTCGCTCCCGTTGATGGATGATCATAGCAAGGCATGCCCATCGTTATCGAAATGCATCGGCGCCCAGGCCAGTAAACAAGCGATTGTCTACGAAGGCGTTTACATAAACTCGATACCTAGCGAATCCGCCAAACGTTTTGATCTTAAGATCCTTCCGTGTTCGTTTGATGCGACGGGCGGTGCCCTCATATTCATTGTTGAAAGTCGTCTACCCGAACGGCACGATGAAGCAGATCAAGTCTTACAGCGATGTTTCGACGTTGTACAAAACAGCGCAGAAGGCGGAATCTGGGAATGGGATCCGAGCCGTGGCCGCTTTCGCGAATTTGGCTTATGGCAGGCTGGCCTCGGTTATTCCGCCGACGAATCATGTAAAACTTTAGCCGACCTATTCTGCCGAATTCACCCAGATGACCGCGATGGATTAGAACGAGTGATGGGCGATCTCTCGTCGGGTCGCAGCGCGAACTTCAAACTGGATTGTCGTCAGCAACATAAGAATGGTACGTACCGTTGGTTTCGCTGTCACGGTGAAGTGACAACAGCTAACAATGATAAGCAGCCAATTCTTATCTCCGGGACCTTCTTCGAAATTTCCGATCTGAAGGAAATTGCGGCACAGTTATTGAGTAAGGAACTCGAGCTCAATTTGGTTCTGGAAGGATCGCGTCAGGGCCCCCCTGGGTCAGGATAGTTGTCGCCGCTACTGAGGCGATGAAAGATGAGAGCACGATACAATCAATCGTTCAAACGGCAAGCAGTTGAAAAGGCACTGAGTCGTTCAGAAGGCACGACGTTAGCG
>JBLFWX010000131.1:0-9625 GCA_047611805.1 Gammaproteobacteria bacterium
CTGGAACTCGGTTAAGTCCTGCTGGGATTTGATGTCCTTGGCTGCCGCCAATGCGATTTGTTTCAGTTCGTCTGTATTCATGTCTGTTTATCCTACCTGCTAGTCGCTTGTGGGTAGACAGTTACACGGATTTATTTACAGTCTCGCTATTGAGCCTCGCTCGTTTGTCATCGAATCTAGAATGTTCTGTAAAATGCACTTTCCCTCAAAAGGGTTCGTAGATTCACAAACAAAATTCAAAGACGTATCGTCGGCAAAAGCGGTTGCAACTGCAACCAACGATTCGCCGCTGGACTCCGGCCGGCTATGAGTTTGCCAACGGCACAATAAGTTGTTCGGCGCCTACTTCTATCGTTTGTTTAAATTCATCCGCGCTGCCGCAAAACGCGCCGACGATTACCTGATCGATCCCTAAATCCTCGAATTGTCTAACCTCATCAAGGCTCACTGGCGTTCCGAGCTGCGGTGAAACGGCATAGGTAAGCGTCGCGGGATCTCGTCCTGCCGCTTCCGCAAATTGTTTTATTGTTGCAATGTGCTTTTTGGCTGCTTCAACGGTGACGTTGACACCCCACCAACCGTTTCCGACTTCACCAACGCGTCTCAATGCGGGTTCACTCTCGCCGCCGAAAACGATCGGCGGGTACGGAGTCTGTACAGGTTTCGGAAACGATCGGAGCGGGTCAAAACTGCAGAACTCGCCCTTATGTGAGCTTTCTGCCTCGGTCCACAGCGATTTCATTGCTGCCAGGTAGTCCCGCGTTCGATCCGCGCGCTTTGGCCATGGTACGCCGAGTGCGTCGAATTCTTCTTTCATCCAACCGATGCCAACGCCGAAATCGAAGCGTCCGCGCGACAGTTTGTCGAGCGTCGCTACTTCCTTCGCAGTGATTACTGGATGGCGCTCCGGAACTAAGCAGATGCCCGTGCCGAGGCGGATCTTCTTGGTCGCCGCGGCTGCGAACGTGAGGGCCAAAAACGGGTCGAGGAGATCGATCTCTGTGGTCGTGAACGGCATCACGCCGTCCTGCGTATAGGGATATTTCGCTGCGTATTTGTCGAGCAGCACGATGTGCTCCGGAGCCCATAGAGAGTGGTAGTCGCATGCCTCGCAGGTCTTTGCGATCAACGTAATGATGTCGGGGTCCGCCGCTACTCCAGCGCCGACAAATGCAAATCCGATTTTCATGCCGAGTGTTCCGTCTTTGATTAATGAGTACGGAATATAACAATTATTGACCCAGTGCGGTTTCTATCGCGGAATCTCGGGGACGGACTAATTATTCGAGGCGACTCGGGCCCGGTGGATCTATTATCAGCCCTACCGCATCCGTCAAGACTAATTGAATATACTGTCCCCGAAAATATCAAGTAGTTCACGAGCTCCGAAGATCTGCTCTATGGTAGCGGTGCGGTTGGCGGGCGAGGATCGATCTCGCTCGTTCAGATGACTCACCTGAACGCCCGCTTTCGAACGCTTAACGGTTGGGTATTGCCCGGAACGCAACTCCCGAATCTGGTCGATGCTGATGAAAAAAGCGATTTCAAGAGAATACGAAGATACTTTAGGTGCTTGGGCGCGCTAAGTGATGTTAGACGCGCGGGGGCTGGAAAACCGCATCCTTACGGCAGAAGCCGCCGGTCAAGGGACAGGCGGATTCTACGCGGCAGGTATCAAAACAAAGTCGATAAGTAGAAAATTTCTCGCGTTGCAACTCGATCTTTTTCAACAGTATTGGTCGACTTCGTGCAATTGAAAAAGCAAAAGGCAAGACCCAAATCCGCTGGTTGGTCCGAGCCCAGGTGTTTAAATAGAAAGCACACGCCTAGGGTCGTGCCGTTCGCTTGCTAAGTCATGTTACGGTTGAAGTAGCGCAGGCAGCATTTGAAACAGGGCCCCTCGGGGCGCAGGATACCTAGAACAACACTTAATCAGGAGCGACAACGTGGAGAACGTAGCAATCACGGGTTTAGGGGTGATCTCGTCGATCGGTCAGGGGATCGAAGAATTCAACCGTAGCCTTGCAGCAAGCAAGGTGGTGGCGGGGCCTGTCCGTTGGCAGGGCGAAGGCCACAAAAACATCTGGATGTCTCTCGTAGAGGGCTTCGAACCCTCGAAATGGACCGAGGACCGGGTCGTCAGGAACTCCGCCACGTTCTCCCAATACGCCCTCGCGGCTGCCGTGCAGGCCGTCGCGGACGCCGGTATTGAGACCTTCGACCCGCTCCGAACGGCCGTTGTCGTTGGCAGCGCACTCGGCGGGGTAGACACCAACGCCGAGGATCAGTGTCAGCTAGATACCGACGGACCGGACGCTATCGACTCAAAGTTCATGGTGAAATCGCTTATCAACATGCCGGCCGCACACATTGCACTGCGTTGGGGGCTGCACGGACCGCAGCTGTGCATTGCAACCGCCTGTGCCTCCTCCCACGACGCCATGGGTATCGCCGCCCGCATGATCGAGTCGGGTGAGGTGGACGTGGCGATCACTGGCGGCACCGACTGTGCGATCAGTCCGTTGCTCTTTTTCGGCGCCAGAAACAACAAGATGTTTACACCGCAGCCCGACCCTTACAAGACCTGCCGTCCCTTCAACGTCGAGCGTTTCGGGGTCATGCTGGGCGAGGGCGCCGGGATGTTCGTTCTGGAGCGTGCAGACCACGCGCGCAAGCGTGGTGCCACGATCCACGGAAGACTGCGCGGCTACGCCACTCTCGCCGACGGCTACCATCCCTCGTCACCCGAGCCCGAAGGGAAATGGGAGCAACGCGTAATGGAACTGGCGCTCGCTAGCGCCGGCCTACCAGGGGGCGCCGATGACGTCGACGCCGTTGTAGCGCATGGGACAGGTACCCCGGCAGGCGACATTGCGGAACTGGCGGCCCTCAACCGCATCTACGGGAACCGGAGCAACCCGATGAGGGTTATGTCACCGAAGGGCAACTTCGGACACCCCCATGGCCCGGCGGGCGCGATGGGATTACTCGTCGGGCTGTACAGCATGCGTGAGAACGCTCTTATGCCCACCGCAGGCACCTACGACGAGCGCGAGCTCATGCCCGAGGTAGATAAACTTCACGCCGTTATCAAGCAGCCCGCTGAGGGGCGCATTGCGGGGCTCCAGGTCAACGCGTTCGGGTTCGGTGGCCAGAACTCGTCGCTGGTGGTTACGCGCGAGTAGGGGACTGGGTCGGCGCGCCAATATCTCGGGTTCGGACACGCCGGGCTCGCGGTGCAGGCCTGGCATTTTGGCGCTCAAAGGGACAGATAATATTTAATCGAGGAATTTTACGTGCCGAGTAATATGCCGGGCAAGGTCCGTTAGGGGTTCCGGCGCATTCACCGACGCCATGCGAGTGACGATGAATAGCCCCACGATTTCGTAAACGCCACAGCCGAGTTCAGCCAGAAGGCGCCATTCGAGATAGCCAATCAATAGCACTGCCACCCACGCGCCCAAATCAGCTATCGTTAGCATTGCCTTCTGGACGGAATCCGCCAAACGCGAAGTTAGTCGCGTGGCGAACCAGCCGCGTTTTGGCTTCTCTGATGTTAATTTTATCGGTCTTTCAATGGGCTGTTGTGTGTCGAAAAGAGGCTTATAAACGATTTTCAGGGACGTCCGTTATTGCGAAATATAAAGTCATTCGGTAAATGGCCGCACGAGTGGAGGTCCGGTGCGGATTCAGTAAAACGAGGCCCGTGTTCGTTCAGATAACGTTAGCGCTACCTAGAGGTAGCGCCTAGGGCTATCCGTTTTCGTCAAGCCTAGCCTTCGACCGATCCGGAGCGATCGGCCAGCATACGAACCTTGACTCTCAGATGTTGATATTTCCATTGACCGTCAATTTTCACGTAATCATCGTCATATCGCGCAGTCATCCAGGTTTCTTTATTGCCCTCGGTTTCGGTCCATGGACCAGCGATGTACCAAATTCCCGTCGCGTGATTGCCGTTCACTTCGACTCTTGGATTCATGATGTTGTGTTGAGAGAAGCTGAATTTATCCTTAAAACTTTGAAACAACTGTCGGATCTCTGCGTGGCCTTTTGCTTGACCGAAATCAGGGCTTTCCCATATTGCGTCTTCAGCGAAAACTGATGCGATGCGATCGGGGTTGTGCATGTCGTCGCAGATTTCGCAGTACAAGGCTTTCAGTTGCTTAATCGCCTCTATGTCTTCTAGTCGAGTGATGCGTTTTTCTAGTTCTGTCGTTTCCATTGTTCATTCTCCCATTGTTCGTAATTTGACTTACAACTAATCTTTAATCACAACCGTCACGCTACCGAGTTCCCCGGCGACAAACGAGCAGGTTTCATCTGTCGTCGGGACCCGGGTCGGTACGATACTGCCAGTAGCAATGATATCGCCGATCTTCAGACCGCGCGTGCCGGTGCGAAGGTGATTGGCCAACCATTGCAGCGCGATAAACGGATGGCCCAACACGTCCGCACCCCGACCTCGGTCAAGAACCTCACCGTTACGGCTAACGATCCCTTCGAGCTTATCGAGATCGGACCATTGCGTCTGCCATTCACCGAGCACGACGCCGGCGTTCCAGGAATTGTCTGCGATGAGCGATCCGATATCCGTAATCGCGTAATCGGCCGAGCGGTCGTCAACGAGTTCAAACGCCGGACACACCGCGTCGACGGCACTAGCGACGGACGCAAAATCGAATTGCTCAGATTGCGGCGCGAGATCGCGGCCAAGGCGCACTGCAATCTCGCATTCAATGCCGAGGTTCACGTAGTCTCGCCGAGCGATCTCAACATTACTGTGATGAATTCGGTTACCGAAAACGACACCTGCTATTGGACTATCGATATTGAGCAGTGCTTGCATGCGCGGCGATGTTAAGCCGATCTTATATCCGGCGATGGCGATGGCGATGTCTAGGTGCGCCAATTCAAATTCGACTAGTGCCGTTTGAATTGCGTAGGCGTCGGCGACATTCTCGATTACATCGGCGCCGCTAAACGGCGTGAATGGTTTTCGGCCGTGGTGTTGTTCGAATAAGATTCGAGCTCTTGATGAGTTTTTCTGCACGATTATTGCACCTTCATTACGACACTGAATCCGTCGACCAATACTGGCAATCTACCAGAAAAATGCTTCTCCGCGGCGATCCGTTACTTAGCAATCGAGAGCGTGTTCTAAGTGTGATGTGGGCGACGATTGATAGTTAGGTGTGCGTCTCAAAATGCCCCCGTGATTACGCTCATCGCTGAATCTAATTAGCGTAACTCGCTGCAAGATGCGTGATTCTCTCGGGCAAAGTACCGATGATAGTTCCAACGTTTCTACAAGGTGCTATAGCGGCGCAAATGTCACGATCAACGCGGTGAAGGTGCTGACCCACACGAATGGCAATACCAGATAGCCCATCACATCGCGTGCCTGGATCCGCACGCCAGCACCCATGATCGGTAGAATAGCCAGAAGAAAGAACGGTTGTAGAAGATTCGTGGACGTTTCGCCATAAGCGACTGCCATCGCGATCCGCGCGATGTAATCTTGGGCTTCTCCCGCAGGTAAATCTGCGGTGAGGGTCTTTGCAGATTCTGTTATTGACGGACCGATCACGGCCCATTCGCCGCCGGCAGACGGGATGGCCATATTGACGATGCCGGCACTCATTTGCGCGATAACGGGCAGTGTGTCTAACGACGCGCTCGAGGCTAACCATTCGGCGGTTGCTGCTCCTAAGCCGGTGAACATCATGATCCCCATAATTCCGGCGTAAAACGGATACTGAAAAATTATTCCTGAAACGTTGGCGCAGGCACGCTTCATCGCGATCACATAGCGTATGGGGGTGCTATGCATGAGCAGACCGACATTAATGAACACAAATATCATTATGTTGAGATCGAGATTGAAGCCGTTCGTCCAGAAGAAATCGATGATGTACCAGAATCCGGCAGCGACGATCAGCCAGACTAATAATCGACTGTTATTGAGGCGATCGGAGAGGGCTGGTTCATCGAGCCGCATCCCCATTGCTTCGTCCTCGATGGTTTCGTGCCTGAAAGCGTCTGTTTCGCGTAAATCGTCGATTGTCCGAGCGTTTTCCGCGCGCGGCCGAAGTACATATAGCAGTGCAGGCACGGTTAAAAAGAACACTGCCATATAGAGTGCGTTCATGGTGCTGCCGAGCGTTTTTGCGACCGGGATCGTGCTCTCAAGTACGCCCGTTTTGATCAGGAAGTTACCATCAGTATTCAGCACGAGCGGAATTGAACTCGACAGACCGCATACCCAAACAGTTCCAGCGCAATACGCGCAAGCGGCGAGGTAAGCATAGTCGACCCCTTTAATCCGGCTAGCGAGTTCTCGTGCCAGTACTGCTGTGAGCACGGCCCAACCCCAACTGACCAAAGCGAACAGTCCGCCTACCACCCCAACGATAAAATAGACCGCTCCTGGTCCTCGAGCGAGCAGCGCCACTTTGTCGATGAGTCGGGCGATTGCCGGCGACAATGCGATTGCGAATCCGGTGGTGAGCATAAGCACCATCTGCATGCCGAATTCGAGCAAGATCCAAAATCCCTTGTACCAAGAATCGATAATAGTTTTCGGCCGCGCATCGGCGAAAAAGAATGCGAGTACAGCAACCAACAAGGTCAGCAACAGCGCGAACACGAAAGCGTCGGGAATCAGGCGGCGGAGCTTTATCGCAAGAATACTGCCAAGGGTCTTTAACATAAGAAAATTCCGTTTTGCCGAATATGGAAAGTTTCGGACGATAGATCATTACAATTTGCTACTTATTTGCGCACCATCGAGTGGATCGCTTAACCGGAGCAAGCGTTCAGTCGTAGCGAAAGACTGAACCGAACAGACATCGGTATCTGCGAGACTCATTGTTATGTGACTTTGCTGAGTAAACTAGGATGGTCAGTAACCGGAGTTTGAACAATCGCATGAAATTCCTCCACAGCACAAACGAACGGCAAGCGACGGTCTTCGCACTTGCCGCGGTATTGTGCTGGTCAACTGTTGCCACGGCATTCAAACTCGGCCTCGATGGTCTCACACCTCGCCAACTCCTATTCCAGGCGTGCGTGTTTTCGAGTGTCATCTTCGTGCTGGCGAATTCACTGTTCGGGCAGTGGCGCCTTGATCGGACACTTGCTCGCCAAGCAGCGTTGCTCGGAATGCTGAATCCTTTGCTCTACTACCAAATATTGTTCGAGGCCTACGAGCGTTTGCCGGCACAGCTCGCTCAGTCCGTCAACTACACGTGGGCGATTACCTTAGCGATTCTCGCGGTACCGATGCTTGGGCAACGTCCAAATGGTCGCACATTATTCGGCATTGTGGTGAGTTACATCGGGGTGTTGATCATTACAGTAGGGCTCGGGGCAAGCGAGGATCTTGTTTGGAATTGGCAAGGCCTGGGGTTCGCGTTCTCAAGCACCGTCGTATGGGCGTTGTATTGGATCCTGAGCACGAGAGTGCATGCAGAACCAGTAGCGGTGATGACCTGGAGCTTTTTGTTTGCCACGCCATTGGTGGGAATTGTGTGCGTCTTCAGCGATGGCATCGGCCCTTGGACCACCACTACGTTGAAATTCGGTCTATGGGTCGGCGTCGTCGAAATGGGGATCGCATTTTTGTTGTGGTCGATGGCGTTGCGACGCACTGCCAACGCCGCACGTATCGCGCAGCTTATTTTTCTCGCACCGTTTCTGTCACTCATTATGATCGAGCGTGTGCTTGGAGAAGCAGTGCCGGCAAGTTCTTGGGCTGGGCTCATGGTGATCGTTGTTGGTGTGTTGCTTACAGGTCGACCCGAGTCTGCAACCGATTCAGGCAGGCCTCGGTGATGCAGTAGGGGCTCTGTGCCTCAAGCGACTATCCGAGGAATTTTCTCCATTATGGTCGTGCTTCGGAACCGGACTGCCGCCCCTCCCTTGCCCGGAACACATCCCCTTCCGTGCGTCGTGCTCATTGCGCCAAAAGCGATTTCCTTCCTTGGTTGGCGTTCGCAACTCAGAGGTTCTCGTGAGCAAGAAACAGCAATCAGCAGAAGTGGATAGCGTTATTCAGATGCGCAGGAAAATCCGTCTAGTTAAAGTTTAGTAGGGTCAATTCCATCGTACATCCATTTAAGCCCGGCAAAACCAGCGGCCTCGTTTCCTCCTTGAAACATGTGGTTACGTAACTCGCGGGTAACTCCCGTTGCATGATAGATGCCACCATAAAACCGCGCTGTTAGCTGGACTCGCGCGGTGCGTAGATAACGAGTTTGCGCGTATTGTTGCAGAGCACCAACAACATCCCCATCGAATTGGTCGATAGCTAGCCCAAGCACAACCGAATCTTCAATCGCCTGGCCCGCACCTTGAGCGAGATATTGCAGCATTGGATGGGCGGCATCGCCGAGCAAGCTGACTCGCCCCATACTCCAGTTTTTTACCGGATCACGGTCGCATAGCACCCACATCTTCCACGTTTCGATTCTCGAGAGTAACTCTTTGACCGGCGCACACGCGCTCGAAAATCGCGATGTCAGTTCGCCCGGATCGCCGAAACTATTCCATCCCTCCTCGTACTTATCGCTATGAAAAACGGCGACCAGGTTAAATAATTCGCCGCGCCGCAGCGGATAGGTGACGAGGTGGGTTTTCTCGCCACCCCACAATCGGACATCGGCATCCCATAAATGCGCCGGTACGTCGGCGCGTTTTAATACGGCGCGATAGGCTATGTGACCCGAGACGAGCGGCTTGCCATCGGCGACGATGGATTCGCGGACTCTGCTCCACATCCCGTCAGCGCCAATTAGCAAAGTGCCGGAAAGCGATTCGCCGGAGTTTAATCGCGCGTTAACCTTATACTTGTCTTGCACGTACGATTCCACCTTGGCCGATGCGCGCAGTTCGACATTGGGTAATTCGCGGCAGGCGTTTAACAACACGTCGTGCAGGTCGGCACGATAAATCACACCGTAAGGATAGTCGTAGGTCGCGCGCGCCACGTCCCCTAATGGCACGCGGACGATCGTCTCATCAGTGACGACGTCGCGCATGGTGAGACCCGGCGGAAAATAGGCGACGGAACTCACTGCCTCGTTCAGGCCAAGATGCTCTAACATTCGAAATATGTTCGGCCCGAGTTGAATGCCCGCTCCAATCTCGCCAAACTCTGCCGCTTGCTCCAACACAACGACCGTGTGCCCTTGGCGACCAAGCACCAGGGCTGCCGTGATGCCGCCGATACCACCCCCAGCTATTAATATTGTTTGCTTCATTTAGTCAGGAGGTTTGTCTACGTATCGATAGGCTTGTGTATTGAAATTGAAAGCTGCGCGTAGCGCACATGGTCTCATTCATCGTGATTCCGATAATCGTAATTTCATAGAGACCGTTAGTCTTCGACTATCGGCTTAGATAGGTTTTTGCGAGGGAGGATACCACCACGGAGTGTTTCCTTTTACTGGATGAGCGCGAAGGACGATCGTTCTTGCATATTCAACGATTATTTTCGCTAAATAACGGAACGTAAAACGTGATCACTTAGCGTTGATAACGTATCAAGGCTGAATGATGCCCGGGAAACGGTTGTGACTGGTCCATGAAGCAGGTCACGGCACGCATCGGGCTCGCCATTGTC
>JBLFWX010000132.1:0-9482 GCA_047611805.1 Gammaproteobacteria bacterium
CTCACGCCACGCGACTGCGATAAGATCGCTAAGAAGCTCAACACGCGCCCGGGAAAAACGCTCGGCGCTAAAACTCCTGAGGAATGTTATGCAACTATTTAATTATCGGTGTTGCACTTCACTTGTGGATCCAAGCCACTTAAACCCTACGCATAAACTCACTATGCGGTAAATTTTCTAGGTCCGGTTGTGGCCGGCTATTGTCGAATCAAAGCACCTCGACGAACGTCTGCGGGCGCAGAAAGCGGCCGGTCGCGTAACGTAAGTGCATGCGTGAATTCGACCGCCAGCGATCGTTCAGAGACATTGACGGGAGCCCATTGTGGCTACACAAGATATACTGACAACCGAGCCTCATTCAGGCAAACCCGCTTTGACGAGGCATTCGTTGAAATGTGCAGAGGAAATGGGATCTCGGAACCTAACGGGGCGCACTACTTTTTGGTTTAGGTCACCGTGCTTACGGATTAATTCGGCCATGCACCGCTTTGCCTTGTCTTCCTCCCCCGCGTGCCACGCTAGGGCGGTTAAAACCAACTGATTTCGCAGTAGTTCTGGTGCGTTTTGCACGATCCGATTAATTGCAGCGACCGCTTGCTTTGTTTCGCCAGCCAGAAAATGGATCATGGCAAGCTCACGATGATGACGGAAACGATGCGGATCTTCCGGTGTGGCGCCAATAGCACGTTGCAGCATGTCGAACCCTGCCTTAACGTCCCCTTGGTGATATTTGATAATACCTACCATTGCAGACGCCTGCGAGAAACCGGAGTTTAAATTCAAAGCGGTCTCGGCATGTATGAGCGCCGTATCAAAATCACCTATTAAATCCTGATAAATGATTGCGGCGACCAGATGGGAGAAATAACTTGACGAGTTAATCGAGAGGGCCCGCTCAACCTCCGCAAGTAATTTTTCTTTAGTGTTTTCCGGTAGCTCAAACACTGAAAACTCAAATTCTCGGTAACGACAGAAGACCATCATTGCGATTGCCATTGGATTGTCCGGCATTGTGCGTAAAGCAACACTTAGAGACTCCATCGCCTCTTCGTTATGTCCAGGGGCGTCTACGAAAAACCCGGCTGCTTTTGATAACAATTCAGGTACCGTTAACGCTGCGTCAACAGTAGTTCGAAGCTTCTCGAACGTTCGGGCTTTGATTCGAATGCGTACGGTCGAAGCTACGTTTAGTGAAATTTCGTCCTCGAGATCGAAGACATCGTCTAGGTGTCTATCGTAACGTTCGGACCAAACCTGATTTCCCGCAGAAGCGTCGAAAAGGGAGAAGGAAAGACGCAATCGCTCCCCCGCCGTCCGGATACTTCCTTCAAGCCGAAAGTCAGCGTCCTCGTCGACGTTCCTACCGCCATCGCCAGTTGGACGATTTACGACGGCGATTGCCGTCTGTTTTGTGAGGCCGTTTAAAATATCGTTCTGAAGTCCCTCAGCCAGTGATCTGATGTCTTCGCCGCCGCTAATTATCTTTAGTGGCATTACAAAGACCGTCGGTTTCTCCCCGTTGTTTCTACCAGTCGATACAGGCCGGCCGGATCTATTGTCTTTCGACTCGATCCCGCCGAGACCCAAGTGATATACGGGGACTGGGTCATCGATGTTTTTGAATTTCTGATCACCCGAAAAAGCAAACCGGCCGCCCATCTTCGAGCGCACGCTTTCAAAAACTGTGCCGGAGACATTGACCCCGCCCGCGTCTGCCGTGGATTCGAGGCGAGCAGCGACGTTAACCCCGTCGCCGTAAACAGTGCCGTCTTCTTTCTCGATTATGTCTCCGAGGTTCACGCCGACGCGGAACAGCATTTTACGGTCGTCGGGAATAGCCTCGTTCCGCTTCGCAAGCTCCGCTTGCGCCTCGGTTGCGGCGACCACCGCGCCGTTCGCACTTTCGAAGACAGCCAGAACCGAGTCGCCCGCCATGTCGACAACCCGTCCACCGTGGGCCTCAATCGAGTCGCGGAAGACTCCGCGAAATTCGTCCAGCGTCGCGATCGTCAATCTTTCGTCGCCGCGCATCAGGCGAGAATATCCGACCGCATCGGCCGCAAGAATGGCCGCTAAGCGCTCCCTTGGTTCTTTAGAGTTAGACATGTGCCCCTTTTCGCGCGGGTTTCGCCGAAACCGATTAATTATTCCACTTGACGGCGTTCACCCGTGTCCCGGATGGTGCAGTTTAGCACTCCACCTGCGCGGCGTATTGGTCGAGAACAGGCGTGACGAGGCTACCGGTAAAATCCTAACTAAATTCCAAATGCTTTTGCAACGCGCCGCGTGATTCGGGCTTGTCGACGTGCGGAGTAGGATTTTGAGGCTCGTCGAATGCCCGCCTGTGGCCGTTAGCACTTAATCGCTTGAATCGGGCTGAGTGTCGGCTATGTGGAAGCACACCAGACCGTCACCAACGATCAAAATATCTCTTCCTTCCCAAAACTTCCCCGCACCACTTATATGAGTCAGCTTGGTCCATTTCGATTTGCGACATGCGGTTAGAATGCTCAGTCTAAATCAACCGTCCTGGATATTACGTCGCGGTGACGTCGGTAAAACTGTTAGGCGTCAAGATTCAAATGACAGAATATGAAATTCTAGAGATGCTTTCGATGTTGCGATCTGAGGTCGGAGACCACGTGACGAACTTTGTCGGCGTATTGTTCGGATATTTCGCAACGGCTCACTTCATCGGTCACAAGTTGTCGACCATTCAGCTATCGGCAATCGATTTCGTTTATCTTGTTTACGTTCCCGGGCCATTAATGGCTAGTTACGAAGCATCTTCTACGGTGAAAAAATATTCACGAGCTATCCAGATCTAGCCCAAGCATCCGAGAACTCGTTCATATTTAACGCACACTTGCCCGCGCTAGTACCGCTAATGATTATCTCTGCGTGGATAGTGAGCTTACTGTTCATGATCCAGATTCGAAATAACGGACGTAAAAATGCTGGCGCCGCCGGGATAAAGGAGGATTACGGGACGGGGGGGGGGATTACGGGACACCCACGAAATCCATATCCAAAACAAAGTGCCCTCACGTTAGCTACCTGGCACGTGCTATCTGAATTGATTGATGTTCAGTAGGCGCTACGGGCGGTAAACTTTGTGGGTGTACCGAAATTTTGGTAATTTTCCTCGCCGAATCGATTTGAGTTTGTATACAAATGATTCATGGTAAAAGGGATAACAAATGGCGTCGTTTCTAGTCGGCACAAGCCATGAGCAGCGAGGGCATCACCGGCCTTAGGATACGTCAAACATGGAAACAATATTAGACACCCACAATATCGAAGCCGGGAATCTACGGACTATTCACACAGGCAACCGATGTTTCGCCTACTTCCGTGAACTTGAAGGGGTTAATTTGTTGAAACAACCAGATTTTCCACAACGCAGAATGACGGGTACCTCGTAGTTACGATGCCATTTAGGACACACCACTAAAACCCAATCTCATTATTAGCCCAAGCCGCAATCAGATGATGGGCAATCGCGATTGGACCGGGCACTTTGAGTGTCGGGGAATTGTTGCTGAGCGCGTCTTGAACTTCCACGCGGCTGCACCAGCGAACGTCGTGCATCTCTTTGCTGTCCATCTGAATTGCTGATGAGATGGCGTGCGCATGGCAGCCAATCATTAGTGACGATGGGAATGGCCAAGGCTGCGACGAATGGTAACTTACGGCCCCTACTCGAATACCCGCTTCCTCCATCACCTCGCGCCGCACCGCTTCTTCAATACTTTCGCCCTGGTCAATAAAACCGGCTAGCGCCGAGTACATACCCGTGCGCACTAAAGGCCCTTTCGGTTGGCCCAACAGACACTCGTCGCCGTCCACAATCAGCATGATGGCGACCGGGTCTGTGCGTGGAAAGTGATCCCTGTTGCAGCGCTCGCAGTGACGCGCCTGACCACCTCTAGTGGCAATGGTTTCAGCGCCGCAGGCACCACAGTAACGATGATTGCGATGCCAATTCAGTTGTGCACGAGCTTGCGCAACAACGCCGGTCGACGGTGTGGGTAAAGACATGGCCGCCGTGCGGCAATCTTCGAATCGATGTTCCTCATCGAGTGCCAGCGCTTGCCGAGGCTCGTGCACATGCGACAGATCGCATGCAAAGTGCGCGACCCCGTCGGATATGCCGAGTAGGACCGGCGGGCTGTTGTCATCGGCAACAGGCAAGGACGCCGATGATCGCCATACCAAAGTCGCGGGGACGTCGCTTTGTCGACGGACCAAAACATTCAAACGATGGAACGGTAAAAATCGACTATCTGGATGGCTAAGCGCTTGCGCCAGCCATGCGGAATCGCGCCGTTCAACTTCTGCGCGGTCGAGAGGATTTGTGGAGAATATGTGTTCTAGCAAAGCAATCCCATCCGTAATCTTAGGCACCAAGGTCGACTCAGAGTTCGGGAAGGATACCTTCCTCTGGTTAGCTTAGTCTTGCTCTTACTTGCAGAACTAAGCTTGAGGCCGCGGAGTCAGTAAGCACGCTATCGGGGCGTGTGCCGCTCCCCTCGTTCTATATAAAGATGGCGGAGATATCAAGTTTTCGCCGCTGATTAATTTTCGATCCCTATATTTTTACGTAATAGAAACTAGAACTTCATTGGCTCGAGCTTTCCGACGAACTTCCAAATGCGCGCAGACGTCGGTACTCAGAGTTCTTAATCTATGCCTGTCATAGAAAGTACGTTGTAGCGTTCGAGAACGAGCGCACGCTGGCAGGCGCCGCACCATTCCGTAAAATCGCCTCGCCGGACTAGCGGGAATTGCGCGCAACAGGTGCGCTAACCAGACACCTTCTCGGTACCGCGCACCAGCTTGCCCGGACGCGCATCCGTTGCCATACCGTTCTCTTGCACAACTTCCCCCGCCACTAAAGTCGCCACGTAACCCTTGGCGCCCTGCATAAGACGTGGCATCCCGGCCGGCAGGTCATAAACCATTTCAGGCCGTGCAATCTCGAGGGCGTGCATGTCGATGAGGTTCAGGTCGGCCTTCATGCCGAGTTCCAATGTGCCGCGGTCGTGCATACCATAAAGCCGCGCCGTGTCGTGGGTCTGCTTCTTGATCACAAACTCCAAAGGCAAATGATAGGGATCGCCCTCGGCGCTATCGCGTACCCAGTTCGTCAGCATAAACGTCTGCGCACTAGAGTCGCAGATCGTTCGCATGTGCGCGCCAGAGTCACTGCCGCCCATGACAGTCATAGGATGTGTCAGCATTTCATGTATCGCGTTGCGATTGCCGTCAGAGTAGCCAGCGACCGCGTACATTAAAAAGCAGCGACCGTCGTCTTCCAACAGCAGATCGTAGACCACTTCACGTGGGTCGCAATTGCGATCGGCTGCGATCTTGGCCACGTTATTGTCGCCATCGGGGAAGTAATTCAACGCCTGGCCCATTGGATAAGTCAGATGCCAGGTCAAAGTCTGTTTGTACAACACCGACATGCCGGCGGTGTTCGGATCAGTTTCGCTTAACAGGCGACGGCGCACGTCGGGATTGCGCAATGCTTGCATTTTTTCAGCGTGCGGCAAATCCTTAAGTGGCGCGTAACTCGGCAAATATTGGAAGGGATTTTCGCCCTGGAAGCTGAATAGGATGGTGACCGGCCGCGCGAACACTTGCGGGGTGATTTTGGCGCCATCGCGCGTCGCGCTCTCGCAGTGTTGCAGCAGCTCACGCCAGATATCGGGTCGCGGATTCGTTTGCGGCAGTAAGAAAGTGATCGGACAGCCCGCTGCGGCGACTTGGCGCATCCATGCCATTTCGCTATCGAGGTATTTGCCGGCGATGGCATCATTTACGACTTCCATAATGCCCCGCCCGGCTTGGGCAATGCCCGACCCGATGCCAAATAATTCCTCCACGCTGGCGAAAGTGCCCGGGATTGGCACGCCCTCGGGCGTTGCATGCACCATGGTGCGAGACGTCGAAAACCCGAGCGCGCCGGCTTCAATCGCCGTACGCGTGATCGCTGCCATTTGCTTGATGTCTTGCGCGGTAGCCGGTTCGTTGTTGGCGCCTCGCTCGCCCATCACATAGATGCGCAATGGGGCGTGTGGTATTTGCGTACCGATATCAATCGTGCGTGGCATGTTGTCCAAGGCTTCGAGATATTCTGGGAAAGTTTCCCACTGCCAATCTATGCCGGCGGCCAGCGCTTGGCGCGGAATATCCTCGACGCTTTCCATCATCCCCATGAGCCATTCGCGGCGCTCCGGCATGACGGGCGCGAAGCCAACACCGCAGTTACCCATCACGACAGTCGTCACACCATGCGACAACGACGGCGTCAACAGCGGGTCCCACGACACCTGGCCATCGTAATGCGTGTGCACGTCAACCCAGCCCGGAGCGACGAGTAGTCCGTCGGCCGTTAGGTTTCGCTTGGCCTGACCCAAGCTCGCGCCGACCCCACTGATCCGACCATTGGTCACTGCTACATCTGCAACGGCACTTGCCCGGCCCGTACCGTCTACAACAGTTCCACCGCTAATGATTAAGTCATGCATCGCTGTCCGTCCTGTCACTAATAACGCGTTTATAGAGGGTGCCGAGGAAGCTTAGGCCAAAATGGCAGTGACGCGCGAGCTTCCGCAAGGTTCATTTATTCTGCAATAACGCCGTACCGCCACATCCGCGCGCCTTGCGCTCAAGCGTGCGCGCCCTACTTGCCTAGCTACGGTTGCTATACAACGCGCCGTGCGCCACGAGTTCGGCAATGCGTTCCTCGCTCAATCCGAGTTCTAAATCTAACACTTCCTCATGGTGCATTCGACTGTTAACTAACAATTTTGGTCTGGGACACCGGTGCCGATTGGCTGGGGAGAATTTTATTCCAGTGCGTTCCTGCCTGTTGCAAACCGTCCTATGTCAGGCGGGCATGCCGCGTGATATTACCCAACGCCACGCAAGAGATTTCGTGAGCTCCGGTGTGACAACCACTCGCCAAGCGCGCGACCTGTACGTCGTAGGTCTCGGACTAGCGCTCGAACAACGAGATGATCCCTTGTTAATGCGCCATGACTGCGCTAGTCAGGAGCGTTGTATTGAAAGACTTGGCGGCCGATCATGGTACTCGCGCCGGCACTCGTCGCGCCGTCGCCAGCGACTCCCGGGGAGGTCATTATGAGCGTCAAAATCCACGACTTGTTTGCACGTAAAACAGGCACGACCCCGGCCCAGTTCTCGGACTACTGGACCGGCACTCACGCACCGATCGCGCAACGTTTTGAACAGATCCGGCACTACATACAATGCCACCGCATTCAGCAGCAACCACTAGTCGAGAACTTCGCGCCAACATGGCCAGACGGTTGTGCGGAGACCTGGTACGTCGATGTAGACGCGCTTGCCGAGATGGTCGCGTCGCCAGGCTTCAGCACGCTGATGGAGGACGAGCCCAAGTTCATGAACCTCGATCGTCCGCGTCCTTTGCTTGCCTCGCAGGCGCAGCTGGTGGATTCAAACGGCTTCGATGTTGGCGCGCGCGGGGTTAAGCTGCTGCTTTTCGCAGCGCGTCGCAGTGACCTCGACGAGGCCGCCTTCATGGCCCGTTGGAAAACTGAAGACGATGCGGCGCTAGGTCGCACACTCGGCGTAACTCAGCACATTGTGTGTACCCCGGTCGCGGCTGGGATCCTCATCCAGAGCGACCGCGCAGCCGAAGATACCGCTGGCGACTCTCGTCCCTACGACGCGGTACGGGAATTATGGTGGCCGTCGCGCGGCGCATTTGAGCAAGCGTATACACAGCGTGCGGATGCCTGGGCGGCGTTGTTGCATTTAGATGCCATCGACGCGGCCCGCTCGATGACGTTACTCAGCCAAGAGCGTGTGATCATTGCCTGAACGCGGCTTGTCTTCGCAGGGCTGCGCGCCTCCCAGTAGACAGTCACCGAATCGCGGTGTCTCGAATCGTAACAAAAGCCGTCATTGTTGATTTACCCGTTCGACTGATGGATCAATTACAGCGAATTTTGAACAAATAGTTGAGCAGTGCGGTGCGGCAATCCGTCATAGGCAGTGGATCAAGCATGGCCAAAGGGGACAGATTTATGTGTGCCACGAACACAGACAAGCAGTCTGTGGAACTATAGTGAAGATGAGAGAATGGCCTCTCGAAGTCTGCCTGCAGGGGTCGGCTTCAAACCGCCCAGTGCGGCTGCGTTGAATGCGCGTGGTGGTGAGCGACTGAGGAAAAGGCGTTAAATTAAAACGTCAGGTGAGTACTGGAAAGATAAGCGCAAGCGAACCGCTGATGACGCATCGAAAGTCCCTAAAAGAAGCTGTCAAAACTGAGGGCGATAAGTTCTCTCAAGAAAAGCCTGAAGGAGACCTGCTTACTGTTCAGACGGCAGACGGCAGACGGTGTAAAGGCGGCATGAGTCCAGTACAGGCTTCACTATGGAACGTGGGAACCTGGCCTTTGATGAGAAGGGAAATGACAAGCGGGCAGCCCTCGCGAGGAAGAATACCGATGCAAAGGTCCAGGGGCGGAGCCACTCGTAGTAGTGTTGAAGCGATTGTAATGGTCGTGGAGCGAAGGGGTGGCGTTATCTTGTTGGTGTCATCAGTCAAGCGTTAACTGGGAGGAACTGTTGATATCAACGAAGTCGTTTGAGATATCCAAGGCTAGTCGTCGTGCCCGAATTGAACGTCTACTTTGCGTAAGTTCGTAGTCCCAGCCCGCGCAATACCAGCAGTTTTTTAGAAACATGCCTAAGCCTCCTTCGGAGGCGGAATTTGATGTGCTGAAAGTTATCATTGTGTAGATTGAATTTCTTATCGCTAAGCGCACGATAAGATGACTGTCAGCGCAAGCCGGACGCACCTATGAATATGCGAATCGAACGATGGTCAACGGCAAATGCCCCTGGACGTTCTTCATTGGAGTACTGGAACGAACTTCTGCGCGAGAAGTTCATTGGTCTCCATGTGGAGAGCCAAAGTAGCAATGAGTTTACGGGACGTTTGAGTCGCACGACGCTCGGCGAAACCGACGCTTTTATGATTTCGGCGAGCGAAAGGCAGCATGTTATCCACGCTGCGGATGCAGGCACCCTGTCGCCAACCGGCGGAGCGTTTATATTGATCCACATGCGCAGCGGTTGGCTCGATCTGTACAACGGCGGGCGCACCACGTGACTGAAGGTAGGCGATAGTGTGTTGTTATCCGCGACCGAGCGCTTTGAGTTCGCGAGTCCTGCCGAGACAACCTCGATGGTGTTGCATTTTGGGCGCGACCAATTGACGCGGGCGCTACCGTTTGCCTGAATGCTATTCAGGAGCGCATTGATGGGTCTGAGCAGGGGGCGTTCAGAATTCTGTGTCAACATGATTTTGCGTGACCTATAAGATCACAGTTCGATTGCGGCATCAAGCCGTCCTTCAAAAAATATCGACAGTTGCGACACGGTTAGACTCCAATTTGGGATCGGCATCGTCCACCGTTTGCT
>JBLFWX010000133.1:0-9293 GCA_047611805.1 Gammaproteobacteria bacterium
AGCGGATAATCGATAAACGTTCTCCTTCGTTATCTTCATATATTCCAGACATGCTCAAACTCGGGCAACGTCTTCCAGACGCCTCCCGAGGCTGGGCGCACTATAGGTGATGTCTGTTGCCCAGACTTGGTTAGGTCGGTCGATGGTCAAACCACGCAGCAGATACGGATACACCTTGTGCGCCTGATTGGCGAGACTCAAGTTACGTTTAGGATAAACCGCCACCAGTCCCATCGTGCGCATCAATCGCTGCACCCGTTTACGATTCACCGTATGACCCCGATCTTCAAGCCAATCTCTGATCCGGCGAGAGCCGTAATACGGGTGTTTCAAGTGGCACTGGTCGATTAACTTCATCATCTCAAGTTCCGCATCACTGACCGGCTCAGGCACGTGATAGAACGTCGACCGAGGCACGTCCAGCAACTCGCATTGCCGCGTCACTGGCAGGGCATCCGTGCGCGCTACCATTTCTTTCCTCTGGGCCCGTGGATCCGTTCGAGCCCGCGTTCTAAAAAATCATTCTCCATCGTCAGCTGACCGATCTTCGCGTGCAGTGCCTCGACCGTTTCCTCTGACTGCTCTGCTTTCTGTGCGCTTTTGCCAAAGACATCCTCCGCACCTTCCAGTAGCTGTTTTTTCCAATCGCTTATCTGGTTCGCGTGAACATCGTATTTCTTTATCAGTTCCGCCATCGTCAGGTCGCCCTGCAGCGCTGTTAGCGCCACCTTCGCTTTGAATGACGGGGAATGGTTACGTCGCTTTCTTCTCATTGCTTCTCTCCTGAGCTCCACGCTCATATTGGAGGAAGACACTTATCTTCGTCTAGATTCTGTCCAACCAATGGGGTCCATTACTGACGGTCACCGACGTTGCTGGGCTTTTTTGTTTCCTCGCAATCGCGACCTTGATGATGGCGACGATTTAGCATCCTATGTGTGGCTACTCAGTGGGCATAATTACTCGAGTTGCGTCGGGGCCACGGGTGGCTCGGGTATCCGAACTGGAGGTTCTGATACCCGAGAAAGGAGGACAACGTACGCTTTCGCCCAAACCGAGGCACGTGGCACGAAAGGAGATGCGGTACTCACAGTACGGCAACCCACGTTTCCTCTCCTTACAAGTTGGTGTGTGTAGTCGGTCGTGGCGAAAAGAGCATTCGATCTTTACTTCGAACCTGGGAGTGGCGAGTTGGCAGATTGCTTACAACTTAGATTCATCATGATTTTTCTTTTTCGGCAATTTCTTCCCGACCAAGTACGATGCGGATGAGTCAGCAAGTGCACGATTTTTCAAGGCGTTCCGGCCAAGTAGCATGCGAAATTACATATCGTCACGCGCGGTCAACGTAATCTCGATAGGTCATATGTGCGGCCCCACCGAAACGGGTGTCGACACGACCCATCGCTCTTCCTTGTGCCCACCAGAGTCGGTAACCATTCGCTGATCGACAACATTTGCGCGGCACACTACGACGTTTCCGATGTCACGTTGGTTGGGGTGCAAGCTGAACTCGATATATTGAAAACCTTCTTCAATAAATGGACGTAATTTGAATGCCTGTAAAGCTGAATTCCGGGCGCCAGTATCTACCTTCGCTTTAACTCGGAGTATGCCTAGTCCCGGTAGCCCGACCCATTCACGCCAGCCGAATATCAGAAGTTCATCATTCATCGAGCGGTTGCTTTCCCCCATTGATGAGCGCATACGCTAGACTGCATCACACAAGTGAATTCCTGCATTAAGAACCCAAGGTTGTTGTGGAGTTTAACCGAATATGAAGCTTGCAATACTTTCGCGCGGACCCAAGTCGTATAGCACTCGTCGACTCAAGGAAGCCGCGCTTCAGAGAAACCATACAGTAAAGGTGCTGAATACTCTTAAGTTCGCAATTGATTTACAGCGTGGGATCCCTGATCTCTATTATCGCCAGCAGCCGTTAAGTACTTACGACGCGGTATTACCCAGAATAGGCGCGTCAATCACGTATTACGGTACGGCCGTTGTCAGACAGTTTCAGGAGATGGGCGTTTTCTGTGCGAATACAGCTCACGGTATTACCAACTCTCGAGATAAGCTCAGGAGCTTGCAAATCTTAAGCCGACATCACATAGGCATTCCTCGGACTACATTTGTGCGCGACAAAAAGGACGTGATCGCTGCAATTGAACGAGTTGGAGGAGCACCTGTGGTGATCAAGCTCATCGAAGGTACGCAGGGCATTGGCGTGCTCCTAGCGGAGTCGATGAAAACTGCGGAATCTATTATTGAGTTGCTACAAAGCCAAAAGCAAAACGTATTAATACAGAAATTTGTCGCCGAAAGTAAAGGGAAGGATATTCGTGCATTCGTTGTTGGGGATCGGGTGGTTGCTGCTATGCGCCGTACAGCCCAAGGACAGGAATTCCGCAGCAACGTCCATCGCGGCGGCACGGCGGAAGCCGTTGATCTACCTGATGAGTATCGGGAGACGGCGGTCCGAGCAACCCAAATCTTGGGCTTGCAGGTAGCCGGCGTCGATATGCTCGAAGGCTCTGATGGACCGCAGATCATGGAGGTCAATTCATCTCCTGGGTTAGAAGGCATCGAGAGTTGCACGGGATTGGATGTAGCTGGTGCAGTAATTGACTATATTTCGGCGCAGGTGGACTTCCCCGAAATAGATATAAGGCAACGATTGACGGTCAGCAAAGGTTACGGCGTGTCTGAAATTTATATACCAGAGGGGTCAAACTTTGTGGGGATATCGATCACCGATACGAAGTTGTCGGAACGAGACGTCAATGTGCTCACCCTGAATAGGGGAAGCAAGGTTATACCCAACCCCCGCACCGATCGATTACTTGAACCGGATGACAAGCTTCTTTGTTTTGGTAAATTGGAATTGATGCGAGACATGATTCCACCGAAGACTCGACGCCGCCGGCGACCGGCAGTCAAAGAGTTGGGGTCCGAAGAGTTGCGTGATCCGGGCGACGCGGCAGTAACTGGCGATGAGGATCAATTGTCGTGACTACCAATGGCACCGATCGAAACGTGGCTAAGAAAAAACTACTCAAAGCCACGGCATTCGAAATTGCCGGTCAGGTAGTGCAGCCCGGCGAGCGAGTGCAATTCGATCTCCCGACGGCTAATTTATACACGCATACGCCGCTAAATATGCCGGTCGAAGTGATCCACGGACGCGTAGCCGGCCCGGTACTCCTCGTTTGTGCGACTATTCATGGTGACGAATTGAACGGCGTGGAAATCATTCGCCGAATGCGTAGTTTCCGTTCGCTGAAGCACTTGCACGGCACGCTTCTACTGGTACCGGTGGTTAACCAATTCGGATTTATCCACCAATCTCGCTATCTTCCCGATCGACGTGATTTGAATCGATGCTTTCCGGGCAGTGAGCATGGATCCATCGCGTCGCGCGTTGCCCACGTATTCTTTAACAAGATCGTCAGGAACAGCACGAACATTATCGATTTGCATACGGGAGCCGTCAATCGAGAAAACTTACCGCAGGTGCGTGCTGCATTGGATGAGCCGGGTGTGCGAGAAATGGCAACAGGATTTTCAATACCCGTGATTGTCAATTCCGGACTTATCGATAACAGTTTGCGTAGCGAAGCAGGGAAGTTGGGTATTCCGGTAATCACTTACGAGGCCGGTGAGGCACTGCGACTTTCTGAGCGGTCGATCGTCACAGGGGTGCGTGGTCTCGTTAGTGTGATGCGGGCCTTGGATATGTTGCCGTCAAAGCGCATTCAAACAGTGCCGGCCGAACCCTATATCGCGAGTTCAACAACTTGGTTCCGAGCGCCGACCGATGGAATTTTCAGACCCCTCGCGAAGCTTGGTGGACGCGTCAAGATCGGTGATACGCTAGGGGTAATCTCCGCTCCTTTTTCATCGGAAGAAACCGTTCTAGCTTCGGAGTCCGACGGCATCATCATTTGCTTAAGTAACCTGCCGTTGGTCAACGCGGGAGAAGCGATCTTCCATATTGCACGCTTCGAAAAAGTTGGCGCGGTCGAGGAGGAAATTGCCGCGCACGGAAGCACGATCGAAGGGGACCGCTTGTATGAGATCGAGACGGTACCGTCGGCGGAAAGCAGCTAGCGACCGCAGGTTCGTCTATAACCGTCGGTAATGTCGGGGCGATGCGAAGCCCGAACTATTTTCCCGGTGGCCCACAAAGTCGGTCAATCTCCGGATGAACCAATCAGAGGCAAGCGGTCTCGCGATCGTGCACGCTTGATTTCGCAAATTGGTTCTGCACTCCGACGTCTGCTTGACTCGGTCGTTGTGCTCCCAAGCTGAGTGAGCTTGCAACTAATAGAAAACAATCACAGATGCTCGACTGGATCGAACCCCGCTCATATTGAATGTTTTGGCGAGAGTCGTTTGCGCTTAATGACGGAGGTATCGCGTCTGACAGCGCCGGTAGCTAAAGAAAGTTCGTCGAGACCAAAAGTATGCGGCCACGCCTTTCGCTGCCAACCCGAAGGGTCGCGTTGAGACATTTGATCATCGTGTATTAACGCTCAGCGGCCCGCCCACGGATAGCGCAGGGTAATCGGATTTGCTGGTCTAGTACCGCGCGACAATGATCTGGTTGACGGACTGCTCTGGCCATCGATGAGAGTACCACTGTGATCGCAGAGGCACTGAGAAACTTCGAACGGCTGTACCCTCGATCGTTGCGATTTCTAGCGAGTCACCTCGCGCTCCTTGTCGAGAAACGCCTTTGGCTTCAGGTGCTCATCGGCCTGTTTACTGGACTCGGGCTACGCCTCGTGATGGGCCTTACTGCAAGATTGATTGACCCGGTACTCTGGTCGCTTATCGGTAGTGGGTTGGCCCTGCCTGGGAAGTTATTCTTGGCAGCGATTCAAATGATCGTGACCCTGCTCGTGTTTGCGTCGATCATTTTCGGCCTCGCATCGAGCGAAAATGCGGAACAACTTAAGCGACTAGGTGCGGCGGCTGTCGCCTACTTTATTGTAACGACAGCAATGGCAGCGGCTATTGGGTTATAGATTGCCGTGGTTATGGAACCTGGCGTCGCATTGAGCCATATGCGTATTTTTGCCTAACTATCCTAAATCTGCTGTTCGTTTTGAGGACCTTTTTCTCCCCTTATGGTTTATTCCGACTGGCGATGGAACGAACAAGTCACAAGCTCACGCAATTGCTATTCTTCGTCTATCGCTCCGTTCGTAAGGTCACTATCAGAAACCTGGTTCGCGATGGCGGTAAATTTTTCGATTGCGCGATACAGTCGCATCTTTGTTGCGCTAAGTGAGACGTGGAAGACCTCAGACATTTCTTCAATCGATAGCCCCGATACAAATCGGGAAATGAGCACGTCGCCCTCTGCAGGAGTCATTCTGTCGAGTGTCTTCTGCAGTAGATCGCGTTGCTCAATTTCATTCTCGACCGACCCGCTGATGTCTTCCAGTTCAGCTGTTTCAAGATCATTATCGTTGGAATCGTCGGCTGTCTTGCGGCGCGATATCGCGCTGAAGCACTCGTTTCTTGTAATCGAAAAAAGCCACGTACTAAACGAAGAGCGTCGCTCGAAACCGTGTAATTTTCGGAATACTTTGACGAATACCTCTTGCGTAATGTCTTCGGCGTCCGCATGGTTTCGTAGAATTCGCGCACATGTTCTGAATACCCGGGTCTCGTAGCGCCTGACTAGTGATTCAAACGCGAGATTAGAACCAGGCGCAGAGATCTGAAATGTTTCGACAAGTTCATCGTCGCTGATTTCATCTGTCATTAGAGATGCAGCATAAGTAACAATTTTTGGGATTGCCTCGTTTGTAGCGAATCAAGCAATCCGGGAGAGTGTCGGCAACAATTGCTGCCGAGCAAGACGATGGGAGGTAAATGCCGGTTTTAGTCGTTCGATGGGCGCGTTCGGCCGTCGTCTTGTCGACCGAATCAAAGTTACCCATTGGGTAGGCGAATGTTCCTAAAGAGCTGCGCGATGTGCCGTCTACGGAGTTTCACGCCGTTTTAGTTTAGTGGCTCGCGTCGATTAGAAGCGTGTTACCAACCGTCGACAGCGGAACACCCTTGTACCATCTTTCGAAGTGGCAAAGTAAACAATTTCCCAATTAGACGCCCCGGGGCTGCCGCCTCCTTGTTTGTCAGCTAGTTCTAGACCAACAACAATTCCAACGAGTGCATAGAATTGCAATCAATATTCCACGGTTAGCGGTCCGGGGATGATCCAATACGTCGCCCGAAACTTGAATATTTGCTCCGTCGACCCGCCGCACAGCTAAATGACAAGGCAAGGCAAGGTTGAGCCAACGGTTTTACTGAAAACGTGATTCTGCGTAGTCCTTTCCTCGCTATCGAGCGCTGAGAATCAATCCCGCAAAAAGATAATCTCGCACTGGTTGCGACTTTCGGTCCGCTCGAATGGTCAAACGCTCCAGCGACGCGTTGGACTTAAAATGTCCCGAAAGGGGATAGCGTCCTCCGAAATTACATCGCATCCGCAATGGACCAACGTTTATTGGTTTTAATGAGTTCCAGTGGAGCTTGCGTCGCAAAGTTCACCTTCGCATGTCGACGGACCGAATCAAACCAAGTGTCCGATGGCTGGCTAACGAACACATCTTCCAACAAGAGCGGCGGAACATCGATTGCTAATTGAACTTGCAATGGCGTACTCATGTATATCGCTACGGATTCATTCGCCGCGACATGCACCGGCGCTTCTGGTCGTGTCACATCGGGTCGCTCGGCAAGCGTAGGTCGTAGATGCAATGGACCGCGGGTCGCGTTGAAGACGAAGCGCTGTAGATCGGAATGTTTGTTGGATTTAGCTGGCCCCATGTCCGGCTCAACCACGACTCGCCATGCGCTCTCAAGCCGATCGACGCCGAACCAGAGCGAACCTATTTAGCGCTCGAAGTGCCTGCTAAATTCGAGCCTGATATCTCCCTACCAAGACGTGGTGCTTAAAGTGTGGCCTCCGTAATTTTCCATAAAGTTCATTCCTGTGATTATCCGGGGATTTTATGCGTCTATATTGCTACGCGTTAATCGGAGGCAGCTTGATACTTCGGTCCGACGGTATGAGAGTCCTCGGCGAGCGCCGCGAATACAAGGCAAGCGATTATGCAATGTCCGAAATGCAGTCTCCGTTCGAAGATGTGCAGTATGACTGGACCATCGTTCAGCGCTGCACTGGTTGTCAAGGTCTATGGATTGGACAATCGAAGCACGAGTATCTGAAATCGCTCGGAGGATCGGAGGTTATTGATATCGGCGACGCGACTGTCGGGTGGAAATTTAATAAAATTGACCGTATCTTTTGCCCAGCGTGCAACACTGCGATGATCCGAATGGTGGTACCTGACCAACATCACATTTGGTTTGAATCATGTAGCATCTGCGAAGGTGTATTTTTCGACGCGGGCGAGTTTCGTGACTACAAAGAGAAGACGGTACTTGATTTCTTCCGTGACCTTATGACGGAAGAGCGTCGCTAGCCAGTGTGCCGGATCACGTAAAGCAGTAGATTCCCGTCGATATTTGTGTCTGATGTTAGGAATTCGAAGCGGCAACATATCGGGTGGTTTTTTCAGCGTAAGCCATCGGGAACGAAAACAATCGGCTATGGATGTTCGAAAAATTTCACTACTCTAACGACGCCGCCGGTTGCGGCGGCGGAATTCGCCGCAATATCCGCGGAATCTCGGTCGATGATTCCCATTAAAAAAACAACACCGGCTTCAGTCACGACTTTAATATTTTTACTTGGGAGTGACTTAATAGAAAACAATCTCGTCTTGACCTTCGTCGTAATCAACGAATCAACGGATTGCGCGGCAATCAAACTTGGAACGCCGACTGCAATTTGATTATGGATTGATCGAACATTTGCGATCTGGCCGCTATAATCCTCTGCCTCCGCAACGAGTTCCGGCGTCGGGCATTCACCGCTCAAAAGTACCCTCTGACTATAACTCGTAACGTTAATATGGCAGGACTGGGACAGATCCCCATCTGCGTTGAACATAGCACGCACCTTACTTTCAATTCGCTCATCGTCGATTACGGTCCCAGTTGTGCGCGGATCATTGCTTAGTGCGGCGGTGGTCGCCGTAATGGGAGTGATCGGAGCGCAGCCAGCGACTGCGAATAGTGCGGAGACAACGACTAACGTCAACTTACCGCGCCGGGAACATGTTGTCATGGAAGTACCTTTTTTCAAGTAAGCGGGATGTTGAATATTCATTGAAAAGGAAACGCACGCTTCGTTCGCACTCGAGCGTCCCGTTCGAAGTCGTTCGTTTATGCATCTATGTTTATAACTAAAAAAAACCGGGTGTCGCGAAAAGAAAGCCTAAGACCGTGATGGGTGTCGCAACGATAATTCCTTCTGGGTTTGTTTACTCGAGCTGTATAGACACCATCCATAGGTTCAACGCTTTCTCATACGCGTCAGTTTTGCATCGCTGCTCGTGTTTCCGATCCGACCCTTGGCGCTGTCTCGTTCTCTCATTAGTCGTGCTTGCTCTAGATCGCGTTTTATGGTGTCACCAGATGCGATCAACTTCCCTCCTTCGCGGATTTCCTTGTGCGCCTTTTGCATCGCTTTGTTACCCTTTCCGACTAGTTTATTTCCGTCTTTTATGTCGTCGAGGGCATCGTCCCACTGGTGGGCCACTTTTTTGAGCTTTTTGGCTTCGTCAAAAACCTGATCGGGCGAGTTAGCGGATCCGTTCGCCTTCGTTTGCGATCGGTATCGAATACGATTTTCGTGTACGCCATCATTCCCTTTTCGATCAAGGACTCGCCGTCACGTACATATTGTTGTCCGTCGGACAATCGTTCTCGCCCTTTGGCCGTCAGTTCCCCCCTTTCTCTATCGTCGATTCGGCGCTCTTAGCCAGTTTCAAATCGCGCGGGTCTTCGATCCAAGACGAACTAGGCGCATGCGCTTGTGCGGAGTCAGTACGCATCGAAGGATACGTTGGTGCGGCTGTAGCGGGCGCAGCAGTTGATGCCGTGATGAACAATATTCCAATAAGTATTCTATTCTTCGAAGTTATGTACATGCTTTTTGTGCTTCCAGAGGATGTCCAGTAACGACCGCAATACGCGTTCGTTAAAGTCACGTGAATTATCCGTATTCGAAATTCCCGTTCGTTGTAGCGGTGCTTACTCGCAATGCCATGTCGCTACCGGCGTTAACTTGCGGGTGCTCGAGAAATGCGTTCGCTTTACCTGTACACCCCGAAGTAGAACGTCTACCGATCGGGGGGGCGCCCCCC
>JBLFWX010000134.1:0-9287 GCA_047611805.1 Gammaproteobacteria bacterium
GTACCGGAAACTCAAAAGCCATAAGCGCCAGAGTTTTCGGTGGCTAAGTCGCGTGATGAAAAGACAGCCACGGCTATTTTTCCATTGGCACCTCAACGACCGGATAATGGGAGCCGTATGATGCGAGGGTATCACGTACGGTTCTGCGAGAGGCTGGAGGTGAAAATCCTCCGGCCTACTCACCTTGGGGTCCTGCACTTCCATTCAAATAAGCCTGTCCCCTTTAGGGAAATCGCGGATCGCTTTTCCTAACGTACCTGCCAGATAGGCAATTTGGAGATGCCAGCGTCGTTGCTCGTAATCATTGATTCCCTAACCCTGCTCGGCTGGTAAATGCGGCGGCGTGTTTAACCACGCCGCCGGATTGTTGGAGGTTAGAAAAAACGATGGGGCCGTATTTTGATGCCTCACCGCTTTGTCGATAACGATTCACTTCAGCGCGACTCTCCGAACCCCTTTGGGCAGAATCATTACCTGATGTCAAAGCGATCGAGCATCATGACCTTTGTCCAGGCGGCAACGAAATCGCGCACGAACAGCTCACTCGCATTGTTTTCCGCATAGACTTCTGAGACCGAGCGTAGCTCCGAGCTCGAGCCGAAGGCAAGATCAACAGGCGTCGCGGTCCATTTAATTTTACCGGTTGCGCGATCCCGTCCTTCGTAAACTCCCTCCACTGACGATGGCAACCATTCGGTGCCCATATCGAGTAGGTTTACAAAGAAATCGTTGTTCAACGTGCCTGGTTGGTCGGTGAAAATACCGTGCTGTGCTTGTCCGGTATTTGCATCCAGGGCTCGCATTCCTCCAATCAGAACCGTCATTTCCGGTACACTTAGGGTCAATTGGCTTGCTCGATCGATCAGCATATCCGCGGGTGAACGAGGGTTGCCATCACTGAAGTAATTGCGAAACCCATCAGCCGTTGGTTCGAGTACCGCAAAAGACTTTGCATCGGTCTGGTTTTGCGTTGCGTCCGTGCGCCCAGGGGTAAAAGGAACAGTCATATTGTGACCGGCTTTCTTTGCCGCTTGCTCGATGGCCGCAGCTCCACCTAGTACGAGTAGATCGGCAACTGATACTTTTTTGCCACCAGCTTGCGCACTGTTGAAGTCCTTTTGGATACCTTCGAGACTCTCGAGCACTTTGCCCAGTTGAGCCGGCTGATTGACCGGCCAATCCTTCTGCGGCGCCAAGCGGACCCGGGCGCCGTTTGCACCACCGCGCATATCGGAGCCACGGAATGTCGATGCCGAAGCCCAAGCGGTTGAAACCAGCTGAGAGATCGATAGTCCAGAATCGAGAATCTTGCTCTTCAAGTTGGCGACGTCATTCTTATCAATCAATGGATGATCGAGCGTCGGCACGGGATCTTGCCAAATCAAGACCTCCTCAGGAACTTGATTCCCAAGATAACGCGAGCGCGGACCCATATCCCTGTGCGTCAACTTGAACCACGCTTTCGCGAACGCCAGTTCGAATTCCTTCGGATCTTCGTGGAAGCGTTTTGCAATCTTCTGATAGCTCGGGTCGAATTTAAGCGCAAGGTCCGTCGTGAACATGATCGGCGCATGTCTCTTTGATGGGTCGTGCGCATCGGGTACAAGGTTCGCGGCGCCATCGTTGTCCGGGATCCACTGAATCGCACCGGCCGGACTCTTAGTCTGTACCCAAGTAAAGCCGAACAGGTTGTCTAGGTATTGCATGGTCCAGGCAGTTGGATTGACCGACCATGCACCTTCTAGACCGCTGGTTATCGTGTCGCCAGCACTGCCCTTACCACATTTGTTTTTCCAACCTAGGCCTTGGTGTTCAACACCTGCGGCCGCGGGTTCGGCACCGACACATTTTGCAGGAGAGGCTGCTCCGTGGGCTTTACCGAATGTGTGTCCGCCGGCGATGAGTGCGACGGTCTCTTCATCATTCATCGCCATTCGGCCAAATGTTTCGCGAATATCTTTTGCTGAGGCGAGCGGATCTGGCTTACCGTTTGGTCCTTCTGGATTCACATAGATCAAGCCCATCTGCACGGCGCCTAGTGGGCGCTTCAGTTTCCCGTCGCCACCGTGGCGCTCGTCGGCGAGAAATTCGCGCTCGGGTCCCCAGTAAACTAGATCCGGCTCCCAGTCGTCCTCGCGCCCGCCAGCATATCCAAAGGTTTTGAAGCCCATGGATTCTAGCGACACATTTCCGGTTAAGACCATGAGGTCAGCCCACGAAACTTTCCGCCCGTACTTTTGCTTAATCGGCCACAACAAGCGCCGTGCCTTATCGAGGTTTGCATTGTCTGGCCAGCTGTTGAGTGGTTCGAATCTTTGTTGACCGCCACCGGCGCCGCCGCGACCGTCAGTGACGCGGTAGGTACCCGCACTATGCCAGGCCATGCGAATGAAGAAGGGGCCGTAGTGTCCGTAGTCCGCTGCCCACCAATCTTGCGACGTCGTCATGAGTGCGGCTATGTCCGCTTTCACGGCATCGAGATCGAGACTCTTAAATTCCTCCGCGTAGTTGAAATCGTCATCCAGTGGGTTCGACTCGGCCGTGTGTTGACGCAGCGCGGAGAGGTTGATTGTTTCGGGCCACCAAAACTGGTGTGCGTTTGGCTCGTCTCGAGCAAACGCGAGGTTTGACGTCACTATTGCTGACATCCCCACCGCTAAGGCGGCAAGGAGAGGTATCGTTCGTTTACGCATTGAAATTATTCCTTTGGAAATAACGTTGACTTCATTCTTTCAATTAATGGGTTTGGTATGACGAATTCGACCGCGAACCTAGGTTCAACGTGACATCCACTGCCCGGACGCTTGCGAGAGCGGCGTCATAGTGGCTAAAACCGAAATTTGCATCACGAGCGCCAAGGCGAGAATTCGAAGTTCGAACCGCGCAGTGCGTTAACCCCCGTTGATAAACTGCTGATGCTGGTTATTAGGAGCGAACTTTACGGGGTTTTCTAATTTCATTTCTGTCACTCCTAGTCATTTGTAGCGACGAAACCTCGTCGACACAGCGAGACTACCTCTAATCAGGGGCGCCTTCGAATACTTAGTACTTATGCGAGCTATCGATCAAAATTATGCTCGGCCGAATCTCATAAAGCACGGCGTTAAGTGCTTGATAAATTGCCGAGAACGCTGTTTTCTACAACTTCTGCCTATACCTGTTATAAGAACCATGAATCGCTATTTACGTTACCGGCAGACTTGTAAATCGCCTCGCGAAGCAGCGCAAAAGCTGAACGTGAAAATTCGGGTAGGACTATGAATCTACGAGATCTTCGTTACATCGTCGCGGTCGCGGATACGGGCAGTTTCAGTAAGGCCGCGCAGGCATGCTTTGTCAGTCAACCAGCATTGAGTGCACAGATCGCTAAGCTCGAGAACTATTTGGATATTAAGATTTTCGAACGGCAGTCACGAGCCATTGTTATCACTGAAATCGGCGCTGCCGTTATTGCGCACGCCCGCCGGATCGTGCTCGAAAGCGAAAGATTGTTATCGACGGTGCGTGACGCGGGCGGCCAAGAAATCCAAGCCGTATCAATTGGATGTTTCCCGACCCTCGCACCGTATCTCTTTCCATCGATTGCCCCGGCGTTGATAGGCGCCGAATCTAGCTTACGTTTGAATCTCGTCGAAGAAAGATCCGCCGACTTATTGCGCGCCTTGAATGAAGGAAAATTGGATATCGCATTTCTTGCGCTACCGGTGCCGCTCGATGGCCTCGATGCACACACTCTATTCTCAGAGAATTTCTTGGTGTGTATGCGCGCCCATCATCCATTGGCTAAGCGCGATGGGCCGTTACACTACGAACACTTAGCCGGCGAAGAACTATTATTGCTTGCCGATGGCCATTGCATGCGCGACCAAGCGCTCAGCGTATGCGCGATGCAAGATCTGAACTTTCGTCGCGACTATAGTGGTACGAGTCTCGAGACTTTGCGTCAAATGGTCGCAATTGGAGCCGGAATAACTTTTATCCCAGAACTTGCCGTGCGAGACGACAACGATGCACTGGCCTATCGCGCCATCGAACCGTCGCCGCCGGACCGCACAATCGCGATGCTGTGGCGAAGCGATTCACCGCTATCTGCTTATTTCGAGAATAAACTACTACCGCCCACGCTCGCCTGCTGCGACTCGTTGTTTAGTTAGAAAAGTAAAGCGTCGAAGACGCATCGATCTAGAGACTTTTATCTACGGAAGATCCGGGAAATAAGTCTGTCCCCTTTAGATACACGGTCCTTTTTCGATAAATTTTCGCATAGATTATTTTGCGACGTTTAAAGTAGAGCGCGGCCTAAACGTCTGTGGAATATCACCTCTTGATGATCATTTTGCAGAAAGATGTGATTTTCTGTACATTGATGGAACTGTTTTAAGTGGGGTAATACGGAGGGCGGGAAAACCATTCAGCTTGGGGAATCCTAATGGATCCAAAGGGGACAGACTTCTCTGCCGGGTCGAGTTTGTATTCAAAATTTCTGCCACCCAATTTATGAATTTGCATACAAATAAATCTGCCCGCTTTAATTTCGTACTATGTTCGGCCCAAGCGAAATAGCTTCGTCGCTTTATTCGCGCGGGCTAAGAATTCAGACCGATGTCGGTAACGTGTTCAAATTCGCAGCAATCTCGACGAGGCGGGTACAAGCCCTCAGACTACGCTGCGGCGGCCACCTATTGGGTTCCGACACGGCACTCATGCGTGGCTTTGCGCGAAACCTCGCGGTCCCCACGTGATTTGTAGAAAAACGCCCACTGGAATCCGTCAATGTTGCACAGTACTTACGATGGCGATCGTAGTGAGCTCGCCCACATTTGCTGAACATGTGCAGACTTCAAGAGATCTGGTTTTTGGCGTCTTTCCGGCAATGACAGCCGACAACATCATGACTGCTTTCAGTGAGCTTACCCGAGAACTTAGCCGGGAACTCGAGCAGCCGGTTATTTTGCAGACGGCCACCTCATTTGTCGAGTTTGATAGGCGC
Organism: Gammaproteobacteria bacterium; assembly: GCA_047611805.1. GTDB lineage: Bacteria > Pseudomonadota > Gammaproteobacteria > UBA11873. Next base: position 4,991 of record JBLFWX010000134.1, read on the forward strand.
CTGGAACATGGCGATTTCGACCTCATCTACGTTCAACCAATTTCGTACGTGAAAACAGCATCCAAAAATGGCTATCGGCCACTCGTTAGCGTTGTCGGAGATTTGCGCGCGGTTCTGGTTCTGCAAAGCGGGGCCAACGAAACAACACTCGCAGAGTTGTCCGGCAAACATATTGGCACCCCGCCCGATCAGGCCACAATTACTTATCTATTACGGTACGCATTGGCACAGCAGCCCGACGGGTTGACGGACACGATCCAGTTCACGGAATTTCAGAATCATGAACTCTGTCTGCAGGTTCTTTTGATCGGCCAGATCGACTCCTGTGCAACCTCCGCAATCCAGCTCGGGCTATTTGGCGTACGCAACGATGTGGTACTGCCCACATTTACCCTTAAATTCGGTGTGCCGTTTCCGACGTTCGCTGTGCACGCGCGTGTTGCCGCGGCAACACGCGAAAAACTACACGCCGTTTTGCTCCGGCAACCAAGCTATCCGTTTGCGCCGGGTGTTCGTACCCAGCAACGCCTGATCGACGACCAAGCGTTCGACATTGTTCGAACCGTTGTCAGAACAGTCGAGTCGTTGCCTTCGCCTACCGCGAATGGGCGAATTCGAGAATGAAGATCCGTTCACGGGTTACCTTAGCGATTGTCACCGCTCAGATAGTTATTGTGGCAGTCGTTGGTTGGGTGGTAATCGATGGCCTGGTAAGAACTGCTACAGATCAATCCGCGCGCCAGGAAAAATTGATATGGTCGGTTCTGCATGAGGCCGCTGTGTTGGCGTTATCCACGCAGGCATATGCTAACTTGCAAGGCACGCTAGTTCACTGGCAAAGATTGGCCGATCTATCGACCGTGGTCGTGGCGGATCGACACGCAAGGATTGTTGCTGCTACAGAACCTGGCTTTTTAGGGTTGTCGATTGACCAAGTTGCGCGGAACGATTCGAATGTGGATTCTAAGATGGAAGGAATCCCGATCACCATCGCGGGTGCAGTTCAAGGCTACCTCACAGTTAGATTCCTGCACCCTGGGCTCGCGAGTGCTTACGTCGACGGGCGCCAACTTGCGTTGAAAATCGCAGGCATCAGTATTCCGTTTATCTTTGTCTCAAGCGTGTTGATCAACCGCTTCGTAACCCGCCGTCTATCGTTACTTGGCCAAGCGTTATTGAGCTCGGAGCCGTCGTATTCCCTGAGCCTTGCCGCCCCGTTCGGTGGCCGCGACGAAATCAATGAGCTCGCGGAATCTGTGGAGACGATGCGGATACGGTTGCGCAATGAGACGTTAGAGGTGGGACAAAGAGAAGTCTATTTTAGAAGCGTACTGGACGGCTTGCCAACGATGGTTGCGATCATCAGTGGCGATGGGGGCTTTGAGCAATTTAACACGGCTTGGTTAAGGTTCAGCGGGCGGAACCGCGATGACGAAATTGAAAACCAAAACAGCGACGTTCACCAGGAGGATCTGGAACGCCTCAAGAGTGCGCGAAATTTCGCCCAAGCGCGGACATCAACCTACACGTTAGAATACCGACGTCGCTCGGAGAACGGCGAATATCGTTGGTTATTGGAGCAGGGTGCACCGGCCAGGGTGGCCGGCTGCCTGCGTGATCGTTTTGTGGTTTCCTGTATCGACATAAGCGAACAAAAAGACGTCGAATTAACGTTGCGCCGCTCGGAGGAACGTTTTCAAAAAGCGTTCAATGTCAGCCCGGACTGGATTGCGATCACAACCCTTGCCGAGGGTCGTATCGTTGAGGTCAATCGAGGCTTTGAACGTCTGACAGGTTACAGCGCCGCTGAAGTAGTCGGCAAGACGATGGCACAGACGGGTCTTTGGCGAAGTCCCGAGCAACGTGCGCGTCTAATCCAGAAACTCGCCGAACACCACGAATTGAGCGACGCGCCGGTACAGTTCGTGACGAAATCCGGGTTAGTGAGGGATTTCATCGGTTCAGCACAAGTTATGGAAATTGAAGGCGAAACTTGCCTCTTAAGCATCGCGCGCGATGTCACTTTAATGAAAGAGCACGAAGCGCAGCTGCTCAATTATCAATTTCGCTTACGACTTCTAACGCGCCAGCTAACGGATGCTCAAGAAGAAGAACGCCGGCGCATCGCGGCGCACATTCACGACGAGATCGCTCAGTCATTAGCGCTACTAAAGATTACAACATCACGCATGGTGGGGTTATCCGATGTGGATGTAATGCAACGCACGTGCGCCGAATCGATTGTCGTACTTGACGACTTGATCGAGAAAACCCGCGATCTGTCCTTGCAGTTGAGCCCACCCGTATTAGACCAATTGGGCATCGTAGCGGCGATCACGTGGTTTGCAAATCGCATGAACGCGCAGGAGTTAATTGATGTGCGGGTAATGACAGACAATTACGATGCCCCCCCGAACGACCGGTTTGATCGTGTTATTTTCAGGATCGTGCGCGAACTAATCACCAATGTCGCCAAACATGCCGGGTGCGCCTCGTGCGAATTGGAATTGTCTAGTTCTGATCAGTTTGTTCGCCTTTGCGTGCGCGACCATGGCTGCGGCTTCAACCCTGAAAACGTTCAAGTTGAAAGCCTCGGTTTGTTCGGAATATTCGAAGCCATTGAGGCGAACGGTGGAACCTGTGATATTGATTCTGAGGTTGGTCGAGGCACAACCGTCAATGTCGCGCTTTCGTACGGACCAGTCGAGGCCGAACAAGGATGGATATTCGATAAAGGCCAATCCGGCGCGCACTAAAACGTGCGTGCGCAGTGTTTGCTTGGCGTCGCCGGCAGCTCCGATCGAACCCGCGGCTTAGTGAATTTCTCTGCACTCAGTACGTGTTAACCGCCGGACTTTGTCTTCAAGCACCGCTATCGCCGGCACGAGACCTCCGAAAGCATCGAGCGGAATTATCAGTATATTCCCGATGCCTACAATTACGATATCCTGCTATTGTGCTAACGAGATGGATTGCCCTCGTTTCGAGTCGAGGCCCGTAGTGATTTTCCACCGGGAATGGCCGTACGAGTGAAAGCAGAAGCGAAAACAACGATTATGCTAGTCGATGACCACGCGATCCTACGCGACGGTCTAGCACACCTGCTGCAAGAAAATGAGCGATACGAAGTCGTTGGTCACGCATCGAATGGTTTCGACGCCATCGAATTTGCGGGTTCGTTCGAACCACAGGTGATTTTGATGGATATCGGGCTACCTGGTTTGAACGGCATTGATACCACGCACAAAATTTTGTCGCGATTCCCGGCTATCAAGGTGATTGGGTTGTCGATGCAGTCTGACGCGCAGTTCGTCGTTGCGATGCTAAAGGTTGGCGCTCGCGGCTACGTATTAAAAGACTCGGCCTATGGCGAACTATTGTCAGCTCTCAATGCCGTTCTGAAAGGTAAAATTTACATAAGCCCAACCATTGCCGGCGATGTCGTGATCGATTTCATGAATGGCACGATGGGCGATAATTCACCGCTGGGACGCTTGTCGGCGCGCGAACGCGAAGTTTTGCAATCGATGGCCGAGGGTACTTCCACAGTAGAAATCGGGAATCTCCTTCATATAAGCCCAAAGACCGTTGAAACGCACCGTAAACACTTGATGGAAAAACTCAACCTTCACACCGTCGCGGAACTTACCAAGTTCGCCGTTCGGAGCGGATTGACGAGCCTCGACAATTAGCCGCGGCACTGCATTAACTTAAACGGCCCAAGCACTACGGGCATAGTTTGAAACCTCCCATGGCAGTTCGTCGTATCGCGAGCTCCTAATCCAGCGCGCTCCATTGCGCACCGTTGGCCTGCTCGTCGGCAAACTCACCCATACGCCAAAGCACTGGTTAAGAGCATTGCGGGAAGCACTGATAGCTCAGTTCTGGCGAAAGACAAATCTGTTTAATCCTAGAGATTACCGGCGCTAACGGCACAGTCGCCTGTCGAATGAGCTCTATACCGCTCCGAACCGAAGTGCCCCCATGGCGGATCGCGGGCGTCCGTTTGTGGGAAGTCCCGCGCAATATTAATCTTCGCATGATGCGAAAAATAGCCTCGACCGAGGCTATGGGTTACGGAGAATCGCTCGGCTTGATTAGTCGTTTGTTGATCTCTTCGAATCGAAGGGTGCGCTCTCGGCTCAAATTAGGCAGGGTCAGGGTTTTCCCGAGTGCTAGCGGCGAGATTTACGTAGACGGATCAGCTACCTCCCGATACGCATTGGTTTCGATTGACCGTTAAACTCGCATCCTAGAAGGACTGCTAAATTCACGATCGAGAAGGGAGACCGCATGG
>JBLFWX010000135.1:0-9086 GCA_047611805.1 Gammaproteobacteria bacterium
GCATTTCGAACTCGAAAGGACGGCGATGTGGCAGAAAACATGGCTCTATGCCGCGCACATCGATCAGTTCCCAGAACCAGGTAGCTTTGTGGTGTGGCGTCACGGCAGCGCGCCGATTCTCATTATTCGAGGCGACGATGGCGAGGTGCGGGCTTTTTACAATACGTGCCGACATCGGGGCGCGCCCGTGGCGAGAGGCGCCACCGGTAAGGCAGGTGCGGTATTGGTGTGCGGTTATCACGGCTGGAGCTACGACCGGCAAGGCAAACTCAAAGCGATTACTGATCCGCGTGATTGGCAAGATCTCGACAAAAATTGTCGCAGCCTTATTGACGTACGGTGCGAACAGTTTGGTAACTGGATCTTTGTTTGTGAGAAGCCCGACGTAGAACCGTTGGCGGACTTTCTTGCACCCGTATCACGCTTCCTCACACACCTGCCGTTAACGGAGTTGCGACTCGTGAATCGTCGCGAGTTCGACGTAAAATGTAACGTGAAGGTGTTAATCGAAAACTTCCTGGAAGCTTATCACTTTAAACTTCTGCACCCGCAAACAACGGAACGAATATTCGACAACAAAGGCACCAGCGTGCATCTATGGGACAACGGGCACTCGATGATGTTGTCGCCGAACCGGCGCAAATCCTGGGTTGATCCGGGTACGATCGGGATGCCGGAAATGGCCGGTAGCACCGCAATCGAGCGAGACTACAATCCAAGTTATTGCTTTTTCCCAAACCTAATCGTGCCGATTGCGCCGACCGGCATGCCCTGTGTCGCGATGTGGCCAAAGACAATCCGCACATCCGTGCTGGAAGTCCTCTGGTTTGCACCGGATTGGGGCGCAGGTGAGCGGGATCCGTTGTGGGACATGCGAATTGCGAATTTCGATCGCATTGTCGACGAGGACATCCAGCTTGCTGAACCCATGCAGGAGACTATCGAGTCGCGCGGTTTTGTGGGTATTCCGCTCAATTACCAAGAACGACGCATCTACCACTGGCACGAAGCGCTCGATCGGAGGATTGGCGAGGAGCAGATTTCTCCATCATTACGCGTGGCCCAGATGTTGCGCGACGTAGTGGAGTAGGCGATCACGGCTAGGTGTAGCGTGCTAGATCTCTGAAGATTAGGTCGCCATAAGCCCGTGGCGAAAGGTTCTGCCGACGGCGTGCTGCGTTGCTCAACTATCGCTGTGCGAGGCGGTAATTCACAGACGCCGTGTACGGACCTGTCGCGCCGCATTATAATCCCGCCTGAACGCACCGGCGGCGTCGAGCAAGCCGGTGCGCGCTATCTGCTTGCGCGTTTGGCCTGCTGTCCCCAGTCTGAGCGAAACTTACTAAATTGGAAATTTGTCATGTACAAAAAGAAAGATCCTGTCACTCGCCTATGCACCAGTGACGTCGATAATATCTATGTTCGCGGTCGCAACCTTTGTGACGACTTGATCGGAAAAATGACATTCACCGACTTTATTATGTTTCACTTTTTCGGTAAGGAGCCGACGGACATGCAGCGAGCTATCGTCGACTCTGTCTTAGTGTGCATCATGGAACATGGATTTACGCCTTCGGCCATCGCGAGCCGACTAACGATTCTTGGTGCCCCTGAAGCCTTGCAAGGTGCGGTTGCGGCTGGACTCCTAGGTGCCGGTTCTCGTTTTGTCGGGGCGGCAGATGAATCAGCAGTATTGCTGAAACAAATCGTCGATAAACCACTCGCGGAGCGAGCTGGCGAGGCGACTCGAATTGCCGAAGAATTCACCGCGGCAAAAAAATTCCTGCCGGGCTTTGGCCACCCGATTCATACAAACGGCGACCCTCGAGTGAAGCGCATTGACGCGGTCGCGCGAGCCGCCGGCGCTAAGGGCGAGTATATCGATGCAATGTATTTGCTCGGCGATGCGATAAAGGTCGCCAGTGGCAAAAATATTGTTATCAATGTAAATGCTGCGATTGGTGCGGTATTACTGGAAGCCGACATACCGCCAAGTATTGCGCGAGGCTTTAATCTGATTGCGCGTTGTGCTGGACTCGTCGGACACATTCTCGAAGAACAAACCGAACCCGCCGCATTCCATCTTTGGCATATGGCCGAAGAAGCAGTGCCATACGAAGCGCCTTAGCGGAAACGCGCTAAATATCTAAATATTGATCGGACGGAATCTATATTAAACGGAGTCATTTGCTAGTGAATCAAGCCAACAACGAGACTATTGATGACGATAAGAATGATGTGATCGAGATGCTGCGCGATAGTGCCGAGGATTTTTGCACGCGTGCGCTGGGTCGCGGCCGATTGCGTGCATTGCGCGGCGCGGAACCAGCATTCGATCGTGCTGCCTGGGAACAAATGGCAGAACTCGGATGGACCGCGTTATTGGCAGCAGAGGATCTCGGCGGGCTCGATCTCGGTGCCGACGCAGTTAGCGCGGTGTGTCGTAAATTAGGCGGTGTAGCGGCACCCGAGCCACTCATCGAATCTGCCGTCGGGGCAGTGAGCCTGTTGCGCAGCATCGGCGAGACGGATGAGTTAATGACTTCAATAATTGAGGGTAAAGCGATCATCGTGCCGGTCTTAGGCGCGCTCGACGACAATCCGTTCACTAGCTTGCAAGCTAGTCAATCGAACGGCGGGGTTAGTTTAAGCGGAACCCTTGAAAACGTAGCGCTCGGCAGCGACGCGGATGGCTGGCTTGTCCCAGCAACGCTCGAAAATTCTCCCGCATGGTTTCACGTCTCAAAATCGGCCGACGGTGTGTCTTGCCGATCCTTAGAGTTGGCCGATGGCGGTCGCGATGGCTGTATTACGTTCGCGGCGAGCAACGCTACGCTACTAGGCAGCGGCGAAACCGCGCAGAACAGCTTGGTCAAAGCTCGCAATATTATGGAACTCGCATCAAGCGCGTATCTCTTAGGCTTGTGTGAGGCGCTGCTGGAAATCACCAAAGAATACGTTGGCATGCGCAAGCAATTCGGCAACACGATTGGGAGCTTCCAGGTTCTCCAACATCGTCTAGTCGATTTGTATCTCGCGATCCGACTGACGAATGCTGTCGTGTCAGAGAATTGTAAAGTAATTGATGGAGGATCACTTGTTGACGGACAACGCGCGGCTAGCCGTGCGCGTTATCGGGCTTGCGAGACCGCTCTCACCGTTATTCGCGAAGCGGTGCAAATGCACGGCGCGATTGGCTATACAGATGAATGCGATGTCGGACTTTTTTTGAATCGCGCGCTCGTGGTCATTGCGCGTTACGGGCATAGCAATTTACACCTCGATCGGCTGACAAAGTTGGCGAGCGCCGCCGGTCCCACGTCCGCGAACGAAGTTAGGACATTTCGTTTGGACGGCGAGACGAACCCGCCAGACGGTGATTGGAATGCGCTCGACAGCGATGATTTCCGCGGCATCTTGCGACAATGGTTTGAAGCTAATTATCCGAGTGAGATGCGCAATTCACGTCGGCGCCCGCGCTGGAATGAGTGTCGCGATTGGTACGAAAAATTGCACCTACGCGGTTGGGCTGCACCAGCATGGCCGGTTGAACACGGCGGGATGGGCTTAAATGGGGAGAAATTTCTCATCCTCGTAGAAGAACGCGAGCGCTGGGGGATCGCACGAACACCGGATCAAGGCATCATCATGGTGGGACCATTGCTAATGCAGCATGGCACACCAGAACAACAGGATTACTACTTACCACCCGCCTTATCGGGTGAGCATATTTGGTGCCAGGGCTACTCCGAACCAAACGCCGGATCCGATCTCGCGTCATTGGCAACGAGCGCCGTGCGTGATGGTGACGAGTTCGTGATCAATGGCCAGAAAACGTGGACGACGATGGCGCAAGACGCAACGCATATGTTTTGCCTTGTACGCACCGATCCAGACTCTAAACCGCAAGCTGGCATCAGTTTTGTACTAATCGATTTTTCAATCCCCGGGATCACGGTCCGTCCGATCCGGAACATTTCAGGTGATGAGGAGTTCTGCGAAGTATTCTTCGACGACGTCAGGGTGCCGGTCGCAAATTTGGTTGGTGGTCTGAACGACGGCTGGCGGATCGCGAAAGCGTTGCTGAGCTTTGAGCGCCTATTTATCGGTAGCCCGAAACAGTGTCAACTAGGTCTGAGTCGCTTGCATGAGTTAGCGCTTGCACGCGGACTAACGACCGATCCGGTGTTCATCGACCGATACTCACGTTTTACTGCCGACGTTGCCGATATGGAATCGCTGTACCGAGAGTTTGGCGACATGGTGCGTCGGGGTCAGACCTTAGGTGCGGACGTCTCGCTGCTTAAAATTTGGGCCAGTGAGACCGTCATGCGCTTAAGTGAGTTCATTCTAGAGTCGGCAGGGCCGTCTGGTGCAAACGTCGACATAGTCGATTTTGCCGGTACGGGAATTGATGTGATGACCCATTATTACAACGCGCGTCCAACGGCAATATATGGCGGCAGCAATGAGATCCAGCGCAACATCTTAGCGAAACACGTACTTAATTTGCCTTCCGCCTAGCGGCCAGTTGTAATGGCGACTGACTCCGACGTTTCTATTCGCGACATCACCACACGTACGATCGAGCATTACGATCGGACTGCAGAATCGTTTAAAAACGGTACGATTGATCATGATGTGAGCCAGAATGTTGCGGCGCTTCTAGACAATATTTTGGTACCGGCGCCGTACAAAATTCTTGATGTCGGTTGTGGGCCCGGACGCGATCTGAAAACGTTCGTAACCGCGGGCCACCAGGCGATTGGTCTCGATGGATCGGCGCGTTTCGTTGCGATGGCACGTGCGTACAGTGGTTGCGAGGTATGGCATCAAAATTTCGTCGCGCTCGATTTACCCACTTTGCGATTCGACGGCGTGTACGCTAACGCCGTGCTGTTTCACGTTCCCAGTACTGAATTACCTGCGGTATTGGCGAATTTGTACGATACTTTAATGCCGGGCGGTGTGTTGTTTACGTCGAACCCACACGGCGATAATCGTGAAGGGTGGAATGCGGATCGCTTCGGTAACTACCACGACTTTGCCCAGTGGCAGGATTTCGTTAGCTCGGCGGGCTTCACAGAAATTGACCACTATTACCGTCCAACCGGTTTGCCGCGCGCCCAGCAACCGTGGCTTGCGAGCGTTTGGCGTAAGTGATCGAGGCACATCGACTGATGCTTCGATCGTCACACGCTGCCAATAGTGGCAGCTCGCGAACCAAGCATTAGCACGTCTTCATATCGAAGATGACGAGGAAACTATGAAACTACTTGTGCGTAATCTTGATAGAAGCACGACCGAAGCAGAACTACGAGCGCTGTGTGAGCCGCACGGTGTCGTACAGTCGTGCACGATTGTGATGGACATCGATAGTGGCCAATCCAAAGGATTTGGGTTTGTTGTTATGCCGAAGCGTGGCAACGCAAATGGCGCGATGAAAGCGCTAAATCGTCTAGTGGTCGCGGGTAGCAAATTGCGGGTTAAGGAAGCCGTGGATAAGTCCGCTGAGGCCGGCGACACGACGACGGAGTCTGATGACTGAACCGGGGCGACAAGATCCTCTCCACGGCATTACGTTGAAAGATATTGTCAATGCGCTGGTTGAGCGCTACGGCTGGGAGGAACTAGGTCGACGGATCACGATTAAATGTTTCACTGCTGATCCAAGTGTCCCATCGAGTCTTAAGTTCCTACGCAAAACGCCGTGGGCGCGATCGAAAGTTGAGCGATTGTATTTAGAGACTATCGAGAAGTGAGTCGCCGAACGAATTAACGCCTTGCCTGTTCGTAGAACGGCATCATGGAAGGCACGAGGCCTTTCAACGTAGACTTTCGCGTCGCCGGACTCGGATGTGTACTAAGAAACTGGGGTTGGCCGGCGCCACCTGTTTGACTCATTTTATCCCACAGCGAAACTGCGGCGTTCGGGTTGTAGCCTGCTTTTGCTGCCAATTCGATCCCGATGACATCGGCCTCGCTTTCCATCGTTCGGCTGTTCGGTAGGGACACGGCGAGCGCCGCCAGCAGCGAACTCCCCTGTAAGGCGATCGGAGAATTTCTTGTCGCGATGGCGACGCTTTGCATACCGAAATTGGTTGCCGCCGATACCGACATCTTCTCTGCCGAATGCTTCGCCAGCGCATGGGCGATTTCGTGAGCCAGGACTTGGGCGAGTTCGTCATCGGTTGGATCGATTATCTTTACGAGTCCGGTGTACAGAGCCATTTTGCCGCCTGCCATCGCCCATGCGTTCACGGTTTCCGGGTCGTCGATGATCTGCAGATCCCATTCCCAATTTAACGTCTCAGGGCGCATCTTCACGGCTTGTTTAACGACGCTGTCGGCAATGCGACGTACTCTATGGTTTAAGCCCTTGTCCGTATTAATTCGATTTTGCTGCGCAAGCGGGGTCAGCATGGCCGTATAGGCTTGCTTGGAGGCGGCGATCGCGCTTTGTTCCGAGACGACGAGAAATTGAGTTCGCCCCGTTGGACTGGTTGCGCAGCCTGCGAGTAGGGTGCAAACGACGATGGAGAGGAAAATTACCTTTATTGTCATGATTGTTACTCGAACTTTAGTGACTCGTTGAGCCATTAGCATTGTGGGCTGGAACAGAGGTTCAGCGTATTGGGCCACAAATATCGCCGTTTGTTCATTGTCGTCGACATTCAGTGCAGGGTTCTACTTCCAGTGGATTGTATTCATTAGAAATTGGGACCCGATCACCCAATTCTTGTCGCCGCCCAAATTTTGCCCCATGATCGGCGTCCACGTTGCCACTCACGTTTGTCGCCAAGCGTCCGTAGAACTAAATAGTTACTTCAAAGAGGATTTTATATGAATCAGGTCGTCATCGTAGACAACATCCGAACCGGGCTCGCAAAATCACACCGTGGCACATTTAATCTGACTCGCGCAGATGATCTTGTCGCTCACTGTATCGATGCCTTACTTGATCGGAACCCCGCAATGTCGGCCGACGAAGTCGAAGACGTGGTCGTTGGAAGCGCGCGCCAAATTGGTGAGCAGTCGGCCAACATGGCGCGACACGCCACGGTTTTATCGCGCTTGCCAGTCTCGGTGTCGGCAATGACTTTAAGCCGCGCGTGCTCTTCTGGCTTGAATGCTATTTCCGTGGCCGCAAATCAAATCGCCAGTGGTTGCAGTGAAATTGCCATTGCGGGCGGTGTTGAGTCAATTACCGGCCTGGAGCGCGGCAAGCCGGCAGAATTCGACAACAACCCGACTCTGGAAGCAAAAAAGCCAGAGATTTTCATGGCAATGGGCAACACGGCCGAGGTCGTCGCGCGCCGCTATAAGGTCTCACGCGAAGCGCAGGATGAATATGCCTTACAGAGTCAACAACGCTACGCCGCAGCCGTAGACGCTGGTTACATCGACGACGAGATTTCGCCAATGACGGTTAAGTGGCTCAAGCTGTTGAATAAAGAAACGAAAGAAACGGCGATCGTCGAAGGCACAGTAGGCCGCGACGAATGTAACCGCGTGGAGACCACGTTAGACGGCTTGGCGAAATTGAAACCCGCCTTCGAGCAAGATGGATCGGTGACGGCTGGTAACGCCTCGCAGTTGTCAGACGGTGCGTCGATGACCTTATTAATGTCGGAACGCCGCGCACAGCAACTCGGTCTTGAACCGCTAGCTTACTTTGGTGGCTTCGCAGTCGCCGGCTGCGAACCCGACGAAATGGGTATTGGACCAGTATTCGCCATTCCACGGTTACTTAAGTACAAAGGTCTGTCGCTTGATGACATTGATCTGGTGGAACTCAATGAGGCATTTGCGTCTCAATGTCTGTACAGCCGCGATGCGCTGGGTATAAACAACGACATCTACAACGTCAATGGTGGTTCAATTTCGATCGGGCATCCGTTCGGCATGACCGGTTCGCGTATGACCGGCGTAGTGATCCGTGAGTTGAGACGCCGCAAGAAAAAATTCGGTCTCGTATCAATGTGTATTGGCAAGGGAATGGGTGCGGCGGGCTTATTCGAAGCTTGCTAGTTTGCGATCGCTGTGCGCCGACCTAGCTTAGTTCTTGGTCGGCACGCCACCGTGCATTCAATTCTCGCAGTATCGACTCGGTCGCGTCGTCGGCTGGAAAAAACGCTTCAACTCTAATCTCATCAGTGGTTACGTCGTGTGGTGTACCGAACGTCGCTATCATCGTGAACAGACTCAAGCTAACGTCGTCGCGGCCAATGACCAGAGGCATCACCGGTGGCGGCACTGAGCTCGGGTCGGGATTATGCCAAGTCACAGGTAGGGTTGGATCTTTGCGTAATTCGTTAATGAATCTATGCGTCGCACCGCCGTTGATGAGCGTCTCGCGCCACGCGCGTTGCAATGGCAGCGGGGCAATCTCGGCGAAATTTTTGATGAACGGCCGTGCACCTTGTGCATGAAATATGAGCCCTAACAGATTCGGTGGTGCCCCGTTCAGACAGCAAGCCTGCCACAACTCTTGCGGAGCGCCGAACAAGCCCAACAGGTTTGTGAAAGGGCGGTTCTCCATCATCAAATTGAATTCACGATCGATCACGATTCCTGGATACCGGGCGTGATGCTCAAGCATCCGCGACAACGCATCGCGTACTGGCGCCATTTCGATGGCCTCAAGCGGGCGATGTCGATAGTACGGCGCGAAACCTGCCGCCTGGAGTAGGGCGTTTCGGTCTCGCAGCCGGACTTCTAGGGCTTCGGATAGCTGCACGACCATCGGCTGGCTCGGACGCGCGCGGCCCGACTCCAAGAAACTAACGTGGCGCTGTGACACATCAGAAATTAACGACAAATCGAGCTGATTCACCTTGCGCGTCGCGCGCCAAGATTTCAACATGCTACCGAACGATTTACTCACCTGTGCCTGTAGCTCATTCATTGCCGAACCTCCTTAACCTAGACAGCGCAGACGACTAGCTTAAACGGATTGTCACTTTCAACAATTACCTCGCAGGTAATTGCGCGCCAACATCGGATTTCGGAGACTGTCATCGTCAACTTAGCTTAAGGAGAACAAGCATGACTTGGAAAACAGTCTTAATCAGTGTGGTTCTGTT
>JBLFWX010000136.1:0-9039 GCA_047611805.1 Gammaproteobacteria bacterium
GTCATAAACCCCAAAGGCGGGATGGTTGATCATCACGTGGCCGCTGCACTTCGTACAATACTGACAGTGACTCAGGCTTTCCGGTGACGAGTGAAACGTCGCCAAAACTTCCGCGCCAGCGCGCCACAACATTGTCCCGTTGCCAGAGGGTATAGGCATGGACCGGATCGCCGGACCAGCTACGGCACGACAGGCTGTGGCAATGCCCCATCGTATCTGGAGCGCCCGTCAGTTCGATCTCTACGGCACCGCAAAAGCATGCGCCTCGAAGGACATCGCTCATGGTCCAGCTCCAGACAGCACGTGAATATTGCCGAAACAATACGTCAAAACTAGGTTTGGAGCCTAATTGTCATGCCCGAACCCGGCTCGGAAATTTCAACGCCCAAGCGACGAGCCGATACGAGCCTGTCAAAACTAGGTGTTCGTCATGAGGAAAAATTCGGCTTGAATTATTTTCAGAGTATTTTTGAGGCTAATAGTCAGTCACCTTAACGAGAAAGTGAACTGGAAATGGCCAAATCCCGGTTTTCTGCACGACTGTAAGGACGTGGAAGCTACTACCTCATGAATGAGCAAAGCATGGGGCGGACGTCGAGTGCGAAGCAGGATACTGAAGCCGAGTAGAACGTCTTAAGTCCGACCGACTCCTAGGATTGCCTATTCTTCAGTTGCGCCCTTTAGGTAAGACGGCTTCGAGACTTCGACTTTGCTCGTCACGTGCCCAATGAGTTCTTCTAACAACCAATCCATCCGATCATCGAATGCTCCGGCACGTATAGCGCCCGAGAGTTCCGCCGCCAAGTCCTTACGGTCGGCTTTCTTTTCGCCAAGCACTGCTTGCATGCGCCGGTCGTCCGCGCTTTCGAGCGACGCCCATTCAACAAGTTCGCGTTGGACGATGTCGAGTAGAAAACTTGAGCACATCGCGAAGTAGCGATCTTGGCCTTCGAGCCGCGGCGTAACATTGGTTAGAAATTCGTTTGCGGTGCGTACAAGCTCCGCGATGTCTGGTTGATCGTGAGGCATTAGTGTTCTCTCAGTCGAGGCGGCCGGCAATAGTCATCAGCATGTCGTATTCCATTAAGCTCGTGTTGCGCCCGCATGCAGCGAATGCGGGTGAGCGCCGGCCGCCATGCAAATGGCCGTGTATTTGCATGATGTTCAGCATCGCCCAGCGCATGGAGCCAAATATTTCCCACCACTGAACGGCTTCGCGATCGACTGCTCGTTCGCCAGCCGCTTCATACGCATCGAACAGTGCTTGGCGCGTTCCAAAGCCGCCGGCGTGCAATTCATCGTTACCAAAGCGCCACGATCGCGTGCACAGCCATCCAAGGTCTGCCATCGGATCGCCGATATGAGCGCACTCCCAATCGAGCACGGCTTGAATTCCGTTTTCATCGACGAGCATGTTGCCGTTGCGAAAATCCCCATGTACTAAGCAGGGGGCAGCCTTCGCCGGACGGTGTCGATCCAACCAGCGAAAGCCGTACTCTAATGCTGGATGTGGTTCGCCGTAATAATCGTAGCGCGCGATTTGCGCTTGCAGGGGATCGACGCTGTCCAAGGTGTGATCTAGAAAATTCGCTTCTCGTTTATCGATCGCGTGCAAGCGCGCGAGGATCTCGGCAGCTTGCACAACAAAATTTTCACGCGCGTGCGCGTACCGCGGATCGTTGAGCAATCGCCTGGGTAACGTTTCGCCAGCCACGTGCGCCATCACGTGCCCGCGCCCTAGACCATCGTCGTCGATAAACTCGAATATCGGCTCTGGGACAGGTACGCCGTTTTTGTAGGCTAGTTGCAATAGCATGAACTGCATTTCTGGCGGCAGAAACGGCGAAGGATCAAGTAAGTAAGTTTCCTGGCGCGAAACTAATCGTCGTCGGCTTGATCCATCAATCAAATCAAACAAGATCGTTCGACTCGATCCCCCTAATGTCGCGACCGAGATATTAGCGACAGTCGAGTTTGCGCCAAGGTGCTTTTGCACAGTGATTTCTAAGCGCCTAACAATCTCATCAAGATCGCTAGAGCGCTCTAGTTCAGGCTTCGGTAAAGGCATTGTGTCGTGACTCTTTAAAACAAGCGGCTATGGTCTGGAATTCAGGGCTCTACTAAAACCGAAAAACACCGTAGCTCGGATCCTCAATAGGCGCATTTAAGGACGCAGAAATTGCCATGCCAAGCGCATTTCGCGTGTCAACGGGATCAAGGATCCCGTCGTCCCAAATTTCGGACGTCGAATGATAAGCACTCGCCTTACTTTCATATTCCCGCGCGATCGGTTCGTGAATAGCGGCGATCTGTTCGGCGCTCGGTATTTCACCGCTTTTCTCCATTTGCCGAACCTTAACTTCAGTTAAAGTTTTCGCTGCTTGCTCGCCGCCCATCACTGAAATTTGACTCTGCGGCCAAATAAATAGGAATCGTGGGTCGTATGCACGGCCGCACATACCGTAGTTACCGGCTCCAAATGAGCCATTAACAATGACGGTGAATTTTGGCACCGTGCTACAAGCCTGCGCCATGATCATTTTAGCGCCATCTTTGGTTATGCCTTGGCGTTCGTATTCCTTGCCTACCATGAAGCCCGTGATGTTCTGCAAGTACACCAGCGGTACTCGGTTCTGATTGCACAGCTCGACAAAATGCGCGCCTTTCAACGAGCTGTCATTAAACAACACGCCGTTGTTTCCTAAAATTCCAACTTTGAAGCCCCAGATGTAGGCGTAACCGCACACCAAAGTTGTGCCGTAATCTGGTTGGTATTCGTGGAAGCGACTGCCATCGACAATCCGCGCAATGACTTCGCGCATGTCGAATTGGACTTTTATGTCGTTGGGAATAATCCCGTACAGCTGTTGCGGGTCGTAGTAAGGTTCTTCGACCGTTTGCGTCTCGATTTGCGATTTTTGAATCGGGGTCCACGTCTCGACGATCTCACGCGCAATGGCAATCGCTTCCAGCTCCCCGTCCGCAGCATAGTCGGATACCCCGCTCACCACGGTATGAACGCTCGCGCCGCCGAGTTCTTCTGCTGGCACTTCTTCGCCTGTCGCAGCTTTAACGAGTGGCGGCCCGCCAAGAAAAATCGCGCCATTGCCACGCACCATCACGGAATACTCACTCAAGGCGGGGATGTACGCACCGCCTGCCGTGCATTGGCCAAACACGATAGCGACTTGCGGAACACCCATCTTCGATAACGTACATTGGTTGCGAAAGATTCGCCCTGCATAGTAGCGGTCGGCGAATAAAGTGGATTGCAAATGCAGGAATCCACCCGCGCTGTCGCACAAGTGAACGACAGGTAAATGATTTTCGATCGCGATGTCGAGCACTCGCACGATTTTTTTAACCGACAGCGGGTACCAAGCTCCACCTTTTACCGAACTGTCGTCCGCGTGAATCAACACTTCGCGACCTGCAACCATACCGAGTCCGGTCACGATCGAGGCTTGCGGTGCTTCGCCGTCGTAATCCATGTTCGCGGCTAAGGTCGATAATTCCAAAAACGGCGTGGCTGGATCGAGTAGGTGTTCGATGCGTTCGTGGACTCTAAGTTTATTCTGCTTGGCAAGACGGGAGATATCGCGCTCCGGGCGATCGTGCCTAGCCGCCCTGCTCTTCTCTTTGAACTCGGCAAGCAAGCGCAGATTGTGCTCGCGGTGTCGTTTGTACGTTTCTGAATTTGTGTCCAGCCGGGACTGCAATCTACGCATACGGGTTAACCCACTTCATCACTCGTGTGATCTTCAGTTGCTGCAAAGCGCATTAACACCGCACCTTTATCGAAGGTTTCATCTTGGGCAAAGAAAATTTCGACGATGCAACCATCTCGATCCGCGATAATCGAGGTTTGTAACTTCATGCTTTCTATAACGATCAAAGTTTGTCCTTGGCTCACGAGTTGACCCTCAACAACCGGAGCCGACACTACAACGCCGGGCATCGGCGCGATCACGGTGTCGTTGGAAGACGCTCCCGTCCCGGCTGCTTCAACCGCGTTAACGGCGCGAATTTCCCAGACTTCACCGTTCGCGTGGATGAAAATATCGTCGCCGTCACGCGCCACGAAAATCTCGTGTTCGGTGTCATCGAAAATGAATGTTTGTGCAGCCGTATCAATGGAATGCCCGTGTACGTGAACCACCATGTCGTTGACCGACACACTTAAACGCGGCGTTCTTTGCTGCGGCGAGACCGCGAATTCCTCGCCCAGGAATCGATAATTCAACTTCATTAGGCGTTCCTCCATCCCCCCATTGCCGCGTGCGGTTGCGGCGTATCGAACGTAAGCCGCTGAAACTCAGGGTCGTTGAACGCTGCCATAACGACAAGTTCTGCAGTGCGTGTCTGATCGAGTTCCGAGCGCCGTAATTCATCGCGATGCTCGTCAATGAAGTGCGTGTGGATCGCACCGGCTCTAAAAGCGGGATGAGCCAATACGCGGCCGAGAAATCCACAATTCGTCGTGACACCTAAAATAACCTGTTCACGAATAGCCCGATGGGCGATGTCGATCGCGGATTCACGATCAGCACCGTGAGCGATTAATTTCGCCAGCATTGGATCAAACGCGCTCGTCACCGACATGCCCTCGGAAAGACCACTGTCGAGGCGCACGCCAGCGCCCTCGGCGTTGCGCAACACCTGGATTTTGCCGATCGCGGGCATGAAATCCGCCTCCGGGTCCTCTGCACAAATGCGCATTTCTATCGCATGTCCCGTGTGGGTAATCTGATCCTGCGTGAACGCTAATGAGTGACCTGCCGTGATCTCCAACTGCGCCTCAACTAAATCGATGCCGGTGACCATCTCCGTCACGGGATGCTCGACTTGGAGACGCGTATTCACTTCAAGAAAATAGAATTCGCCATCTTCGCCGAGGATGAACTCGACGGTTCCTGCATTTGTATAGTTCGCCGCTGCGGCGATCGTGACCGCGGTGTCACACATGCGTTTACGCAAATCCGCACTTAATCTAGGCGCGGGAGATTCTTCGAACACCTTCTGGAAACGTCGTTGAACCGAGCACTCGCGTTCGCCTAGGTGCACACAATTACCGTGCTCGTCCGCCAATATTTGGACTTCAATATGACGCGGACGCGCCAAATATTTCTCGCAATAGACTCTCCGGTCGCCAAAATAGCGCTGCGCTTCACTTGTCGCGAGTGCATATGCGGATTCGAATTCGTGAGCCGCGTGCACGATATGCATCCCCTTACCACCGCCACCCGCGGCCGCTTTAATGAGAATCGGATAGCCAATTGCTGTCGCTTGTTCGAGTAGTTCGACTTCACTGCCATCACTCGATGTTGACGGTGCCAACGGCACCTTATGCTGTTTAACAAATTCGCGTGCCTCGACTTTGTCACCCAGCAGCCGGATCACCTCCGGACGTGGCCCGACGAAACGCATTCCAGCATCAGCCACGGCTGCCGCAAATAAACTATTTTCGGCGAGAAAGCCGTAGCCAGGGTGGACCGCACTCACGTGATGCTCGGCCGCGATGCGGACGATTTGCCCGATATCGAGATACGCACTGGTGGGGGTATCGCCAGAAATTTCAACCGCCTCATCCGCGAGCTGCACATAAGGCGAATTTCGGTCGATGTCGTGAAAAATCGCGACGGTTCGAATATTCAATTTCTGGCACGTGCGAATAATTCGCAGCGCGATTTCGCCGCGATTTGCCACCAGCACCTTTGGTATTAATTCTGCCAACGACATGGCCGCTATTTTCCCTAAATTCTGTCAAAGTTGATAGATGACTAGCTCAACGCTCGCGGTCTTGTGTCCGAGTTCTCGGTACGGATCGAGAAAGCGCCCCGGTTTCGTTAAACTTTCGGCTTTGACTAGAAGTCTGTCGGACTTAGGACGCTCTACAGGTGGAAAAGTCCGGTTTCACCATTCTCAGGGTACTTTCTTGCTAAATAGAAGGCCTATTCGCAGAAAAAGCACGCTGAAAAGGACTCAAACCGGACTTTCCCTCAACACGAACGGCAAACTCCGACCGGCTCCTGGCCGTTCATTATATAGTGAACGCTTCGCGCCACGTATCAAACGTCGAGGAATCATCGACAAACGACCACGTCCTGGGCGCGAAGTGACCAAATAACAGGAAATCGACTCATGAATTTTGCGTTCGAACTCGACGAAGACCAACAAAGCATTCTCGATCAGGCCGACCGGTACTCACGTGCCGAACTCTACCCATTGTCCGAGAAAATGGATAACGAAGAATGGTGGCCAACCGAGGCGTTCCCGAAACTAGGCGAAACGGGCTATCTCGGTATTACGGTGGCAGAAGAGTTTGGCGGCGCCGGCATGGACCTAATGAGCGCTGGCTTGATTCTTCAAGCGATGGCACGGTGGAATCATGCGTTCGCCTTGGCTTGGGTCGCTCACGATAATTTATGCGTCAATAATATTTTTGCGAATGCCAATGACGAGCAACGCCGTCGATATTTACCGAAATTATGTGACGGCACCCATATTGGAGCGCTCGGTTTGACCGAACCAGGAGCCGGTTCCGACGCGCTTGGCTCGATGCGCACCACAGCGCGCCGAGAAGGGGATGCTTATGTCCTTAACGGTAGCAAGCTCTATATCACCAATGGTCCAGTTGCCGATGTTTTATTGGTGTACGCGAAAACCGATAAAGATAAGGGTCAACACGGTATTTCTGCATTCATTATCGAGGCGGGTTTCCCTGGCTTTAAGGTCGCCCAAAAGCTCGTGAAGATGGGTTTTAGAGGCAGCCAAACCGCGGAACTCGTGTTCGAGGATTGCGAAGTCCCGGTCGAGAATTTGGTCGGTGTCGAGAACGAAGGCGTCAAAGTGGTGATGAGTGGCCTCGATCTCGAACGAGCCATGATCACGCCTCTGTGTCTTGGGATCTGCGAGCGCGCGCTTGAGCTATCGATCGACTATGCAAATACCCGCACCCAATTCGGCCGCACCATTGGCGAGTTCCAAATGATCCAACAAAAACTCGCTGACATGTATGTTTGGACCGAAACCTTGCGTACGTTCAATTACCGTACCTTAGCCGCGGCTAGTCGAATCGCAGCCGGTGAGGCAGGCCGGGGCGACATTCATAAGTTGACCGCCGCGTCCGTGAAATATGGTGGTGAAATGATGAATAAGGTCCTGAACGAAGGCGTGCAGATCCACGGAGGTTCCGGATATATATGGGAAGCTGAGATCAATCGCTTATATCGCTCGATCAAATTGCTCGAAATCGGCGCAGGCACCACCGAGGTTCGAAATCTGATCATCGCCGGCGAATTGCTCCGAAAATAAGCCACTAACGTCGCTCTATGGCCCATGTCACCGGACATTGCGCGCATTCTGATCGATAATCACTGGCGCTCAATCGACTAAATCATTCGCGATCGCAGTCCGCCGAGCTCTATGTTGGTAGTCCTGGAGATAAACCTCACATGAAATACGATGCAATTATTGTTGGTGCCGGCTTCGCCGGAATGTACATGCTCTACCGCCTACGTGAGGCCGGGTTTTCCGCCCGGGTACTTGAAACGGCCGATGGCGTTGGCGGCACCTGGTACTGGAATCGTTACCCGGGTGCGCGTTGCGATGTGAAGAGTATCGATTACAGCTTCTCCTTCGACGATGCCTTGCAGCGCGAATGGCGATGGAGCGAGAAATACGCGACCCAACCAGAAATTCTGCGTTACGCGAATCATGTGGCTGACCGCTTCAATTTGCGCAAAGACATTCAGTTCGAAACCGAAGTGCGGGCCGCGACATTTGACGAGGCGCTCAATCGCTGGATCGTGAAAACGACCCAAGGCGAGACCTTCGATGCGCAATTCTACATCTTCGCATCGGGCTGCTTGTCCGTGCCAAAGACCATCGATATTACGGGGCAGAGTGACTTCGCGGGCGCAACTTATCACACCGCGGACTGGCCGCGCGAAGGGGTCGATTTCTCAGGCCTCAACGTTGCCGTCATCGGCACGGGTTCTTCGGCTATCCAATCGATGCCGATCATCGCAAAGCAAGCGCGTCAACTCACTGTCTTCCAGCGCACGCCGGCATTTAGCTTGCCTGCGTTTAATCAACCGCTCACTGACGACCAGCGAACGGAAACGCAGCGAACTTATGCTGAACGTCGCGCAAAATCGCGTCACTCATTGTTCGGTGTGCCGAATTATCCGATGGAGAAGTCTGCTCTCGAAGTAGATGCCGTCGAGCGCGAGCGCGCGTACGAGGAAGGCTGGCAGAAAGGCGAGCTGGTTGGGATCATGCAGCAGTATCACGACCTGCTGATCGACAAAGCCGCGAATGAGACGGCTTCAGAATTTGTGCGCAAAAAAATACGTGCAGTGGTTAAAGACCCCGCGGTCGCTGAGACCTTGTGTCCGAGCAGTTTTCCGCTAGGGACAAAGCGCGCGTGCCTCGATACGGGTTACTACGAAATGTTCAACGAACCGCACGTCGAATTGGTTGATTTATTAAAAACCCCGATTGAAAAAATCACCAACAGTGGAATTAAAACGAGCGATCGCGAGTTTGAATTTGACGCTATCGTTTTTGCGACGGGTTTCGACGCCATGACTGGCGCGATTGTGAATGTCGATGTTCACGGTGTAGGAGGCGTCCAACTGGCGGATAAATGGCGCTCGGGCCCACGCGCCTATCTTGGTCTCGCCGCCCATGGCTTCCCCAATCTATTTATGATCACGGGTCCCGGCAGTCCATCGGTGATGAGTAATATGATGACATCCATTGAACAACACGCCGAGTGGATCACGGATTGCTTGATTCATATGCGAGAGCAGGGTCACCAGCTAATCGAAGCTAACGAACAAGCAGAGCAACAATGGGCCATGCACGTCAACGACGTCGCGAATATGACCTTATTTCCGCAAGCGGACTCCTGGTATATGGGCGCGAACGTGCCTGGCAAACCGCGCTTGTTTATGCCCTACATTGGTGGCTGCGGCGTCTATCGCGATAAATGCGACGAAGTCGCGAGTCACAGTTACGAAGGCTTTCAATTGT
>JBLFWX010000137.1:0-8898 GCA_047611805.1 Gammaproteobacteria bacterium
CGATATTAGAAACTGGAAACCGGTTGGTGATGTACATCTCAACCCGGCAAACGATGCGACTGAAATCAAGATGAATAAGGCGGCGTAATTTTAATCTTCAGGCGACAACTACCTTGAAATCCGCCGGTAGGGATCCTAGCCGTATTCTGCACTTCACTTACCTACACGTGCTCTCGCGCGTACATGCTGCCAAACGACGAGGACAAGTAATAATTGTAATGGGCGGACAGACTCTTAGCAGTTGAAGGATCTAATCATAATGCGACCAAATACCAAACCACACGTAGAAAGGGCAGTCCCTTTCGAAAGACCGGCGACACTGATCGCCACCGAATCGGTCTACGACCGTTACGTTTTGCTACTGACGTTTCTGTTGTGCGTGCCCGTAGGCAGCGTTTCACCGGTAGCGAATCCGTTATCTAAATGCATTCGACAACAGAACTAACGTCACATTGCGTACGTGACGCAAACGCGCTTACCGCCGAGCGCACAAAATTCTGTATCCGTTACATCCAGTGTTTTAATGCTGCCGCCATCGACACCAATTAGCGTGTATGTATAAACGAAGTAGATGAAAACAATCGGAATGAGACCTTCGCGTGACGCGCAATCCGGACATCTGCACGAAGGGGCTCTCAACGTTGGGCCCGACCGTCAATGCTGAGTTTTGTCCCGGAGAGCCTATGCCGCTCAACATCATCGTTGAACAGGTGAACGCCAACCTTCTGCCATTCTGAATTTTTTTGAGCTCGACGAAAACCCGAGCGAGTTCGACGCCGCAGTAGCTCGATCTTGTTTAGCTATTCGCAAGAAAATCCGGGTCCGTTGATGTCATCAACTACCCAGTCTTGGGCAGGTTCGTCCCATGAAGCCAGTAGCTGGTAAGTACACGTGGATCGATTCGAATGGCCGCCAGATATGGTGCCGTTAACACTTACTTCGTAATCGGTTCTTTCCAAATAGCTCAAATTTGCACCAACGAGGCTGCCCGCGCTGCTCGAACTTGTATGCGTCGGAGTTGCATTTTTCAAGATTCGGGACCATCGAAATTCTCGCTGACCATTTCCAATATCCGCGGTCTCGTCCGGCGGTCCTAAATCTGAAATAAACCCAAGAACATCCTTGGACACGTAATTTTCCGTTGTTTGAGATGCACAACCTGAAAGAGCCCAAACTATTGACCATAGGAGTGTTATATAAATGCCATTTGTCATTTTTGCTTCCCTATTACTCATAGCGTCCAAAACAATCAGCGATTCCTTCGTAGTGCTGATGTAAACCAGCGAGGTCTGGGAACTGGACAATGTTTCCCATACCGACTAACTGCACTGGTATTGAGGTCGTCGCGGAGATGTCCGTTTTGATAGTCGATACCCGATGTCGACACTGCGATGCACGGTGTTTGCGCTCACCTTTTTCGTCGCATCGACAACCTCGAACTGGGACGACTCGCTACTGCTGCCCATTGCGTTCCCGATGGGGGCCGCTGTGTTGAGTCTTCGTGGCAACTCGAGATCATCGGGGGCGGGCCGGCACCTGTCGGCCATGCTCATGTGCCTGTTAAAATGTCGGATGTGCACCGATTCAATTTGGGTTTGCATGGTTCCTCCTACAGCTTGAGGGCAGTTGCTCTCATCGAGAGCCTGGGTTCTGCGCAACGTTAGCGGGTTCGGGCATACCGTAACAAACAATATTACTCAGAAATATACGAAATTTAGAGATGGAATCATCGGTTTAACCTGATTAATGCCCAGTCGGGAATTTTTCGTATCAGCAAGCTATTTATATACTACGGCGTGGAGCGATCATGCGATTTTTGCCATGTGAATTACAGTCTTTAAATGGCGTTTCGAAAATCACCAAGGCTTGTTAACCGCGACCGATTCGTTACGGTGATCGCGTGATGCGTGATCTCGTTATTTCTTCTATGCACCTCCTTGTCGCGATCGCCCGGGTGACAGGACCGGGCGGCACGCATTCCGTTGTCGCCGAAAAACCACTCGTGAAACACCCCCTTCAATTATTCAATCACTCACTAACGCGTGCCCCACCTCGACAACCGAGTGACCAAAGCATCATCGGGATATGTGCCATATTGATGCTCATACCCAATTGTTACGTCCGGAAATAATCTTGAAATATTCGGCAACGCACAGCTTTCAGCGAGTACTAGTTAGTCGCCAACACGCCCATTATTTGTCGCGAAGAATCGCCATAAACCTGGGCTCAAACGGAGGTCGCCAAAGTTGACCGTAATCATCGTCGAAATGAAGCGTAGAAACCGATGCTTCCGTTATCAGCGGATCGCGGACCGGTTGAGTGCGAAATACAATTTCGGACGGAATTTCAATAACTCCCAGGGTTTGTTAACGACAATAGCTTCGTTACGATAATCTTTTTAATGTCAGGTGCTTGGTAGCCAATCGTCACCATTCAGCCACTAGTCAAAACTGCTTCTCTGCCATCTCGCTGCCGAACATTTAGCGCCCTACGCGGCCAATCTAGCTTCGTTTCTACGTGATCCGTGTTAACAAGACCCACGCCGATATTCCAACGGTGAAGAACTCGTGATGTAAATTAGTCGCACGGCGTACATGAACGTGGCGCTGTATGGGCTGGCTTGTGAACGCGAGTAGCTCCCACCTCGATCCCGAACAGGATAAGCGGTTTTCTAATTAACTTTAGGAGCTGCATATGCCCTCAATTCCAACACTACGAAAATACGCATTTAGCAAGCAAAGCGAGCGCTGCAACTACAACGAAGCGAAGATGTGGCTTTGCGAACACGCTAAATTCGCAAACGCCCTCGGTATGACATCCAAATCCGTCCGGCGATTTCAATGCACGGCAGAGCACCTTACTGCTAGGGAGGACGGAGGAAAGGATACTGCCGAAAACATCGTCGCGGCGTGTCAGTATTGCAACTCCCCAAGACACCGCACAAGACAAACTCGAACGCCGCGCGAACACAAGAATCACGTGCTCCGACGCTTGAAGAAAAACCGATGGCACGCGCCGGCACTTCGCGACGCACTAATATGTCGTTGACGAGTTATCCGGCGTTCGCGAATTCGAGGCGCTCAACGGCCCGCATGAGTTAATGCACTACGAGGACCCGGTGTTCTTCCTTCCCGTTCAGGGCGCCTTCAAACTCGGGCACGGCCGACGACGGCTTTCAAAAGTGGAACTTAAGGCACCCCTGCGACACGGCCGAACAACGGCCCCCCCCCCCCCGGGGAATGCCGTATGTGTTTAAAAAGATGGCGCGCGCAGAAAGATTCGAACTCCCGCCCCTAGTTCGTAGATAGAATATTTAACTCCAATTTATTGTAATTAAACGACTAAACCGAAACGCCTGTTGCCCATTTTGCATAACAATGCACCACCGTGCATAGCTAACTCCCGCAAAAGTCCCGCACAACTGTACGATATCTATCCTGGCGAGCTAACCCGCATTGCAATCTGGCACGTCAATATATAATACTCTTGGAATTGCGATCTCTATCCTGATTATCCGCCTCGATGACCAACGTCGAAACGTCGATGAACAGCCAGAGGGACAGCACCGCAAAAAAAGTGATTTGGAGAGAGCCTCCGCAGGAGAATTACCGTCAAACGGCTTGGCAAATTGCGCCGCAAAGCGCTAGTACTGACCTAAGGCTCTAGATATATCATTGGCGATTAGGTGCTCCACGATATTTTGCGAGTATCTTTCTCGACACTCGAAAGTGCTGACGGACGCATTTACTAGTTATTTGCGCGCTGATTCAATCTAATGGTTGCACTTACAATTGAGTTGATATCCGACATTCTTAACCTGGAGATTTGCGCGCCCATGACACAATGCTGTCGGGGAGTAGATGAATTCAGGGAATTCGCTGGCCCGATGCCCGATCCAATACGAAGTTGAATTCGACTCAATGATTTTCGCGTGGCCGTGTGACGTTTGTAACTAATTTGGAGTCTTAAGGTACGACTATGGCAGAAAATAGCTCTCACTCGGAACAGAATGTCGCGTCACTTTTTCGTGCGGGATCCGCGGGTCCAGCCGATAACGACCGTGTGGAGCGCATTATGAGCCGGGTTAGGGTCGAGATTGCGTCCCGCGACATTTTCTTATTCCTCTTTGTACGCCTTTGGCTTTCAGTCTTGGAATTCGGCGCTTTTTTGTTCACGAGACGCCCTCAACAACATCAACTCGCTGCGAAGCGAAATATGCCCCCTCATTAGGAAATGAAAATGACCCTACAAGATGCCTTTCTAAATGCAATTTCCGCACTCTGGAGCAAAGTTGCTGCCTTTATCCCAAACCTTGCAGCCGGCTTAACTATTCTTTTGATTGGCTATATCGCGTCGAGGATACTCGCTCGTATTATCGAGCGCTTGGTGTCGAAATTAGGCATCGATAAAGCTGGCGAAAATGCCGGTATGCAGGGCATGCTAAAAGCCACGGGGGTTTCTATTAAACCCTCCGAAATCATATCTCGGACGGTGTTTTTGTTCGCAATGCTTATTTTCGTTGTGACAGCTGCAGATAGCGTAGGCCTTAGCGCGATTTCGTCTACCATCGATTCATTCATCTTATTTTTGCCCAAAGTGGTTGCGGCTCTTGTCATCGCGTTATTAGGACTATTTTTCGCGCAGTTACTGCGCGATGCCGTGCAACGAATGACGGAAGGCTTAGGTGTTGAATACGCCCGAGTACTCTCGACAGTTGCCCATAGTCTAACCGTCATCGTTGTTGTTGTATTAGCTGTTAACCAACTACAAATCGAAACAGGGCTCCTTCAGATAATTATCGGGATCGTTTTAGGCGTCGCCGGCTTAGCAGCCGCAATTTCGCTTGGATTAGGGACTAGGGGCGTGGCTGAGAATATTGTAAGCGGCGTCTACGCCCGGGACATGCTGAGCATCGGTTCTAAAATCCATTGGAATGATCTCAGCGGAGAAATCATCGAAATCGGATCGGTGACAACAATTATAGAGTCTGAGAATGGCCAGCGAAACCACGTTCCGAACAGTAAACTTCTAGACCAGGTATTCGCCACTTCAAAAGATTAGTAATGCCGATTTTTGGGACATTCGACAATCGGCAAGCTATTCCGACCCGCGGCTTTAGCGCACCTCTACCGTGGCTCACGATAATCGAATAGTTGTCTTAGTAGTCATTGGTACCTTGACTGTATCGTGGTGTACGTGCCGCCTCACTGATTCCGAAAACTCGCGAACGACGTTCGGATTATCGAACGGCGAGATCATGGCATTCGAGCGTAGGACAGAAGCATGTCTACGGACGTTCGAAGACAAGTTTAAACGCGCTTCGTCAGCGGAAGTTTTCAACTGGAAATTACTTGCCGCCATCGCGCATCAGGAATCCCACTGGAACCTAGCAGCAAAAGCATTGCCGGAGTGCGAGGGCTAATGATGTTAACTCGGGTGACTGCTGAAGCTGGATACCGCAAATGGATATTTGAACGCATCCTCGCTGGTGTATCGATACGAACAAAGCAATCCCTTGCTATTGCCGCCTGCAATGCGGGTTTAAGTCGGGTTAAAACGATTTGGCACGTGTCAGGCACGGAATACTGGGATGATTTCGTGAACTACATCTCACCCGAGTCAGGGAGTACCTGCGCTGAGCAACCACCTTCCGATTGTTCGCTCTTGCGCGCAGCTGTTGATTGCTCTCACCGGATTCAAGCATTCCAACAGCTACTGTAACCGTTGATTACGCAATAGAGTCAAAGAAACTTGAATACCGCGATTTCGAATCCCCCCCCACCGGGTTTTAAGTCCGAACAGCTCGTTATTGATTCCGGCGTCGCCACGGCTAAGTGGTAATTTTCCGTTGACCTTGAGAATGGTGCCCAGCATAGTGCCGATCTACGTGTATCCTGCGATAGACCCACTGTGCGTTCCGCGCAATCCGCCAAGTCGCAGTAACGTTCATATAAATAGTCGCTGGCGCGATCGACGAAGGCGTCAGTAGGGACTTATACCGGAAACGTCATGTCGAATTGTTTTCGGATCCGTTACGAATTGTGCTTCAGATCGATCATCACGCAACGCGATCTTAACTATTACTTTCAAACATAATTTTGGCCGATCTATGACAGCTAATTTCACTCACGACGGAAACTCACGGCTAGAAGCGGTAATCGCAATGGCGAAGGAACGCTACACTGGTGATCGAGCATCTTTAGTCAGTAGTTTCATTCTCCGTTACTACGCTGATACGCCGGCTGAAGAATTATACGAACGCGATCCTTTTGACCTTTTCGGCGCTGCAGTGGCGCATCTTGAGTTTGCAAAAATCCGTCTCGGTAGAAAGCCGAATGTGCGTGTCTACAACCCTACCGTTGATCAACATGGCTGGAATTTGAATCGAACAGTAATCGAAGTCGTTACTGACGATATGCCGTTTCTCGTTGATTCGATTCGTATGATGGTTAGTGGCCGTAAGCTCACCACCCATTTGATTATTCATCCTCTAGTGTCGACAAATCGCGATGCCCAGGGCGCTCTGCTCGATATCGATTCGGCTGATGATTCAATCGTTGAATCATTCTTGCACTTCGAAATAGATAGACAGACCACGCAAGATGCACTTGACGATATCTTGGTCGCTACCGGATCCGTACTCGAAGACGTCCGCGCGGCGGTTGAAGACTGGCAACTGATGCGAACGCGCATGGCTGAGATCATCGCAAGTTTCGAAAGTGATCCGCCACCAATCAACCCGGAGGAAATCGACGAAGCCCTGGAATTTTTAAGATGGATTCACGACCACCACTTTACATTTCTGGGTTTTCGAGAGTACGCCTTGTCACTCGGACCGCACGGAGAAGAATTAACTGCAATCGAAGGATCGGCATGTGGCGTATTGCGAGGTAATCCAGGCGGGATATCTGCGAGTTTCGCCAAATCACCACGTGAAATCCGCCGTTTTGCCAGCGAACCGAGCATGTTGATCATTACAAAGGCCAATACCCGCTCTACCATTCATCGCGAGGGGCATCTCGATTACATCGGCGTGAAACGCTTCGACGCGACCGGAACACCTATCGGGGAATGGCGCTTTCTCGGTCTGTATACGTCAGCAGCTTACAACCAGAATCCTCGGGCCATCCCGCTACTCAGGCATAAATTAGCACGCGCTATGCAGCGCTCCGGGTATCGAGAAAATAGCCACGATGCTAAAAGCTTGCTCAACATTCTCGAAAGTTTCCCACGCGACTTATTGTTCCAGATTAGCGACGATGCCTTGTTTGAGTTCGCGGTTGCCACCGTACAGCTTCAGGATCGTCAGCAGGTGCGCCTGTTTATTCATCCCGAACGTTATCGGCGCTTCGTCTCGTGTATCGTTTATGTGCCCCGCGATCGGGTTGATATACACATTCACAAGGGTATTCAAGATTTTCTTGGTGCAGCATTAAATGGGTCTATTGCTGACCTAAGCGTAAGTGTTTCTGAGGCCCCCATTGCCCGACTTTACTACGCGTTCCGTGTCGGTGAAACAGGTTTGCCAGCCTATGATACCCAGGCACTGCAACGCGAACTTGAACAACGATCACGGAATTGGGACGACGAGCTTCGCGATGCATTGTTCGGGCAATTCGGCGACGACAAGGCCGCGCATTTGTTCCGGATTTATGGCGGCGCATTTCGTGCCGACTATCGCCAGAGATATGCGGCTCACGTTGCCGTCCAAGATATCGAAACCATGGAGTCGCTAGGCGATGCCCCTGGCGAGATTGCAATGAGCTTGCACGAACCGCAAGCAACGAACGACAATCCCCTTCGCTTAAAACTATTCCGCGCCGAGCATCCCATTGCCTTGTTCGAAGTTCTGCCTGTGTTAGAAAATATGGGCTTGCAAACAGAAGACGAACATCCCAGCCGCATAGACCGTGCCGATGCCAGCCAATTATGGTTACACGATTTCGGTATAGACCATCGAGAGGGAGCTGACTTTGACATCGAACCGCTTCGTAAGAAATTCCATGACGCATTCGAGAAGACGTGGCAAGGCGAGGTAGAAAACGACCGCCTTAATGGCCTCGTCATACGCGCCGGGTTAGATTGGCGGCAAATCGTAGTTTTGCGCGCGTGCGAGAAGTACTTGCGGCAGGTGCGTGCGCTATATAGTCAGGACTATATAGAGCGCACGCTGCTCGCTAACCCAATCATCGCACGCTTGCTGGTCGAATTATTCGAACACCGCTTCGATCCAAATTGTAGTCCACACGAGCGCGATACAGACGCTCTCAATACCGCTATCGACGTGGCACTCGACGCGGTCCGGCTGCTAGATGAGGACCTCATCTTGCGACGATTCCGTGCGCTAATCATGGCAATGCTCAGAACAAACTTCTACCAGATCGGGGCGGACGGCGGTCATCATACAAGGCTCTCGTTTAAGTTCGATCCAGGGCGCATCGCGGAGCTACCGGAACCGCGCCCAATGTACGAAATTTTCGTCTACTCCCCACGCGTCGAAGGCGTGCACATGCGCGGCGGCCCCATCGCGCGGGGTGGGCTCCGCTGGTCTGATCGGCGCGAGGACTATCGAACGGAGGTGTTGGGCCTCGTTAAGGCACAGATGGTGAAAAACGCAGTAATACTTCCGGTCGGCTCAAAGGGCGGCTTCTTTCCGAAACGTTTGCCAATCGGCGATCGAGAAGCCATCCAGGCGGAGGGCATTGCCTGTTATGAGATCTTCATCCAAGGTCTACTCGATCTCACGGATAATTTCGTTGCTGGGAAGGTTGTCGCGGCTTCCCGCACCGTGCGCTACGATGGCGACGACACGTATCTCGTCGTAGCGGCCGACAAGGGTACTGCAAGTTTTTCCGATATCGCGAACCAAATCGCCGGAGATGCCGACTTTTGGCTAGG
>JBLFWX010000138.1:0-8595 GCA_047611805.1 Gammaproteobacteria bacterium
GCTTAAGTTAATGTGGTTGCCAGAGTAAACTATTGTGGCGACTTCGGCGGGGTAATTGAGCATTAAGCGCCTCTGGGCGGCACACGACATTGCGATGTAATTCTCTCAACCGAGCAGAAAATCGAACAAAAAAAATACGACCGTTTTATCGTTCTGGTGAAAGCAGCTGTCTATCCCTTCAAAGTTCGAACGCGAATCTGGCGGAGTATTCGCGCTTGGAATAATGATCAGTATTCCGGCGAGTTAGCTCGATATCGGTTCGGTTGAAGCAAGAAATGGCCGCGCTTCGCATATCGAACGGTAAAACGCTACTCGTGGATGCAACATCCGCTTTATTTGATAAGCGGCCGGTCAATAAGTGAAATTGGCGAAAGGAACACGTCAGATCGAGCGACTCGGATTCAAGGGATAAGCTATCCTTTATAAACCTATTGCATTATTAACCTCAGCGCCGAACAGAACTGGATTTTTCTAAACGCCATTGGCTAATTGAACTAACCAGGACATTCACTGTTCGCGACGAACACCGCCGAGGTATTGCATCTCCAAAGTTGCGTCACTTCGGCCGCACAATATGAGCCCCGTGAGTAGCAGCTCGAGTCGAACAGTTTGAACCATTCGTTCTAGGAGTGCATTCCCGTGTGCGCGAGCGTGTTTCGCGCAGCCGGCCTATCTAGAACAAATGGCGCCTGTTTTTACAGTAGCCGCTCTTCGGCAGGCAGCCCCAACATTAAACGGCCGTAGGTTTCCGCAGAATTGTCGATATCTAAAAACGCATGCACGGCGAGCAGGTTGATGTCGCGAAAATAGCGTTGCAACGGATTGTGATCACGAAACCCATCGCCACCAAATCCGCGTGCGAGATCATTAACCGCGTTGCGACAGAGATCGGTGATAAACGCGGCTTTGAGTTTCATGTCTGCCCGATCCATTAATTCGTTTTGCTCTGGTCGCACCATCATGAAGCGATCTAGATACGCATCTAACAGTGTTTGTGCCGCATCGACTGACGCGTGAGCGCGTGCAAGACGCATTTGCGCCGCTTGTTTAGTCGCGGCTTTCGCGCCGCTAATCGTTCCTTGACGGACTCGAGTATGCTGTTCAAATGCGTCGAGCGCACCGCGCAACGCACCAACAACCGCCGGCACGACTTCGCACATCAAAAACGGCACGAAGGGTTGTCGGTACATGGGATTCGCGTGAATCGCTTGCCCTTCGGCGCGTCCTTCTAATGCAGCGCTTGTCGAGCTCGCACGATACTCCGGAACAAACACATCGTCCGCCTTAACATCATTGCTGCCCGTGCCGCGCATGCCACTAACGAACCAAGTATCGATAACTTCGACTTGCGCGCGCGGCACCATAAACGTCATCGGATAGGGCGGCGCATCGCCATCTTGAACCAAGCCCATAAAAGTAATCCACTCGGCATGTACCGATCCCGAACTCCAAGCGGTTTGGCCGGAAATTCGATAGCCACCGTCGACCTTGATTACCTCGCGCAGAGGTGCCGCCTGGCCAGCGCTCAAGATATACGGTTTCTCAGCGAACGCTTCACGCTGAGCTTGTTCACTAAAGGCAACCGTTCGCCAGGCCGCGCCCATATAGAAAGCCGCGACCCAGCCGGTTGATGGACAAGCGGCGCTTAAGCAGGCCGTAATCGCCGCCATGGTCGACACGGGCAACTCGTGTCCGCCGTAGACCTTAGGGGTTAAAGTCGCCAAAAATTCGCCGGCGATAAGCTCGTCTATGCTTTCATCCAGCGGTGCGCGATGGCGCTCAGTTTCGGCGGCACGCGCTGCCAATGTCGGCGCCAATTCTTGTGCGCGACCAATGAGTTCTTTTGCCGTGAGTGCCATTGGCGCTCCATATAGAATGCATAAGTTTGGGGGACAGTTTACTTAATCCGAAGCGCCTTTGGGTCCCATCTACACTGCGGGATTCTAACGTCAGTGGGCAATCCCCGCACTGCGATCTGCAGAGAAGCACTCGCAGGAGGGATGAACTGTCGTCACTGATCCGGCGTTGCCGATGTCTCGCAATTTCCGCTCCGAGGTTCACGCGTTGTACGCTGCGCGCTGACCATTATGAAGTTATGACTTCTAGCGCGATAATTGGACCAGTCCGCTCGATAAGTCGCCCTACCTGGCGCGTCGAAGAGCGGGTCTTAATGTGGAGGTATGAATGACGACTTCGATCCCTGGTGGTTGCGCATGCGGTGCGGTCCGGTATGAATGTGGCAGTGATCCGGCGTTCTCGTGGAACTGCCATTGCCGTGACTGCCAACGCGCGAGCGGCAGCGCATATTGCGGCGTGTCCTATGTTCCCAAGTCGGCTTTTTCGAGTGTCGGTGAAGTCTGTTACTACGAGGTCATTGCTGAAAGTGGCAACCGCGTTAGTCGCGGATTTTGTCGCACCTGCGGCTCACCCGTTTTTATCGTGGCGGAACTTGTACCAGAGCTAATTGGCATTTGGGCTGCGAGTCAAGACGATCCGAATTCATTTCAGCCTTCTGTTAATGTGTGGACTGCAAGCGCGACCAGTTGGGGGGCAGCGAATAGCGCGCTTCCAAGCTATGAAAACGCACCGAGTTCCGAGGATATGCAGGTCATTTTAGGGGCGTAGACGTTGGTGCCGTCGTAACCGTTGGTCGAGCAATGTAAACCGGACGGCTTGTACAAATGAGTTGTGCGAAAGCTGTTTCACTGGTTCGAGTTGATTCGTGGGCATGCGGCGCACTATCCGGCGCTCGTTACGTTTTCGATGCCGATAACCCTGTTCGCAGCGTACCAGCTGTTTCTGATCGACGTTGACTACATCACCATACTGGGCTTTAGTACATTCGCATTTTCGGCGTTCACCCTCGCGATAGGGCGCAACTACTCGCCAGGAGCTGGCGCTGCCACCACGCTCGCGGTTGAAAACACTTAATTACTCGCCGAGGCGGAACGTCAAAAGTGCAACGCAGAACTTGCCAATCAGGACCCGTCGGCTTGTTCGCCGCAGTGAGTCACGACCTCCGTTAGCCATTGTATGCCATGGGGTTGTTACTTGAATTGATCGGCGAACGCCTCACCGGCGAATGCGGTGGTGGGCGCGTTATTGGATTACAGAAATCTCGTGCCGATGGCGATGCTAATGACGCGGCGGCAATTGACGAATTTGATCGAAGGCACTGCAGCACAATGAATTGCGCAGCTGTGGTGAGATCGCATCTCAATTGGCGGCGCTCGCACTGGATGAGCATTACGCTAGTTCTGCGTGCAGTCTTCGAGAGAACATTAATAGAGACTGAAACTTGCGATCTGGCAGCCGCGATTCCTACATAACCGAAATACCCACTGCCCTCTAAATTAAAAACCCCGCGAATGCGCGGGGTTCACGTCTAACCGCTTTTCTACGCGGAACTACTCAAACCGCAGGCACAGCTTCGCGTGCCCGGCGGGTAGCGAGTCCGGCAAGTGCGGAACCAAACAACCACATGGCA
Source organism: Gammaproteobacteria bacterium (assembly GCA_047611805.1). GTDB lineage: Bacteria > Pseudomonadota > Gammaproteobacteria > UBA11873. The sequence goes on from JBLFWX010000138.1 coordinate 3,488, forward strand.
GTCGGTACAGGGACCGGAGCAGTAGCAGTAATTTGATAGAGTTGATCATTGCCACTCGACGGATGCTGAATATTTACATACGCGATATTCGGATCGGCCAAACTAAAGAAAAGTCCAGTTGGCTCAGCGCCTGTGACTTGCATTGCAGCCCAACGCGACACACCCTCAGCAACGCCATCCTGATCGACATCGACTACGCGCCAGATGTCCGCCGAACCGGCACCCTGATCTTCGATGATGTAGATATTCCCATCAGCGTCTATTGCTAGGTTGTCGGGATTGTTGAAAACGCTGCCAACCGCAACTCCTGTTGCAATGTCGAGCGTGCTTTGGGTGACGAATTGAAATACTTCCCCAGAGTCGAGATCCATGGTCCAAACATCATCGGTTCCGGTGGCAGCAAAGAATAACTGCTCGGCACCCGTAATGGATTCGCGAATTTCGAGATCTTCTGGTCGGCTATAGCCCGTTGCGTCGACAGCGGCCGCGGCTATACGTCCATTCGTAGTGAACGGATCTAAGGCCTCCCATGTGAACTGACCTGCAGCACTCGAATTACTTCCCGCGCCAACTTTCATCGCAAAAGTCGTTCCGGTGCCGAAGAAGTCATTGCCGTTAGCGGCGTTCGGATTGTCCGCAACGTATTTATAAATCGAACCACCGGTCAACTCGTCGACGAAGTACAAAGAGTTTGCCGAGTCAAAGGCCAGACCTTCATGCGATACAAATGGCAGCACTGTGTTGCGCTGAACGAAATTGACGTCTCCGGGGCCGGTCGTATCGACTGGGTTAGTTACTTCGTATAGGCGACCTGTCGCAACCGATGCATTCGGATTGTAGTTTTCCTCAGCAGTGAGCCATCCGCCCCAGGGAGTCCAGCGCGAGGCATCGCCTCTTTGGAAGTTGTCCGTGCCCACGTCGACTATCGTTAGCGTATTGCCCGTCCACGTGTCATAACGCTGAGCACCGGCACCCGTGTTGGGCACCCCGCCCGCATTGCTTGGTTCAAACGGCATAAACAAATACCGATTGGCGTCGGCCCCCGTGCGGTTGGAATCGATCATGTCCCACACGCCACTGTTCGTTTGACCAAGCGCTAGTTGCGCGTTGCGGTTCGCGATAGATGTTTGCGTCCAGTCGGCGGATGGCAATACCAGTGCGTTCGTCGATTCAAGCGCATCTCCGATCGGGATCGGAATGTTAGGTAAAGTATTCGGGCCGACGTCGTCAAAAAATGTATTACCTACGGCGAGTGCGCCCTGGCTACATATAGCCAACGCAATTGCGACTGATAATTTGGGTTGCATAATGTTCTTCCTGAAGTCTATACGTTACATGTGTGTTACGAATTGCTTACATGCAAAAAAATTTTGCACACACAATCATTTCTTGTTGGTATTTCCGCATCGCGACCAAGGAACCTTAGTGCGATACCGAAATTCCGCCACGGGGAAGATAATGCAAGTTATTTGTTACAGCATTGCGAACGTCGAAATAACGTCCCGTCATCGATGATCGATCGAGGTTTCTAAACCTCAGACGCGAAGGTATAAATACAGGCCGAATCGAAGCACGCTAGGTTGAGAAAATCAACGCGGCTAAACCGCGTTTAACGGTTCGAGGTGCAATTCAGACTCCCGAACGAAACACCACCAGTTTCGAAGACCCATTATAAATACTCGATTCATTACGATAATTAAGCGAAGAGTAATTAGGATGTTTTTGTGCGAATTTCCGTTACGCATGGCCGGCGTGATATGGCAAGCGTTCTGTTTTAACCGAAATACTTGTGAGTTGAGTATCCAACGATTAGTGGCCGATATCAGCCACTTTGGATTCAAATTTTTCTGCCGAGGTTTTTATCAACGGATAGCTCTTAGAGCCTATGCATAATTTGCAGGGTCGTGCGCGCCATCTCGTCTAATTCGATTGCGTCGCGCGAGCTATTTATGCGTGATTTTGAGTTCTATCTTCGTTGTTTTCTGTTTGGTGAGGCGCGGGTCGTTTGCGTCATCGACAATACTTTGAGCGCTGAGGTGTTGGATGAACCGGACGGTTGCGATTGGCAGCACGGAAGCATTGTTAATCGCATTCGCAATCTCATTAGCGGTCTTCAGCTTCGCGGCAACGTCATTATTCGGATCCGTTTTCAGCGTTAATGAGATATCGAGAGAACCGTTTTTCAGATCGAATTCGGAATTCGGCACGACGACTGGCGTCGTCGAGGTTGACCCGGGTAGTTCAACCGTCATGCTCTCATAGGATAACGGTAACAAGTGATCAGTTCGGATCTTTGTATTCACTACCTTATGAACATTTTCTATCAGCTCGAATGGGTCTATGTTTCGAGGGTTGATGCGGAACAAGACCACGACCTCATCTTCGATTTTCTTGACGTCGGCGAAATTATTGCTGGCCAATTTTGTTAGTGCTAATTCGGGGATGTAGTGGTATGCCAACTTTGGCCAATCAGACGCGCGCTTCGCGTTTGTCTCATTCGCGGTGTCATTAAAAACACGCACCGTGCCGCCGTTGTTCAGCTTGAGAATGAAGGCATCGCCTTCTAGTACTTTCCGATCGCTAGGTATCAGACTTTGCTCGACCGGCAGCCGCTCGACAATTGGCTTATCTACTTGCCGCATACTCGCGCGGTCGTCGGGAATCAGCGAATCAACGTTCTTGTATAAACTATCGCAATGGCAAAAATTAGGCGGCTTCGTGCAGGTAATTTCTTCGTTGTTTAGTTCTAAGGCCATCTGGGCGCCAACGTTGTTCGCGCCGACTGTCAAAACTTCATTTTCAAATGTTCCTTGGCGCTTGATTTGCTTGGCACCCTCTCTAGCGATCACGATGAAATACTCTTCGAATTGTCGAATTTCAAGGCTTCGACTCGGATCGTTAGCGCATTGCCACAGACCTACGTAAGGAGCACCGCCGCCGCAGCCGCTCAAAACGACGACGAATATAAGCAAACATCCGGATAACTTTTTCAATTTAGGGTTCCCAGCAGAGAGGCGCTTGTTATTCCACCATCAACCCTAGCACGGACCGTTGTCCTCGAGGCGAAAAAACTAGTTCGCGAAATTCGAGATTCGAAGGACGGCCGATAGTAGGCGGACGATCCGTTTTCAAATTCGAAGGAGCACTGCCGATAGGACGCTCGCGTTCCGGTCGCGGCCCTGTCGAGAGATTTATCAGGCGGGATCCAGCACTAAGTGGATGCTCCAAGTCGATCCTGGAGTCTGTGAGTCGTTCGAAGAATTAGGCGCGCAAGCCAATGGGGCATTCTAAAGCGGCGCCTCGAGTTCCATTTCAAGGAAACGCGCTAGTTTCCTCGAATCAGGCGATACGTTTGGTTCGCGGTCCAAAGTCAAATGGGTCCACTGGCGCACAGGCAGATGCTCTCAGCCATCATGGGTTGTGGTTAACGAATTAGATCTTCTAAGCAAAGTCCGGGAACGCGCATTTGGTTTTCGGCGACAGGCGATTGTGACGGTCCGTGTTGCGAATGCCGGGGTGTGTGCGTTGTGCGCTTCACGAATGCCCCGGTTAGCGGCGATGTGGCAACTCCGTTACCCAGTGAAACTTATGCTCGAGCAGTTGGAACGGGCGGCGCTGCAGTTGCCAAACAATTTGCCGACCATCAATTTCGCCGTTGATTTCAATCGTCGACGACGACTGGCCAACGACCGTAATACTCGAACTCGTGCCGCTGGATTTGTCTACCAACGTTATCACGTTGTCGGCAATATCAAATTGGCAGGAGGCTATTTTTGTCCGCGCGAGACCCCACAATGACATCGTCCGACCGTTGAATGTTATGACCGTGATAGTCGACCCCGAATGATCACTTGAATGGTTCGCGTTTCGAATGCTATATGCGCCATGCAGAGCGATCGACGGATTATTGAGTTCCCGTATCTGGGGGATCTGCTGCCAAAGTATGGGCGCAGTGAGTGCGATAACGACCGCGCCTTTCATGAAAGGCCGAGCCTTACCTCATTGTTCAATTAGGGCGGGGGCCTCGAAAAACCGAGGCTTTGTTGCCTGATTGGTAACGTATAGCGCAATTAGACGATCTTTGTCGCACCACAAAAGGTATGCCGCGGCTAACAACAGATGCGTCGCGAAGAGTTTGGCGGGAACGTCATAGAATAAATTGAGCATTACGATATTGGTTAGCGCCGCAACCAATATCTCCGCGCCTAAAGTTGTTGTTCGGCGGAAAAGTAAGAGCGTCGCGCCGGAAATCTCGATGCAACCCGCGAACCAAGTGTAGTAAGGCGAACCGCTCATGAATGTCCATAAAAGCATCATGCGTGTTGCGTCGCCGAAAGGCGCAACCACAATTCAGCACTAAGCTACTCTTTCATGTCGACGGTAAAATTAACTAAGTAACCGAAGCATCGCGAAGGCCGACCGATTTCCGAGGGTCAGTGAGATGGTTCTTGCCGAGTAAAAAAATCGCGAAAAACAGTCCTCGAACCGAAGCCGGATTGCCCGATGTGAGAAGAGCAACTCGATTGCTGCCCGTGCCTTTCCACCTAGTCTGTCAGGTTTCTTCAGTTAAAGTGTCAGGCCTCATATCAAATTCTCGATGACAGTAAATCGTTATGGTCTGAGTCCGGAAGCCAGAGTCGCAAGAAACTCTAGTCACGAACGTTTTGTCGCGGTAGATTAGCGCCGCGCATGTGCGCATAACTTCAAGGAGCGCAACGATGAGCGCAACCGTCATACTTTACGATGAGCGTCAAACGACGCTGCCTGGTGTTACCGCCAGCGGCGATTCGCTGTGGTTGGACACCGACCAGATGGCGGCAGCCACTGGCTGGAAGCTCGAGACTGCGGGACTGTGTCGTGGCGACGCCTGCGTCGCGCTCGACCCGGCGTGGCAGGACGATTCTGGCCATATTGATCTCACAGCCTTTGCCGCACACATGGACCAGCCGATCACGCGTGACGAGCAGGTCTGGGCGTTTGCCGCCAGTGTCAGTACTCTGCATGACGCGCGGTTCTCGCTTGAAGCACCCGAGTTCAGTTTGCCTGACATCGACGGCGTGATGCATTCTTTATCTGACTATCGCGGTCAGAAAGTGTTTCTCTATTCT
>JBLFWX010000139.1:0-8281 GCA_047611805.1 Gammaproteobacteria bacterium
ACTGGGCAGTTTTATTACGATTCTTACGGGTTCGTGGTGAGTGCGCCAACGCCAGTTATTGTATCGATGACAAGTCCCGATTTTGCTCCATGGTTAGGTGCGTGAGGTGAAAAGGTGGTGAAAAGGTGACGGAGGGATTAATGATTAATCCCTCCGTCACCTTTTCACTGTGTAACTATCAGGGTTAAATATAATCCGTTAAGCTGTCGTTCCCGAAAACTCGATCGCGTTGAACTAATTGACTTTTTTGCCGGCGGGTTTAAACATTGTCGGCATGAAATTAGCGTTAATTCAGGCAATCGTTGCGTCGCTGTTGTCGTCGCTAAAGTCGCAACGCGAACTGACTCTCGAGAATCTTGCCGTTCGACAACAAGTCGTCATGTTAAAGCGCTCAGTAAAGCGTGCCTGTGGGGTGCGAATTACTGATTTGGAGGCGATTGCCTACTGACGCGGATCGCGATGGACAGATCTGCCGTGACATTTCGAAATTTGCGTTGCGCGTAGTAGGTTGTTTACCGTAACGTTAATAGGAATCTGAGAAAGTTGTCGACGCTCTTATGGCAGGCAAGAGAATTTTGATAATCGCCGGGCCGAACGGCGCAGGGAAGACTACTTTTGCCACGGAATTCTTACCGAATGAGGCGGATTGCCCAATCTTCGTAAACGCCGATCTGATCGCGGCGGGGCTAAGTCCGTTCAAACCAGATTTGGCTGCGATTCGAGCGGGGAGATTAATGCTGAATCAGATTCATGAGCATGCACGAAAAGGCGACAGCTTTTCCTTCGAGACGACGCTGAGCGGGCGGGGCTATTCGCGGCTGATCCCAATTTGGCAAGAGCAGGGTTATCAGGTGAAACTATTTTTCCTCCGATTACCAACGCCGGAATTGGCGATCGCCCGAGTCAAACAGCGTGTCTTAGAAGGCGGGCATAATGTTCCAGACACGATAGTTCGTCGTCGATTTCACTCGGGTTTGAGGAATTTCGAGCTCATATATCGAGATATGGTAGAGGAGTGGGCGTTGTACGATAATTCCGGTAACACGCCGATATTAATATCGGAGATGTGTCAAAAATGGTTTCACTGAAAGATAAGTCGATTAAAAAACATCGGGATCCCGACTTTGTTGGGGCTGAGATTGCAATGGACCGGGCAGCTAAACGCGCGCGGCGTAGGGCGGCAGAAACGGGCGGTACCGTAGCGTTATTTAAGGACGGCAAAATTGTCCATGAATATCCTGTTAAGGAGACATCCGCTTGATGGTGATTTTTCTGCGAGCTTCTATGCGGCAGCCTCGGGCAGCCGCGGTGAAATTTTGACTGTGCCAGATTTGTGCTAACGTCAAAGCACGGTGAATAGTAAGTGATTGATAAGTCAACTGCGGTATGGAAAGGGAAAGCACCGTAAGTAACTGATTAATAAAGTTAATGATTATTTAAATACTGGCTTCGAACCAGGTGGTCGGGAGTTCGAATCTCTCTGGGCGCGCCAATTTTTCAATGACTTACAGCATTCCCCATAATCGCCGTGGTTCGCCTGTGTCGTAGGTGTGCCGTAGTTAAGCAATTTCCTCGATCGAAATACTCGATAATTTGCTGAAGATCAGTCAGTTCGGCGTGAACGGTGATTCATGGGAGGTCTGAAATAGGAGCTTCGAATCGATGTTCCGTGCAGATCTGAACCTCGGCTACTCGCGAGTCCCGTGATACGGAAACGTGCTTCACTCACAACGGACGTTCAAGGGATGGGATTATCGGGCGTGTAACTGCCTCAATTCGGCCAGGTACGGGCATTCGCCTGGCTCATAAAGTAGGTCGTTCGACTGATCTCCACGCCCTGTGTATATTGGGGCTGATGCGAGTTACGTGGTATTTCGATTTCGTTTCACCGTTTGCCTATCTGCAGTGCGAGCGACTCGATCGGTTGCCTGAGGGCACAGAGATCGAGTACCGACCCATTCTATTCGCGGGTTTGCTCAATCACTGGGCCCACAAGGGGCCGGCCGAGATCCCATCCAAGCGGCGCTTTACGTACCGACAGGCGCTGTGGATCGCCCGGCGCGACGGAATTTCTTTTCGCGCTCCGTCCGCACACCCATTTAATCCACTCGACGTGCTTCGGCTCGCCATCGCGCTTGATTGCGACGGAGACAAGATAAAATCGATATTTCGCTTTATTTGGTCGGAAGGCTGCCGCCCGGATGATCCGGACAGCTGGAATACATTGCTCCAGTCTCTCAACGTACGCGACGCCAGTAGCCGAATAGCAAGTTCGAGTATCAAGTTAGCTCTGCGTTCAAATACGGAGGAGGCAATTGCGCTGGGCGTTTTCGGCGTGCCGACGATCGCCTGTGAGAAAGAGTTATTCTGGGGCTACGACATGACCGATATGGCGATAGCGTATCTTAGAGATCCACTTGCATTCGAAGATACCGAGATGCAACGAATGAGCAAACTCCCGGTTGGTGTCGAGCGCCCACGATAACTAAGATCAAAGCTGAGTAAAATCGGCCAGCTTCAGTCATTCGTCAATGTAGAAGATAGGACCGGGCCCCGATCTCCCGCTCAACTGAGAGAGCTCAGTTTAGCGAATGGGTTCCAGCACGATAACGGGTATTTCGCGCTCGCCGGCGGCAACTCTGTAGTCGCCAAAAGGCGGGTACATGGCAACCATTTGATCCCATATCGCGGTCCGTTCTGTCCCTTTGGCGACACGCGTATTTGCTTGGAAGATATCCGCGGCGACTTGGACGGTGACCTCACCCTGGGCCTTAATGTTGTGATACCAACCCGGGTGTTTTGGTGCCCCGCCTTTCGATGCGATTATTGCGAAGCCGCTGTCGACCTTACCGTATAGCAGAGGCATGCAGCTTTCCTTACCCGATTTCCGTCCGGTCGTTGTGAGCAGTAATGTCGGCAATAGTCCTGGACCGCCGCCGATTGTCGTATCAAACATATGTCCTTTTTCAGGGTTTTTTTTATACAGTTCGCGATGCTGTGCAATCCAGCCGGTTTCACTCAGTTCGATCATTGGGTCAGCCATAATTCAAGTCTCCAGAAATTAATAATTGAAGGCGGACTATACCGTTTCTGTGTCTCACCGAGGAGATTCTCGTCGGTTGCAATCCGTAGCTAATTCCTACTGGAAATAATTGCGTTGATCAGCTGAACACGCCGAACCTTTCGGAAGTAGCGCCGCCCGGCGCAAACGACCGCGCCGGCGATATTCTCGAAATTGAATTAAGTCCTTTCAGATAACAGACTCACGACTAGCGGGATCGTCGGTCGCTACCCGGCCACAAACCGGTCATTCAAAAAGCCAAAAGGCAGGACGTGACACCTGTCCTTCCAGGTTGTCTTGCTTAGATCGCCTAAAGGGCGTATTCGACGCTCGTGAGTTCAGTTGATAAATCCCAGAGTTTTTTCGCTTGCCCTTCATTTTTCGCTGCCGATGCGGCGTCCACTTTGTGCGCGGAGTACTTCAATTCGCCCATTCTAGTCGGGCCGTAATAATCTCCGCCGTGTACATCTTGCCCGGTCGCGGCCAAGAGTGTCGGCAGCGCTCCTTCGGGCGGGAAATTTAGTGCCCGCATAAGGGGGGTGCTTATGAACACGAGCGAGCGCGGTATATACCGAAGGAGTTCAGTCAAACAAATGCCGGGATGCGCGGCGACCGAAATGGCGCTTGATCCAGCATGCTCTAATTTTCGTTGCAACTCGTAGGTAAACAGAATGTTGGCAAACTTGCTCATGTTGTATCGTATCAACCGATTGTATTTTTTATGCGCATGAACGTCATCCCATTCAATGCTCCCACTTAGAACTTGTGGCAAAAACGGGAAGACTCCTCGATGCGCCAGGCTACTGAGAGTCACTATCCTCGCGCCCGGTCGATCTTTGAGCTTACGGATCAGATGACCCGTGAGCGCAAAATGCCCGAGATGATTAACACCGAATTGCAGTTCGAATCCGTCGTCAGTCGCAAGTTTGGGCGGCGTCATGACACCGGCGTTGTTGATTAGTACGTCCAGGCGTTCTTCCTCGTTGACAATCGCGGCCGCTTCCTTAATGGACTTCAAATTTGCCAGGTCGAGCGGCACCCAAGTTACGTTCGCGTCCGATTTAATGCTTTTGATCCTGCTGATAGCCCGTTCGGCTTTTTCTTCCGACCGGCAACCCAGAAGCACCCTGGCACCGCGTTCAGCTAGAACTCTCGCCGTTTCGTAACCGATACCTGTATTAGCGCCTGTTACCAAAATCGTCTTCCCTGTTTGTACAGGTACGTCAGATTCTCTATACGCGTGCATATTGATTACTCCAGCGCTCTTAGTGTCGCGCGACGGTTATGATCAGACTACGGTGCAAGTTATCTATCTACAAAACAACCGCTCCAGGTTTATTAATTTTGTTCGCAACGGAATGGAAGCCGAGAACAGCTATCTGGTCTGGGATGGCGTAGACGACGGGCCGCTGGAGCAACTCTTGGACCACTCCATCAAATAAATGTCTTGCAGGTTAGCCAAACTGTCCCCGTCATCGTCGTCCCAGGTAACGGCCATTTTAGAGTTTACGGTCGGACAACGTTGTCGGTATGCGACGGTCCGTTGGGGGTCGTTAACGGGCAATGGCCACCGATGTGGTTGAACGTCTGTTTTATCCGTTAATCCGATAGCAGTCCAGATACATTTGCTGCATATGGCGCTAAATGTTCCGCGGCGAGATGTGCGTACCGTCTGACCATTTCTGGCGATTCCCAACTTCCTAGCTCCTGTAGCACGCTGACAGGCGTGCCATTCTGAACGTGCCAACTAGCCCACGTATGCCGTAGATCGTGCCACCGGAAGTCGATGATGCCTGCGCGAAGCAACGCCGCACGCCATGCCTTAGTGTTGATTTGTTGAATCGGATGGCCTCGATAGCTAAATACGAATTCCTCGTGCAGATCTACTTGTTTTCGTAGGCAGTGCAGCGCGTCGGCATTGAGTGGTACCGCGATCGCTTTCCGTGCCTTCGCTTCATCCGGGTGTATCCATGCAATCGCTCTAGGGATGTCTACTTGCGACCATTTGAGACCTGTCCTTCCCGAGTATTCGTAGTCGTTGAAATTGTTGACGAAATTTTCTTGCACGGTCAACCTGCGGTTTGCGGCTATCGTTCGTGTCGATCAGGAACCAGGATCGTGAAACCCATTTTCAATGCGCTGTTGACGTTCGCGTCTACGATGTTTCGGTCACGCGTCTCGCTGCAAATGGAAATCGTTGCGCTGCGACATCAGATCACGGTGTATCAGCGCTCAGCGACACGACCGAAAATAGAACGAGGTGATCGAATATTGTGGTCTTGGATTGCACGGCGTTGGTCGGGTTGGAGGGAGGCCATAGTGATTGTCCAGCCCGGGACAGTGATTGGGGGCCGCGAAAACGATTTCGGGATCATTGGGCTAAGTTGAGCAACCATGCCAAGCCCGGTAGGCCAGCAGTAGCAAAAGAGATCATCGACTTGATCCGTAAGATGTCGGCCGCGAATATCTGCTTGTGCTCACCCCGGATCGTCGGCGAGCTCCGTAAAATTGGTATCGATGTTGCTAAATCTACAGTCGAGAAGTACCGCGTGCGTCCTTGGACACCACCGTCGCCGACGTGGAAATCATTTCTGAACAATCACGCGAAGGACATGGTATCGATCGATTTTCTAGTTGTGCCGACGGTAGGATTTAGGATGTTGTACGTCCTGGTTGTCCTCTCCCATCATCGGCGCCAGGTTATCCATTTCAATGTCACCGCACACCCAACCGCGCAATGGACGGGTCAACAGATCATTGAGGCGTTTCCTTATCCCTCGTCACCCAAATAACTGATCCGGGATCGCAATGGACTCTATGGGAGGCAGTTTCATAAGCAAGTTAAAAGCATGGGTATCGAAGAGATCCTGACAGCTCCGCGGAGCCCTTGGCAGAATGCTTACGTGGAACGAATGATCGGGAGCATCCGTCGCGACTGCCTGGACCACGTCGTCGTACTGAACGAGCGTCAGTTGAAACGGATCCTGACAAGTTACTTTGACTATTACCACCGGTGGCGCACGCATTTTTCGCTGGAGATGGATAGTCCGAGCTCTCGACCGGCGCAGCAACGAGGATCGGGGAACGTTGTTCAGTTTCCGGAGCTCGGTGGATTACATCACCATTACGAACGAATAGCGGCTTGATTCCCTGCCGTATGAGTTTTCGGGAACCACAGCCGTACGAGGTGTCCTTTTATAGTGAGGGATCCGCGACGTGCGTTGGAGCGTCCATTCGTTGATGTAATATTCTCACTATGAGCACGCCATTTGCTTCTAATTGGAAAAATACAACGTGCGACTCATGGACAAAGCGCTTGAGACCTGGGCTTAAATCATCGGCGCTCCGGCCGATCAGGGGCGTTTCTGCGATCTGACTGAAACACTTGACCAGTCCGTCGCGGTAGCGTCGAGCTTGTTCGATCCCAAAGCGTCCAATCGTATAGTTAGCGATATCTCCGAGGTCTGCATCAGCACTCTTCGATAGACGGAATTCAGCCAACGTTAGCTTTGAATCGTTGTTCGGCTTCTTCCCATATCTCACTTACTGTGCGTTCTGTTGCGCCGCTGGTTAATCCTTCGTTGATGGCCGCCTTCAGCGCTCGAAATTTCGCGTTTTGTTCTTGGTCGCGACGGATCAGATCGCGGATATATTCGCTGTCGTTTGTGAAATCGCCAGCGGCGATCTGCGCTTTGATCCAGTGATCTTGTTGTTCCGTCACGGTGATCGTCTTTCGCGTAGTGCTCATGCTGCCTCCGTGTAAACCGGTGATCATATTATTGGTGTAATAGGGTATCAAATATCATACTTGGAAGAATAGGGCCGATTCGGCATTTATTATATTGCTATCGAAATATCGGGGTGAGCTCGAATCAAAAGTGAATTTACCGTCTCAAGAAAATCACGGTTAATTGCGAACTGCTGGTGCTTGCGGGACTTTTACGGGATTGAGTGATGCACAGTAGTGCATTGTTATGCAATAGGGGCAACGAGCGTTTCGGTTTAGTCATTTAATTACAATAAGTTACAGTTAAATATTCTATCTTCGAACCAGGTGGTCGGGAGTTCGAATCTCTCTGGGCGCGCCAAATTATTCAAACAAAATTAAGCATTTACGGGTTTGTCGGTTTTCGTTCGAAAAAAACAGTGCGCAAGTTCCGCCCGCAAATCGAGTTCGATTCGTCTATCTAGCTCCGTAATTCGGCGCCCGAGTAGTGCGTCGTGATCCGACCTGACCTATGTCCGAGCAGATCCTGGCGATCCTCAAAACTGACACCGGCCGCGCGTAAGCGACGGCCGAATGTGTGTTTGAGGTCATGAACTCGTACCATCGCAAAACCGCTTCGCTTCCTAGCATTCTGCCACGCCGTATTGTTCATCCTAGTGATCGGACTGCCGCGATACGTGAACAGGATGTTCACCACGGACCTCTTCGACTACCGATTTCGCAACATGGTTTAACACTAGTAGACGCTCCTCACCGTTTTTTACTTGAGATTCTGGAATGATAAAGACACTGGTCCCTAACTCTGGAACTGAGACCTCCCATTCCCATCGCAGGTAACAAACCTCCTTTTCCCGAGTACCGGTATTGGACTTGCCGTGGTTTAGTGGACACCTGGTTTAAGCTGCTTGATGCAGCAGAGCATAGTTTCTCTCGAACTCGATCGGGCTGACATAATCGAGAAAAGAATGTCGTCGAATGCGATTATAGAACACCTCAATGTACTCGAAGATTTCTCGTGTTGCCTGAGCCCGTGTATGGAACAACGTCTCGTAAACGAACTCAACTTTCAAGGTCGCGAAGAAGCTTTCGGCGACCGCGTTGACGCTCCTATGTCAAGGATCGGTAGTTACAGCCTCTAAATCACGCAGTATTAACGGGTATAACTCCCGCACAATATAGCGTTTCAGACAACGATGTATTTCCTTCGAGGTAAGCCCTTCATTGGTGAGTTATAACTGAATCTGGTGTTCGGGAGATTGAATAAAGGCGGCGTATCTGGTTGAAATGTTGTTACCAAGCAGCAAGCCAACCAAAAAGGATACGCCACCGTGAAAGAGAATAACGTTGTTGAATTATCAGGTCGAGCGGAAGCTGGAGACGCGCTTACTGCGATGCTGAGATCTGGGGCCCAGGAGTTGATCCGCCAAGCGGTCGATGCCGAGTTGCAGGATTTGTTAGCGAGTCACGCAGCTCGTATTACTGATGAAGGTCGC
>JBLFWX010000140.1:0-8156 GCA_047611805.1 Gammaproteobacteria bacterium
ACTCACTGATAAATACGATTGGAAAACACCGATCCCTACGGGTCGTCATTTTTGGAGAAATCTAATGAAGCTTTCGTCCCCTCGCATAGAACCCTTGGAAGAGTCGCAGTGGAATGACGCGCAACGCAAAATACTTGAGCCCATAAAAGGCAAACAACCGTTCTATAACGTGATGGGGACTCTGTCCCGCCACGTCGACGCCGCCCAGAAATTTCAAGTGTGGGCGCACCACATCATGGGCGAGACATCGACAATATTGCCCCGCGAACGCGAGCTGCTGATCCTACGGGTCGGTTGGTTGTGCGACGCCGAATATGAATGGGGGCAACACGTTATTTTCGGCCGCAGCGTGGGCTTATCCGATGAAGAAATCGCGCGCATTAAACTCGGCCCGGATGCGGCCGGATGGACCCGATTCGAATCCGCCCTACTGTTGGCAGCCGACGAATTACATAACGACTCGTTCATTAGCGATGCAACCTGGGCAAGCTTGAGCTCGCAGTTTTCGGATCAGCAGATGATGGACGTGATATTTACGGTCGGACAATATCACACGGTATCCATGGCCCTAAATAGCCTGGGTGTGCAATTAGACAAAGGTGTCGGCGGATTCTGATCAGCTGAAATTTTGTTGTTTAGACGATTTACTAATCTAGAAACTGGTCCTGAAAATTTCAAGTGTCCAATGGGGGTATTGACGTCGTGGCAAGTGCAAGTACGCAACCGGAGATAAGTAAGCCCGCCTTCGTGCTTATTCACGGAGGGTTCCACGGGGCATGGACCTGGACAGACGTAGCAGGCGTCTTGGCCGACTCCGGCTATGCGAGTCTGGCGATTGATCTACCTGGTGCGGGATCCTTAAGTCAATTTCCAGATTGTTATTATCAGCGACCTATCGATCTCGCGCAGTTCGCGAAAACGATATCCCCGCTCGGCAAGATCACTCAGCAAGAACGCACAGACTCGGCCATCGTGGCAGTCAGGCGGGCGGCGAAGATCGGCAATGGAAAAGTCATCCTGGTCGGGCATTCATGGGGCGGGCTGACGATATCGCATGTCGCCGAGGCCGTGCCGGAGCTTGTCCAAGCCGTCGTCTACTTAACGGCCGTGCTCGTACCAAACGGCGAACCCGGCGGCGCAATTTTTAGCCACCCTACATTCGCAAGCTCGCTCGTGTCGCCGCTCATCATCGGCAGCGACCAAGACAATGGATGTGCGCTGCGCATTGATCCCCGGTCCGACGATCCCGCTTATGGCCGCGCGATGGAGCAAGCGTTCTATCACGATGTCGCACCGGATAGAAACCTCGCAATCGCGAACCTATTACATTGCGACGAACCGATCGACACGGCGACAGCAGCAATGCAAATATCTAGCGGTAACTATGGCCGAGTGGCACGTCACTATATTCATATGGCCGACGACCGGGTCCTGCCGCCCGCAGCGCAAGACTATATGGTCGAGCGCTTCGATAGTTCGGGGATCGGCGGTTCAACAATCATCCATCGATTGTCGGGAGGTCACTCGCCGATGTTCGCAAACCCCGCCGCATTGCGCGATGTGCTCGTGGGTATCGCTAGCTGAATGTCACAATGGCAAGACGAACCCCGCGTCATCAATAGTAACGGATCTGTAAACCAGTCATCGAGTATCAAATAAGCAATGTATGATCCAAGCTCCGAAGCCCGGTCAATTGTTCCTACTCTGCGCGCAACCGCGCTCGCGAGCGAGGCGCAACGCAAGCTCAGCGATGAGGCCGTCTCCGCCCTGCGCGACGCGGGTCTATCGCGCCTGATGACCCCCGCTCACTACGGCGGTTTTGAATTCGCCCCGCGCGAGCAAATACTCACGAACGCGATCACCGCACAGGGCTGCCCAGCCGCATCATGGGTGCAAATGGTTTGCGCCGCTCACAGTTTTATCCTCGGACGTTTTCCACGACGCTGCCAGGACGAAATATTCGGCGACGACCCGAACGCATTGATTCCCGGTACGCCATCTGGACAAGGGTCCTGCACTCCAGCCGACGGCGGTTGGGTGATGAATGGCCGCTGGCAGTTTTGCAGTGGCGTCGACCACGGCAAATGGATAATGGCTGGCTCCACTGGCGTCAAGGATGAGTCGGGTAAAAAAACGCCGAACATGCTCGTTGTTATGCCTGCCGGGGATTTGGTCATCGACGACACCTGGCACGTGCTCGGCCTGCGTGGCACGGGCTCGAAAGACATCGTGGCAGACAATCTGTTCGTTCCCGACTATCGCGCAGTCCCTATCGTGCAGGCGTTTCTCGGCACCATTCCAAACATCGATCGGCCCCTGTACCGCTTACCGATTCCTGCCACCTTGTCCGCGATGGGTGTCGGCACAATTCTCGGCATCGCCGAGCGCGGTATCGAAGTGTTCATCGAGCAAACGCGGATCCGCCAGGACGTCTACGTCGGCGGCGCGAAAGCCCATCGAGCCGGTTTGCAGATGCGACTCGCCGAGGCGAGAACAGAGGTCGAACTAGCGCGCATGCTCGCCGAACGAAATTGCGATTTATTGGACACCGCAATGGCCGACCCAGCGCCAATGCCCCTCGAGGCTCGTGCACAGGTACGTTGGAATGCGACCTATGCAACGCAACTATGTCGACGAGCAGCAGACCGTATTTACGCAGCCGCGGGCGCGCACGCAACCTATGACGTGAACCCATTGCAAAGTTTTTTTCGCGACATCTCTACGGTCAGTCATCACGGCGTACTCGATTTCGATACCGTCGCCGAAATCCAAGGCAAAGCCTTACTCAACGTCGAACAAAACTACGCGATGGTTTAACGCTCCGCGAGATAGCTTGAGAATTGACCCTATTCAGTTCTCGATCGTCAGGAGCAAAACAATTACGCCTTTCCAAATCAAACACAGGCCTGAGTCGCAAGCCACTATGTCATTTGAATTAGTTAATACCAACATGATGTTCCAAGAACTCGATGAACGGATGCAATGGTACGTTGATCAGGAAATCCTCGGTTGCGTTGCGACGCTCGTGCTTGACGGAACCGAAATTGTCCACCTGCAGCGCCATGGGTTCATGTCCGTGTATGATCGCCGTGTTTTAGTCGACAACCCGATTTTTCGTATGTACTCGAATACGAAATTAGTCACGTCCGTTGCGTTGATGATGCTCGTAGAGCACGGCCGATGTAATCTCGACGATCCCTTGTCTGAATACTTACCCAACTTCGCCAACGTCTCAGTATTGAGGGAGAATGCCGCAACAGTCGCCGACGTAGAACCCTTATCGCAGCCGATCACGCTTCGGCATTTGCTCAGCCATAGCGCCGGACTTTCGTACGGATTTCTCGAACCTCGCTCAATCGTCGATAAAGCGTATCAAGCAGCGAACATTAATCCGGTGAGTCAGATAAACCAGACGCTTGCGTCCCTCGCCAACCAGCTAGCCGACATGCCGCTGGCTTTTCAGCCCGGCAGCCAGTGGCGGTACAGTTTTGCCACTGATGTCTGCGCAAGGATCGTCGAAGTAATTTCCGGACAGGCATTCGATGCCTTTCTTCGTGAGCAAATCTTCACCCCACTGGAAATGAACGACACCGATTTCTGGGTGCCGGCTAACAAACGCGATCGCCTCGTCGCTATGTACAACGCGCCGGACCTCTTCGATCCGATGAAAGGCGGATTCAACCTCGAGGACCATGGTATCGATGGCCGAACCAACAAACCGACCTTCTTGTCGGGTGGCGGCGGGCTAGTTTCAAGCTTGAGCGACTACTGTACGTTCATCCAAATGATCGTTGCAGGCGGTACTTGGCGTGGCCACCGGGTGCTCAAACTAGAGACACTTGAGCTCATGCGTTCGAATCAACTCGCGGACGGTGTCGCGGTTAATTTTCCAATGTTTGACATGCCGAATACGGTTTTCGGTTTAGGTTTCGCGGTGCGAAACGCCGCCGACCCGTCGGAGACTGACGGCGTCATCGGCGAATACCACTGGGGTGGAATGGCCGGCACCCATTCGTGGATCTCACCAACAGCGGGGGTTGCCGGCCTGTGCTTTACGCAACGCATGCCGGGCTTCTGGCATCCATTCAGTCACGACTTTAGGCGTTTCGTTTACGCGGCGAAAAGATCGCTAGCTTGAATGCTGACAATGCGTAAGGGCGCAACCAGACTTGGTTCGACAATGGCGCCATAAGAACCAAAAGAACGTCTAGTCAAATTATGGGTCGTTCAATCGCAGCGCAATGTGATTTTGTCGAGCGGAACATCGGCGCTGATGGCGTCCATTATTCGCAAGCACCGCAGTCTAGAATTGGAGAATGATCGGCGAGTCGACATTCCTGGAATAATTCGCACCCTCGTCTAGGCGCTTTGCTCGGAACGCATCGAAGTTGCGCCTATACTTCGTCGCATCGCGATTGCAGCGAGCTCTGCGTATCGACCTCTAGCCGCTGCCATGCGGATGCAAAAGGCGATGAATACGCTTCATCGTCCGAGAGAGCAAACTATCTACCGACGACGCCACACTTTGGAGTTAGCAAATGAAACACAGCCTACATCTATCCACAGCCGCGCTCATTCTCCTGCTCTGTGGGATTGCATTAGCCCACGAATCAAACGATGGAGAATTACCCGCACAGCTAGGCGAAGCCGCATTGGGTTCGGTTGATTTTGCCAACAGCTGTTCGACGTCCGTAAAACCCTTGTTCAACCAAGGCATCGCCCTGCTTCATTCATTTTGGTTTGCAGCCGCCATAAAAACCTTTGACGAGGTCCTGACCGAAGATCCGAACTGTGCGATGGCCGAATGGGGCAAGTCCATGGCGAATTGGGGCAACCCCCTAGGTAATAATCGCGCTAAGGCCTTACTTAGAGCCGGGTTCGAGGCAGCGGCGCGGGCGCGCAAGTTGCCCACGGGAGACGCACGCGAACGCGATTATATCGATGCGGTGTCGGTGCTGTATGACGATTTCGAAAACACGCCAGACCACGATCGCTCAGTTGCCTTTGAGAAAGCGATGCAACGACTCACCGAGACTTATCCAAACGATTCGGAAGCCGCCATCTTGTACGCGATGGCGTTGAACGGTTCAGCAGATCTTGCCGATAAGACCTACGCGCAGCCATTACGTGCGGCAAAAATTCTCGAGGCCGCATTTGCCGAACAACCAAATCATCCTGGCATCGCCCATTACCTTATTCATAGCTACGATGTGCCGTCACTAGCCAAACACGCCTTACCTGCCGCGCGGCAGTACGCAGGCATTGCGCCGGCAGCGCCGCACGCGCTGCACATGCCATCGCATACTTTTACCCGATTAGGACATTGGCAGGAATCAATCGATACCAATATTCGCTCAGCCGATGCCGCACTCGCAGCGGATTCGCCTGCCGAAGCCTTACACGCGATCGACTACATGATTTATGCCTATTTACAGACAGGTCAAGACACGGCTGCCCAAGCCACCGTGGCGCGAACCGAGGAAGTATTTAGCCAAGTTAAATCAGATGATCGGTATATCGTTGCCGGCGCATACGCCGCGGCCGCGGTTCCGAGTCGATTCGCGCTCGAGCGTGGCGACTGGGCGGCAGCAAAAAACATTCAAGCGATATCTTCACCGACACCGTTCATAGACGCTATCGTTCATCTAGCCCGCGGGCTCGGCGCTGCGCACGGCAAAGATGTGGAATCGACCCGTGCGGCCATCGCGGGACTGAAAGCCAGCGAAGAAAAACTAGCTAAAAACGCCTATTGGATGGGCCAGGTCGCCATACAACGGACGATCGTCGAAGCCTGGTTGGCCCTGGCCGAAAACAACCCGGAGCTAGCACTATCCACAATGCGTAAGGCGGCCCAACTCGAGCAGAGCACCGAAAAATCGGCTATTTCACCAGGGCCGCTGGTTGCAGCATATGAGCAACTCGGCGAAATGCTGCTTGAGTTGAATCAACCCGTTGAGGCGCTAGCGTCATTTCGAGCCGCGATCGCCAAAGAACCGGGCAGATTTCGCGGTTTATACGGCGCCGCAAACGCCGCCGACGCAGCGGGATTGAAACCTGCAGCAATGAGCTACTTTGCCGAGCTCGTCAGCATCTGCGCTAACGCAGATGCTGATCGTCGCGAGCTGAAAGAAGCTCAAAGCTATCTTCAAAACGCAACCAACTAGCGCCGAATTACCGCAGCATATTAACAGGTCAAACCACTCTGAGGAGGCCTCCCAAATCTACCAGGTGTTCCAGTGCAACACTTCGCTGACAGGTTTTCGCCGTACCGGGGCAAAGGCTCTTTCGGGATATCCCACCGCGACGAGAACGCATAGCTGCACGTCGACGGGAATCGAAAGCCGCTCACGAATGACCGGCTCTGCAGCCATTTGAAACGTCGTAAACGTCGTCCCCAGGCCCATCGAGCGGGCAGCGACAATCAAATTCTGCGCGGCAGGGTAAATCGTAGAATGCATAAACGCTTCGGTTGGTGCTTGCGGCGGATAATTTTTTCGCGCGCAACCCAGAATCCATGCTGGAACTTTCGCAAAGTTTTTAGCCAAATACGCGGCACCCTTATACATGCGTTGCGCGGCGCCGGCATCGGCGAGCGGTAGTTCATCGAAGACTGGCGACATTGCCGCCCACACCGCATCGCCAATTTCCGCTTTGATCACGGCATCGTTCAAAACGACAAATTCCCATTCTTGACTATTCCCCGGGCTCGATGCGCGGGTCGCCGCGTAAATCAAACGCTCAAGATCAGCATCAGGTATCGGGTCTTCTTTCAAGTAGCGCATTGCAATGCAAGTCTCCATTGCTTCAATGACATCCATACAGGCTCTCCTAAATTAAAAGAAAAGAGACTCCGTGCAATAGGGACAAGAGTCAACGTGTTTAGCCTAACTTGTCGGGATGGGCAAACGAACCCATTGATGAAAGGGATGGGATGGGATGATTTGATCCACTCAGGACAGTCCGGATTCTCGCAACGGCAGCCCCCACAATCTCGCCAGTTCCTGGAATCATCTCGCAACGGAGTCTCCCCACTCGAC
This sequence comes from Gammaproteobacteria bacterium, assembly GCA_047611805.1. Taxonomy (GTDB): domain Bacteria; phylum Pseudomonadota; class Gammaproteobacteria; genus UBA11873. The sequence goes on from JBLFWX010000140.1 coordinate 7,038, forward strand.
AGTCGCACTAATTGCTTCGGGTCTTCGTTGGCTGGAAGCTATCGAATTGTTCAGTTGCGCGCACCGCGCGAACGATCGTTTCAGGTTGTGTGACGCTCAAGAACTACGTTCGATTCGCAAGGGCACGAGCACGCCGGTTCGGTATTTCTAACCGACACCAACCGCCACGTCAATCTGCCCACGACGTATATCTAGAACTCTAGGTTCACCATAGAAATGGCCTTGTCCAAAATCGACTCCGAGTTCCTTCAAGGCTGGCTCTATCTCCTTGGTCTCGACGAATTCGGCAACCACTTGTTTGTTCGCAACCCTTGCGACATCGACGATGGATTTGACGGCCGCGAACGCAAGGTCATCGTGGATCATTTGGCTAACAAATGAGCCGTCTATTTTTATATAGTCGAGTAGATACTGCAGCTATCTAACTGCGAGAGCGCTTGTGGATCAGACACAACAGGGGTGAGCGTCGCGCTTGCGACCCACATATCGAGACACGCACCTAGTTGGTAGCGTTCTACTGCCGCAAGCAGTCGTTTGGCGGCACTATCCCACCGCTCAGATCGAGCATGCGCAATAGAATTTCATGACGCTTACCGGTGCCAAGTCCTGGTTTGAGCGGCACGATGCCTTGATAAAACAACTCAAACCGGGACTGCTCAAGTGCATCTGTAATTTGATTGACGTAGAGCATTTCGTTGCGCAGTTGCACGACCGTCTCGTCATCTGAGCGCAGTATATGGACACGATTGCGGCCGCCACGTTTCGCCGCCATACACGCGGCATCTGCCGCGTTCACTCCCGTTGCAAGGCTGATTTCGCCGCCGGGTATTTCACATAAACCAACGCTTGCGCTAATGCTGAATACATCCTCACCGCATTGATACCGGAACGCCTCAACGTCATTGCGAATGCGGTTGGCGATCGCTAACGCATCATCAACGGCGCAGCGTCGAAATAGTATTCCGAATGCATCGCCACCGAGTCGGGACAAGATATCCCCGCCGCGTGTATTGCCTTCTAAATAGCTGATCCAAATTTTGCGACACTTGGGGAGTTACCTGGAAAGGGGCTAACTTCACGTAAATAGGTTCGCACGGCGAGCATGAGTTTATCAAAACG
>JBLFWX010000141.1:0-8045 GCA_047611805.1 Gammaproteobacteria bacterium
GGATTGAATACGATTTCTACGTCGAGTCTAAGGGCCGGCGAATGGGTTCTTGGGTTGCGTAGTGAAGTCATAAAAAATGACTCTTTTTCGAATGCCGAACTTGCCGGTTTCGCCGCGGCTGGGGAAGAAGGTGTACACGCAACGGATGAAATCGTGAGCGCGGCGGCCACAGTTGCTTACGGTGTCTCGGAGAACCTGGATTTAAGTGTGCGCATACCATGGATCGCGCGCAATAATATCCGCGAGGGAGAGATCGAAGACGATGAAGCCGAGGTGCACGGGCACGGCGATTCTGAAGGAATTGGGGATCTCGTCGTGTTAGGTAATTATCGGATCTTCGCTCAAGAAGATGCGGAATTTGCGATGCAGGGTGGATTTAAAATGCCCACCGGCAAGACTCGTGTATCGGACCGGGGAGGGCGCCTTGAAACAGAGTTTCAACCGGGCTCGGGTTCGTGGGATTTCTTGATTGGGGGCGCGTTAAGGCAAACATTCACGCACATTGGTTTGCACGCCAACCTGTTGTACAACGCGACCACCGAAGGTGGGCAAGACTCTGAGCTTGGTGACGCGTTGTTCTACAACTTAGCCGTTGTGTTTAGCCCGACGAAGGACCACGACCATGGCGGCCACGAGCATAGTTCAATCATCGATGAGGTTGCTTGGGACTTGATGCTTGAAATCAATGGAGAACAACGTTGGAGTGACAAGGTGCGTGGAGTCAATGATGCAAATTCAGGTGGCAACATTATTTACCTGTCGCCTGGTATCCGCGCGTCTTTCCGACAACTCAGTGCGTTTTTCTCGTTCGGTTATCCGCTCGTAGATGACTCGAACGGGCATCAGTCTGACGTTGATTTTCGGATTATGGGCGGCGTGGGATTTGGTTTCTGATCGAAAACAGTCACTGCTTGGCGAGCGAATTCGCAATTACTCAACAAAATTGCACACGCTCAGTCCGGTGTTACTGACGCCGCGGCGTCTCTTGAGCTGGCTAGAACAAGTGGGTGATCGGGGACGAATTTAGTCGCGATTTCGAGTAGTCGTGCCTGCTGAGTCTTGTTGTCGTCGAGATCCACGTACAACTTTGCGAACAACGGAATGAATTTATCGCGGTCTTCCATGAGGGCATAAATCTCGGCCAGCGAGACATTGAAATCCGCATGGTCAGGCAGCGCCTGAACTGCGTGTGAAGCCCATTGCAGCGCTTCATCCCATTTCTTTGAGGCGACGCAGCGGGTGATTTCGTGCCGTATACTCACCGCGCCAGATTGGGATAGGTCGTCGCTCGTTTCATGACCGGCTTTTTCGACGAAATGCGGGAGGTTCGCAGTCGCGCTCAGCTTATCCGTGGTTTGTCCAGAGACAGAATCCGCCGAAAGTTCTATATGGCTTGAATCCAGTTCCTCACTCAACCTCTTGTGTGCTTTGCGACTGCGCATAATTAGTCGCACGAGGGCTGCGACTGATCCGAAAAATGCGATAGCCAAAAGAATTTTCAATGTACTCATAGTTCCCCAAGTTTACTCGCGAATCGGATTACCGCGAAACCTAGCTTGTCGACTCAAACGCGGCAGTGCTATTTGACCTCGTTGCGAAGCTCGAAAAGACTGCGCGGGCATTAGGAATCCGGACCATGCATCGCCGAACTTAGACTGCACGACCGACAGGCTTTGCGCACGATATCCCGCTTCCTTAAGAGTGATTTCGCGCGCGATAGCGGTTTCCAGTATATTTCATTCTTATAATGAGTAATTGGCAGACATTAGGATTGTTGATGAGTTCCCGGTCCGGGTACGCCATGGGAATACTCATATTAATTTGTGGCGTCGCTAATGGATGTGGCAAACGGCTTGATCCCGTTGAGTTATTTCAACACGGGGACTATGTCCAGGCATTTAGAATTTTTAGCGACCAAGCCAACAACGGTAATATCGCCGCCTCGAACTATCTCGGGACGCATTATTACTTGGGGCTCGGTGTTAAACGCGATTTTGAGCAGGCTGTGCGATGGTTCGAAGTCGCGGCTTTGGCCGAAGACCCTCAAGGGCAACGTAATTTAGGGGTGATGTATTTACGTGGTCTCGGGGTCGAAAAGGACTTTCAGCAAGCCTATGGGTGGTTGTACTTCGCTTACGAAGGTGGAAACCTTGGTGCGAAGCAATACTTGGATCTAATGAACGACAATGTCACTCCAAATGCCGGCGGCCTAGCGCGGCGCAACGTTCGAAGAAAGATCGATGCCCATGCGGCTAAAACTCTACCTAGCAACAGCCAGCCGCACTAACAGCGTCGCAAGCGGTCGCGAATAGCTGATCATTGAAGCAACACGCATAGATTCGTGGCGGCGTCTAGCGTAGGCGTGGGTTTCCTCAGCTGGCACCTAACGCGCAATGCCCGGGTAGCTATTCAGTTGCGCAGTCGAATTGGGTGTGTAGACGACCAGCGTCGAAAAAGCGTCTTAGTCTATTTCGAAGGCAGTGCCTCCAATGCGAGCGGTTCTCAGTGATTAATGGCTACCGGAATCTAGCTAATCTCGACGGGCAGACCTGCTTGCTCGGTTAATGGCAACGCTTGCGTCGCAGGGTACAATACGCAGCCCGCGATTCTTGATATCGATTTTCCCGAATTTAAAGAGACAAATATTGAACACAAAAGTAATGATCATCTTTGCCTGCATCGTTAGCCTTGGCGCGTGTTCGCTGTTGCCGGAACGCGGACCGAAGCGCGAGACGCGGATGGTGGAGGAAGAGGAAATAACCGTTATCGACGTCTACACCTCTAGCGGACGATTGCAGTGTGAGGATGATAGTGGAAATGAAGTTGAGGATACAAAGGAAGAATTAGAAGCCAGCAATATCAAAGTATTCTCGTCGGAATGCGGGCTACTAACTGGAAAAATGGCGCCAGCGCTCTGTGGTGCGACGACCCTGCACATCAACATTCATGGTATCGATTCGAGCAAGCTGTCGGCTGCGGAGTCACTGGGCTACCAGGAAATTACAAGCCTGACAGACGATTTAGGTTTTCAGACCGAGCTTTGCGATCCAGAGTAGTTTGCTGTCTCGCGTGGCGTCAGTTGATCGTTACCGCAGCGATCGGCATCGATCCATCATCGCGCAGGAATAGCTCGGAGTCGCACACGATAACGACGCCACACGCTCGGCTGATTAATTCACGCCATGGCCGGTCGCGGACAATGAAATCCAGCGTCGCGTGACGGATCCCCCGGATTGTCCCGAGCGGCCTGTCGGACTTAGGATGTTCTACCCGGCTCGGGCATCCTGCTTCGCCCTATCTCCCCCATCCATGGGGTCGTCGGCAACTGCTGCTGCGTTGCTCTCGACTTCTGCTCCCGGCTCAGTTCTACCTCGTCCATCCATGGACTCGTTTGGAAAAGCCGGGTTGGGCCATCCTCAGCGTACTTTCTCATTAAATAGAATGACTACTCGCCTCAAACGACCATTAAAAACGACTCACACCGGACGCTCCCTAATCACGAACGCCTGAGTCCGGCAGGCACCTAGTCTTCGCAGCACCGCGCGATTTGCTCCGAGTGATGTTAGGCGGGCACCGCACTGCTCCAAAATCTAGCGCTGATTCTCGAAGAGATTCCTATTATTTGATCCGCTCAAGAATTTCTTGAATTAGACCCGCCCGATCCTTTTTTGAACGTCGCAGTAGGTTTGCCGGAGCACCGTCGATAATACTGTCAGTACTTTTTGATTGAGGGTTGTAGGTTGAACTCCACTCGATGATTTCTAAAAGAACCGGCAGCAGGGCTTCGCCTCTTTCCGCGAGCCGATAAATATTTCTTGACGAATTGCTTGGATCGATCGCTTTTGATATCAAGCCCTCCGAATCCAGCTTCTGCAATCGACTAGCTAGGATATTCGTTGAAATCTTTTCCGGTGAATTGAGGAAATCTCCGTAATATTTTTTCCCTTTGAATACGATATCTCGAAGGATCAGTAAACTCCATTTATCCCCAAATACGTCGAGCGCGAAAGTAATTGGGCATAGCTCAGTTCGACTTCTAGCGGGTTTCTTCATGCAGCGATCTTAACCAAATTTTCAACTTGCAAAAAGCAAGCATGATGTTGCAGTGCTGCAACTTGCATAATGCAAGTGAAAAGAGTTTCTGGACTGTTTCGTCCAGAAGGATAGTTTAGGAGAATGTAGTGCAACAGAAAATTATACTCATGTTGACCTTGATGCTGACGGGTCGCGCAATGACTTTGGCGTTTATTCATAGGGCAGGTGGCGGCCTGCCAGGCGATCCTCCTGCGGCATGGCTGATGCCATTAATTGGCGACGCAGTGATCGGCGTGAGCGGACTGTGGATCGCTTATTTGATCCTAAAAAAGACCGGTTTATTCGTTTGGAGCGCGATTATCGTATGGAACTCGCTGGCTATTTGGGACGCACTGTCTGCCTTCGCGATCCATACAACGAACCCGTGGCCGGAATTCTTCATGATTAAACTCGTCGGATCGTCGATGTTTTTTGCTGCAAGCGCTATGCATCTAGCAATTATTTTTATAGCGACTAGCGAACAAACGCGGCGTAAATTGCTGGGTCAAATATAAGTAAATGCATAGGTGCGTTCCTGCGCTGGCAACGCGCCGAGCATCGAACTGATCCAATCAGAGCGTTATTTTTCTTTTCGAACCGCCTGTTTCGATTTATCGCGCCGTTCCATTAGGCGCCATATCATAGGTGTAAAGATAAGCTGCATCGCAAGATCCATTTTCCCGCCTGGGCACACGATAGTGTTTGCGCGTGACATCGACGACCCTTCTATCATTGAGCGCAAATATGCAAAATCAATTCCGCGTGGTTCTGCGAATCGAATGACGAGCATCGATTCGTCAGGAGTGGGAATGAGGCGGGCGGTGAAAGGGTTCGACGTGTCAACTAACGGAACTCTTTGAAAATTGACGTCTGTGCGTGAAAATTGCGGCACGATGTAGTTCACGTAATCTGGCATGCGTCGCAATATTGTGTCCGAGACCGCTTCCGTTGAGTACCCGCGCAATGACCGATCGCGATGGAGTTTTTGAATCCACTCGAGATTAATAACCGGAACAACGCCGATCGACAGATCGATGTACTGGCACACATCAATTGTTTCCGTTTTTATTGCACCATGCAGCCCTTCGTAAAATAAAAGGTCGCTGCCTTCTGGGATGGGTTCCCATGGTGTAAACGTGCCGGGCTCCTGGTCATAGACCGCGGCTTCCGTCTCATTGTGCAGATAGCGCCTAAATTGTCCCGAGCCGTCTTCCGCGTATTGTCGAAATAGGTTTTCGAGCTTATCGAATACGTTCGAGTCCGGCCCGAAATGACTAAAACTGGCATTGCCTGTGTCGCGTTCCGCAGCAATTTTTTCTCGCATTTCGGCGCGGTCGTAGCGGTGGAATGCGTCCCCCTCGATAAACGCAGCGTCGACGCTTTCGCGCCGAAATATTTGTTCGAACGTATGCATCACTGCGGTTGTCCCAGCGCCAGAAGGCCCCGTGACTGCTATCGTAGGGTGAAGTTTGGACATGAATTATCTAGGTTTTTTCGCGAAACAAGCCGCGGCCACCAAACAAAGGCGCGTCAAATTCATCGCCGTATTCTTGATCATGATAGGACTCAACTAATTCAACTTCTTCGCTTGAACCGAAAATAAATCCGATCCGTTCATGTAGCTGCTGGGGTTTAACGTCAAGCAAACGTTCACGCCCAGTACTCGCCGATCCGCCAGCCTGTTCAATAATGAACGCGATCGGATTCGCCTCAAAAAGTAGCCGGAGCCGGCCTGCGCGTTCAGGATCTTTGGTGTCGCGAGGATACAGAAACACGCCGCCGCGCAATAGTACTCGATGTGCCTCGGCGACCAACGATGCAACCCAACGCATATTGAAATCCTTATCTCGCGGTCCGGTGGTGCCGGCCAAGCACTCGTCGACGTAACGTTTGACGGCCGGTTCCCAAAAGCGGCTATTCGAGGCGTTGATGGCAAATTCCTGAGTGTTGCGCGGTAGACTCATCGACGGATGCGTCAGGAAAAATTCACCAAGCTGTTGGTCTAATGTGAACCCGTGCACACCGGTACCGACTGTGATCACGAGCATCGTCGATGGGCCGTAAATTGCGTAACCCGCGCAAACTTGCTCATGTCCGAGCTGGAGAAAATCTTCCTCCGTCGCGCTCTTTCCTGGATGCGGCGACCGCAGGACTGAAAAAATGCTTCCAACCGAGACATTTACGTCGATGTTCGACGACCCGTCGAGGGGATCAAAAACCAGTAGATATTTCCCTTTCGGTTGATCCTCCGGAACGCTATGCAAATTCGGCATTTCCTCTGAAGCTAAGCCGGAAAGGTGCCCGTTCCATTCCGTCGCGCGCAGGAACAAATTGTTGGCAATTACTTCGAGTTTTTCTGTTGGCTTATCGTTATTCGCAAAAAATAGTTGGCTTCCGGTTGGCTCATTGAGCGCGCCGTTTGCTGCTCGTTTAGATAAAGATTTGCAAGCCAGGGCGATGTCGAGCAGCAAAGCATTTAAGATGCCGGATGCATCCGGAAAACGTCGCCGCTCGGCAATCAGAAACTCTGTAAACGTTGTTTGGATGCTGCGCATAACGATTCTCAGTTCGTATTCCTTAAGGTCAGTGAAGTTCGAATTTTATCCCGTCGCAAACCAATGGCTGCGCATTGTAGCCCGGGTGCCCGGTAGGTCGTTATATTTAAATCCGAGCGCGATTAAGCGGCGCAGGGAGCGATATGAAATTGCTTCGCTCGTAGCAATTTATAAACGTAGCGGAGCTTGCTTTCGTGACTTGCTATTGGCAGTTAGAAGGGCGCGGTCTCTATACAGTGTCATTCGAAATAGATGTAAAGCGATAACCAACACCCCTTACGGTGTGGATAAACTGGGGCGCTTCCGGATCGCGCTCAAAACGTTTACGCAAACGGACGATGAAGTTATCAATCGTCCGCGTCGATGGGAATATTTCTGTGCCCCATACACGTTCGAGTATCTCTTCGCGCGAGACAACTTGACTATCCCGTTCGCTAAGCAGCAGTAGGATCATGGCTTCTTTGTGTGTGAGATCCTGCTGACTGTTGTCCCAGGCAGTAGCACGATAGGTCGTAAAGTTCACCTCGTTGTTATCGAAAGTTAGCACTTGGTCTGCCACCCGTTGAGACCACATCGTGCGTTTTAGGATCGCCGCAACGCGCAATAAAAGCTCTTCAAGGTGGAACGGTTTACTCAGGTAGTCGTCGCCGCCTGCCTCGAGGCCGCGAATACGATCTGACGGTGCCCCATTGACCGTGAGAAACATAAACGGAGTTTGTACATTGGCTTCACGCAGTTGTTTGCACATTTGCACGCCGTCGAGATTAGGCATCATTACGTCTGAAATTATCAGGTCAAACGGAGTCGCAATTGCTGCACGCAATCCTGCCTCACCATCGTGCGCAACGATGGCATCGTAGCCCTCGGCGAGTAAATTCTCACGGATGCCGTCGGCAAGATGCACTTCGTCATCAACAACTAGTATCCGCGCACGATTGCTCATTGCTTCCTCGCTTTGTTCCATTTAATTGTAATTGTAGCGCCATGCCCGGGCCCATCGCTGTCGGCGGACACACTGGCGCCCGATAAATTTGCGAGACGTTTCACGATATACAAACCGAGTCCGGTGCCAGGCGTGGTGCGGCGTTGCTCGTCACCGACGCGGTAGAATTTCTCGAATAGTAAAGATTTATCCGATCGTTCGAATCCAATTCCGTCATCAACGACACTTATGGCTACACCGGCGCTCGTTGCCATGGCGCGTAACTCGACGCTTGTCCCGTTCCCCGCGATGCACGCTTTTAGCGCGTTGTCGACGAGATTCCGCACAATGGTTTCAAATGATACCGGGTCGATGTGCAAGCTAATCGATTCTTCACAGTTCGCGGCGAAGGCGATTTGGTGATGTCGCATACGCTCGTCAAATTCATCAACAATTGAGGCAAATGCTTTGCTCAAGACTATCGTCTCGGGGAT
>JBLFWX010000142.1:0-7861 GCA_047611805.1 Gammaproteobacteria bacterium
GGCAGTTCAGAGTGAATGCGGTTCGTGACGACGTTGACGACACCGCCGATCGCGCCGCTGCCGTATAACAACGTAGCGGGACCCTTGATCACCTCGATTTGAGTGGCGGCTAGCGGCTCGATACTGACCGCGTGATCGGGGCTCAGGTTCGAAACGTCCATAGAACTCACGCCACCCTCCAGTAGACGCACGCGCGAACCGCTTAATCCGCGTATCACCGGCCGACTGGCACCGGCGCCGAACGCGGTCGAACTGACACCGGGTTCGCGCGACAAAGTCTCGCCGATTGTCGATGCAAGCTTTTTCTGAAGCTCCGCGCCTTTCAATACAATTATCGGTTGAGCCAAGTGTTTATCACTGGCATTGGACGGGTGGGCGGAAACGACGACTTCTTCCAGTCGCGAGTGGGCCTCCGTCGTGGGTCCCGCCGATGATTGGACAGGAATGCAAATGCCAGACGCGACCAGCGCGCCGGCAATAAGTTTGCTAGGCATGACGATTTATCTCCAAGCTATCAAAATTAGAATAGGATGCGGCCGAGCGAAACGCCCAACGCGCAAACAACAAACAGGATTTAGCTGGAGAGGAGCGGGGGCGCTCGCGCTTGAAAAGCGGTGATTAATTGGGAATACGGTGAGGCAACTGAAGCGTCCAGCGTGCCGACACCGGCAACGATCGTAAGTGCAGGGGAGTGGGCACAAGTGGCATCGTCGAATTGGTCGGCCACATGACAAACTAGACAACTATCAGTGTCGCCCTGGAGTGTGTGATCGATTGCGTGGGATAGCGCAATGCCCTGTGCTGCGAGAAGCAGGACAGTGAGAAAAACGAAGCGCAAACGCCTCGACGCTAATTGAATTCGACTACGCACGTTGGAAGTATACGGTCTAGGGATTGAAATGCGCAAAGGGTTATCGCGTGTTGTCCGAGTTAACTAAAATGATCGATTGGGGTCGATTCCGGATCCGTTGACCGGTGCCGCTAATGACTGGGATCTAGAAGCGGAAGAATCATTCGAGTACTGTCCGTTCAAGTCGACATGCAAGATCAAACCAGTGAATCGAAGTCTGGGATTCTACACTTGAGGATCTAGCATGGTTGTGCGGGGTTTATGACGAATGTTTGATATTGCTGGCCCGCGCCCATTGGGCGTTGCGATAGATCTATAACTCGTTAATGCGTTTGCGGCGCAAGCGACGTAGCGCGAGCGCAATCTTTGGACGTCTCGCCTACTCGGATGCATCTGATTGTTCGTGACTTTCATCACTGGCGGACAATTGATTAACCGCTGATGAGCAATGCTCATCTTTGGCGGACGCGATGTCATCGTCAAGAATCTTCGCGAAACGGCCAATGGTTTCCTACTTGATTCGATGTCGTTCCATGACTGCCGAGCAATATCGGATCCTGGGTTTTAACGGGTCGAACTGAAGCCCAGGACCATCTACTAATCGAGCGCGAAACTAAAAATCATAGAACTTGGGTTCGTATTCTCTAGCCCAGGTACGGCATCTATCCACCATTTCGGCATCGTGCCACCAAAGCCAACGGCAATGGCAACGAATTGCTTGCCATCCACCGCGTAGCTCATCATCGGTGCGTTGATGCCTGATCCGGTTGGGAAGCGCCATAATTCGGTTAAGTTTTCGGCGTCGTAGGCGACCACGTCTCCGTTTGGAAGGCCTGCGAAAACAAGATCACCTGCGGTTGCGACCACGCCGCCCAGTAACGGCCACTCCGATTCGGTCTTGAACGCGACTTTACCCGTTTTCACATTAATCGCAGTGAGACTTCCGGTGATGCGCTGGGTCGTTCGTATCCCACCGGCCGTGAACCATTCACGATTGACTCTAGGTTCACCTTCTGGGACCGCGGTTGTGGTGATCTCATGGCAGCTCTCGATAACTGGGATATAGAGCATGGCGCGATCGGGGTTGTAACTCATGGGTGTCCAATTTTTCCCGCCTTGTGCGGCAGGGCAAAGGCGACCCGACTTCGGCTTGCTACGACTTGACGCTACCCCGGCATAGTTCTGAATGTTGCTTTCTGGGTTGTAGTCTATCGGACGGCCTGTCGTTGGATGAATTCCGGCTGTCCAGTTGAGCTCTTTAACGAATGAAGTGGCGTATATAAAGGCGCCGTTGGTTCGATCGATTGCGTACAGAAACCCGTTGCGATCGGCGTGCAACATAATATTTTTCTGGCTGCCGCCAATTTCGGTATCGGCCAAAACTAATTCGTTTACGCCGTCGTAGTCGAATGGGTCGTTCGGCGTGTATTGAAAGTGAAACTTGATCTCGCCGTTACTCGGGTCGAGTGCGATCGCGCTGTTTGAATACAAGTTGTCACCTGGACGGTATTCGCGGTCCCAATCCGGACCCGGATTACCGACGCCCCAATATAGGAGATCGAGTTTGGCATCGTAGGAGCCAGTAACCCAGGTTGCACCACCACCCGTTTTATACGCCTCGTGATCATCCTTCCAGGTATCTCCGCCTGGTTCGTCTGGTGCTGGGATCGTATGTTGGCGCCAGCGGCGCTTGCCGGTTTTAAGATCCGTCGCTTCAATCCAACCGCGGATCCCGAATTCGCCACCCGATACGCCACTGATAGCCATGTCTTTAACAATGAGTGGCGCGACGGTAATGGTTTCACCGATCGCAGGGTCCGCGAGTTGCGCTTCCCAAATTATTTCGCCATCGTCTTTATTCGTAGCAATTAGGCGTCCATCTAAGGTGTGCGACAACACCTGATTGCCCCATAAGGCGACACCTTTGTTGTCCACTCCACAGCACGCTATTTCACCAGCCCAATCTTTATCGGTTGCCGGATCCATTCGCCAAATGAATTTAGCCCGACCGCCGTGTACGTCGATTTTCGTGACAACGCCCCAGCCATCGACAGCGTACATAAATCCGTCTTCTACTAGTGGGGTCGATTCCAAACCAGCAATGGGCCAAATTCCACCGCCGCTCGTGCCGCCGAGAGCGTAAGTCCAAGCGACTTTGAGTTTCGCTACGTTCGTACGATTGATTTCTTTGAGATTCACAAAACGTTGTGAATTATAGGAGCCATGGTGGTGCAGCCAGTTGTGCGGCTCGCTAGCAGAGTCCAACAAGCGTTCGTAGGTGGTGTCCGCGGCGGAGGCGGATAGGCTAACCAATATCATTACGAAACATGGAAGCGCACGGTCGATTGTTTTCAAATAACTCACCCTCACAGATTGGACATTCATTGTGCCATGATCCGACATCGTTTCGCGTCCTCTCCCCAAAAAGCCACGCAGTCCGAATGATCTGGCACACCTTTGCCTTGCATGTGTTCAATGACGTATTCGACAACCGCGTCGACTTCGGCTGCTCTTAGAAAGTAATGCGCACGAGGCGGGGCGAGATCGCCAAGATCAGCCTTGGTTACGTTGTAACAGTCCCGATTTTCTCGGACGTAAGCTGTCCTATCGTGGTAGGGCATGCTGGTCCCGGCTCGTCCGCATCGCACAACCAAAGCGAGCGATGCCGCATCAAGTCTTGTTGCGCGCAGGGACAATGCGACGCCGCCGTATCCACCGCCACCGCCACCATGCCATTTATGGCATCCGACGCAGTTTGCTTTTTTATAGACGGCTTTGCCGTTGCGCCCTGGGTTGCGCGGATCGGCCCCAAGCGGGGCGCAGAGCAGCAACAACATCATCGCAATGAGTGACTGTGAAATTCGTTGTGAGAGTATCGTTCGCATGCAGAGATTTCGAATGCAATGGTTTCGGGGTATTGTAATGCAAAGCGAACTTGCGGTGCGCCCAAGCTTGAATGCGGCGCTCGCGGACTACCTGTTGCGCCCGGCGATGCGATATTCTTCGCCACGTCCTCGAAACTCGATTAGACTTCTTGCGCCATTTCCGGATCATATTTCCGCATGAAATCGGCAAACAGTTAATCCGAATGTGTCATATAACAAGGCGTTGGGCCTGCCGTCTCTGAACCTTATGAATTCTCGGCAGCTTTGCGCACTTTAACCCTGGTCCTAACCTCACAAGCTATTTTAATCGGAATAATCCGCATGAGTATTGACGCTTCAAAGATCAAATTAATCGCCCTCGATGTCGACGGTACGTTAACCGACGGCGGCATTTACATCATGGAATCTGGCGATCAGTTTAGGAAATTCAATTGCAAGGACGGACTCGGTATTAAGTTGGCTATCAAACAAGGCGTGTTGGTGACTATCATCAGCCATAGCTACGCGGATAAATTAATTGAAATGCGCGCACAGATGATGGGGATAGAGCGGTGGTATGCGGGTCAGGCGCCTAAGCTTCAAATTCTGAACCAGTGGTGCGCGGAACTCGATCTCCGTCTAAATGAAGTTGCCTATATCGGCGACGACCTCAACGATATCGACATTATCCAGGCAGTCGGCCTATCCGCTTGCCCGGCTGACGCGATGCCGAAAGTGCAACAGTTCTGCGATGTAGTCCTAAGCACGAAGGGCGGAGACGGTTGCGTGCGCGAATTCCTGGATCAATTTTTCCTTTGAGCCCTCCGGCGTAAAACCTAGGTCTTGCCTAATCGATAAACCGCTGCCGCAACGTCGTGGAACATGAGCGCTCGTTCAGTCGAACTATACGGTTCGGCAATACGCTTGAAGGCGTTCCACAATGTTCGATAACTGCACGAACGGCGATCCGGCGGAAAGTTGGATTCGAATATCACCCGATCGGGTCCGAACGTATCAATGCACCAGCGGATGTGGTCGCCCCAAGAATCCGCGATAACTTTTGAACTCGGCGGGGCCGCGAGTCGGTGCCAGCCGCTGCCATATAAGGTCATGCCGATGCCGCCAAGTTTGAGCATAACGTTCGGCTCCTTGGCGAGCGTTTCCAGATGCTCCCGACAGTACGCCAAAATTTCATTCCTTTTTCCAGCGTACGATCCGATCCCGACCGGCGCGCCGAGATGATCGAGTACAACGGTGGTGCCCGGCACATCACGGGCGAATTCGGTTAATTCGGGAATTTGCGGATGATAGATCCATGCGTCGTAACTGAGATCCATCTCGCCCAACACCTTTGCCCCCTCAACAAAATTCTTATCACGCAATAGGTGTGCGGGCGGGCTGAGTTGGTGGTTCACGATGTCATCGTGTGAGTCCCAGGCAGTTGCGTGACGGATCCCGGAAAAACGTCCGCCCGCCGCTTCGACGTGTGCATTGAGTACATCTGTCACTGCACGACCCCGGCGCAGATCCGCGAAGCCGATGATTCCCGTGATCAAAGGTCTACCAAGAATCGCTTCGAGTTCACGTTCTTGGCCTACAACAAACTCGACCTCGCCCACTGGCGCGAGGGCCGCCGGGCCGTCGGTGCGATAGTCCGAGCCACATTCGACGTAGACTGTTTGGACGATGTTATGTCCGTCTCCCACATCGGCTGCGAGTTCGGCCGCGTAGTATCTATCGCCCGCGTGATTCCACAAATGATGATGCGCATCGCAGATGGCTAATTCGGGCCAGATCACATCCTCGACATTCAATGCGCGCCAGGCGGAGAGCTCCTCACTGGTCGGTTTTTTAGTGCCAGGCATATCGAATCGTCTCCATCATTGAGTGTGCATTTAGTGGTTGCCAATAGTCTATCTGCACGGCGAGCGGCCATTACAGCAAGCTTGAATGTGGCCGCTCAATGTTAGGCAGCAGCGATAGATTTAAGCGCGGTTGAGCTTATCTTCTGCGCTGCCGTTTGTCTTCTCTTAGGCTACACTTAAGCGTGCGAATTCATCGAATTGATGAATCACATGCAGCGCGCTCACGGACTGTTTTCAGGATACTCATTGCACCATGAAGTCATTACTAGTACTCCGCCACGCCGACGCTAACGCAGCAAGTGCCGATGGGATTGATATTACGCGCGCCTTATCCGATTTAGGTAAAGACCAGGCCGCAGTGCTTGGCCGCCGTATGGCTGAGGACAAGATTAAACCGGACGCGGTCTCTTGCTCTGGTGCGTTGCGAGCACGGGAAACCGCAGCATTGGTAGCGGAAAATGGCGGCTGGACCGCGCCAATTTTGGAATTGGATCAATTTTATAATGCATCCGTGGCAGATCTCGCGAGCCACATCCGGAGCCAGGTTCGCGAGGTAGAGCAGTTGTGTATCGTCGCCCATGCCCCTGGCGTGGCAGACCTGGTTAGCTGGCTCACCACTCTGTCCGACGATTTAGCGCTGGTCTATGTGGCAGGAACGCTCGCCGCGATAGACTTAGAAATCGATAATTGGACGGAGTTAAAACCAGGCTGCGGCGCGCTACGTTTCCTTTTGGTGCCTTAAGGTCCAGTTCCCAATGCACGACCAAGTCACCTAGGGTCGCATAAATTCACCACCACAGTCTTTTCTCTCAGTAGCACGCGCTACGTGAACGCTCGAATGTGAGTTTGAGGCGGCGTACTATAGTTCCTCCCATTTTTCCTTATCTGCAGCGGTTTTCGGAGGTTTTAGCATGTCGTTTCCACTCGAGGGCACAAAGGTTCTCGATCTAACCCGCGCGCTATCTGGACCGTTCGCGACCCGCATGCTGTCCGACTTGGGCGCCGACGTCGTTAAAGTAGAGCCCCCAGGCGGCGATCTCACGCGCGCTTATGGCAGTCGCATCGGTAACCTCGCGAGCCACTTTACGCAGCACAACGTGGGTAAGCGCAATGTCTGCATCGATCTCAAGGCCGAAGGTGCTGTTGATCTAATCCTCGCCTTAGCCGACGTCGCGGACATTGTTGTCGAAAACTTCCGGCCCGGGGTGATGGCGCGCTTTGGGTTGGGCTGGGAGACCTTGCACGCGCGTAACCCGCGCCAAATAATGTTGTCGATTTCGGGATTCGGCCAAGTGGGACCGGAACGTGACCGAGCGGCGTACGCCCCGGTATTGCATGCGGAAACAGGTTTGATCGACCGATTTGCAGAGTTATCAAACAATCGCGCCGTGGATTTCCCGCTATCGAGTGCAGACACCACGGCTGCCGTTCACGGCGTGATCGGAATTTTGTCGGCAATGGTGATGGCGAACCGCACTGGCGTCGGACAGCACATTGATCTGGCCATGGTAAACGCACAGTTCTATCACGACGATTTCCTCTCCATGGTGCTCTGTGGTGATGTGCCTCCCGCGGGTAGCGGCGATGTGTGGAATGTTAACGGAGGTCGCCTGATCATAGCGACGCCATTTTTCTATTTGTGGCGCAAGCTCGAAAAACGCGCCGGCCTGATCGATCCAGGCGACGAGGACGGTCGTCGACAAGTCGTCGCAGATTATTTGGCCGCTTTCCCTAGTTGGGAAGCTGTCACTGCATTGCTCGATGAATTTAATCTCGCTTGGGGGAAGGTAAGACCCTGGCGCGAAGCCATCTTTACCAATCCGAGCGTGGGTCCGCGGAACGTACTCGCGGAAGTCGATGATCGGGTCGGTGGAAAACGCCCAACGACCCAAGCGCCGTATCATTTTAGTGACGCGGAATCCGGCGTTCGCAGGCCCGCGGCTTATCGTGGCGAGCACAACGTTGAGGTTCTTGGTGAGTGGTTGAATCGGTCACCCGAAGACGTCTCGGCCTTACTCGCAGCCGGGGTGCTGGCCGAGCAAGAACGGTCTTAGTAAACCCGCATGGTCCGTGTAGCAGACGATGGTACGTTTAACTCTGGAATTTTAAGTGAGGCAAGCGAATGAGTAGCTTCGATGTTGTTATTAAAGGCGGCACCGTCATTGACGGTACCGGTGCGCCTGCGCGGCAAGCAGACGTTGGGATTGTCGGCGATAAAATTACCGAGATAGGAAAGATTAGTGCGCGCGCCACGCGTACGATCGACGCCGAAGGCCGCCTAG
>JBLFWX010000143.1:0-7706 GCA_047611805.1 Gammaproteobacteria bacterium
GGCGAAACGGTCGACTACGATGGCGAACATTACCAAATCAAGGGGGCCAAACTCGCCCCCCTACCTGTACAGAAACCACGTCCTCCTTTATGGGTTGGGGGCTTTGCTCCCGCCTCCGCTAAGCGCGCTGCACGACTCGCCGACGGCTTCATTGGTACCGGTGATATTTCGCCTTTCATACCGATCTACAAAGAAGAGCGAGCAAAACTCGGCAAAACGGGCCCCGGTCGACTTGCCGGCGGACATTTTTGGCTGATTGTTTCGAACGATCCCAAGAAGACATTCTCGCAAGTTGCGCCCTACATTATTTACCAATTGCAGATGTACAACGTGTGGCTGCACGAAGCTGGTCAAACGCCATTTCCGGAAGCAAACAATGAACAGCAGCTTCGCGAATCGGGCATGCTGCAAGTGCTCAGCCCGAGCGAGGCCGTCGACGCAATCGGAAGTTATGTTGAGCAAACAGGCATCGAACGCTACTACACTTGGACCGTCCCGCCAGGTATGCCGGCAGCGCAAATGAACGAATATCTCGAACTATTTGCCACCGAGGTAATGCCTAAATTTCGGTAGGGTTGGTAGTAACTCACGTCGTTCGAATTGGGAGGAGCATCGCCACTTACCGTAATGCATCCCAAGCGGCACCGACAAAGCCGGACATGAGATAGATTTCCCCACGTCCGGCGATGCGCATATATTGCAAGACGCCATTATTGGCAATGTCACCGAAATCCGTAACTAGTCGCGTGCCGTTTGCCGCACTAAGTTCAATGCTGAATCGTGCAGGCTTAAGGCCATAGGCCGCCCCATCAAGGGTTGCAAGCTTTTCCGGCGCTATGACACGCACGGGTTCGGCGGTGTGCATGAATTTTAGGGCGTCCTGAAGCGCAGCTGCTTTCTCCTCGGACAACGGCTCCTGCGTGGAAGCATCAAACCAAAGCTCCTGTCTGCTCGTATAGACATCACGAGAATCACCCGAGGTGATTTCAACAGCCACGATCTGATCCGGCTCCTCTATCAACACCCCTAATGCCGACGAGTCAATGCGGTTTTCATAGGTAGGCGGTGCGCCGCTCGCGAACATCACGAGCAAGTAAGCTATGGCCAAGGCACTCCCACTGATCCTCGCGACCGGATGCCGAAGCAAGCTCACCGTCGTTTCCACCACACGAAGAACCCAAGCATCGCAACGGCCAGCGGCAGCGTGATCACCAAAAGTAAAAATATTATCTGCTGCTGTTCCTTATTTAGCTCGACGGTTCGTCTCATCGGGATGCGGGCAGCGACGGGCACCTGATCTGCTTCGTGCGCCAACCACCGGACCAAGGCAAGCGCCAAGCGATTGTTCGACATGTACGGATAAAACGAATTACTTGCAAAATCACTATCGCCGACGACAATAACTCTAAACGTTCCAGGGGACTGCGCATCTAGACGACCCTCGCTCGCAATCGCGAGGATGTGTTCACTCGGCGCGGGGTCGTGGGAATGTGAATGCGAGGTGTGTGTTTCCGAATGCGGATGATCTGCAATCATGTGCGCGCTCGTGCTGTCCTTGCTGCTTGAGAACAAACGCGAGACTGAAGTCCCAGCGATTGTCGTCGTTTGTTGTAGCGCCCGCACTCCCGGGAAAAATGCGAAAGATAATCCACGTGTCGCCGGATGTGGTTCGTAACTTGTCACTGCGACCATTTCCGGATCGGCGGCATAATGCTGATTGGAGTCCGCTACCACCTTGTTCGTTAACTTCACGCCAATACGTCGCAGTACGTCGTCAAGCGACGCGATGGGCCGAAACTCCAAGTCGTATAGCAGCAATGCTGCACCGCCTAAGTGCAAATAGCGTTCCAATGCCTTTGCTTCGATTTCGCTATACGGTGTGCGCGGACCGCCATCGATCACCACATTGCAACTTGCGTCTATGACACCATCAGTTGCTGGCACAATCTCTCGAACGTCGTATCCCAATGCTTCAAGCGACGTTCGGAAGCGGCCCATGCCGTGCGCCGTCGTCTCGACAACTGAGGTATCACCCCCATGACTATGGCCCGCATCGCCGCCACCCAGTTCTTCGATATGAGTATGAAACTCATAGTTAGTGCTGGCGTATTCGCCGTGCCCTTGCATGAAACAGATCGTGACGATGTGTTCTCTTAGTATTTTCTGTATGCCGAGTGCGATTTCCCTCTCATCCGTGCTGCGCACGACAATTTGACGACCCTCGGCTTCCAAAAGCGCTGCATTATAAAATTTAACCCCGGCGGTCTGTGCGAGGCTGGGGTGCCGATCAGGGTCGATAGTTTTCACCTGAAGCAGCGGGTTCTCCTTTGCGAGAAGTTCCACCATGTGGCGCGCCCGAATCCCGTCGGGATCATCGGCGCGATAGAAGTAAGTGAGTGCAATAGAACGGGTCAGCTCCTTCACGACATCAAGCGCGCTTGAATCGGGCGTAAACACTCTCTCGAAAGTAAAATCGAAATGCTGATCGTGGCGAGTTAACGCCATGTTTCCGAGAACCGCGACGGCTAGCATCGCGATCACCGACAAACTTGCTGCAATATTGCGCGCTACAATCGTGCGACGTCGAAAACACAAAGACGGTAATCCTAGTGCGGCGACGAAGAGAATCCCAACCGCTATCAGCCAACCGCCAAACCAGAATAAGTCGTGCACGTCGCGTGCCTAAATCAGCGCCGCGACAAACCGGCAACGCTGAGCAGCACGCCAATAAGTCCAACAGTCAAGAAAAAACCAAAATCGGAAAGATAGACGGCGCCTGTCGCGAACGGAGTAAACCGTGTGTCTAGCGACATGGCGATGGCAATTTCATCAAACGGCGCGCGAAATAATACGCCGAGTACTTCTGCCATCCAGAACAAAAGAAACAACCCCAGGGTTAGCACGGCGGCGACGAGTTGATTAGAAGTTACGCTCGACACGGCAAGTCCGATCGACGTTAACGCGCCCGCGAGTAATATCAGGCCGATGTACCCGCTAGCGATAGGCCCCCAATCAGGGCTAGAGAACATACCGAGAACGGCGGGAAACGCGAGTAACAACACCAACAAGACTCCGACGACACTCATTGTCGCAAGAAATTTTGCGAGCACTATCGCGAGATCGTCGACGGGTGTACTCAGTAACAATTCCAACGTCCCATTGCGACGCTCTTCAGCAAATTGGCGCATCGTTAGCAATGGAATAGTTAAGATCAGTAAGGTTGCCGATTGAAACAACATGGGTGCCAAGCTCGCCGATCGCGAATGAAAAAGCTGGGCGCAAAACGTGTACGACATTAGCATGATGAACATCGCGATAACCGCATAGGCCACGGGTGACAAAAATATCGCGGCGAGTTCCTTACGCAGTAGCGCTCTAAGGCCGTTCACAAGCTCTCCGTTAGCGCGAGGAATCTCGATTCGAGATCAACTGGCGCACCGCTTGCCCGGTCCAGTTTTTCGATTGACAAGAGACGTCCGTCTAGCAAAATCGCAACCTGGTTTGCGATTTTTTCTATCTCGCCGAGAATGTGTGATGTGACTATTACCGAATGCACCCCGGCAAAGGATAAAAGAAGCTCGCGACACTCAATGATTTGACGGGGATCGAGACCATTAGTGGGTTCATCCAGGATGATCAGCGGCGGTTCGGTGAGCAACGCTTGTGCGATTGCCACTCTTTGGCGAAATCCTCGAGACAATGTCCGGATGGGTGATTTCCGCACTGCGTTTAAGTTTAATTTATCGCACACGCGTTCGAGAGCGAGTCCAAACTCGGACTTCGGTAGTCCTTTGAGACCCGCCATCAGGTTCAAGAATTCGTCGACCCTCAAGGCTTCATAAAGCGGTACGTCTTCCGGCACGTAACCGATCTGAGTTCGTGCCAATCGTCCCTGTTTAACGACATCATAACCAGCGATGCTGACGCTGCCACTCGTCGGTCGAAGATAGCCGACTAACATCCGCAGTATCGTACTTTTGCCGGAACCATTCGGGCCGAGCAAGCCGAGTATCTGGCCACGGGCAAGCTCGAATGAAACGTTGTCCACGGCTAAACGTCGGCCGAATCGTTTGCTCAGATTCTCAACGGCGATTAGTGGCGGTAATGCCGGTTGGTTTTCCAAAGGTCTCGCCAAGATGCTCGAATTGCCAGGTTCAGATGCAATGCGCCGACACGAAGCCGGCGCATTAATGTTCAAAAATGTGGGCTACGAAAACGCGCCTAGTCGTAGTATTCCGGCGCCTTCTTGTAGTTTTTGAACACATCAGGATCGTGGGACGTGAAAAAATCCGCACCTTCGCTCGCCATCATGTAGCGGATCCATTCGTAGCCACGCATGATCCCCGCTGGGTCGTACGCTAACGCGATATTTGGCGGGATACTTTTCGTGACATTGTCGCGGAAATACGCCGCATCGCCAGTCAGAATAATAGTGCCTGTTTTCGGTAGACGCACAACCAACATCTGTCCGCCTTTCGTGTGTCCTCGCGAGCGTTTCACCACCACGCTGCCGTCACCGAAGATATCGAGATCGCCCTCGAGTCTCAACATAGGACCGGCGTTCGGATCCGATACGCCAACGGCAGAGCGAAGTGCGCCGACATCCCCTGGGATGAACGCGCCCGCAAAAGGGGCGTCTGGGAACATCGCGTACTCGATTTCGTCGCGTTGTATAACGATAGTGGACTTGAGGAATTTCCCAACGTTGCCGCCGTGATCAAGATGCATGTGGCTGACAACGACATAACTAAAGTCATCCGGCTTCATATCGATCCGAGCAAGCTGTGATTCGATGGAAATATCCGGTGTATTTACCGGCTTAAGGGCCGCGAAATTAGGTCCCCAGTAGCTTGGATCAGTGATGATCTTGTCATTGTTGCCCGTGTCAAAGAGCACGTTACCTTTCGGGTGCTTGATCACGAAGAATGCGACCGGGATCCGAATTTGCGGTTCCATCGGCCCCAAGTTTTGCAGCATGCCTTTACCTAAAGAGAGCGAGCCGGAATTGAGAACGTACATCTTCATCCCGGCAGGAGATTCTGCAGCTGCGCTGAGTGCGATACCCACCAAGCAGATCGCCACCACTGCACGAATTAGTCGACTCACTATCATTGTTCTCCCCTTTCTTTTGAATTAGCTGTGATGCCTCGCGAGCTATTGTGCACTGATGTGGCCGTGTCGCAAAGCAACAGTTCCCACTTTCCCCGTGAAATGCTGGCTAATTTTTTCGCCAAACGAGCAATCGGTTGTTCGCAGGCATATCGACGTCGTCGACCAACGTCATCTGATTGTCCAGGGCCAATTTTTCTACCGCTTCGAAATCGCGAATTCCGGAAGCCGGATCTCTCGTTCTGAGCGTTTTATCGAAATCCCGGTTTCCGGTGCTGGTAAATGAACCGCCGTAATTGAACGGACCGTACATCAAGAACAATCCTCCCGAGACAAGCACCTTGCCGGTACCCCGAAACATGGCGCACACCGATTCCCATGACATGATGTGTGCCGTATTCGCGGTATAGACCGCGTCCGCCGTCGATACCGGCCAATCCGCTTGCGCGACATTTAAGGACAAGGGTCTTTTTACATTGGGAAGTTGCGCTTCGTCGATCCACGCGTTCATCCCAGGGTGCTGATCGAGGAGGTCCGAGGTCTGCCACTGGACGTGTTTCAATTCAGCCGCCATGTGCACGGCATGCTGCCCAGTTCCACTGCCGAGCTCTAGTAGTTCGGTAACGTTAGAAAGATGACCACGCAGCGCTCTTAGAATCGGGTCTCTATTCCGATCCGATGCAGGAGCAAACGGCTTCTCGTGGGTCATGTCTTCGATCCTTCGCGACATCGCTCGTAAATCGCGCCGGCCCATTTATAGAACGGTCGCTGTCGATGTGTATCCATAAAGCGGCCGAACTCAGGCGGTGCCGGCCAATCGTTTGACCAGCGATGAAACAACAACGCGGCGGCTGTTAGATCGGCGCGACTGAATTGCGATCCCGCGAGAAATTTGTGCTTCGAGATTCGTTCGTCGAGTTTGTCAAATGTCGCGACTAATTGTGCCTGCGCAGCGTTGGCCGAATTCGCGTTAATATCCATGAGCTTGCACATTTTTCGCCGCAGACCCGGATATATTACTGCATACAAAGGACGGCCCCACCACGGAGCGCCGCGTAACAAAAAGTCTGTGGCCATGGTCCGGTCTTCTAACGCCTCGAAATAGAAGCACAAGCGAAACGGCACAGCCAGATTTCGATCGAGGTAGCGCTCCCATTCGAGAGACAGGGACCGATCTGCTGGGTTCATTGGAGTTAAAGCCGGATGTAAATGGCGTTTATCCAAGTAAGTAATGATTTCCGCAGAGCCTTGAATAACATTTCCATTGTCCGCGAGGATCGGCAGCGACGATTTGTCGGCTATTTTCTTAGTTACCTTAAGATGCGGCCCGGGAATTAGGTTTACCGCAGTGTAGGACACACCTTTGAAATCAAGCGCAAAGCGTGCTTTCTCGCAGAAGTGAGAACCGAGAAATTGATAAAGTAATACCATCGTGGTGCTCACATCAAACGAAGCGTTCAAAGTGACCCGATTATAACGCCTGTTCTGCGGACAAAAAAAAGGCCTCCGCGATGAGATGCCTTGGATTATGAAGCGGGAATTTAATTCGCGACCAGTGGCACCGCCTTATCTTGTTTACGGCGACGCTGCACGAGTACCAAACCGCCGAAAGCGCACCCCATCAACGACATGCTGGACGGCAGCGGCACGACAGACGCGGCTACAGTACTAACCGAGAAGTTACCAACGCCTGCTGTTGACGAGCCAAATAGGCCATCGACAGTGTAGGACCGAAATCCGAACACCTCGCCGATCGACACACTAAACGACCCGCTTCCGGAATTTACCACACCCGTGTCGTCGCCGACTTGCGTGAACGATCCGCTGACTAAGTAACCAAACGGATCCCATTGATTGCCATCGCCGCTTCCGGTTCCGGTATCGACCGTCGAAAATGTCCAATCGAAGCCGATCGTGTTATTTTTTCTAAACATTTAACTAATGATTTTTAACAATACTAGCAACCATACTTGTCGTCACCCGCGAACCGAAGATTCTCACCTTCGGGCTAGCTACATGGGGACTTGAAGGGGAATTCCAGATGTCCGCTGCGAGGTCGGCGCAAGCTTGCCAAGCAGCGGGCGTGAAGGCCGCTTAGTGCGTAATAAGCGGATCCGTGCTTTTCGCTTTTTCGATCCAACCTGAAACAACAGACTCACTGGGGCAAGCGTTGGCGAGGTTCTTCTCGTCATTCATTTCTTTCATTTTTGCCGCCAAATTTTCTGCGTTACGGGTACGCAGTTCTTTAATCGTGTCGACTCCGGCGGCGTGCCGGATTTCGGCATATTGACCGCCAATGCCATTCACGCGCATTAGATCGGCCATGTTGGCCCAAGAAAGTATTAGCTTCTCGCTGATACCGGTTTTGGTCGCCGTTTCGCCTCGACCTTTAGAATCGCAGCACAATTTCAAGAAATCGTCGGTCGTTTTGATCCCTGCTTCGGTAAGTTTCGCTGCATAAGCAGGTCCTAGCCCTTCAACTTCGTCGATCTTAATTAAGCCATCTATCACCTTCCTCCGGGTATTTGCGCCATGTGGAGCCAGTTAGACGTCCGCCTTCGCCGACTATCAGAGTTCTCGTTTTGTTTCGTGAATTA
>JBLFWX010000144.1:0-7662 GCA_047611805.1 Gammaproteobacteria bacterium
AGATTTGAAGCAGCGCTGCGATGAAATGTGGGCTAACGCATTGATCGGGAACGATATCCCCGGGGTAACGACTGGCCTGCAAGGCACCGCTAATGAAGAGGATTCCGCCGTCGCGTCATCGGAAGTTGATGTTGGCTCAAGTAGTACATCGAAAATTCAAGGCCGTATGAATGCTGTGCGCGGTGGGTCGACCAGCGGCATCGCGCTGACCTTAAACGGACTAAACGGAAGATTCGACGATGCATTAATGTCCGCGTTGGGTGCAGGCGATGATCCATCGACCGGGTGGGGCGGTTTCTTTGGGGGAACGTACACGAACGTAGATCGCGACGCGAGCGATAGAGAGGCAGGGTTTAAATCGGACATATGGGGATTTACCGGCGGCGTCGACTACCACTGGACAGAAAATCTGCTGCTGGGTGTGGCGTTCAGTTACAACGAAGCGAAATCTGACATCGCAGCCAACGGCGGCCGCTTGGACTCTGATACTTGGGGCGTCTACGGCTACGGCACGTACTACCCGTCAAACGGGACCTACATCGATTACACGATCGGGTATTCGGATAGTTCGCATGATCAACGTAGAAATATTTCCTACAGCATTCAGCAAATTAGCCTAGCAACCCTAGCGACAACCGGGCCGGTCGCGCTAGCTGGCATCACGACGGTCAACCAAGTAGCAGTTTCCGACACGGACAGTGATGAATTTTCGGTGAGTGCCACGATTGGACACGACTGGCATACCAACACAGTGAAGTTCGGACCTTATGCAGGTGTCGCTTATGCCGAAACGGATATTGACGGCTTCCGCGAAAGCATGAGCAATCCAACTGCCGC
The DNA here is from genome assembly GCA_047611805.1 of Gammaproteobacteria bacterium. Lineage (GTDB taxonomy): Bacteria > Pseudomonadota > Gammaproteobacteria > UBA11873. Next base: position 838 of record JBLFWX010000144.1, read on the forward strand.
GGGATCGGGGCTGGCGCTGTTTGTTGACGAGCAGGACATTAAATCGTTAATTACTAACGTTGGGGCCGCGGCGACGTTTACTTTTCAGGGTCCGTGGGGACCGGTGTTCCCTTATTTGATGGGCCAATATTCGCACGAATTTAAAAACGGCAACGACCCCATAACCGGCGGCTTCATCAACGATCCGAATGGACTCAGATTTTCCTTAGCCACCGACTCGCCGGACCGCAACTACTTCAATTTCGGCACCGGCTTTTCCGCGTCGCTTGCGAATGGCTCCTATTTCTACACACGTTATAACGGCTTAGTGGGTTATAGAGATTTATCAGTGCATTCAGTTGAGGCCGGTTTCCTAATCGCTTTCTAGTTATCGGACCAGCATGCGGCTTATGCATGAGTTGGCCGCATGCGGTTGTCTGGATATCAAAAGGTCGGCGAGCTGGCCGTATGTTTTGATGAGGAGCGTGAGCCGAGACGTTCGTCTTGAACGAGAACGAGCGTCATGCATTAGAGATGCAGCGATAGTTTGGCGACTTTGATGTAGTTAGCTTGAACGTCCACTCGGGGTTGCAGAGCACGTGCATTTTTCACGGGGTATGCTGCCGCGTGACGGTTAGCAGAACACACTGAGTACGCCGGTATAGGCATAAAGGCGATTGTGAAAAATTTCGCCGTTCGCAAAGAAGCCGACCAACGGTACATCACCAAGAGCGTCTTTGATCATTTTCAGCTCCTCAGAATTCTCGCCGAATTGATGTCGGCCTCGGCCGAGACACGAATAATACAGCGCGCCGCGCGCGTTACCGTCGGCGCGACGAGATATGTCTTGGAGCATTCGTTCCATGTCTTGCCGGGCTGATGTCCCATCCCTTCGACAGAACATCAGTTCCGACCCTTCGACAAGCACCTCGCCTATTGCAACTAATTGTTGCTCTTCGTCGACACCGACAATGTTGCGCACGAGATAATCTCCCGTATCGGAGCCGGAAATCGGTAGAGCAGCGAAAATATATCCCTCCATGCGGCGCAGATCTTTTGCGATAACTTCTCCGACGTCTTCGCGCAACACGTCCAGTGCTGGGCGACCATCAAGTTCGATGGCAATATTGCGTTGGCAAGATGTCACCAGATGGCTCGCGCCGATCGGCGAACAACCCTGCGTGTGGCCGGTAACAATTGGAACTTGGCTTGAGAATAGAATGCCCGATACGCCACCACTGGTGACCTGGTCGCTTACTTGCAGGTGTTGTCCGTTAGCCGACGTCATGCCGCCAACGAAGAATGGGTTCGGCACTGCCTCGGCGAGCGCAGCAATGAGTGCCGGCGCCCGATTGTTGGTCGGGTCCGCGTGCAGCACGCCAAAATAATGATCGTTGTCCGCGAGCCAGGTCGTGTTCTGCTCGACAAAACCTGAGACGTCGATCGCCTGTGCAGCGATCATGCGAAAATCGGTCTCTGGAATACACGCTAACATCACGGCAACTGAGGGACTGTCGTAATACTCTTCACCCATCACCGCCATGCCGAGGCCGATGGTGCCTGTCCAGTGGGCGATCCCGGTTGCGGTTTTCAGTCCATCTAAGACCTCGTTCAACAACGGGCCGCTGCCATCTGTCCCGTAGATGAATCCGATGTTCGCATTGTCGGGTATGGGACCAAGTTTGGCGATCAGACTGGCGCAGATTGCGTCACCAGTAGTGCCGCTCGCGCTCGTAAAAAGGAATTTATCCAAAGTCTATTCTCCGCGATTAGCGTCAACTGTCAGTTCGAGATAGGGATGTTTCGCGCCTTACTTGTGCGCTCCGCGAGACAACTAACTCGTGCTCGCAACCGTCGCGAGGAAACGCTCGAATGGTGCCAAGTGACTGCCAAGATTTATTGTTACACGACTGATACTAGCATCTGAGGTTGATGTCGGTATGGTCTGATCGGCGCATTGGCGACGCCTCACTCGAACAATGGCTTGACGAGGTTCCGGCGCCGCCGGAATCCGCGAACCTATGCTGGGTAGCAAAAAAGTTTCCGCACCTAAAAACCCATCGGAGTCGTTAGGTGATGCAACGCTCACGAGCTGGACAAATTAGTCCGCCGCCCTGATGCCAACGGCGACGGACCCGATGTATATGCGGAGCTAAACCTTAGCGACGGGGAATTGCCGTGGCGTTCGATATAGTATGCGGAGCACTTACGAAAAATTCCCTGGCTAAGAGAACCTGAGGTTAACGATTGATGAGGGGCAAGACGAAACCGCTTGACGGTGTGAAGGTGCTCGACCTAACCCGGTACCTGGCTGGACCGTATTGCACCATGCTGCTGGGTGGCCTGGGTGCGGAGGTGATCAAGGTAGAGACGCCGGGCACTGGCGATTTCTACCGTGATCGGGCGCCTTATGCGGGTCCCGAGGGAGTTTCGTTGAAGCGCCGAACGGCGTCGGATCTCGGCTTAGGCATCATCCACCGAAGCCGCAACAAGAAAAGCATCACGTTAAATTTGCGCGATCCAGAGGGCCTAGAAATATTTCGAAGCTTGGTTAAGAACGTCGATGTGGTCGTCGAGAACTACTCACCTGGTGTTATGGAAGCGATGGGATGCGACTACGAGACATTGAAGTCTCTAAATCCAAAGATAATTTTATGTTCGATATCCGGTTTTGGCCAGACAGGGCCACTGCGCGATTGGCGTGCGTTCGATACTGTCGCGCAAGCAATGAGCGGCATTATGTCGATTACGGGGTTTGAAAGTAATCCACCCGTGCGTTGTGGGGCTGCTATTGCAGATACGGTCGCGCCACTGGTCGCGGCGATGGGCGTTCTAGCCGCATTATTGCGTCGCGGTATTACTGGTGAAGGCGAATGGGTCGATGTGGCGATGCTCGACGTTTTGGCTTTCTTGTTGCCGGAGGTCGTGGAATATTATCAAGCCGACATGATCGACTTTCCTCTCGGCAATCGACATCCTGGCGGCGTTCCGTTCAACACCTTTGAAACACGTGACGGATACGTGTGTATCGCGACAGTGATGGATGCGGATTGGTACGCGTTGCTTACCGCAATGGAGCGGAGTGATCTCATCGACGATCCGCGTTTTCTGCATGTCGCTGAGCGCCGCGCAAATGTAGCGGAGGTGGAATCGATTGTTGGTGCGTGGGTTAAGCAACGACTACGCGACGATGTCGTCGAGACATTGCAGCGTCATACGGTGGTCTGTGGGCCGGTGCTTAGCATCGAAGAAATGCTGCAAAGTCCGCAGCTGCGCGCGCGCGGCATGTTGACAGAACTTGAAACGCCAACCGGTGAGCAAGTGCCGAATGCCGTTGGTTTTGGGTTGCCTGTGCGCTTTGTCGATAACCCACTGACATTTGATCAACCGGCACCCGTGCTCGGCGAACATAACGATGAGGTTTTTCGTGAACTAGCTGGATTTGACCGCGATGATTTGGCACGCTTGCGCAAACTCGGCATTGTTTAATCGGTCTGCTTGATAGCGTATGGGGAAGAAGATGAGCGAAATTTGTAGGCAAGCGATCGAGGACGACAGTTCGTGGCACGCTAGCGACTTGGTCGCAGAGCGCAGATGGGAATTTTTTATCGACGAGCACCAGCGCCGCGAACTGGAATGCGCGCTCGAAGACGTCAATAGAAGCGGGCTGCCGCTTGCGCAGATAACCGCAACGGATTTTCGCTTGCCGACATTAGGCGGCGTGTTGAGCACCCTGTCGAGCGAGTTGCGAGACGGCCGAGGTTTCGCACTTATTCGAGATTTCCCTGTCGAAGGCCACAGTTATGCGGACCTGGAGAAAATGTATTGGGGACTCTGCAGTCACATTGGAACAGGTGTTACGCAGAACAGCGATTTAGGTTTCATTCATTACGTGACCGACGGGGCACTGCGGCCGCGGCAGGGGACTCGCGGTGTCGGTTTCCCTACGGAAACGCCGCTGCACGTCGATTTAACGGATGTCGCGTCATTGTTGTGTATTCGTCAAGCGCCGGACGATCCACCTAGCCGGATCGCAAGCTCCACGGCTATTTATAACGAAATACTCCGGCAGCGTCCCGACAGTCTTGAGCGCTTGTATAGCGGCTTTGAATGGGATCGCATGGGTGAACATGGGGATGGTGAATCGGCTACGTCAGGATTTCGGGTTCCCCTGTTCAGCGCGGCCGACGGCTTGGTCTCGTGCCAATACAACCGGAACTGGATGAGCTCGGCCGCAAACCGTAAGCAAACCCCAATGACGCCAGTCGAAGTCGAGGTGCTCGATCTTATCGACGGATTAGCTCGCGAACTATGCTTCGAATTCCCGTTCCACCAGGGTGACATTCAATTCTGCAATAACTATACAGTGATGCACGGACGGGCCGCGCATGAGGTCGTTGACGAACAAGACAGTAAGCGGGTCTTGATGAGGATTTGGCTCGAGGTTGACGATTTTCGCGGCTTTTCGGACGAAGCAATCGTGCGGTACGGCATCGGGACGCATGGTTCCCTAGGCTGGACCGCGCAAGATCTCTTGGCGGCACGCAATGAACTACCGCGCCTACGGCGCACTGATGGCGCCGTACAGCTTAGATAAAGCGGCTAAGCCGACTGGCCGGTTTCGCAATCAAAAATGCTCCGTGAGACGTAAATCAGTGCCGTAACGCTCGGACGGCTGAGCGAATCACGGCTTCGCGGCGGCTTGCACGAGGCTAGCTCGCCTCGGTTTCGATTTGTTAACAAACCAGTAGAAGAATCAATTTGTGATGCTCGCACGGGCAGATCTCACCAGCTGAACCAAACTTCAGTTGTTATTATGAGCCGAACAAGTGTTTACCATGCAAAAGAATAAATCACGTGTAAATGATGCTGACGTCCCGGCAAGTACCAACCCTGCTTGCTTTGAGGATCTAGTCCGCAGCTTGCAACCAATCAATCGTCTGCCGCCTCACATCGTCACGAAGGTTATTGCGCAATCGACGATCGAGTGTTTCGCTTCAGAAGAAGACATTACGGAGCAGGTCCGGAGCAGCCTATATGCCCATTATTTAGCACACGGTGCCCTGACACTCGTTGCCTCGGACGGTAAAACCGAACATCTAGCGTCCGATACACCGAAAGCGCTGAAGGCAATCGAACGTCGCTATGGGGCTTATAAGAACTGTGCGACGGTCGGTCCGTGCGCGCTAATTAGAGTTCCCTGGGATTTACTCGAAGGTTTCCTCTTGGAGTTCGCACCGGCAGATCTATCGACGCAATCGGAAGTAGAGGTTGCTGAGATATTCTCTGCGACCATCTCCGAGTGGATGGTCAGGATATTGCAATCTGAACTATTTTCTCTGCTACCGGCAACCAACATTCAAGAAATTTTGGCGCAAATGGTGTTAACCCCAGCCGGCGCAAACCAAGTCATCGTAGAGGAAGGTAATACGGGCGGTCATTTCTATATTGTGGAAAGCGGGCAGTATGTCGTGACCAAAAAAGCTGCGGCGACAGGACGCGAGATTAAGCTCGCGACCCTCGGCCCTGGTGACTCGTTTGGTGAAGCCGCTCTAATAACAGATACGCCTCGATCCGCGACCGTCACCGCGTCGCAATCCGGTAATTTATTGAAACTTGATGGCGGTCATTTCCGTCGTTGGATGATGGATCCGGCGATCAATCGCGTGTCTGCGGATGAAGCTAAATCGCTTTCCGACAACGGCTACCAGTGGATTGATGTCAGAGAGCCGGCGGCGTACGCAGAAGGCTCGATTCCGATCAGTCTGAATATAGGCATTAACGTACTGCGGTTGAACGTGAATCGACTAGCTGCAGATAAAAAATATATCGTCTGTGATTCAGATCCAAAAACAGCGGCGCTTGCTACGTTTATTTTGGGGGAGCGTGGATTCAATGCCCGCGGTCTTGACGTGCCAATCAAAGAGTACTGTGGAAAATTTACGGCTGAATTGGAAATAAACGAGCAACTAGATCCTTCTAGAAGTCCTCCTGTAGCGACGGAGAAAAATGAGACGCTAACAAGCGAGCAATCGAACGAAGCAGCTCAAGCGTCGCCCGCGAACCTCGATAAGACGCTACCGGAACTAGCAAGCTGGGTGGGATCCGAGCCGGCGGTCGAGCCCGGGCTTGAGGTTCATCAACCGCAGCCCCAAGGAGAAACGACTCGCAAACCAGATCTTAGCGAGACGGTGTTGGGCATCGGACTCACAGGTTTAATTGGCGAGATCGCTGGGACGGGCGATGATTCAGGAGCTGGCGACTCGGCCGAACTGGCTGAATCTGAGACGACCGATATTCCGGCAAACTTCAATGCAGTGCAGGAATATTTGTCGCCTAAGCCGCCCACGCAAAGCGTAGACGCCGACGAACAATTGAAATTGCGCGATGTGAGCGGCGAAGCCGTCGCCCTTGAAAACCGGGAAGATAAACCGCAACAGAAGGGTGCACATTCACTACGAGACGATTTATCGACCACTAACGTAGTGGAATTAGTCGTCGCGAAAGATCCGAGCGACGTCTCAAATAGACTTAGAACCAGTGAGTGTGATCAACTAGGTGTTTTTCAGCAGCCATCGTTAACAGATTCGCTGCAACAGCCCTGTGCGGTAAACACCGATGCTCAATTGTCGACTGACATGGGACGTTTATCGAGTGAAATGGGCGCGAAAGTCGCAGAGCTCGTTGGCAAACATCTTGAAATGCAACGATCCGAACTCGACAGCGAATACGAGAAGCGAATAAGCGCCGTCAGGGAGGAAGCAACGAACTCAATGCGTGAGCATGAACTTAAGGTCGCGGCCAGTTACACGGCCATACAGCAACGTATTAAAGACGACGGAAAAA
>JBLFWX010000145.1:0-7657 GCA_047611805.1 Gammaproteobacteria bacterium
CTACGGCTGAATGATATGCAAATATGAGCCCGCAGCGTAGCCCTATTGAGAAATTAGCGATAGATCGTGAGCCAAGCAGTTTGGCGTCGCAGCACGATCCCCCACGAAACCCAAAGTTCGCAACGGCTGAATCAGGCGCCAATTTACTGGCTGTGTTCCGGGCACTATGTTGTCAGTGCTCTGAGGTCCTTCGTCTGGAGAGTTAGCCCCGCCGCATTAATTTTGGGTCGGAGTTTCAATTACCAACTATTTCTGGCCGGCTGCTTAAACGTTCACCTAGGCGCAAGCGCGAATATCCGATGGATATCGACCTCTGTCTCGCGAAATCGTCCAGTTCCCATCGTCTCGCAATCAAATTCGTGGTCTTCTCCGCACGTCATCACCGCTCACGATTTGAACGACCAGATCGGGCGACCATTTAGAGGATTCTCTGATCGCCAGTTCAATGCGATGCAGGTTACCTACGGCCAACTATCTACCGCGGGCTTCACATCCAAACCCGCAGAATATTGACCAACGCCACTTCTTTTAGGCGCTGTATAATTGAAGAAACTACGATCACTCCCGTAACAGCCCGGCATGCTTAAAAATCTATTACTACTACTCGCCTCATCCATTCTTTCTTTCGGGGCGTTAGAAATCGTCCTGCGGATCACAATGCCCGAACGCCTAGCCTTCGTCCCGGTAATGGAGAATAACTCGCTAACATACGTTCCGAACCAAACCCAACGATCTCGACATATCGAATGGGACTATACAATTGACATTAATTCGGACGGCTTCAGAAATGACAAAAACCTCGTCGAAATCAACAACAGCACGATCCTTTCTCTAGGCGACTCCTTTGCTGAAGGGTACGGGGTCTCTCTAGACGAAACCTATTCAAAACAGCTTGAAAAGATATTACGAAATTCAGAAGAGACCGTGCATGTTTTCAATGCCGGGCACTCTGGAACGAATCCGGCATATTACCGTCTCATATACGACGAGTTATTTCGGCGCAATACAAATATCGAACGGGTCATCATTGGTTTTTTCGTCGGCAATGATTTATTTACTTCGACAACGAAACTGGACGGTCATCTACGCGTCGGCAATGAGTATGGCGAAGGTTGGCGTTACAAATTGAAAGTGTTTCTAGGTTCGCATGTCGCACTATATGCGGTGGCAAACCATGTTTTAAAAGCGAATGCGCGACTCAATAAATGGTGTAAGAAACTTGGTGCCTGCGACGATCCGCCACTACTTGCGGTCTACTCGACCGCCTTTATCGATAAAACCGTTCCCCGCACGATTGAATATCTCGCCCAGCTTGCGCAGCAGATAGCCTCGGACGGGCGTGAGGCAATTGTGTTGATCATTCCGACGCGCGAGCAAGTCGACGACGAACTGTGGACGGGACTCGTGTCTCGATACGGTGATGAGATAAACAACAACCGCCTAACAGTGAATAATCGCCTGGTGGAGGGTCTTGAAAACGCCAAGGTAGACGTCATTGATTTTACGCCTACCGCCATCGCCCATAGTCGAAATAAACCTGACAAGCTTTACTTCAGATACGATGGGCACTGGACAGCGCTCGGTCATGAATTGGCTGCAAAGCAATTAGCGAGATTCATCGAGACCCAAGAGCCGTGAAGTCCCACCGAAGGGTGGTGCGCCAAGAACGAAGGCCGCATCGTCGGTTACTGGTGGCTCGATGTACTTTTTAGGCACAGCAGATGGTGCGCGGCGCGCAAGTACAGGGCCGCAACGTCCGCACCCTCCTATTGGGGCAATTCAGGAAGAAGTGCCACAGCCGATCTCCATTCGCTCTTTAACGTAGTCCGTCCAGAACAGCTCAATCACAATGGCGTAGCGGCCTGGCTGGCAATCCGCAGGTTCGAGGAATCAACGAAAGGCGAATTGATACGAACATCCGAGCGCGAATCGTCGCAGGCAGCCGATTGTTTTGAAAAATAGCAGGCTACTTCCTTGTCAGCATTCCTAAGTAAAAAATCCATAGAGAATGTAAGATCACTGGACCTGAAGACTAACTTGCGAATGCCCGCTCCCCGTCGCACCCTACCCGGTCTCGAAATCGATGCCGCTAGGCAACAGTCTTCAATTACGCGATGACGTTCGAAGATCGCGGACCGTTTTGAAACCAATATCTAGTCCGTTGATGTAATAATGTTCTCGGCCAACGAACTCAATCAGGCCATTGATCACATCCGAGCGTGGGGCGATGAAAATGCAATCCCGCATCTGACCTGCAATTAATCAACTACCGTACGCGTTTCGATCGACGGTCACCTACATCTGAAGCGCACCTTACCGTTCGCCATCTACGGGCGAATTAAATGACGTCGTTCAGGTTGGATAAATATTATAATCGCCAGGTTCGGCGCGCCGGGTGATACGGGTGGATAAATTTTCATCGATGTTACATCTGACATTAGCGGCCTCGAGCGAGCCTCATCCAGAAACCAGCTGGACGGATTAGCACCCAGCTCTAAGCTAATGCGGATTTAGTAATTATTCAGTATAAAGTAGCGCTGTAATTTCGGAACTAGCTCCCCAATTTAAGAGCTTTGGTGTACCTGTGTGATAAACATTCTTGGAATCTCGGCCTATTATCACGATAGTGCTGCGGCAATAGTGTGCGACGGAAAAATCGTTGCCGCGGCTCAGGAAGAACGGTTTTCCCGTAAAAAGCAAGATTCGCGCTTCCCGGTGAGTGCAGCGAACTATTGCCTGAATACCGCAGGCATCAAGTTGGAGGATGTGGATTACATCGTTTTTTATGATAAACCACTGATCAAATTCGAACGGTTGTTGGAGACGTATTTAGCCTACGCCCCAAGCGGTTTCCGATCTTTTGTTGCGGCCATGCCAGTGTGGCTAAAGGAAAAACTCTTTCTCAAGGACTTGTTGAAGAAGGAGTTGGCCACTGCCGCAAACTGTACCGTTAATGATCTCCCGCCGCTGCTATTCACGGAGCATCATCAATCTCACGCCGCTTCTGCATTCTATCCGAGCCCATTCGAGCGCGCAGCCATTCTATGTATGGACGGCGTCGGTGAATGGGCAACTACGTCGGTGTGGACTGGCGATGGAAATTCGCTCAATCCCGAATGGGAAATCGACTTTCCGCACTCGCTGGGGCTTTTATACTCCGCGTTCACCTACTTTACTGGATTCAAAGTCAATTCAGGAGAGTACAAGCTGATGGGACTCGCGCCATACGGCGAACCAAAATATACGGATTTAATTCTCGACAAGCTCCTGTCGCTGAAAGACGATGGCAGCTTCCGCATGGACATGAGTTATTTCAATTACGCCAACGGCCTGACAATGACCAATCGTAAGTTCGACGACCTATTTGGCGGGCCACCGCGCAAACCGGAATCTCCCGTATCACAACGCGAGATGGATCTTGCTAGCTCCATTCAGGCGGTGACGGAAGAAGTCGTCCTACGATTGGCGCGCACGGTAAAAAATGAAACCGGAGAAGATTACCTGTGCTTAGCAGGTGGTGTTGCGTTGAACTGCGTTGCGAATGGGCGTCTGTTGCGTGAAGGAATATTCAAAGATATTTGGATCCAACCTGCCGCCGGAGATGCCGGAGGCGCCCTTGGCGCTGCACTATCGGTTTGGCACGAATATCTTGAAATGCCTCGTGTTGCCGACGCAACCGACAGCATGGCAGGCTCTTACCTTGGCCCTAAATTCTCAAATCAAGAAATAAGAACTTACCTAGATTCCATAAACGCCAATTACAAAAAACTCGCCGATACCGAATTGATGCCGCAACTTGCGGAAATGCTGGCGCAAGAAAACGTAATTGGATGGTTCCAGGGAAGAATGGAGTACGGGCCTCGCGCATTAGGCGGACGATCAATCATTGGCGATCCTCGCAGTAAAGCGATGCAATCGGTCATGAATCTAAAAATAAAATATCGGGAGTCGTTCCGTCCGTTCGCACCTGCTGTGCTTGCGGATCGAGTCTCCGATTATTTTGACATTGATCACCCTAGTCCTTATATGTTGTTAGTAGCTCAAGTCACTGAACGACTTCGCAAGCCGATGACACAGGAGCAAGAAAATCTCTTCGGCATTGAAAAACTAAACGTCCCGCGTTCGGAAATACCTGCGGTAACACACGTCGACTATTCGGCTCGCATTCAAACCGTGCATGAGGAAACCAATCCGCGGTACTACGAGGTGATTAAACATTTTGAGCAGCGCACCGGTTGTCCGATCATCGTTAATACGTCGTTCAATGTGCGGGGCGAACCGATCGTCTGCACGCCGGAGGATGCCTACCGATGTTTTATGCGAACGGAGATGGACTATCTGGTAATTGAGGGATTTTTAATGGCCAAGGCGGATCAGCCAGTTTGGCAAAACGATGATGCGTGGAAAGACGAATTCGAGTTGGATTGAGCATGACCTCTAAGAACAACATACCCGAATTAGATCGCAAAGGTTTACGTGAATTCGGCCTCGTCACCGGCGCAGTTTTTGTCGGGTTATTTGGACTCTTCTTTCCCTGGTTGCTGGATCTCAATAGCCCGACCTGGCCTTGGTTGCTCGGCACCGGCCTCGCTATTTGGGGACTTGCCGCGCCGACAACGCTCAGGCCCGTCTATCGCGCGTGGATGAGGTTCGGGTTACTAATTAGCAAAATTACGACTCCGATCGTCCTCGGCGTTGTGTTCTTCTTAGTGATTTTCCCCACGGGGTTTGTGATGCGCCTATTTAGACGGGATCCGATGACACGCCAAATTGACGAGAAGGCAACGTCATATCGAGTTCGAAGCACCAAGCGGTCGAAGACTGCGATGGAGCGACCGTTCTAGCGACTGAATTGATAAACGATCTTTGGGCCTCAATGCGTGAATAAGAAAAATTCTGGATGGTCCCGATGTTGGCTCTCTGCGCACTCATCGTTCTGGCTCAAGGTCCTGCGGTCGCCCTGCTCATCCAAACATTGTTCCAACTTGACGCCGCAATTGAGGCGGTTCCTCGCGAAAGCTCAATAGTGTCCGAAAACCCGGTTGAGCCGTTCAAAATAGCCGATCGCCTGATGTGAATTGCACTGTGGCTCCCGAAAACTCATACGGCAGGGAATCAAGCCGCTATTCGTTCGTAATGGTGATGTAATCCACCGAGCTCCGGAAACTGAACAACGATCCCCGTTGCTGAACTGGTCGAGAGCTCGGACTATCCATTCCCAGCGACAAATGCGTGCGCCACCGATGGTAATAGTCAAAATAACCTGTCGGGATCCGTTTCAATTGACGCTCGTTCAATACGACGACGTGGTCGAGGCAATCGCGCCGGATGCTCCCGATCATTCGTTCTACGTAAGCATTCTGCCAAGGGCTCCGTGGAGCTGACAGGATCTCTTCGATACCTGTCGCGTGCGAATTCTAATTTTGGATTAAAACTCGATGAGTTCCAAGATTTGTTATCGATGATAGATTCGGTACGATAATCGGATAATGCGTGATCGCGCTATTCTCTTCATACACCTTGTCGCCACAATCGCGCGCTTGCTCGGACCGGGCGGTGCACGTTCCGTCGTCGCTGAATCGCTTCTTGTGAAACATCAACTCGTGATAGCCAATCGCGCACGACAGCGATCGCCGCGTCTACGTCCGAGTGTTCGAATTATCATCGGGATCTGCTCCATATTGATGCACCCTCCCCGCTCGTTACGCTCGGTTATCTTCCTGAAACCCTCGACAGTTCTCAGCTTCCATCGGGCACTAGTTTGTCGTAAATACCACCGGTTATTTACCTCGAAAAATCGCCGTAAACCTGGGCCCCTAGGACTGTCGCCAGAGTTGATCGCGATCATCGTTGAAATGAAAAACAGAAATCCCCGTTTCGGTTACCAGCGCATCGCCGATCAAATCTTATTGGTTTTCGATATCAACGGTGATAAGGGTGGGGTCCGCCGCGTGCTAGCGCAGCACTACCGGCCTCAAGGTGGATCGATCGGCCCATCCTGGCTTGCATTTCTAGCTCACAGCAAGGACAGCTTATGGAGCTGTCTACCTCTTTCGATGTGAATCAAAGATCTTGCAGTCCTATTGGGTAATGGTTGTCATGGACCAGTTTACCCGGCAGATCGTTGGCTTCGCAGTTCATGCGGTGCTATCAATGGGCCTACGGTCTGTCGACTATTCAACAGCACACTCGGCGGTTCAACTGGTCCACGATATTTGAGTTCGGATAATGATCCGCTGTTCAAATTTCATCGATGGAAGGCCTATCTTAGAATTCTTGATGTGGCAGAAATAAAGACCGCGCCCTATGTGCCACTCTCACACCCATTTGTCGAACGACTTATCGGGACCGTAAGGCGTGAGTTTCTCGACCAGGGTCCTTTCTGGAGCGCTCGTGATCTGGAAAGGAAATTACATTCGTTTAAAGCGTACTATAACCAAGACCGCGTTCACCGTGGACTCGACGGTGCAATCCCAGACGCACGGCTACCAGGCGGAAATAGCAACGTCGCTCGCCTCGATGACTACCGATGGAAATCCTGCTGCCGTGGCTTATATCAATTGCCAACTGCGGCTTAATCAGTAATTCGCACCCAACAGGTGCGACAGCAGATCGGTAAGCACTCGACTCGAGTGTTTACTTATAAAGGGAAACCAGTAACGAAAGCGAACAATCGCGCTTGGCGAGAGGCACTTGTTAGGGCGGGGATTGAAAACTTTCGATGGCACGATTTGCGGCACACATGGGCTAGCTGGCACGTACAGCAAGGAACGCCCCTCTATGTGCTACAAGAACTAGGCGGTCTGACTATTGAGAAGGTTCGTCGCTACGCTCATTTGTCTGTTGAGCATTTAGCTGAATATGCGGGAAGTCTCCCGACTATTCACTCAATTAGCACAGTCGAAAATTAAGGTCCGAATGCGGTGGTTAGCATCCCCTCTAACCACTTGTTTTACATGATAAAATTGGCGCGCCCGGAGAGATTCGAACTCCCGACCCCCTAGTTCGTAGCCAGGTACTCTATCCAGCTGAGCTACGGGCGCTTTGTCTTATCGTCATGTTACATCATATGGCTTCATGTCGAGCGCTATGGTGCTTTCCAGTATGCACGCGGCTTTACTTTACAAAAAAAGCTGGTAGCGCTTTTGGAACGACTGACGGAAGCCGTCATTTCTCCACGATCGACTATTTAAATCTCGCAAGCGGCTCGTTGGAGCAGTATTGCCAAATCTTCGTCCACTATTTCAAGTACAGAAGCGACCCAGACATGGTCCGAGTGACTTCTGAAGCGACGGGATTATCGGGACTGCGATAGATTGTGTCAAATGTAGAGCAACGCTCTTGTGAATCGAATATCGGCAAGGGGCGTTCGAAACGTATCGAGGAGGCAATTGTTAATGCTAACCAAGCTTTGAATCCCTATCCGTTAGGGCATCTGGGGTCTCCCCGTGTCTGCTCGACGCGCCGTTAGCATCTCGTCGTAACTACACAGTAAACTAAAGCGACATTGCGATCGGAGAAATAAGATGCTTGAGAAAATGGATATCAATTGTGATATGGGTGAAAGCTTTGGCAATTGGAATATGGGCGACGACGTCGGCATGATGCCCCGCATCACGACCGCCAATGTTGCCTGTGGTTTTCACGCAAGTGATCC
>JBLFWX010000146.1:0-7637 GCA_047611805.1 Gammaproteobacteria bacterium
TCGAAATTCTGATCGATCGAGAATGTATCGCCAGGCAAAGGAGATCCAGAAATTTGCGTACGCCAACCATTGATATCGATGTTAGTGCCGCTAACGTACGGAATTAGCGGCCCTACGCCGTCAATTTGAAAGGTCGTTGGTGGGTCATTGAAAACTAACTGCGTTGGCAGAAGAATATTTGCATCGGCTATGTCGAGAACCGATGCAGTCCCGATCGTGGCATTACCAATATTCGCGAGTTCTGCGCTGGTCCGATGCGGCCGCGCCAGCGCTAACTCACGTGGGTCGGTAATCGATACCGACAAATTTCGGGCTAATGATTTCGTTGGTTGGAGTAAGTATCTATCGCCTGCTCCCGGTGCTGTTGTTGCAGTAATAATGATACCGTCTACCGCGTACGGCCCGGTGCCAACCAAGGTTTGAGCAGTCCCGGCAAGAAGGTTTGTCAACGTGAAGTTCGTACCGTCGTGATCGAGCCGATAATCCGCGATGGTTAATGCGTCAACATTAGCTTGGTCTAGAGCGATCGACACCGCACCGCTATTGGCTAGATCTGCATTAATACCCGATAACCCAATCGAAAACAGATCCCTCCCGAAATTACCATTGAGATCGAAGCCCTCGCGATGCTGTTCGTTGAAAGCGATGGTCAGTGTAGCAGCCAGTCGTCCCAGCGAATTTCGTGCCGGGTCCAGAATGTCGTCACGAAAAGATAAACTTGCCCCGAGCTCACCTTTAGTTATTAACGAGCTTATCGTCGCGGTTGAACCGCCGCTGATAGTTGCGACCTCTAAGCGGGTTGGGTCGAGCGAATTGCTAACCGTTGTGAGCGAAATTGCGGTACTGCCGGCAACCAGCGGCTGTCCACTACCGATAAAGACGTTTAGCGACCCATCACTCTGCACAACAGTTTGTGCGCCGACAAGTTCAGAAACATCAGAGATAAGCCGATCACGCTTGTCCAATAGATCGTTCGGTTCACCACCGCTGCCTCCACGTGATCGCACAATCTCTCCGTTAATATCGGCGATGGAGACGGCAAGCGCATTAACACTTTCTACAGTCGTTTTCATTGATCTATTAACATCAGTTGCAATAGAGCTTAATCGGTCATCTAAGTCGCGGAAGCGATCCACAAATGACGTGGACGAATTCAGAAAAATTTCGCGAGCCGCCGTCGAGCTCGGACTACCATTGGCATCCTGTATCGTGCTGAAAAGCCCGTCCAAGTCGGTCGAAAATGACCCGTCGCCAAGAATATTTTCAACGCGACTAGAATAGTCGTAATACTGCGACGCCCGTGCAGCGCTCGTGTCGGCAGCGCGTAGCTGGGTCGTTAAGAACCCATCAGCAATGCGATTTACCGAATCCGCGCTGACGCCACTGCCAATGAATAACCCGCCGCCACTTTGACCCGGCAGTGCCGCAAGATCCACTCGTTGGCGGCTGAATCCGTCCGTGTTGACGTTCGCGATATTGTGCCCGGCCGTGCTCAGTTGGCGTTGAGCAGTGACTAGCGCAGAGATACCTGTATTGAATATACCCGCCATGATTTCGTCTCGCTATTTAGCTGCATGGAGTGACTGCGCCGCGATCTGGTTCTTCAGAGCCAGGATCTTGGCTGCATACACTGGATCCGTTGCGTAACCTGCATTTTGTAATCCAGTAATGAATTTCTTCGAATCGCCACCGTGTAGTAGTGCGGTCGCATAGCGTGGACTGTTCTGCAGAAACGCTACATAGTCTTCGAAGGCATTGGCAGCGTCCGGATAAGCACGGAACTGCGCGTTGATTCGCACGGGTCTCTTGTCTATGTATTCGAGTGTTTGTACATCGACCTTATCCCCGCCCCAATTTGTATCTGCCTTAATCGCGAAGTAGTTATTTGAGCTGCGTCCGTTGGGGTGGGCGATCGTATGTCGTCCCCAGCCAGTCTCTAGCGCCGCTTGAGCAATCAAAACATTCGGATCGAGTCCGAGTTCTGTTGCCGCCTTGCGCGCTTCTGGCAACAAGGCCTGGACGAAATCGGCGGTGTGCCCAAGTGATTGAGTCTTGTGTGATGTCGCGACGGTTTCGTTTTCAATGACTTCGATCTTCGAGGTAACGTCAAAGCGCGAGGAGTTCGCAGCAGGTAAGGATTCGCTGCGCGATGGCAGCGCGATGGGTTGCGGCAATTGAAGCTCAGCAACTGGGGTTGGCGTAGCGCTGAACCCTAATTGCCCGCGAAGTACGTCGGCGAATCCGAGCCCGCCTTGGTCCGCCATGCTTAGCGCGATTTGGCTATCCATCATCTCGCGAAACAACTTCAAATCTCGACTGTTAAACAAGCCCCCTTCGACTGAAGCCTCTCTTGCCGCTTTGAGCATTTGTTGGATAAACAGCGCTTCAAATTCTTTCGCAACTGCATCAACGGCGGAACCAGCACCGCGCTTCGCATCAGCGCGTAGTGCACTAAATCGCGAGATGTCGGTAAAGGCGCTAGTTTGTGCAATATTTTCCATGAGCTACTCATTGATCGAGTTATGTAGTTCTATGCACATGTGATGCCAACTCCTGCAGATGCGACTTGTGCAGCAGTTAAGCAAGGGCCTTAGAAGAAAAGGCGGCAATCTCGTGCCAACCGAACCGGCGAATCAATGCCGATTGGCACGCGCTGTGAATGACTAAATTATTATGAGTTCGGCGCGTAAGGCCCCCGCTTCTTTCAGTGCCTCAAGTATCGCAACCAGGTCACCTGGCGCCGCACCGACATCGTTAACCGCGCGAATGATGTCATCGAGGGCAATCCCCGGATTAAACAAAAACATTCGGCTTTGCTCTTGTGCAACGTCGATATTCTGTTTCGGCACAACGACCGTCTGGCCTCCGGATAGAGGCTCCGGCTGACTCACAATCGGGTCGTTTGAAATAGTCACCGTGAGACTGCCGTGGGTTACTGCCGCCGCCGTCACGGCTACATGACTGCCAATCACAACGGTTCCGGTGCGAGAATTGACGATCACTCGCGCGGGCGCAGCACCGGGGGCGACCTCGATATTCTCTAGAATCGACATAAACGCGACGCGCTGCGCTGGATCTGCAGGGGCGACAACTTGGACAGAAGATCCATCAATTGCGATCGCAGAATTCGGGCCTAAGGTATCGTCAATCGCTTGCGCCATGTGCGTAGCCGTCGTGAAGTCGGAGCGATGCAAATTGAACGTCAAAGAGCTGCTTTCTAAGAACGCCGTCGGGACTTCTCGCTCGACGCTAGCACCGTTCGGAATACGCCCTACGCTTGGGATATTCACTGAGATGCTAGAGCCATCATTTGTGCTTGCGCCAAATCCACCCACCACGAGATTCCCTTGCGCCATGGCGTAGATGCTCCCGTCTGCTCCTTTGAGCGGCGTCATGATTAAGGCGCCACCACGCAGGCTTTTAGAGTTGCCGATCGAGGAGACCGTCACGTCGATTGTCGATCCCGTTTTCGCAAATGGCGGTAAACTTGCATGTACCATCACTGCCGCTACGTTTTTTAGCTGCGGGTTGACGTTGTCTGGAATAACAACGCCGAGCTGCTTCAACATATTCTTAATGCTTTGGATAGTGAATGGCGTTTGGGTTGTCTGATCGCCAGTACCGTCGAGACCGACAACCAGGCCGTAGCCGAGTAGCTGGTTATCTCGAACTCCAGCGACCGCTGCCATATCCTTAATTCGCTCCGCTTGAACGCTCGCTGACAACAACAGTGTTATGAGAATCGTTAAGAGATGTGCCATCGTTATATTCCTTAAAATGGGAAAGCCGCGCTAACAAAAAAACGTGCGAGCCACCCGATTTTGTTCGCATCCGCAGTCGCGCCGTCGGCACTATAGACAATCGTGGCGTCAGCGACTTTAGTCGATGAAACCGTATTTGCCGAAGTAACGTCCACGGGTCGCACGATTCCGGAAATTTTCACATACTCATTGCCCTGATTCAGATTAAGCCGCTTCTCGCCGCGGACAAATAGGTTGCCGTTAGGTAACACGTCCGCGACCGTCACCGTGATGTCGCCTGACAAGCGGTTGCTTTGCGCGCTATCGCTGCCACCTTCGAATTGATGCGCACTAGCTAGGCTACTTTCCAGCGTATTGTTCGTGGTTACGGCGAGCGGCAACAAACTAGGGATCCCAAACTGCGGGGTTGCGCCGAGAATCGTCGGATTAGTAACAGAGCTCGTCTGATCGCGTGCGATATCGGTGCTCGAAGATTTGGTCGCGTTGGTCGATTCATCGAGTTGGACGGTTAAGATATCCCCTACTCGACGCGCCTTAATGTCCTCAAAAAAGGCGATATCGTATCCGCGTTGAAAGATTGATCCGCTACGAGCCTGAGATGGCTGCTCGAACGTAACCGGATAAGATGCCGTGTAATTCGGATCGCGACGCGGCGTGGTGTTGCATCCGCCGATCGATACCAACAACGTACCGAGAGCGAATGCATAAATAAGAGCGTGAATCATTTGTGCTATTCCTAATCGATTCCTAGAGCTGCTGGGAGACGAACTGCAGCATTTCGTCAACGGTTTGAATCGCTTTTGAATTCATTTCATAAGAGCGCTGCGTCTCGATCATGTTGACCAACTCTTCGACGACATTGACGTTTGACGCTTCAAGAGATCCTTGGATCAAGGTGCCTAAACCGTTCAAACCTGGGGTGCTCGCCTGTGGGCTGCCACTCGCTGAGGTTTCCTTGAAAAGATTCTGACCGACCGCTTGCAGGCCCTGTGGGTTGATAAAGTCCGCTAGTTGTAGCGAACCAATTTGGGTCGTTGCCGTACTCCCTGCGGTTTGAGCAGTGACCGTGCCGTCTGAGCCGATCGTCAGTGATAATGTTTCGGTAGGCACCGTTAAGCTAGGATCAAGTTCGTACCCTGAAGAAGTGACGACTTGCCCTTGCGAGTTAATGGAAAAAGACCCGTCGCGCGTATACGCGGTTGCGCCATCAGGTAGCAAAACTTGTAGAAACCCGCGCCCCTGAATCGCCACGTCGAGGGAACTCTCTGTGCGAGCTAACGACCCCTGGGTGAATATCTTCTCCGTCGACACCGTGCGCACGCCAGTTCCAAGCATCAACCCGGATGGCAATTCGGTATTCTGCGACGTCGAACCACCAGGCTGACTGACTGTCTCGTAGAGCAGATCTTCAAATGAAGCGCGGCTTTTTTTATAGCCCGTCGTACCCACGTTAGCCAAATTATTCGAAATCACCGACATCCGAGTTTGCAACGCGTCGAGACCTGTTTTTGCGATATGTAATGCGGAAGGCATCTACATTCCCCTAATAATTAATTGTGATTCGATATTCGCGAGTACGCGTCCGATCCGCATTCTCAATGCGCGACCCGGCGACATTGTGGTTGCGAAAGAACCGAGTGCTGATCCGAAATTCGTTCATTTATTTTTTTCTAGCTGATGCGCAGGATCCGCGCGCCGGCGGCGTCAAGTTCTTGAGCGCTACTCATCATCTTTACGGCCATTTCGTATTGGCGTGAGTTCTCGATCATGTTGACCATTTCCGAAGCGATGATGACGTTGCTGCGCTCGAGGGCTTTACTCGTTACCGTTACCGACGCATCCGGTGGTGCGAATTCTCCGCTTTTCAGTCGAAACAGCCCGTCACCGCCTTTAACAAGTTCGCGCTCGTCTGGGGCGACAAGTTTTATTCGATCGACTTGCGCTAACGTCGCCGGTTCTTGCCCGACAGGTCGAATCGAGATGGTCCCGTCATTGCCAATCAGGATTGATTCAGATTGGGGAATCGCGATGGGTCCACCGTTGCCTAACACGGCATATCCTGCGCCATTCGTTAGCTGGCCAGTGACACTTAAATTGAGATCTCCAGCCCGTGTATAGGCTTCGCTACCGTCTTTGGCTTGGACTGCAATGAATCCCTTACCGATTACTGCGACGTCAAGATCGTTGCCGGTCATCTCGATCGAGCCCGCTTGGAAATCGACCCCCGGTTTTGACGCCATCGCGAATACGCGACTCGGATGCCCGGGGCCATAGACTGGCATTGAGTGAAAGGCGCCGAGATCCGCCTTGAATCCCACGGTCCCGGCGTTAGACAAATTGTGTGCCGACACTGACTGGGCACTCAGCATTTGTTTCGCAGCCGACATGGCCACATAGATCATTCTGTCCATAACAACTCCAACTTATCGAGATCGCGCATAGCCAGACTAGCGGATATTAAGCACGGCTTGCGTCACGGTATCAGCGGCCGAAATCACTTCGGTGTTCGCTTGAAAATTTCGTTGCGCGATGATGAGTTTGACAAGTTGTTCAGAGAGATCGACATTCGAATCCTCCAACGCGCCGGACTGCAATAGTCCGAGGCTGCTCGATCCGGGCGATCCTTCAAGTACGTTACCGGCCGAATTCGTTTCGGCCCAGTTGCTGTTGCCGAGCGGTTGCAGACCTTGCGGATTCGCAAAGTTACCGAGGGCCACTTGACCTTGTACTTCTGATTGACCGTTAGTGAATCGCGCGAACACGACCCCTTGAGTGTCAATATCAAGTCCCGTCAGGCGGCCCGTCGTAAATCCATCTTGGGTTAGTTGATTAACCCCGAACTCCGCGCCAAATTGGGTTGATTGTCCGAGATCGATCGTGATGTTTAGGGGATCCGTGCCCGGGGTACCTACAAATGCCGGCAAGGTGATCACCCCATCGGCTGGAGTTAGGAGCCCGCCGGCCGGACTAAAGGTTAGCGGATCGGGACCCGACACTGCGGCCCCATTAATCTGCGTGTATGTATCCCATGTATTGGCGGCAGCCGCCCGTACGAAATAAGTTTGCAGTAGATGCGATCCACCTAGTGAATCGAACACCGTCGTCGCAGTTGTGTTATTGAAACTCGAGTTATCGCTTGGGTCAAACGGCGCTGTGAGTGGCGCTTCAGACTGTGAATCCAAATTAGTACCCAGCGTTATTTGTGTCGTCGCGCTCGGCGTAGTGTTGGCGGTCGATATTTGCAACGGAGCTAAGGCGCCAGTTATTGACCCTGAGGAATCAGCCGTAAACGCCATCATTCTTTGATCGTTAGCATTAACCACGAAGCCATCTTGGTCGAGTCCAAAGGTGCCGTCGCGCGAGTACGCGCGCGCGCCATTGTCATCCAGGATGAAAAATCCTTGCCCGCTGATCGCTAAATCGAGCCCGTTGTCCGTGAAGCTTATATTCCCTTGGGTGTGCTGCTGCACGATCCGAGCAGTGTTGACGCCCTGCCCCGCGCTGTTGCCAGCCCCACCGGTATTCGTCACCGCAAATACGTCTTGGAACTCCGCCCTAGACCCTTTGAATCCGGTCGTGTTGACGTTCGCGATGTTGTTACCGATAACGTTTAGATCCGTCTGCGCGGCGCGTAGGCCGCTAATTGCAACTCGAAATGGCATGACTACTGACTCCTTAAAACTATGCTTACGAAATGAGGTTACAAAACGCGCTTAACGCTGCCGATGTCTACCGCACCGATCTCCGCAAGATTCAACGCTGGCGGTTGTCCATTGCGAGCTAAGGTGACGCTTTCAACCCGCGTTTGAATAAATGAGGGTACGGCCTGATTGACACCATCAATAACCGCCTCGGCCGTGATCGAGTAACTGCCCG
>JBLFWX010000147.1:0-7195 GCA_047611805.1 Gammaproteobacteria bacterium
GAGCGTCACGATGCAGTGACTGTTGCCGAGACTCCCCATGACGGTGTCGATCTCCCAATGTCCAAAGCGAGAACGGTTTTCAGCGCCGGCAGGACGCTCTGAGATAGGCCGTTTCCCTGGCATTACCTCGCGAGAATCAGCAGAGCCATACCGTTTACGCCGCTTCTTACCGGCTGGGCGCAGGTGCTCATATAAGGCGCCGCCGTAGTACCGGTCATACCAGATGTATCGATACAAGGTTTGATGGCTGATGGAGAGGATGCGATGCCGTTTGAGCCAATCTGAGACTGGCTCGGGACTCCCGTCTTCGCGGATCAAGCGGATGGCGAGACTTAGTTGCTGGTCCGAGAAGTACCACCGTCGCCGCGATTTCCAGCGTCGGCCTTGGGTCATTTCTTGGGCTTCGTCGGGACGATAACGTCCGATCCGCCGATTGCGTTTGAGTTCGCGTCCGATGGTGCTGCGATGGCGCCCGAGTTGGCGGGCAATTTCTGCGTTACTACAGTCTTGCAATCTCAGAGCGTGCAGCATATATCTTTCTCCTCGCCACTTTCGATAGAGGGATTTATTCGTGTTGCACTTACATTGTGAATCCAAGGGAACTATCAACATTGCAGACCCGTCCCATGAAAACAAAAATGTTGGTGAACATCCTTATTCTTTTTGCCTGGACTTGTAGTGGTCGGAAGCCGGGGTAAAACTTGGTACTATTGTTTATGAACGAAAAAAACGCTCAATCCGAACTAACCGAACCGCAAATTAGAATACTTAAAACGCTCGCAACGGTGGAGTCGTTTGGCCTGTATTGTCTTTCACAAGGTCGTCCACTGCCCACTCCACTTCAAGGCATGTTGCAACATCGGCTTTGTTTCGAAGTCCGTAAACTTACCGAGCTTGAGCTCTGCTGCACGGACGACCTCGATAACGTATCCATACACGCTGCCGGACGTGCATGGCTCGACGCTAACGCTCCCGTAGAAAACTCATAGCGCTAGCGCTTCTGTCGAAACCCGGGCTCGCGCACTGGGATCCGCGTCCCCGCGTTAGGACTTATCTCGCGTATTCGGCAAGGATAGGAATGCGAACGTAGCTGCCTTAAACCGTGCTCAATCGACCTGACGGGCACAACGTCTGCTCCTTACGAACTCGCGGGTAGCGGCGGCCATCATCAAATACCAGCCTAATAGATGGCGTGTCTGGCTTGCGGTGTCGCTGGCCGACTGATCTGATCGCCGGAACTGAAACGGCGCCCCACCACCTTGCATCATCTGAGGGGTTTAAACAATTTGGTACGTATTGTGCGTTGATGCGGTTCAGCCAGTAGACGCGGCGATCCAGAAACGGCGTCCCCGTATCTCGGCTTTATCACTGAATGTGCGTAAAAAAATACCCGCAACAAGTGCGGGTACCTTCTCAACTACCAGTGACTTTTTATTATACCGTCCCTCAGAAGACGGGCTCCTTACAGTTATTAAGTCGCTTTACGGCGCGCCAAGCGAATGCCCGCGAGTGCCGAGCCGAACAGCCAGACAGCTCCCGGCAATGGCACGGGCGCCGCGACCAGTTTGACAATTTGTCCGCCAGTGCTCAGAGCACCCGCGACTCTTGGACCCAGGTCCGTTGTCCCAAGCACATACAGCTCGCCATCCGCATCAATACCGAGTCCATTAACAAACAGACCAAAAGCACGAACGTCGAGTCCAATAATAAACTCTTGAATGAGGCTACTATCGAGATCGCCGTAGAGCAACCGCCCGCCGGGTACGAAGAACCCATCATTAGTGAATTCGCCGAACACATATTTGCCGATTAGCTCGGTGATTGCAGAGCCGCGGTAGACGAAACCGCCGATTACCGAGCTACCCTCGTCGTGGTCATATTCCAGCACCGGGTCGATCAGATCTTCAGTTAATGAGTCAGCAGCGACATCGTCGAAGATCTCGCCGGTGTTGGGATCGAATCGGAACGAGCCTTCTTTAAGGCTCCAGCCATAATTGCCGCCAGAAACGACGATATCGACTTCCTCTATTTCACCCTGACCGACATCGCCGGCGATTAATTCGCCCGTCTCGGTGTCGAAATTGAAGCGGTACGGATTGCGAAACCCATAGGCAAATATTTCGTCGGCGAATTCATCGCCAGGATCGGCTTCCGGATCGATGAACGGGTTATCGGACGGTATTCCATATTGACCGTTAGCACTGTCTCTGCCATCGACATCGATGCGCAAAAAACTTCCAAGCACGTTGGTCCGATCTTGCCCGTTCCCCTGTGGAAAGCTGTGCCCGGAGCCAACATCGTCGGCATTCCCGCCGTCACCGACAGCAATATATAACGGCTCATCACGACCGAAGTTTATCATCCCGCCGTTGTGGTTGAACTGCGGATTGTCGATTCGGAGCACTTCACGTCGGCTCAATACGTTGATGCTATTCGAGTTACCGTCACCGGTCGTCGTCGTCCATTCAGCAACCACGCTCTGATGATTAAACGACTCACCAACAGGCAACGTCACTGAAAAATCGGCCGGCTCGTCGATGGCTTCGCTGGTGAACGTATAGAATTTGCCGTTACTAGCAAACTCCAGGTGAAACGCCGCGCCTAGTAAGCCACGCTCATCAAAGTCAAACGTCGGTCCAATCGGATTCCCGAAATCGCTCGATAGCCTCGAAGACACATCAAGAAAGGGCTCGCCAATAGAAGACCGTTTTCGATGAGCCGCACGGTGTCGCTTTGCTCCGTAAAAAACAGCCGATCGCTATCATCACCTGCATGCGTTAAGTGGTTCGGGCCAGCCAACCCCGTTGCGATCGATTCGAGTTCGATGCGGATAGTCCCCTGCATAATTGGGGCTGGGATCGGGTCGCGCTCGGCGTTGTGCGTTGCCATAGCGCCAGCTGACGAGAGCGCCAGCAGCGCTAGCGCGGGACCTCGATAAAATCTATTGGTGCGTTTGTTTATATTGATCATCCCTTTGTCCAATACTCGGATGTTTGGCTTTTCGATCATCGGTCCGGCGGAACGTCGTTGGGTCTGCGTCTTCAACGGTCGGTTGCTTCTAGCAACGTCCGATGATGTTTTTTTGTGGGCGGCGTTTAATGATTCTCTGGCTGCCGCGCTTGGTGGTGTGCTCCCTCCAATTGGCACGCACTTCGCTGGCATTGAGATCTTCGCCTACTGACTCTACGTCAGCTAGGCGTAAGTGCACCGCGCGAAACGATTGGTTAATTTCGATTTGGTTAAAATTTTTTCAATTTTGTTTGTAGCAAGTTATTTTTTTACGTGAGTCGTAATTAGCGAGGAATAAGTTCATCTCAATGTGAATCGAATCTCAGAGGTCGAGATCTAGGGACTTGCTTTTGGCGCAATTGCACTGTCGGTGCACTTCTCAAAGGGAACGGACTTATTTGGCTGGCTAAACACTCCGTCGACTGGCCGCTAATGCACCGCACCCGAACAGAAGCAAGCCCCAAGCTGCAGGGCTTATCGGCGCCCTTCTCACCGCCGAGATCGATGGTGAACGACTGACCCTGGAAGAGGTGATCCGTTTTTGTATCACCTTGGTTGTCGCCGGCGCCGAAACCACCACGTTCCTACTCGTCAACCTGCTTTACAACCTGGCAACGATGCCGGAAGTCGCCGCGCATCTGCGCGCCAATCGGTACCTTGCCGGGCCATTCATTGAAGAGACTTTGCGGCACTCGGGGCCACCTTAGCGTTTGTTTCGCATTGCATCGCGCGACGTGGAAGTTGGTGGACGCGCGATCAAATCGGGTGATTGGGTTGCGTTATTTTTCGGCGCCGCCAATCATGATCCATCGGTATTTCCGGAGCCTCAAACCTTCGACTTAACGCGTAAAAATTTACGTCAGCATCTCAGCATGGGAATGGGTATACACCATTGCCTCGGGATCGCGGTCGCCAAATCCGAAGCTGCCGCATTGGTTGATGTGGTAATCGAACAGTTCCCCAATGTGCGTTTAGGATCTATCGCACCTATTCCTCAGACCGCTAGTTTGCTGACGCACAGCTTTGCCGAACCAACACTCAACTTCTCAGATTAAATCCACCTCCGGAGGCTATTACATGAGCAAGCAAGCGAATATTGAAGCGACACAAAATTTATTCGTCGCCTTTGGCGCCGGCGACATACCGGCGATACTGAAGTTACTGAACGACGATATTGTGATCGAATTCTATGGACCGGACGTTATTCCCTATGCCGGAACCGATCGCGGGAAAAGCGAAGCACGTCGTTTCTTCGAAACCGTCCTATCATCCGTTGATATCAATCAGTTCGAACCCGAAGAGATGCTCGCTGATGCAGACAAAGTGATCGTCACCGGTCACCTAAATCTGAAAGCGAAATCAACGAATCGAATTATCGATTCGGATTTCGTTCATGTGATAACGCTGAACAATGGTAAATGGTCGCGCTTCCGTGATTTCATGGCTACCTCGATCGCCGTTGCCGCGTTCTCAAGCTAGCAGAAGCGGTCGATGCTGAGGTCGATTTTGCAACCTGCCGAAGGGGATCGATTGGAACAAGACAGCCAATCCAAAGGGGACGGTCTGCTAGCTTAGGCGATGGTGTACTGCTCGTCCTCGAAGCGTATTCGCCGGCGCAATCGAGCGCCCGCTACGTCCATCCCACCAGCCTCTTTCATTGTCGCCTCGAAACGCTCGCGGCCCGTGCCCTCAAGCAATTCAATCTCGTCCAACGCGCGCTGAAAGCAATAGAGCGCACTCGCGAACGTTTGGCGATGAAATGTCGCCCCACGCGATTCGTAAGTGAAGGAGCCAAGCATCGGGTGTGCACTCACCGTATCTGGATCGGTTCTGAGCGGCGTACCTGATTTCAGATCGGTCTGAGAATCACACCAAGCGTTAAACGTGTTCACCATCCCCAAGATCTCCGGGCCGTTATCTTCGAAAAAATATCGAAGTACAGGTAGCAAGGTATCTGGCAGTGTATCGTTTGCCATATATTCCGGAGGGAAGTCGGCGAACTCGCCATCGACTATGCCAATCTCAAACATGCGCTCGGTCCAGCGGTAAACCTGCGGCGCGTGCTGCTTCATGATCTGTGACGAAGTAGGATCGCGCGAGAGATGCGCAAACATCATCACCACTAATCCAAAATCCGCTGGACTTGGTCGGCCTCCCAAAAGGTACGGCCACTGAAGAAAATGCGCATTTAAACCATCGAGTAATGCGAGATACGATTCCTCAATGGCAGGAATGGTTTCTTTGGTGACGGCGAGATGCTCAAGAAAACCGTCGAAGAACGCCATAATCGGACCAACATCTTTGCGCTGTAGATCCCTATCCCGCTGGTGTGAGAAAAAGTGCGCAAACGTTGCTTCCGCAAACGATCGATCGTCGTCGAGATAAGTCCAGCGATAATGCATTCCGATCTTCAACACCATCTCCGAACCAAAAAATGCCAGCAACCAGGCGATAGCACGTTGCTGGGGCGACTCTGGTATCAAGGAATTTTCTGGTTGTTGTTGTTCGAAATAGAGCAGCGTGTCGGTTGAGTCCTGGATCAAGGTGCCGTCGGTCAATTCCATTACTGGCATCACGAAGTAGCCGATCAACGGGATTATCTCTTCGTGGAAACGCGGATTCCCTGGGAAAATCTGCTGGTGGTCGACACCTTTTTTTAAGAGATACGAACGAATCCTACCGGTATACCCTGAACCGGGGGCGCCCCAAAGGATAGGTTTTTCGTGAGTTTTACGTGTGCTTTTCGACATGTTGTATGTGTCCTAGAAGTTCGAAATAAATTCCTTCGGCCCTGGCAGACGGGCAAGTGCTCGGCTTCGCCGATCATGCCGCTAGACTCCCCCTGAGAATACCAGGCAGAAGCGACGCAGCTGAATTGATAAGTCCTCGATCGGCACTTGGCTATGCGACACTCACACGCTTGCGTTGGGTAACCCGAATCATCTTACGTCGAGTATGCGTCCTCCGGTACGTTCTGCATGACGTTATGGAATTCGATAATGGACGGCGTAACGAATAAAACCCATGCCGCCAGCGCGACAGCAACCCAACCTGTCGGTAAGAAGGAGAAAGGCCCGATCCACGCGGCAAGAAAAACGCCGAGACGCGGGATCATGGCGTTAATCTCAGCCGATGGCTTATCATCCCCCGCGCGAGTGGAAACATTTTTGGTTCGAGAAACCAACCGTGTGCTAGACCCATTGCGACGACCAGCCACCAAGGAGGGAGCTTCGTGTCCAGCGGCGGAGCGTTATCCAGGGGAGGATCTTCGGCCGTGTTTTTAAGTCTCGATTTTGCGCCCGACCACGAATCCCCCGGTGTCGGCCGCCCCAGCGCCCGGCCTGTGTCAGGATAGATGTCGCCTCTAACGAGGCAGAGAAAGATGAGAGCAAGATACAATCAATCGTTCAAACAGCAAGCCGTTGAAAAGGCGCTGAGTCGGTCCGAAGGCACGACGTTAGCGGAGATCTCAGATTCTTTAGGGATCGGTCATTCAACGCTGCACAAGTGGATGGTGAAATCCGGAAACCAGCAATTAGGATCAAATTCAGCCCATGACAGCACGAGCATTAGCGGCGTGAGACAAAGAGAAACGAGCGCAAGATTGGAGCCAGGAGGAAAGGCTGGAGATGGTGATTGCGTGCGGCGCCTTGGACGAAGCGGCGATGAACTCGTTGTGTCGCGAGCGCGGCCTTTATGCGCATCACGTCAAGCAGTGGAAGCAGTGGAAGCAGTGGAAGCAGTGGAAGCAGTGGAAGCAGTGGAAGCAGTGGAAGCAGTGGAAGCAGTGGAAGCAGTGGAAGCAGGATCTTATCAGCAGCTTTTCGGCTAACGGACGGTCGGATCCGAAGAGTCTCAAGGGTGAGGTCCGCGAATTAAAGAAAGAGTTTAATCGTAAAGACAGAGCGCTGGCTGACGACTGCAGGATGCAGGAGATAGAACGACGCAGGAAGCCAAAGCCGAAACGGCAGCCTTATTAGTACTCCAAAAAAAAGTCAGCGCGATCTGGGGAAACGACGAGGACAACTCACGATGAGCGCACGGCGACAAACAATCATGGCTGAAGTCGATGAGGCGATGCGAAGCGGCGCACGTCAGTCAACGGCGTGCGAGGTCATTGGCATTAGCGCGAAGACCTTGCAACGCTGGGCGCGGCCGGACAACGGGGAAGATGGGCGTCTGGAAG
>JBLFWX010000148.1:0-7093 GCA_047611805.1 Gammaproteobacteria bacterium
GGCGGATCGCGGGCGTCCGTTTGTGGGAAGTCCCGCGCAATATTAATCTTCGCATGATGCGAAAAATAGCCTCGACCGAGGCTATGGGTTACGGAGAATCGCTCGGCTTGATTAGTCGCTTGTTGATCTCTTCGAATCGAAGGGTGCGCTCTCGGCTCAAATTAGGCAGGGTCAGGGTTTTCCCGAGTGCTAGCGGCGAGATTTACGTAGACGGATCAGCTACCTCCCGATACGCATTGGTTTCGATTGACCGTTAAACTCGCATCCTAGAAGGACTGCTAAATTCACGATCGAGAAGGGAGACCGCATGGTAGAAGATAGAACGACCGAATCTTCGACACAAGACGTGCCGAAGGATCCATATGTTCGCGAATCTAATCATGAGCGGTCAGACCCACTCAAGCTGCTGAATATGCGAGCCGGCGAGAGCTGGACCGAATATCTAGTCGACAATATGTCGGACTCGATATTTCTGGCGAATGAGCGCGGTGAGATTCGCTACATCAATTCTGCTGCGGAGACCCTGATCGGAACGACTTTGGCTGAAATTGAAGGGACTATGTTGGGAGAGTCAATCGTGTTCCCGTTGGACCTTAGCTTATTACCAGAAGTCGACCTTCTTCTTTACGTCGCCGTCCACGGGCAGCCCCGCACTGGATCATCGATTCAAGTGAAGACTCGGTGCGGTGCGCAGACCGCAATCGATTACAACGTTATTCCGCTACGCGACACAGCCGGTGCGCTAGCAGGAGCCGCTCTGATCGCACGTGAACCGTTAACGCAGGTCGGCTCATTGAATCGACCTGAAGCGCATGAGCATATCGACGGTTTGACCCAGTTGCCGAATCGAACGGGCGCCGTGAACGCGCTTACCGATTTAGCCCGCGACCTCGACAAGCATGTTGATCCGCATACCGTGATGCTGGTTGATTTACACGGCATCGACATGATCGAAGACTCATGCGGACACCTGGCGCGCGACCAGTTAATGCTTCGACTCGTCAGCTGGCTTCGAATCGTGCTCGGCGACGAAGTTTATCTGGCACGGGTCGGGGATTGTAGTTTTTTGGCGGTGTTTCAAGGCTCAGACATCGCACAAACTACGTCTATCGTTGAGCAATGCCTGGACCATCTTGTGATGTTCAGGTTCACCTGGATGGAGCAAGTATTTAACGTTAGCTCGAGCATCGGGGTTTGCGAATTCGGTAACGGATTCCTCTCCGCGGAAAAAATTATGCTGACCGCGCGGATCGCGAGCCAAATCGCCAAGGAAGAAGGCAGTGACCGGATCCACGTATTAGCAGGTAAAGACAGCAAATTAGTCCGGCGGCGAGAAGATCTGACCTGGGTCCCACGGCTAAACGAGGCACTGGAGCTTGGCCATTTTGAGCTCTACGCCCAGGAAGTTTGCCCATTGTCGATAGGGCTTGAGCAAACCCGTTGGGTGGAAATATTGGCTCGCTTGCCGAGCGCGCAGGGCTTAGTCCTTCCGGGTGAATTTTTGCCAGCGGCGGAACGTTATGGCCTGTCTCGTGCCGTCGACTACGAGATCGTTACGCAGTTGTTCAGATTCGCAAGTCGTGCTCCGGACGCGTTTGAAGCAGTCGATCGATGGTTGATCAACGTGTCGGCCCAAACCATTGTCGATCCGCTGTTGCCGGGAAGAATCGCCGATTTGTCCGCACAGTACGGTGTCGACTTGAACCGGATCGCTTTCGAGATATCCGAGACGACACTGATTGTGAATCTCTCGAATGCGATTTTTAACATCAACAAACTGGTCATGCGTGGCGTCAGTTTCGCGCTTGACGATTTCGGTGCCGGATATTCTTCGTTCGCGCATCTCCAGTCACTGCCCGTCGACGTTGTGAAAATTGACGGGGCCTTTGTTCGCAATATCGATCACTCAATCACGGATCGCGCTTTAGTAACGGCGATGAACGATGTCGCGCAACGCACCGGCAAGCTCACGGTCGCAGAGTTCGTCGAAAACGAAGCGGTACTCGCGCAGTTACGCGTAATCGGCGTGGATTACGCACAAGGATTCCATATTCGCGAGCCCGTACCGATCGATTCGCTTTTTAATGTTGGCAACTGGTCTAAGTGAAGGCGTTCCGAGTCTCAAGCGTCGCCTTCAGTTTGTTGCCCGCTATCGGATCTGGGATTTTTTCACCCGAAAGGCAAAACGTCCTGACCAGCCGAAACTGTGAATGTCTCGGTCTGAATAGTAACTGTTGCGGATCGTCAGTGAGCGAGTTTCGCAATGGAGAAATGAATTCATGAACTGGGTGATGCTCGTCGACGACGATAGAGTTGTATTGAGTACCTTGCGCCGAGAACTCACTGAGTTGGGTAATCGCTACGTGTTTATTTTTTGCGATAGCGCTGCCGAAGCGCTTGAGCGGTTGCAAGAGCGCCCCGTCGATATGCTTATTAGCGATCTATCGATGCCGCAAATGGGTGGGTCGGAATTGCTCTCAGTCGTGTCGAAAAAATACCCACAAACTATTCGCGCCATTGTTGCGGAAACGACGGACTTGGAAGCCGCACTTCGCTCTATCAAGCACGCTCACCAATTTTTCACGAAACCGATAGCCGGACAAGAGTTGGTTCGACGAATTGAACAAGCATTTGAATGGCACGATACCTTGCACAACGGCGAGGTAGCGAAACTGGTTAATAGCCTGGAAAAACTGCCCGCGCTCCCGCGGGTCTACCAGGACATGATGACGGAAATGCAGCAACAAAATGCAAGCATGCGTAAGGTTGCCGAGATTATCGAACAAGATGGAGGCATTGCTGCGAAGATACTTCAACTGATAAATAGCGCGTACTTCGGAATAGGGCGCGACGTTACGTCGATATTCGAGACTGCTAATCTCCTCGGATTCGATATCCTCCAGGCATTGGTGTTGTCGAGTTCATTGGCTGGTCAATTTCCACCCGACATTGATCGTTACGAAGATTCAGAAAAGTTATGGGCGCATGGGTTCGAGACTGCAAGGCTCTCAAAGGCACTCGCGAAGCGGTTAACTAACCGTTCGAGTTTAGCTGACACGGCGTATTGCGCTGGATTACTGCACGATATCGGCAGGCTCATTCTCGCGACCAACTACCGACAGGATTACGCGGATGTCAGGGATTGGGCTCGTACTCACAAGGTGCAGTTACCGTTGGTTGAGATTGCGCACTTTGGCTGCAATCACGGCGATGTTGCGGCCTATTTGTTGGGTGTATGGGGACTCCCCTATGCGCTTGTTCAAGCGGTTGCTCATCATCATGATCCAACAATCGATCGACATATTGATTGCCCGGCGATAGGTATCGTTCACATTGCGAATGCGCTTGCTCACGGAGACCAGGCTCGCGCGACTGTCGATGAGCCGTTCTTAGAGTTAGTTGGCTTAACCGATTCCTTTAGCGATTGGTGCGATGAATTGCCTAGGTGAATCGGACAGGTATTGAATTCACCGGAACGAGCTAACTAGCGGTGCGGCGGAGCAGGAAATTCGAAAGCACGTTTTCTAATCCATGCCGCCCGGATCGAAGCACCGAACTAGGATCGGCGAGGTGGAATCTAAATATCTACGGTCGACATTGGTCAGACGCGTATGAAACCGGCAGAGTCAGGGCGATCTGCCAAGCCGAGACGGCCATTCGCGGT
Source organism: Gammaproteobacteria bacterium (assembly GCA_047611805.1). GTDB lineage: Bacteria > Pseudomonadota > Gammaproteobacteria > UBA11873. Next base: position 3,665 of record JBLFWX010000148.1, read on the forward strand.
ATAGGTCCGTTCGCCGGGTATCCTGCCCCGAAGCACATCGAGTAGTGCCGTCGTAAATGATTGGCTCGATTCGATGGCGCAGCCGTTCGTTGTATTCAATTTTGCGCAACTGCGAATGAGTTTTTGAAGTTCACCACTTTTGATCGATGCTTTGTCATTGATGCACTGTTCGATCTCATCGCCGTGCTGGATGAAGGATGCATTAATCTCATCAACTAACGCCTGCTTGACCTCGCTGAGAGACTGGATTGTCTCACTTTTGCGATCTCTGAGCGCGGCAAATTCCTCTTGAAGTAGCAATTCAAGTCGCGTCAATCGCTCGATCGCAGAATCGACTGCTGGCGAGGTGTTCATTTTTCGACGGATAGCTCTGCCAGTAAGGATTCAACGGCGGATAACTTTTCCGCTACTGCCTGCGAATCGACGTGATAGCTACCGTCGGCCAGGGCTTGACGGAAAGTGGCGATCTTATCCTGGTCTGCAATCGGAATGCGCGCAACGGAACTTACAAGGGACTGCAGGCGCGAAGCGAGGTCGGTGAGTGTCACGACATCTGCACCGGCTCCCACTATCGGGGACGCACCTTGCGTCGCGCCGGCCTTGTCAATCTTCGTATTACGATTCTCGACCGAATTGATCGTCCCAGGTCTGGGTCCGTTAACTTCTGAAACCATGTCTATGCTCTCCGTTCTCCGTTCTTAATGCTCTGGGTTAACGACCGCGTGCTGGATACGCTTTAGTTGTGTCGCTGAATTTGTGACCGCTGCCTTATATTCTACCGTGAACAACGGCGAATTGTGTGCGTACCGGGCGTGCAGCCGTAATTGAATACCCCATTGGAAGCGCCACTGTGCTTCGCGAAATGGGTCGTTTTGCGTATTCCTCATGTCAGCTTAGTAGTTTGCGCCGCGCCCGACGAGCACTACGCCTGGATCACCTACTGTGCCATTAATGATCCGCTTCGAACTGAGGTTACGTACTCTTATTTGCTGACCGCGCGTTCCATCGCTCAAGGCTTCGCCGGCGACCCGTACCGCGACACTACCGGTGTGCAAGGAGAGCACAATTCTTTCACCGCGTCGCACCAGGCGCGGCGCTTTGACCATGTTATGGGTGAAAGGCGATTTTGCCATGATCGGTCGCGTCGTTATTTGGCCGATTAAGTCTTCATTAGGCGCGAAGTAGCTCTGGCCTATGGCGGTTAGACTCCGTAACTCGTAGTTTACATCTTGCGCCGTTACGATTCGGCCTCGCGGCAATGCCGCCAAGGCCACCGCCACACGGACTAAGCGATCGACAGTGAGTGGTACGAATAGCGACCATGCTTTAGGTCCCGCACACCGTACCCCGATATTTGTCTGTCCGGTCGTTTTTGTTCCCGCCGAAAAATACGCCTCGAGACGTTCGCTGCACGCTGCTAAACGGAGGCGTGGATCCAGTCGGCCGACCGTTATCTTGACGTTTTCGTCGTCCCCAACTATTTCTCGGGCAGCGAAATCGCGCACGGTCGCACGAATGTTGTCGAGGTTTTCGACCGTGGAGCCGTAGGCAGGGCCTAATCCAGCGGATACGAAAAGCATTGTCACTAAGCATTTAACCACGTCAATTCTCCGACACTTCTACTAGTTAATATCGAAGCATGCAGGTTTCGTGCCGGTATCTTCAATAATCGAGCTCCGATCGCTGCGATTCGCGATTTAACCCGGCAACGCCTGCGGACAATGATTTAAGAGTAAGTTCCGTACCGGCAGACAACCGAGTCGATTTCACGGGATTGCGAGACACAAATACCAACATTGCCACGATACTTGCCGTTATTTAGGCATCGAATTGCCGCATTCTCGTGGCCTTCCACATGGCAATGGTCGGCAGACGAAGGAAATACGCCAGATCAAAAAACTTGGCACGGGATTCGCTATGTGGATACCAAGCAAGTAGCGAAACTCGGCTAACGAGAAGGACAGAGGCCATGCCATCAATAGACCAAGCACTCGGAATTCACCCTCAGGCATTGATGCTGAGAGCGCGTCGCGCGGAACTGTTGGCTGCGAACTTAGCGAATGCCGATACGCCGAACTATCAAGCTCGTGATATCGATTTCCGCTCGGTTCTCGCTGGCAGTGCTTCTACCGGTAAATTGGCGGCCACGAACACTAAGCATTTTGGCAATAACGATTCGTCGATGCTGGGGGCCGAAATTATGTATCGCGTACCAACGCAAGCTTCGATAGACCAAAACACAGTTGATGTTGCTGCTGAACGCGCACGATTCGTCGACAACTCACTACGCTACCAAGCGAGTCTTCGATTCTTAGACGGCCGTTTGGCAGGCCTCAAATCTGCGTTAAGAGGAGAATAAGTATGGGACTCTTTTCGGTCTTCGACATTGCAGGTTCGGCGCTAGGGGCTCAATCGATTCGTCTCAATACCACCGCCAGCAATATGGCCAACGCGAATAGCGAGAGCAGTAGTACGGATTCGATTTACCGCGCTCGTCATCCGTTGTTCTCACAAGTGATGGATAGTTTCAATTTCGACGACTCGCCTGGCGGCGGGGTTCGGATCGACGGAATCATCGAAAGCGACGCGCCGGCCCGGGCCATTTATAAACCTGGACACCCGCTTGCTGATGAGAATGGCAATGTGTATCTGCCCAACGTGAACGTTATCGAAGAAATGGCCGACATGATTTCCGCATCACGCAGTTACCAAACGAACGTCGAAGTAATGGATGCGGCAAAGCAAATGTTGCAGCGAACGCTGACCCTGGGTCAGAGCTAATTGAAGGGTCACGCGCATGGATAATTCAAACAACTTATTGCCTCTTGGTCTCACGAACTTAAGTATCGATCGCCACAAAGATACGGCTGCGCCCAATGGAACGCTCGAACAAGAGCAATTTCTCGAGTTGATGCTCACGCAGCTGAAGAATCAAGATCCGCTGAAACCAATGGAAAGTGGCGAGTTTCTTGGCCAAATCGCCCAGTTCGGCACGGTGACGGGCATCTCGGAATTACAACGATCGTTCACTTCACTAGCCGCCTCTTTGCAGTCATCGCAGGCCTTGCAAGCATCGACGATGGTGGGCCGTGATGTATTGATCGAAAGCGAGAAGGTCCAATTTGATGGTCAATCCGAGCGCCAGCTCGCATTTGAACTGGCGACCCCCGCAAGCGATGTTCAACTCACTATTCACGACGCCACGGGCCAAGTCGTACGTCAACAATTTTTTGGCGCACAAGATCGCGGTTTAGTGGACTTCGCATGGGACGGCACCGATTCGGGCGGCACGACACTCGCGCCGGGCAGTTACTCGATCACGGCCGAGGCGGTTATTGATGGTGTCAATCAGGCCGTACCCTCATTTATTCAAACGCGGGTTGAAAGCGTCACCTTAGCTCGCAATGGACAACCGCCAGCGTTGAATCT
>JBLFWX010000149.1:0-6931 GCA_047611805.1 Gammaproteobacteria bacterium
CGATGCCAAACCCGGTCGCGATCATCGGCATAGATGATTGTCCCCCATACGATTTGCTGTTGCTCGAAATCGGAACGTGCGTATCCCGATAGCTCCAGACACCCCTCGCTTACGAATTGCATCGGCCTATCGCGGTGATTCTCGCATCGGTAAGCCATACCGGGCAGGTTTTGGACGAGCGATAATATCGAATTTCGCGTTGCTTCATCAGCATCGGGTTGAGGATCAACCATTGCCGGTACTGGCGACCAATGCGTGAAATCGACATAGTTCTTTGGCAAATATTCTCGACTCGTCAACGCTATCATCCATCACTAAACGAATTCCTTGATTGTTTTTCAGCACGGGTTCTCCACTACTCGAGCCTTTTGAACCAACACAAGTCTACTAGCTCCCGCTAGGTCGCGACAACGAAGAACGAGGTCCAATTCGCCCCCAGAAATGAAGACCTCGCCTCATGCCATTTACGCGAGGGATCCACTATCACCTATTCCAGTCCTACGTACATCCCCTTATCGCCTACGCACATCCTCGAATTTCTGATCAAGATCAATTTTCGTATAAATAGCAGCAAGAAATGGCAATTAATGGGAGTAATGACATGCAAACGAATATCATCGAGTTTCCGGCAGTAACGCAATCTTGCGGTGATTGCGATTGGGCCGATTGTTGCGTTAGCCGTGGACTCAGCCACGACCGCAATAAGGATCCTGAATCCAGTCGAACGATCGCATATCGCCGTAATGATCATTTGTTCTTGCAAGGCGACGTGCTCAATAGCCTGTATTTCTTACGCTCGGGTTCAGCGAAGTCTGTCGTCAGCACTCGTTCTGGAAGTGAGCGGATCGTCGGTTTTCATTTTCCTGGCGATTTAATCGGTTTCGACGGAATGACGAGCGGACATCACCAAAGCACGACAATTGCTCTTGACACGTCAGGTGTATGCCGCGTCCCGCTAAGTAAATTGAAAAGCGAGTCCGTCATTAACATGGCACTGTTGGAAGAAGTCCTACGTTCGGTCGCGAATGAAGTCGGGGAGAAACAAAACTACGGCTTATTGCTTGGGCAAAAATCAGTGCACGCGCGCTTCGCGGCATTTCTCTGTTACTTATCGAGCAAGTACGCGAGTCGCGGATGTTCAGGCGCTGAGTTCAACTTAAGCATGTCGCGCCAAGACATCGCGAATTACCTATCGATGGCGGTTGAAACATTGAGTCGCCTGATTGGGGACTTCCAAGAGAAAGGTTTAGTCAAAGTAGAACGGCGCTTCGTTCGAATCACGGACGTACGGGCCCTAAAGGAAATTTCACAAGCAGATAACTGTGCCGCGGTCTCTTACGGTTGAAATGTAGTCACCGCGAGACAGCTAAATCTGTTCGTAACGGATCGGCTAGGGAGGTTTCGAATGAGTGAAATACTGGATCACATCCACGAAGATCATCGGAATATGGTTACCTTGCTCGACCTGCTCGAAGGCGAATGTCGGGATTTAGCCAGCGGTGTCGATCACGACTACACATTGATGACGAATATCGTCGACTATTTCAATCACTATCCAACGCTCTACCATCATCCATTCGAAGACAAGGTTTTCGCTTGGATTTGCGAAGAAAGGCCGACCTTGACACTTATTGTCAAGGATTTACTAGTTGAACATGAGTCGCAGGCAAAGCTGGTGGCTGACGTAGCCCTCTTGCTTAAAGGAATAGTAACGGGTCATCTCGTTCCGCGCACAAAGCTCGTCGATGAATTAACGTCTTACATCACGGTGCAAAGGGAGCATATCAGCAAAGAAGAAAATCGCTTATTGAAGGAAGTTGAAGGACTCCTCGATGGTCTGCATTTGGCCGAAATTCCAATGCCTGATCGCGCTGTCCTAGATCCACTGTTTGGAGAAATTTCCAGTGACGAATACTCCGCCATTGCCGTTGCACTCGGACAATCCGGTAGCCACCCAACGCGTTTTGAGGAAAATACTAGACATAAACACTAAGCACATATGAGTGACATGCATTGGGTCGGTCCAACGACCGACAAAGTTCACCGCGGCGCGGGCTGTAGATGTCGCACCTACGATTGCTTTCCCTCGAACCTGTCCACAAGTGGCATTAGGCGCTACCGGCCTCCGCAGATTGCTGACAGGCGACGCAGCTGTCAGCAAAAGGCAGCGCATCGAGGCGAGCGGCGTCGATCCCTTCCCCGCAGGTAACGCAGCGTCCGAAAGTACCGCTTTCGACTCTTGCAAGCGCCGCCTCCACCGCACGCAACTCCAGACTCAAGGTATCGTCGAGCGCAACAACGACGTCGTCATTTTGTCGTTCGACGGACTGCTCGTCGAATCCGGCGTTCAACGGTGCATCCTGGCGATGAATATGGCGAACCAATCGATCCAGGCGCTGCACTAAGTCCGCCTGCAAGTTCATCAGTTCGGCTTCGTATTTCCCTGTATTCATTGTCTAGCTCCAGAGCTAAGAATTTGACGCGTTAGCGTTTCGCCATTCCTTCGCCAAAAGACGAAAAATATCTGACTCGGTTATTAGTCCAACCAGACTTCTTCCTGAATCAAGCACTGGCAAGCCGCCAATTTTCTTATCGAGCATCAGTTCGGCCGCGTAGCCAACTTGATCGGTTTGATAGACGACGATCGGATCTGTGGTCATCACGAGTTCAACGATAACCTTGTCCATTGACTCTGACAGCTCTTTGAACGTCAGATAGCGACGAATCTCATCCGGTTTGAAACGTAATATGTCGCTCAGCGACAGTATCCCAATCAGTCGATCGTGGTTCACGACCGGCATACGACGGATCTGATTAACCGTCATTTTTTCGTAGGCCGCAGCGAGTGTGTCGTATTTACTCAGCGTGAGAAGAAACGGCGTCATACAGTCGACGATTTGCATAGTCGCGATAGAATCCTTCATTGAAGTCACTCTCCAGAGATTGTGGAAAGTCTAATACCTAATTGGCGGTCCTGGTTGACTCAGATCAACCCGACGAACAACGCATTTCCAATCGATAAAGCCCGGACATGCATTGATAGTTATCGAATCCAACGGAGAGACGGCGGTTCAAAAATTAATGTTCACCGGACCCTATATTGATGATGTCGACGAAGCCTTGATGGCGGGGTTGGATCACGTTGTGCGACATCACATCAACGCGGCATTGGTAACAAGAAACGAACGGATCGCCAGCGTCAGCTACGGCACTAGCGATGCACGTAGAGAACTACCGGATCAATTCGTGCGCGAAAACCCATCATAGCCCCGAGTTGTACAGAGATATCGCAGTTTCAAACGCCTAAAGCGCTAATCGCCTACCCTAGGTTCGACATCGCACAACCCGAGAGACCTAACCTGGATCGTTCAAGCGACTGAGGACAGAAAGCATTTCTAAAACTCGCAATCACGAGATCGCCTCGATGCCCCGCTAGATGGCGAACATCCTAGCGCAACAGAGCTCGATCCGATTTCTCTGCATACAATGCGCCGCAGGGTCGTTGGGTGACGACCCTGCGGCGCACTGCGCGGATAAGGTCAACCGCTGATTCGATCCGTAGATCGTGTTGCACCACGCTCGGCCTTCCTGAATGCTTGCAACACAAATAGAGAGAATGCAAAAACGCCAACGCTGAACACGATATCACCAGGGACTCTCGCCCACACAAACCCCTCCATCACGTTGCTGTGGACGAATTCCGCGCTCCGAGCGAAAGCGTAGTAATGCTTTATGCTCGCATAGGTCTGCCAGAGGCCTTGTGGGAGTAGCGACAGGAAAGTCATCATCGCGAGGCCAATGTTGAGACTCCAGAACGCGATTTTGAGCAGCCGCCCGTTCCACTGAGTGGTGTCGGTCAAACCGCGCATGCAATAGAGCATCAAGCCTAAGCCCAGCATGCCGTAGACACCAAACAATGCAGCATGGCCGTGGTTTGCCGTCGTATTCAAGCCTTGCATGTAGTAAAGCGCGATGGGCGGATTAATGAGAAAGCCGAACAGACCGGCGCCCACCAGATTCCAAAACAATACCGCACTGAAAAACATAAATGGCCAGTGGTAGGCCTTTTGCCATAACGCCTGCCTTTCGATTTGCGCGCGATTATAAGCTTCGAAACCGACAACCATCAGCGGCACGACTTCGAGGGCTGAGAATGTGGCGCCAACCGCTAGTATCGCAATCGGCGTACCGCTCCAATAGAGATGATGGAATGTCCCTAGAACGCCGCCACCTAAAAAGATAATCGTCGCAAATAACACCATCGTCGTCGCGACTGTTACGCGCAATAGTCCCATCCGTACGAACACGGTCGATACAATAGCCGTCGCGAACACCTCAAAGATTCCTTCCACCCACAGGTGCACAACCCACCATCGCCAGTATTCCATGATACTGATATGCGTGTGTTGCCCCCACATCAGACCAGCCCCATACAACAAGCCGATCGAAATTGCCGAAACGAGCACCAGGTAAATAAGTGAAGGGCTGGACGTCGATCGCAGAGCAGGCCACAAAGCGCGCAACATTAAACCAACCCACAGCAACAAGCCGATGAACAAGTAAATCTGCCAGAATCGACCAAGGTCGATGTATTCATACCCTTGATGACCGAACCAAAAATTAGTTGTTAAGTTCTCGATCAAGCGGTTCACGGCAGACCATTGCCCCGCAAATGATCCGACCACTATGAGAAGCAAACTGTAGAATAGAAAATTCACCCCGACCTTTTGGTAACGCGGCTCGTGTCCAGACAATAGCGGTGCAACGTAAAGTCCGGTGGCAAGCCACGCGGTCGCGATCCATAGCACGGCAAGTTGTGTATGCCAGGTCCTTGTCACGGCATAAGGCAGGTATTCAATAAACGGCAAGCCATAAAGCCCCTGCCCTTCAACGGCGTAATGAGCGGTGACAATGCCGAGCAAGACTTGCGTCGCAAACAAAGCTGTGACGACCCAAAAGTACTTCGCGGTCGCGGCCATTGAAGGCGTGATCTGCGCCTCGGCCATAATATCGTGCTGCGCAAAACCATCTTCAGGTTCCTGATCGGCGCGCCACGCGTCGAATTGTCGAACGTAGTACCAAACGAGTCCACCTATTCCGGCAAGTAAGAGTGCAATCGAAATGAGGCTCCAGAGAAACACGCTGGCCGGCGGCGTGTTGCCGACCAGCGGGTCGTGCGGCCAGTTACTTGTGTAAGAAATGTCATCTCCGGGTCGGTTCGTCACCGCACTCCAAGCCGTCCAGAAAAAGAACGCCGTTAGCGCGTGGGCTTGGCGATCGTCTAGCACGGCGTTCAACGGAAAAGCGTACGCTTCGCGCAAGCTCAGTGCGGACTCGTCGCTGCCCGTGAACAAGCGTTGGTAGTGATCCGCCACTGTCGCGATCGCGCGAGCGCGTTCGCTTGTAACGACCACGGCGCCAGTATCCCGATCGAACGTATTCGAACGCATTTGCGATTGCATCGAATCTTTCGCGAGGGCAAGACGTTGCTGCGTCGTTAGCCGTAACGAATCCGTCTGCGCTAACAATGTGAATTCTAGTGTCGCCTCGGCTTCGCGGTGCAACCAATCCGCGCTCCAATCTGGAGCCAAATAGCTGCCATGGCCCCAAATCGAACCTTGCTGCATCCCGCCTAAGGATTGCCACACGTTCTGCCCCTGCTCAATCGCAGCGCGCGTATAGATAAGCTCGCCCACGGCGGTTTCCACTCGCTCCGGGATCGGCGGGCGCTCCTGGTAGATCTTTCCGCCAAGATACCCCAGCACGGAGAACATCACGATCATGCTCACGCTCAAAATAATCCACAGTCTTTTGATAGTGAACAGGGTGCGATAGGTGGACATCGATACTACTCCAAACCTTGATATATACATTAAGGTACCGCTCGATCCTGCCCGCTCGCTCGAGTGCCACTTATGATTTAGATCAAACTCGCCACAAACGAGAACTCGGGGAATCGAATCCCAGCGATTAAAACAATGCGGTTGCCTATTTTCGCGCTGTCGAAATTACGCGTCCCGTCGTGAGCTCAACGAACGAACAGGTCTACTTTTCCAAGCAAACAGTCGATCTGCGAATAGCTCCAGCTACGACGCTCTAATCTCATGACACAAATCAACTAGCTCGTGCCTCCCCGAAGCGATACTGAAGCCCCGCGGCTTTCAACAAGTACTTCTTGCATGCCCGAACTTAAACGGACTCTATCGCTCCCACTCATCACGTTCTACGGTCTTGGCACGATCCTAGGCGCGGGCATCTACGTCCTTATTGGGTCCGTAGCGGGTAGCGCCGGAATATTCCTACCTCTGTCGTTCTTGCTTGCGGCACTAATCGCGGCATTCACTGCTTTCAGTTATGCAGAACTCGTTGCGCGCTTACCGCGCAGCGGCGGCGAAGCGGTCTACATCGACGAAGCATTCCACCGTCGTTGGTTGACACTTGGGATCGGCTACGGCGCGGTGAGTGTTGGGATTATGTCTGCGGCAACGATTGCAAGCGGCTTCGTCGGCTACTTGCAATTATTCTCAAGTCTCGACCCGAATCTCATTGTCGTCACTGTGGTGATCGTGCTGGGCTTTGTCGCGGCGATTGGAATGAACGTATCTGCTTGGGCGGCGACGTTGATGACCTTGGTCGAGGTCGCCGGTCTCGCCCTCATTATCACACTCGCAAGCAGTACGATTATTGAAGCGAATAGTTTCGACTATCAACAATTTGTACCGCGCGACTTGGGTGATTGGCGAAGTATCGGCGCAGGAGCGTTTCTCGCTTTCTACGCGTTTCTTGGTTTCGAAGATATGGTGAACGTTGCCGAGGAAGTTCAGAATCCAAGACGTAATTTACCGATTGCGATTATCATGGCTCTTGTCGTCGCAACGCTCTTGTATTTTCTCGTTGGTATTGCCGCGGTGGTTTCCGTGCCTATTGATAT
>JBLFWX010000150.1:0-6654 GCA_047611805.1 Gammaproteobacteria bacterium
CGCGCTTAGCGGAGGCGGGAGCAAAGCCCCCAACCCATAAAGGAGGACGTGGTTTCTGTACAGGTAGGGGGGCGAGTTTGGCCCCCTTGATTTGGTAATGTTCGCCATCGTAGTCGACCGTTTCGCCTTCCCACAGGCGGCGAATAATTTCGAGACCTTCATTCGTGCGTCCGGCCCGATCACTGCGTTTGAACCCAAGCCCATCAAATTCTTGCGGTCGATAACCAATGCCGACCCCAAGCTCGAAGCGTCCATTAGATAAAATATCGATCGTCGCGCAATCTTCTGCCACTCGCACAGCATCGTGCAGCGGTAACAATAAAACGGCGGTTCCAATGCGGATTTTCTTAGTCCGAACGGCGACCGCTGCGGCCAAAGTAAGAATAGACGGGGCGTGCGCGTCGGCGCAAAAGTGGTGCTCTGTGAGCCACACGTCGTCGTAGCCGATCGTCTCAGCCCAAGCAATTTGATCGAGAGTTTCGTTATAAACTTCGGTGTCTGGGCGATGCCATTGGCTCGGATTGCGTAACGAATACCACAAACCAAATTTTAATTTTTCTCCACTCACATGACGCTCCTATATTGATCGATAGTGAGTGCCAGGCTAGGCACGCACTGATCGACTGTCAATAGTTCGGGCGTCAATTTACAACTGCCTAGATTCGTTGCTTGTCAACGGTCCTTGTGATGCGATTGGTGCGGAAGTCGCCTCGTTGGGATTTCGAGGTTACTCTAAGGCGAGATTGAAACACGAATAATTGATGAATGACTAAAGAGGAATCGAGCATGTCTTTGTGGAGTGTGGAATTGACGAATGGGGTGGCCGTCGCGAGTTATACGAACCCGCCGATGAATTACATGACGGCAGAGGGAATGAATGAGCTGAAAGCACTCATCGAGCAGTGGCGTGATCCGTCCGTTCGCGTGGTTGTTCTAACCGGTGGACTGCCAGATCGGTTTATCACGCATTACAGCGTCGAAGAGCTCGTTGCGAGCGCCAAAGACAAGGCGATGATGATGAACATCGGGCGCGCCTGGCTACACCATCACAACAATACGCTGACGAATCTTGAGCATTTGCCGAAACCCGTGATCGCAGCAATGACTGGCAGCACCATGGGCGGGGGCTTCGAAACGTCGTTGTCGTGTGATATCCGCATCGGCCAGGCGGGCGATTATCGCTATGGTCTTCCGGAAGTGACATTAGGTATCTTGCCGGGCGGTTGCGGAACCCAGCGACTGTCGCGACTCATCGGTGCGGGCAGGGCGATCGACTTCATCCTTCGGGGACGGATCTGTCGGCCAGAAGAAGCGTTGGCGTTAGATATCATTCACGAAGTCGCCGTCGACGCGAAAGCACGGGCAATTGAAATAGCTAATGAGATGGTCGGATTATCTGCTGTTGCTATTGCCGAAACGAAGCGCGCCGTCTACCAAGGCAGCGAAATGCACCTGCAGGGCGGCTTAGAAATAGAAGGCGACGCGTTCATCCATACCATGCTGACTGACGAGGCGGTCGAGATCATGGAAGAATACGTCGCGCTAGATTACGCGGACAGAATTGCGTGGTTGGAGCGCAAGAAAGGGTTGATCCACCCGAGTTAGCTTTTTGCCACGATGCGCACGGGACTCACGGCTCGGGGCTAATCGATAATTCGAACTAGAGTGGATCCCAGCAGCAGCGAGTAAGCTGGAGGTCGTTGGCATATTTGTGCAGTGTCTTTCGGATCTGTGTAGCAAGTGGCCCCAGCGAGCGCTGCTGTGGTTAAGGGCCGATGCAGAACTTATCGTTGTTCGGGATATTACTTGACGACTGTCGCAATAGGACCGAAAACCGCTGGCGAGACTCGACGGTGAAATCCCGTCAGTGGCGTCTGGCACTGGTGGGATTTCGACGACAATGTGGCGGACTTTATTCAGCGCACGTAGGACCTACCAGTTGTCGAACGACGACGCTCAGTGAGCGAGCTAGTCGGCTGCGAAGCAATACAGTAAGCCGTCACCGCCGGTACTCACGAGATTCTCCTGACTGCAGCCGCGTGATGGATGAGTAGAGTTCCATGACGTGTTGCCGCCCCCGTGGCGATCGTGGTGGCCAACCTGCGCACTACCTTTTCCGTCTTCTGAACTGCTCCAATTACTGCAGGTGTGATCGCCTTCCTCCCACGGGAAGTAGGACGTGCCGTCGTCCCTGGAACCGGTGAGAATGTCGTGCTTGTTTGGAGCATCGCCGCGCCCGTTGATCGGGTTGCCGTTTTCATCGAGCGCGCTAGATTTAACAACGTCGGCGCGCAGGTGCAGTTGGAGAAGTTACTCGCGATTAATTCGCCGTTCGCGTTATGCCAGGGACCTTCGCCGATCCGGTCGCGCGCAGATTCCCCGAACGCTTTGCCATCGAGGGATTGTGTGCTCAGTTAGGCACGCCACTCGCGTCCTCTGGAATCGCCCGCTGCAGCCAACTTAGTGCAGTGTGCGTCGGCTCCTTCGAGTCCGCCAAGGTCAGCGCCCTTGCCGACACCAACACTGGTTATGAAAAAGCCCATCGCGTGATCGGCCGCCATGGTCGTGCTTGTCAGCATTAGTAACGCGGTGATAATCCCACTGGTGCCGGCGGTTTCTGCAAATTTCATTTTAGATTTTCCCTGGAGCGCAAGGCTTATCGGAAGTTGAAGTTTCGGTGCTCGTTCGAAGAACTCTAGAGTGCGAGTGCCTAGAGGTCAACGAAACCATTGTTTAGCGTAACGGTAGTCCCAGAACATTGGATTTGTGAGCGGCCTCCCGCCGGGAGAGTTCCTTGTCACCACTGCGCTAGGCGTCAGAATCAATTGAAACTACTATCTCCGGCAATGCGCGTCGATTGCGGACGGCCTCCCATTCAATGGGTCCTCCAGAGTGCGGTTTCCGGGTGGAATTGAGACCAAGCGAACCAGAAAGTTTGATGGCTGCCGATGTCGTTGCCGCTCGCGTCCACCGCTTTTACGCCACCGCCGTCAAGCTTGAGTCTGACATTTTTGAATGCGATTTCTTCGCCTCTCAACAACGCGGCACGTGCTGTGCTAACAACAAATGCGATGGCGTCTCCCGATGGCGTTACAACGCCTAACACGTCTTGTTGAACTGACAGTCCTGGGTCGACATCGCCGATTGGAAAAATCGGCCCGTTAGCGTCTCTGTTGCTCCGAAAGTCGAAGTCTCGGCCCATGGCTAAGGCTTCTACGAGTACCGTGGTATCACGGGTGAGCTATCTTCCACTCCCGCCACGTCGTGGTGACGACGCCGACTTCGTGCAGTGTGACTCCGATCTCCGCCAGTGGACCCGTCACCGCATCGCCACGAAACGTATCAAACACCGAGAACGTGTTGATGTCGTACATCACTTTGTTGGAACGAATTAGCAATCCGGATGTGCGCAACACCGGTCTTTCCACACCGGCCGGGAGTTCGTCTGTCAGATAAGCTTGAGCGGAGCCGCACAAGGTGCAGTAAGGGATCCCCAAATGTCGTCCACCAAGCGTGTCGTTAACCATCTCACGGACTTCCATGATTTGCCGCGGATAGGCGGTATTCACCGTTGAGCGCAATACCGAACACCACATCGTTGTCGTCGATCCAGCCAGCGTTCTCAACATTGGAAACCGTCGGGTTATCTGCTGCCGGGATGCAATTGCATGGCTCGTCAGTAGTATCGAAGGGCCGTGCGCCGATTCCCACACCGCCCCAACTGACGTGTCTCCAATCGATATCGCCCGGCACGAACAAGCGTTCCCACTCAGGCACTATGAGCGTGTAAATTCGCCGTTTGACTGCTAAATAGCCAGCGGTGCGGGAATGTCGCGCGCAGTGAGCAGATTGGTCAGAGAGTGCCAGGCATTAGCGCCGTCGAAGTCGACCTCGAGTAGCTGACTTGCAGCCATGCCGAGGACGATGCTGAACTGGTAGTCCGTCGCCACTCTCATGAGGTCCGTAATCATCCAGACAAGGCGTGGATCTTTGGATTGGACGATCACCTGGAGCGCATCGGTTTGCGCTTGCCCCCACTGTTGCTTTCCCAGGTTAGCGCCAAAACAGATCTCAATGGCGGCGGATATTTCCGCGGTAAGCGGCCCGTTAGGTAGCGGCCGGTTGGCGGCCGAGGAGGTCGTCGTGAAATTGGACAAAAAAACTATGCACCACAGCGCAAAGACTGCAAATTGGGCTTGGGATGATGCGGTTTTCTTTGTTACGTCGCGGCCTCTGGTTACGCATCCGGACGAGATCCCTCTACTGTCGACAGTTCTAGTTGTGTAAAATTCCGTCAATGGCGAAAACGGGTTTGCGGATCGGATTCGCTTGGTGAGAATCGCTAAGGTCACATCACTTTCGCGGCCGTTGTTCTCAATCGGCAGGAGAGGAGGGGGCGTTTAATCCCTCGCGTTAGCAGAAGCAATAAAGGTGACACCCACCGTCTTTATGGCCAACAGGTGAGCGTAAATTTCGCGTTCTACGATGTCTTGAGCTGTTGGGGTGCATGTCGGCTCAGAACGTCTGCGCGACTGAGTCTTCGTAGGTCTGGCTGAAACACAGTCGCCCCACTAATTTATCTGACGTTAACGGGTACATAGCCGTCCGTGCAGGGCCGGGCTGCGGGACGACCAAAAGCTAGTTCCAATTCTTCGGTGAGTTGTCGTTCTAGCGTCCGTAATTGCCTCAAGTTTCCGCAACGTCAACGCACGAATTCACAACGGCAAAGCCTTTCTCAAATAGACAAGTCGTCTAGATCTGATGCGCCCGGTTAATTCCCAAAGTATCTACAGGTTTAGCATCACTGAGGTAGCGCGCCGTCGCACGGATGTCCGCGAGACCCAGCATAAGCCGCACAGCTTCCATGTTTCCTGTCTCATTTAGTATGTAGATGGCGCGAGTTCTTCGCAGGGACTCGGCCCCATATAAACTCGGATCAAGCCCGATACCTTCGACCCATGTATTGACAAGACGATTGAGCTGGCGCGTCGACATCGGCGTCAAACCACCACCGACCCGTCCGGTGAATAGGTAGTCGTTTGGTTTCTTCTCAGAATACCGGATCCACTTGTCTAGGACGTTTAGCGTGGACTTCGACAGGATGCACTGGACGCTTTGTCCATACTTGGCCGTATCCAGCTCAATGGTATTGCGCATCGAATGATTGCGCATTCGCACGTCCTTAACCGTCAATTGAAGTAGGTCAGGGCCGCGCAGCATGGTGTCAACTGCGGTTGAGAATAATGCAAAGTCCCTGAGACCCGCATCGCCACGTTTTGTCAGCGATTTCTTTATACGTGTTACTTGCGGAAGGCTTAAAGCGGGTCGTTGTCCCACATCGAGTCCCTTGTTCCAGGGTTGGTTTTTCTTCGTTTGTCGCTTTTTAGCCATATCATTCGATCCCTCTGTAGCGCGTAGTGATAAAACAATGCATGTTTGCGTACTCGCTGCTGCGCCGGTAGTCCTAACATAGGTTATGCATTAACCCACCTATAGTTTGCCAGAGATCGCCGCTTGAATTAAATGCATTGGCGGCGAATCATCGGACTGTTTGTCCGAATGAAACACTTTGCCAACGTTCGAACAATCTTTAAGTCCGTGGTTGTCCGCCAGTGCGCATGTGTCGGGGTGAAGCTCCGTCGCGCGAGCGTAGCCTACTGGTCAGTCGCAAGCATACACCGTCTTTGTGCTTTTGATTGATCTGATCGCTAAAACGGACCGTCGGGTAACTACCCGAATGAGCGGGACGCGCCTAACTACGGGCGTTCGCCAGTGACGACAGCGTTACATCGAGATAGATCGAGTCTGAGGCGCTACGATCCCCGCGATTCATTCTAACCAAGCCTGGGTCGCAGACGTGACTTACATCCACACGCGACAGGGTTGGCTTTATCTGGCGGTTGTCCTTCACTTGGCAACACGCAGGATCGTCGGTTGGTCGATCGATGAGCGAACGCATGAAGGCAGGGCTAGTGTGTGACGCGTTGACGATGGCTTATCAGCACCGTCATCCAGGTGTCGGATTAATTATGCACACCGATCGTGGGAGCCAATATGCCAGTAAGAAATATCGCAAGCTGATCAAGGACTACGGCTTGACGCGATCAATGAATCGCAAGGCCAATCGTTGGGATAACGCAGTCGCCGAGAGCTTCTTCAAGACGCTCAAAGTCGAACGCGTGTGCCGACAGACTTATGCCACGAGAGATCACGCTAGGATCGATATCGTCAATTGGATGGAGGGCTTCTATGATCGTCACCGGCTTCATTCGTCAATCGGATTTCAATCCCCGGTCGATGTAGAAGCCCGACTCATGGCTGCATAGGTTGGTGTACGTGGAAATGAGGCAGGATCAGTGCTATGTGTCTAGTGGTCAGGCGGAGTTGGTTACGGTCAAGCTGTGAACAGTGTCCGTGTACCGCACGCTTGTCGCGACGAAGACAGTACGCGGTGGTTGCGCGCACTAGTCGCCAGATAGTGCGGATCGAAGATCATCGTTATCGTCACACGTGCCGGTGCTCCGTGGGGGGGCGTTCAGAATTCTGTTTCAACATGATTTTGCGTGACCTATAAGATCACAGTTCGATTGCGGCATCAAGCCGTCCTTCAAAAAATATCGACAGTTGCGACACGGTTAGACTCCAATTTGGGAT
>JBLFWX010000151.1:0-6476 GCA_047611805.1 Gammaproteobacteria bacterium
CGGTGAGAATCGTGCGTCCAAAGTCCATGAGTTCGGCTACCGTGCGGCCGTCGCGTGCGCCTTCCAGAATCGCCGCGCTGATCAAGGCGACGGTCTCGGGATAGTTCAATTTCAAGCCGCGATCACGGCGACGTTCAGCCACTAGACCGGCAGTGAATAGCAATAGCTTGTCTTTTTCGCGAGGGGATAAGTCCATAATTGATCTCTTTGGTTCTATGCCACGCGGCGAAGGTTTTTCCATCGAGCGGGATTAGGGGCACGAAATAGGACGAGCATCGTGTTGGTTAGCCATGCCACTTGTTCAATCATCGAGGTTGCGGTGACCGTGCACGAGGTGAATATTTGTTGCCGGACATCGCGCGCGCCATACGGTTGGTTGGTTATTCTCGCCATCCGCTAAGTTCTCCATATCCGCGGCGGCGATGCCGGGTGCCCAAGCAACTCAGGTCGCAACTCAGCCCATAAAGTCCGCCCGAGTTGTGTCAAGGGCGCACAGTCATGCGCAAGCCCGCGACAGATCAGCAGGTCGCCGATCAAACTTACGCCGCACAAGGTTTGCTCAAGGCTTGCGCAGACTTCGCGGGCGAGCGAGCGCGTCGCCGTATTGGCACCGCTAGCGATGAGGGTCGTGAATGCGGCATAACCACCGAGACCGGGCGGTAGACCGTCACCGCGCACTCGCTCACGCAGTAACAATTGCTTCTCGCGCCACAATTCGAGGCGGAAATCGAGTCGGCCTTGAGTAAAACTTTCACCGCATGCAGGACGTCCAAGGCAAACTGTTTCCCAGCCAAAGTAATGCGCGTTGGCTGACAATTCGATGGTTGAGGTCAAGCGTGCATCGGCACCATCGAAGACTAAGGTTTCCTGCGGTAGCCATTCCAAAGACGCGCCGTCGCCGAGCCGCACGTGTTGGGTGATCGTGGCCGGGCGAGCATCTGTGTAGTACCAGCGGTTTGCCCCGGGCGTCGTTACCAAAGCGCTCGCGTCCTGTTCTAGAGTTAGCGAGATCGCGAGCTGATCGCCGCCCACAATTCCCGCAGGCGGATGTAGTAGATAGGTATGGCACGTACCGTTTGTTTCGGGATAAAACGGCCGCTGCACGGCAAGCGGGCCAACGTGATGGCGCTCGACGATGGCTGTGCGCCCGCGACGCCGCGCAAAACGCAAATCTAGTGAGGCGGCCCAACCGCTGACACCCTGCGCAGATGTTTGCTCTAACGCTAGATTCACGTAATTCTAGCCATCGAATCTAGCCCTATTATCGCAACAACCGCTTCGCGAACTTGCCGAGACCGGTGAACGTGCCGACCGAATCTTTGCCCCACGATCAACCCAAGCAGCGGCAGGATCAGCGCCGTTAGGGCGGCGAGGAAAACCTGCGGCGGCATGGCTGTAGCCGTGTGGAAATGTGCAGAGTGTCCTTGCCCATGCAGAAAACCGAGAACGAGCACCACTGTTAAACTTAGCAAGACCCGCCAGTAAGCAGGTGCGATGAATCCGACTGCGGCAAAACCTAATGACATCGCAAGACTTATGACTAGAGGAGACGCATTAGAAGGGCCGACTCCATCCGTTATTCCAAACATTAACGCTAAGGCAAACCCGGTCGGCAAAATCCACCACAATGCAGCTCGCGACCATGCGGCAGCGAGTCCGATCACAGCTATAACAACAATATTTTCCAGCGCCGTAAAGGAGTGTAAGCCTGCGGTGAGTAACCCAGGGGTAGCAACGCCGTGATCGCCATGGCCGAAGGCGCAAGGTATCGCGCCAACCGTCACCAGGGCGAGCACGATCTTCAATGTTTTCTTTCGCATGTCTCCTCCGTAGTTGAATGAGTGTTAATCAAACCTATGTCGCGTACCTTTTGCGTATCGCTATCCGGCCCGAGCTCGAATTGAGCTTTGTCTGCAGGCGGATCTGATAAGCGCTAAACACTAAGAAATTCCTTAATCAATGCATCGTCGAGTTCGTCCATTGCGCCGATCGCCACGGCCCGCCCTTTGTCGACGATGCAGAACCGATCAGCTACCTTGCGTGCAAGCGGCAATTTTTGCTCGACCAACAGGACGGTCATGCCGTCTTCCCGGTTCAATCGAACGATGACTTCGCCGATCTCGTGAACGATATTTGGTTGGATCCCTTCGGTCGGTTCATCGAGAATTAACAAGCTCGGATTAAGGATCAAGGCGCGTGCTATGGCCAATTGCTGTTGTTGCCCGCCGGACAAATCGCCGCCGTTACGCTTTAGCATTTTGCGTAATACTGGAAACATCTCGAGTACCCTCTCGTAGGCTAGCAAGGCTTCAGTCGGGTCGCATACAGCGAACCCAATCCGTAAGTTTTCATCGACGTTGAGGCGCGGAAAAATATCGCGACCCTGCGGTACATAACCGACTTTCAATGGCGCCCGGCGTTCAGCAATCTCGTCGGATAAGCACACCTCACCGAAATGGATCCTGCCATTGCGCAAGGGCAAAAGGCCCATTACACATTTAAGGGTCGTCGTTTTGCCGACGCCGTTTCTCCCCATCAAACAAGTACAGGAGCCATCGGGCACTTCCAGGGACAAGTCCCAAAGCGTATGACTATCCCCGTAATATTGATTGATTGAGTCGATTTTGAGCATCAGGCGCCTAGGTATACTTCGATCACTTTTTGATTGTTCTGAACATCGTCCATGCTGCCTTCTGCAAGCACACTGCCTTCATGTAATACGGTTACTTTGCGCGCGATTGAGCGTACGAATTCCATGTCGTGCTCGACGACCACAACGGAATGCTCACCGGACAGCCGCACAAGTAGCTCAGCCGTTGCTTCAGTTTCCTGTTTTGTCATTCCTGCCACGGGCTCGTCGACTAATAGCAGTAGCGGGTTCTGCATCAACAGCATGCCGATCTCGAGCCATTGTTTTTGGCCGTGCGATAAAGTTCCGGCGAGCGTTTGCGCCTGATCAGCAAGCCCGATCGATTCAAGATTCCGCCCGAGGACGTCGCGTTCTTCAGCAGAGAGTTTGCAAAATAAAGTTTGCCATACGCGCTTATCGGCTGCTTTTGCAAGTTCGAGGTTTTCATACACCGTGTGGTTGGGAAATACGGTCGGTTTCTGAAACTTGCGACCAATACCTAGTGACGCGATCTCAGGCTCAGACAAGCGCAGCAAGTCGAGACGCTGACCGTAGAACGCCGACCCATAATCTGGACGAGTCTTACCGGTAATCACATCCATCATCGTAGTCTTACCGGCACCGTTCGGTCCGATGATGCAGCGCAGTTCGCCAAACTCAACGTACAAGGTGAGTTCATTAAGCGCCCTAAATCCATCGAAGCTTACGGTGATGTCTTCGAGATAGAGAATGTTTCCGTGTTTTGTATCAACAAGACTATCGCGCGTTGGCTTTTCCACTAGGAAATCAAACACGCGATCGCGTTCGTATCTCGGTCGCGGCATCACTTTTTGTTTCGATTCTGTCATGAGATTTTCAATGTGAACGCAGTCGTCGCCAGAGCCCGACAATACCCCGGGGCAGAACTAAAGTTACGATGACGAACAATGCGCCGAGTGCGAACAACCATACTTCCGGAAAGGCGCCGGTTAGGACCGTTTTTGCATAATTAACGACCACCGCTCCTAAGGCTGCGCCGTACAGCGTGCCGCGCCCGCCGAGCGCGACCCAGACGACCAACTCGATAGAGTTGAGTGGCTGAAATTCACCTGGATTAATAATGCCGACTTGTGGCACGTATAAGGCACCCGCGATGCCTGCGAGTACGGCTGACAAAGTAAAAACCCAAACCTGGAAATGTTCCACTCGATAGCCTAGAAAACGCGCGCGCGATTCTGCGTCGCGCACCGCAGTCACCACACGTCCAAGTTTGGAAGAAACAACCCAGCGACATAAGAGGTAACCGCCACCTAAAGCGAACGCGGAGATCACGAAAAGAACGATGCGCGTGACATCGGATTGCAAATCGGCGCCAAGCAGCTCTTTAAAGTCAGTCAGCCCGTTGTTACCGCCGAAGCCAAACTCGTTGCGAAAAAACGCGAGCATTAAAGCGTAGGTCAACGCTTGGGTCATAATCGATAGATAGACGCCGGACACTCGTGAGCGAAAAGCAAGCCAGCCAAATACAAAGGCAAGTAACGCGGGCACGGCCAGGGCCATCAGCATCGCAAACCAAAACATATCGAAACCAAGCCAATACCAAGGCAACTGATCCCAATTAAGAAATACCATGAAATCTGGCAGTTCGGGATTCCCGTAAACACCGCGATCGCCAATTTGTCGCATTAGGTGCATACCCATGGCATAGCCACCGAGCGCGAAGAACGCGCCGTGGCCGAGGCTTAGAATCCCGCAATATCCCCACACGAGATCCAAGGAGATCGCGAGTAAGGCGTAACACAAGTACTTGCCGAGTAGCGTCACCGTGTAGGTCGAGAGGTGCAATGGCGATTCTGGCGGCACCAAGAGATTCGCAACCGGCACGACAACCACCGCGATCGCAAGCGTCACCAATAGATACATTCCCCCTCGGTCGCCGAGCAATCGCTGCGCGAGATCCACTAGTCTTCCGCCGCACGGCCGCGTTGCGGGAAGAGGCCGCGCGGACGTTTTTGAATGAATAGAATAATAAAGATGAGAATTAGAATCTTTGCGACCACTGCGCCAGCCGCAGGCTCTAAGAACTTATTCAATACTCCGAGTGATAGACCGGCAACTAAGGTCCCCCAAAGATTGCCCACGCCGCCGAATACAACAACCAAGAAGGAATCCACGATATAGGCTTGTCCAAGATTGGGGCCGACGTTGGTGAGCTGCGAGAGTGCTACGCCGGCGACGCCGGCAATACCCGCACCGAGTCCGAAAGTCAAAGCATCGACCCGCGCGCTACGCACACCCATTGCGCGCGCCATCGTTCTATTTTGCGTAACCGCGCGAACCTCGAGACCGAGGCGCGTGCGTTTCAACACCAACAACAAGCCAGCAAAGACTAACAGCGTGAAAATTAGAATGTAGAGCCGGTTGTAGGTAAAGGAAAGTCCTTGTGCGATCTCGAATGAGCCGCTCATCCATTGCGGTGTGCTGACCGATCGATTGAGCGGCGAGAATATTGAACGGACCGTCTGTTGTAGGATCAAACTGACGCCGAACGTTGCAAGTAAGGTTTCGAGAGGTCGCCCGTAGAGAAACTGAATGACCCCGCGTTCGATAACTATACCGACCATCGCCGAGACGAGGAATGCGGCCGGCACGGCGATCAAAAGGGAATATTCAAGCGCATCTGGCAGAAGCAATTGCACGACGTAGGTTGTGTATGCTCCGATCATAATGAGTTCGCCGTGGGCCATGTTAATAACCCCCATGACGCCGAAGGTAATCGACAGCCCGATTGCTGCCAGTACGAGTACCGAACCCAAGCTTAGGCCAAAAAACAAGGTCTCGAAAAAAGCATAACGCGACACCGCGATTTCGATCTTGCGCAATGAATCGCGAGCCGCACTGCTTAGCTCAACGCTGAGGTTTTCATCATCTGCGATAGCTATGAGCTTACTGCGCACACTGCCGTCGAGATTGGTGGCCGACTTTACAACCGCGGCGATGCGGACGTCTTCGTCCGTCGAATCAAGATCAAAAACAACAAACGCCTGGTCTATTGCATCGAGCACTCGGGGATCCGCTTCTTGCTTGCGCCGTTCGCCCAGCAACGGTCGCAAATTCTCCAGACCGGCCGCGACGATAGATTCTATTGCCTTAATCCGGTCTGCAGCAGCGGGCTGGTTGAGTTGTAAACCGGCGATCGCCCCGCGCACCATTTGGCGCAGTTCATTGTTGATACTGATGCGGCGGACATCTCGTTTACCGACGGTGCCAAGCGCCGCGGCGCTCAGCGGATCCGTGAGAGCAAAACCTCCTTCCTCAAGCGTAGAAGCGATGACAACTTTTTCAGTACTCTTATCGCTATATAACTGCCCGTCGAGAAAGGCCTGTAGAACCTCGATGACACGCGGGTGATTAATCGTTGCTAGAAGAGTCGCTGCTGCCGCTTTATCGTCGTACGAACGGGAATTCAATGCTGCGATCGCGACATCAAGATCGGTGGCGAACACAGCAAATGGCAACATTGAAATGGCGATCACAGCAATCAACGCATGCGTGGGTGCGCATAAACTAAAGCCCCGACTCCGCTTTGATGACACTCTGCACATAAGTACTTTTACGCTTGATTCGAGTTAAGGAAAGCATTGGAGAGGAAGTTCGGCGGACCAAGCATGGTCCGCCGAAGGTCGTTGGCTTGCTGCTATTCGTAGTTCTGACCCGAGCATTTGCTCGATTTAACGTTGTAGTTACCGCACGCTAATGGCGCAGTCCAATCGGCGGTGATGTCACGCGAGCCTGGCAGGAAATCTGACCAAGCATCGCCAACAACCGTGCCAGACGTTTGCCACACCGTATCGAACTGGCCGTCGGC
>JBLFWX010000152.1:0-6452 GCA_047611805.1 Gammaproteobacteria bacterium
ACTAGATATCCCCGATTTAGACCGAACGGCAGCACACCCATGTGAGTCGGCTATCGCGCATACGGCGGCCCTCCCGTATTCCCCGAGTGGAGAATCGCTTGGCAAACCCGCTGCCAGCGTTTGGCTAACCGAAGTGGTCCGTTGGACCTGGCGCGTAAAATTGCAGAGCCATATCGAAACGGATCTGCTCGGCGAATTGCGAGAAAAAGCTGAGACCGAAGCAATAAAAGTCTTTGCCGATAATTTAAACGATGTCTTGCTAGCGTCGCCGGCCGGTCAACGGGCAACGATTGGACTAGACCCTGGTCTACGTACCGGCGTTAAAGTCGCCGTGATCGATAACACTGGCCAATACGTCGATAACACGACGATTTACCCGCACGTGCCAAGAAATCAGTGGCAGGAATCGATCGCGACCTTAGCGGTCCTTGCGAAAAAACATTCCATTGAACTCATCGCGATCGGTAATGGAACTGCCTCGCGAGAAACAGAAAAACTCGCTATTGAGTTGATCAAGAAACATCCTGATTTGAAGCTCACCAAAGTGGTGGTTAGCGAAGCAGGTGCGTCGGTTTATTCGGCGTCCGCGTACGCCGCTGCCGAATTCCCAGAACTGGATGTGACGGTTCGCGGCGCGATCTCGATTGCACGCAGACTACAGGATCCCCTGGCTGAGCTCGTAAAAATCGATCCGCAGTCGATTGGAGTCGGGCAGTATCAACACGATGTCAGCCAATACAAACTGTCCAAATCGCTGGACTCGGTTGTTGAGGATTGTGTTAACGCCGTCGGCGTGGAAGTGAACACGGCCTCGGTGGCTTTGCTGAACCGAGTGTCCGGCTTGAACGAGACGCAAGCAGCTAACATTGTGCAATGGCGCAATACCAATGGTCGGATTAAGAACCGCGAACAATTAAAAGAGGTCCCGCGTTTAGGCGCAAAAGCGTTCGAACAGGCGGCTGGTTTTTTGCGCATTCAAAATGGGGATGTCCCACTCGACACCTGCGCAGTACATCCTGAAAGTTACGTACTCGTGCAGCATATTGCGGAAAAGAATAACTGCGCAGTGACTGACTTGCTCGGGAACGGTGCGATGTTGAGCACAATAAACGCGAGCGATTTCGTGACGGAGAAATTCGGTCTGCTAACCGTGCAAGACATCATCACTGAGCTTGGCAAGCCGGGTCGTGACCCGCGACCCGAATTCAAAGTCGCAACTTTCCAAGAAGGTGTAGAAAAATTATCCGACTTGGAACCGGACATGATCCTCGAAGGGACCGTGACGAACGTCACCAATTTTGGCGCCTTCGTAGATGTCGGCGTTCACCAAGACGGCTTGGTACATATCTCCGCAATGGCCAATAGCTTTGTTAAAGACCCGCGCGAGGTCGTTAAAACCGGCGCAATCGTTAAAGTAAAAATCATGTCCGTAGATCTGAAGCGCAAACGCATCGCACTTAGCATGCGCTTGGACGACACGGCGGCAGAGCATGAAGCGAATGACGGGAAAATGCCTCGATCAGGGAAGCCTAATCAGGAGGAACCGATCCCGAAAAAACCGCAGCGTCGGTCTGACTCTCCCCAAGAAAAAAAGGACTCTCGGGTACAGCCGCAGCCTAACGCCGCGTTTGCATTGGCATTCGCACAAGCTAAGGTCAAGAAAACGGGCTAGCGTTAGCCGCCGTTAAACCGTCGGATTCGAAGCGCTTTAACCCCACCGAATCCGTTTCGGCCAACATAGGTCCTACGAAGCGTTCATCCCCCCGTCCACTGAGAAGCACGTGCCCGTGCAATAACTGCTTTCGTCACTGGCGAGGAAGAGCACCAAGTTCGCTACTTCATCAGGCGATCCATAGCGACGCATCGGCACACTGGCTTCCATTTGCTGGTGAGCCCGATCGGAATCGCCCGGCGATAGCGCTGTTTCTAATGCAGCAATCATTCGCGTACTGATAGGTCCCGGATTAATCGCGTTGATACGGATATTCTTAGCGGCGTATTCCATCGAAACGGATTTCACCAAACCAACGACCGCGTGCTTCGATGCAATATAGGCGGATGCTTTGCGCGCGCCTTTCAGCCCCGCGAGAGACGATGTGCAGATGATGCTCCCGCCCCCGGTTTTCAGCATTTCGGGGATTGCGTACTGCAGGCCTAACCACACACCACGCACATTGACGGCCATGACTCTATCGAACATTTCAAGTGGATAGTTCAGCATGTATTCCACCGCGCCTTCAATACCAGCGTTGTTAAACAGAATGTCGATCCGTCCGAAACGCGCCATCGTCGCCCGCACGTAGGCTTCCACTTGTTCGTCTTGCGTAACATCCGCGACACAGGATGCCGCGACGTCTGCTCCTAAATTTTTAACCGCTTGATCGAGCGCGTCGGCCTGCACATCGACAAGCATGACTTTTGCGCCTTCAGCAACAAATCGTTTCGCTGTTGCGAGCCCGATGCCGGCCGCGCCTCCGGTAATGATGGCAACTTTCTCGTTTAATCTATTCACGCTTTGATTCCTTTTGTCCGAGTTGAGTGGCTGTTTAGTCAGCTGGCTTGCTCTTGCAATAGATCATCGCTGAACTGCATGAATGATAAACGCGCTAGGCAAATTAACGCTAGGCGTTACGTGATCCGTTGCGCAAGACCGAAATCTGGTCGGGGCGACCGTCGGATTCTCAGGCAATGAAACGAGTTTCTCCCGACTAGTCCTTTAGCTGCTTGTCGCGCCTGGCGACTGCCTCAAGGATTCGATGCGCCTTTTCCATTTGATAATTTCCCGCCATAGGCGAACGTACGATGCAATGATTCTTCTCGGTACGGACAGCCAGGCAGGTGCTAATAGCGTTATCTTTCTCAAGATTCGTCACGCCAACACGGAAAATGATCTTCCGCGTCCATCGCGGAATCAGCATAGGGCGCCCCCCTTTGAGCAGCTTTCGATGTTCTTGAATGAATTTTTTCGCGCGACCCAGTGCGGCTCGTTCGTCGGGTTCAATGCCAAATTCAATATTCCAATGGCTCACAATCCGGGATTTATTGCTGCGTTGCGGATTGATGCAGTCGGTAGCGAGCATCCCCTTGTTCAGCGCCTCGTTCGCGCCTTGGTCGGCTGTCAGCGGAAATGCGTTGAGCTTGAATAGGCCGGCGGTTTTCGATTTAAACGCAGCATTCATCAGGGACGTCATGCGTGCATCGCGCGCGCCGGCGCTTGCTTCACCGAGAATTACGCCAAGAATGTGACGGCCGTTGCGTTCCGCGCTTGCAACTAAATTAAAGCCTGCGTTGCAGGTGAAACCCGTTTTCATGCCCCGAGCGCCGTCGTAACCCACTAGAAAATTATTATGCGTCGTGCGCTGTCGGTCTTTGAATTCGTAGGAGCGCGATTTGAATCGTTCGAAGTAATGAGGATAGTGATCGAATAGCGCTTTTCCGAGCAAGGCCATATCTCGTGCTGTTGTAAATTGCCCGGAATCCGGCAACCCGTTAGGGTTTCTGAAGCTCGTTTGGTCCATTGTTAAAGCGACGGCCTTCTCGTTCATCTTCGCCACAAACAGATCGACGGATCCTTCCAGCGCTTGCGCGACGACGACTGCGACATCATTGGCCGACGTAATGATCAACGCGTCGATCGCGTCGCTTACGCTAATTTTTTCGCCGGCCTTCAGACCGAGTCGCACTTTCGGTTGCCTAGCCGCCACGGCCGATACAGGGAACTCAGTAGTCATCGAAGAGCGACCGCCCTGCAGTGCCTCGAAGAGTAAATACAGGGTCATTAATTTCGCTAACGACGCGGGATATGAGGGGCGGACACCGTTGACTGCGTAGATCACGTTTCCGTCGTTTATGTCGATAAGCACGGCTGCCCGTTCTGCTTGTACCACTGGGCTAAGAAAGGCGAGTCCGATGCACACAAGTTGCAGAATGGTCGAACCTATTGTATTACGCTGATTCAAGGGCATTCATTCATACGGCAGTGCGCGAGAATATTAAAAGTTGAATCGTAACCAGATCTTTGGCCTCTATTTGAGTCCGACGACGCTATTTACTCTCATCACGTGTTCGCTGATGCGGCTATTGAGCTTTTTGCTCGCGATGCGGGAAGCCCGGCGGTTACGATCGCGCTTGCGAAATATCGACCCTTTCATCGTCGAAACGAAAAAGGCTAGCACCAAGCCGAGTATATGGGTACGGGCATTCGCAAAAAGCGCACAATTTCAACTGCCAGCGTCCAATATCTGCTGTTCTATACTGGGCTAGTTGAATCGACACACAAGAATTCTCTAAGCACGGTGCGGATCGTGCCGAATAGCCGTCGTTCGCTAGCTGGTCCGCCCGATCAAGCTCGCGATCTTACGCCAACGTCGAAGTTCCGCTAATTGATTAGAGGCTCATTTAGTATACTGTCACCGAAATCTTCGGGAGACTACAAAGCGTGCAGACCCTTTTCTCAGAACAAGACATCGCATTCCAAGATGAAGTTCGGCAATTCTTAGCCGCGAATTTCACCAGCGAACTCGGCGAAAGGATTCAATCCCCTGCCACATTCAAATCCGGCGTTATCGAATGGCAGAAAATCTTACATAAGAAAGGCTGGGTCGCGCCAAGTTGGCCGGTGGAATACGGCGGTACCGGTTGGAATGATACGCAGAAATTTATTTTCGATAACGAACGCGCAAGACTCGGTATTCCGGCGACCAATCCGTTCGGTTTGAAAATGGTCGCGCCGGTCATTCAAACGTTTGGTTCGCAAGACCAGAAAGAGCAGTTTCTGCCGCGTATCTTGGCCAGCGATGATTGGTGGTGCCAAGGTTATTCCGAGCCTGGCGCGGGTTCGGACCTCGCTGCGGTAAAGACGCGGGCAGTTCGTGACGGTGATGACTACGTAGTAAACGGCGCTAAGATCTGGACGACAAACGCACAGCATGCTGATTGGATTTTCTGCTTGGTACAAACGGATCCTGACGCGGCACGCCCGCAACAAGGGATCAGTTTCTTATTGATAGACATGACTTCTCCGGGAATAAAAGTTAATCCGATTATTTCAATCGACGGCAGACACAGCTTGAATGAAGTGGAGTTCAACGAAGTCCGCGTGCCCGTAACAAACTGTGTCGGCGAGGAGAATAAAGGTTGGACTTACGCGAAGGCCCTACTTGCGCACGAACGTACGGTGATTGCTGGTGTTGCGGATGCCACGCGCGATCTGAATTTAGTGAAAGAGCATGCCGCCAAGGAGCTCATGAATGGCCAGCCGATGCTCGAGGAGCCCGATTTTCAACGTCGGTTAGCAGAAATTGAGATCGAGTTGATGGCGCTGGAATATACCGAGTTACGCGTGTTGGCTACCGTGGCCACTGGCGGTTCGCCAGGTGCGGAGTCGTCGATTTTGAAAATTAAGGGCACCGAGATTCAACAAGCGATCCAAACATTGATGATGGACGTCGCCGGTGTTTTCGGAAGCGCGCTCGCTGATGGGCTAAGCCGTGATGAGCTAGGTCACGATTTTGGAGATCGCGCTAGAGTGCGCTACATGTATGGACGCGCTGCGACCATTTACGGTGGTTCGAACGAAGTGCAGAAGAACATCATAGCGAAAGCGATTCTCGGGCTATAGCCGGACCCTAATTCACTAGGAAATCGAACATGGATTTTGCACTCACTGAAGAGCAATCGCTGCTGAAAGACAGCATTAGCAAGTACCTCGCCAATGATTATGATTTTCGCGCCCGGCAAGGCATCGCAGCGAGCGAATTAGGGTTCAGCGCTGAACATTGGGCAAGTTTCGCCGAACTCGGCTGGTTAAGCGTCCCGTTCGATGAAGCCATCGGCGGATTTGGCGGTGCCGTGGAAGACACGGCTGTCGTGCTCGAAGAATTCGGCAAGGGACTCGTTGTCGAGCCGTACTTGTCGACGGTGTTGCTGGCAGGTCAGCTGCTGGCGAGAAGTGGTCGAGCGGATCTCGTTCGCTCGATCATCGACGGTAGTTTGCACTGCGCGCTCGCGGGTCTTGAACGCCAGAGCCGACAGAATTTTCATGACGTCGCGACCACCGCGACTGCTGTCGCTGACGGTTTTAGTTTGGACGGTACAAAGGTACTCGTGATGAACGGGAACGCAGCACAAAAACTTATTGTTACTGCCCGCACATCAGGTAATCAATTCGATGAAAGCGGGATCACCTTATTTGTTGTGGATGCTGATGCGACTGGAATAACGAAAACTGCTATCCGGAGCATGGACGGAAGCCGACTAGCAAATATCGTGTTCCGCGATGTCGTCGTTCCATCGAGTGCAATGCTTGGCGAACTTAACCTTGCCTCAGAGTTATTGAGCCCCGTTATCCTTGAAGCACGGATCGCCGTGTGTGCGGAAGCTGTTGGCATTATCGATCTTTTGTGTAGAAAAACCGTTGAGTACAGTCAGACGCGTACCCAGTTTGGTGTCGC
>JBLFWX010000153.1:0-6247 GCA_047611805.1 Gammaproteobacteria bacterium
CCGGTATTGTCAGTTAACGAAACCTTGACTTACCCGCACCTCGTCGAGCGCGGTACGGTACGTACGATCAAAGATAGAATGGCTGGTGAATTTCAGATCCCAGGACACCCGGTGAAATCGTCGCGCTACGAAGCTAACAATGCGTTTGAAGCCCCGCTACTCGGCGAACATAATCGAGAAATACTGAAATCGATACTGGGGAAAAATGATGATGAAATTGAGTCACTAATGGCCACCGGAGTTCTCCAATCGAAAGAACTATGAGCCCATCGCCGTAGGCATCGTGGTCGGTCTCATTGAATATCGGCGACTGGTCATCAAAAACTTAACAGCGTCCTAAACAATTATTTTCAGAGTTCTAAGCTATGTATGAAATTGAAAAAACCGATCTTAAAGGCGCGTTTACGTTTCTGCCGATTGAAGACGTACATTACGGCGCCGGTGCGCTCCGCTCGCTAGAAGCAAGCTTAATCCAGCACAACGTAAGACGCGCGCTGCTGATCACAGGAAATACCCTGGCCACGAAAACGAACCTCGTCGACAAAGTGTTAGCGGCGAGTGGCGGGCGCATTGCGAAGGTCTTCCACGAAACCACCCAACACGTGCATCGGGGCTCAGTAATCAACGCAATCGAGGCTGCCCGGACGATTGACGCCGACGGCATTATCAGTTTTGGCGGCGGCACCCCGAATGATACGGGCAAAGCCGTCTTACTTGGCCTTGCCGAGGACATTCGCGAGACCCGGGATTTCGATCGGTATCGCGTACGGTTCGAGTATCCCTCAACAGTTGAAGTGCCACCCGTCAATGGCGCGACGCTGCCGATGATCGCAATATCCACGACGTTGTCTGGTGGCGAATTTACCCATTTCGCCGGCGTGACGGACAGCGAGCGCAAAGTTAAAGATTTATATATCGACAAAAAGCTTGCTGCTCGTGCGGTCTATCTCGATCCAGAACTCACATTGGAGACACCTGATTGGTTGTGGCTTTCCACCGGCATGCGATCGGTCGATCACTGTATTGAAGCACTATGCTCAATTAATTCCCATCCGTTTACGGATGCCTTGGCAAGCCAAGCGCTCAACATGTTGAGTCGCTACTTGCGGGAGTGCAAAGCAGATCCCAGCGATCTCGTGGCGCGAACGCAGGCGCATCTTGCAGCCTGGATGTCGGTGTGTGGGCTCGCCAATGTAAACGTCGGTTTAAGTCATGGCATTGGTCATCAACTTGGCGCGCGCAATGATGTGCCACATGGCGTTACCTCGTGTGTGATGATGCCCTCGACCATGGAGTTCAATCGTGACTATGTCGGTAATCGCCAAGTCTGGATAGCTGAAGCCATGGGTTGCGACATAGGCGGGCTAGATAACGCCGCGGCATCCGCATTGTCCAGCGAGGCCGTGCGTACGCTCGTTAGCGATCTTGAATTACCTTCGCGACTACGCGACGTCGGGGTCGAAATAGACGACTTCCCCTCGATCGCAAAAGATGCCCTCGAAGATCTCGTCGTAGCAACAAACCCGAGACCGGTTGGCAGCGTTGAAGAGGTCATTAAAGTGCTCCACGACGCCTGGTAGGTCATGAGCGATCTCACCCCGCAGACTCGAGAGCGCTTGCGGATCGGTATTTTTATGCCTTCCGTGAGTCATAGCCCGAACATAAGCCACTACAAGCCGGACCCGGACGACTGGACGTTTGCGACCAATAAGAAAATCGCGCTTGCCGCCGAGGCAGCAGGATTTGATTTCTTGTTTCCTATTAGTCGCTGGCGGACGATCGGTGGTGCGATTGATTTTCACGGCAAATCGCTTGAAACAATGACCTGGGCCGCCGCCCTCCTCGCGTGCACACGGAGCATCCAGATCTTCTCGACGGTTCACGTGCCAGTGTTCAATCCTGTCGTTGCTGCAAAAATGGGTGCCACCTTGGATCACATTAGCGACGGTCGTTGGGGGATCAACATCGTGAGCGGTTGGAATCGAAAGGAATTCGACATGATGGGCATCGAAATGCTCGAACATGAAGATCGTTATCGACGCTCCGAAGATTTTATCAAAGTACTGAAAGGCTTGTGGACGGAACCACTCGGCACGTTTAATTTCAAATCTGAATACTACACAGTGCGGGACGGCTACTGCGCCCCCCAACCCATTGCCAATCCGCATCCCCCGATTGTGAACGCTGGCACATCAAACGATGCGCGGGACATGGTCGCGAAAATGTGTGACTGGGCATTTATTTGCCCCATGAGTTTTGACGACGCAGAGGAATTAGCCAAAGACTTTAAAGCGCGAGCCGCGCTGCATGGACGACAAGTACGAATCGTGTCCATGGCACAACCGATTTGGGCCGATCAGGCAGCTGATGCGCATGCCGAGCGGGATCGGGTCGTCGCCGAAATGGATACCGAAGCCCTGCGTAACTGGGCAGCCGGCGCGAACATGGAAAGTGAATCGTTCAACCAGCAAACCTTGGAAACGTTTTGTTACGGCTCCGGCGCGATGCCGCTGCTGGGTACGGCGAACGACGTCGCTGAGCAAATCGCGGAGTTCTATCACCGAGGCGTCGATGGCGTCTTAATGAGTTACATGGATTTCGTTAAAGACACAGTGCGCTTTGGCGACGAAATAATTCCGTTGCTAAAACGCATGAACGTTCTCTAACCCACGGCACGATAGTTAGAGTAATCAGCAATCAATTCGTTCTTACCCCTTCTATTTGACTACTCTAATTTACGGCCCGATCACTGTCGATCCAAAATTTCTTGCGGATCGCTTTTTTGTCCGTCTTGCCAACTGCGGTTTTTGGTATCTCGTCCCAAAACTCAACTGACTTCGGTGTCTTTACACCACCCAGTTTCGGCTTCACCGCTTCGACCACCGCGGTTTCTGTCAGCGTGTGACCTTCTCGCAGCACGATAATCGCTTTAACAGACTCACCCCATTTTTCGTCCGGAATTCCGATGACGGCGCATTCCAAGACTTCAGGTAAGGCTAGGATCGGGGTTTCTACTTCGGCGGCGAACACGTTGAAGCCACCGGTAATGATCATGTCCTTTTTACGATCGACGATGTATAGGTAATTGTCTTTGTCTAGATAACCCACATCGCCAGTGTGGTGCCAGCCAAATTTTCGAGCCTCAGCTGTGGCTTCAGGTTTCTCAAAATAACCCGGCGTGACGAGCGGTCCACGACAACATATTTCACCCCGTTCGCCTAAAGCTAAGACGTTACCGTCGTCGTCCAAGATCCCGACCTGAGTTGCCGAGGTCACCTTGCCGGCGCTTTTCAAGCGTTCAGGATGGTCGCCTGCTGCCGCTGCTGCAACCACTTTCGGTCCCAGCCAAGAGATCAACATCGGTGCCTCAGCCTGGCCGAAACATTGGCAAATCACCGGTCCGAACACATCTACACCGTCGCGAAATTTATCGGGCGACACAGGTGCTGCGGCAATTAGTATTTGCCGCAAGCTCGACGTGTCGTAGCGCGTTCGCTTCGCTTCATCGAGCATTGCGTAGTAGGCCGTCGGCGGTAGAAAAATATTGGTTACTTTATTTTTTTGGATTGCTTCAAGCACGGCCTTTGCGTCAAACGCTTCGTGGACGATATTCGAACCGCCCGCCGCGCCGTAGACCAAGATCATCACCCCTGCCGCATGCGTGATCGGCGCGACCGCTAAATGAACAATATCTTCCGTGTCTTCACCCACATAATGTTGCAAGCCAATTTCCAGCATCGCGCAGATCGATCGATTGCTCATGTCGACGCCTTTCGATGGCCCTGTCGTACCGCCTGTCGGCCAGCGCGAAAAAACAACGTCCGGCGCGCCAAACGGATCCGACCAATCAGGCATTTCGGTTGCACTTCCAGCGGCACTAAAAGATTCTAAGGACGGGTACGGTGTTGAATCCGAATCGAAACACACGACGCCCTTCAACTCCGGGAGCTCAGGAATGACCTTTTCGATCTGATCGAGCACAGACGAATGGAAAAACAACCAGCGAGTCCTAACGTAAGCCATGTACTCGGCGTTCGTAGAAGCGGCGTTGCGAACATTAACCGGCACCCAGGCGCCGCCCGCGCGGTAAGCACCGAAGATGCATACCACGGCGCCCGGATCATTCGGTGAATAAACCGCGACCGAATCACCGACCTTGAAGCCCGCAGCATAAAGACCCTTTGCGAGCGCTTCGGTCGTCGACTTCGCTTGTGCATAAGTAAATTCCCGCCCATTTCCAGAAATGAACAGTCGTTCCGGCGATTTCGCCGCCCCTCGGTCGAAATAATCAATTGGTCGCATGGTCGAGCCTTTCCTTAACGTCGAATGGTTGTGGGTCAGATTATAATGATTGGCGCATTCTGCCTGAATCCGCGCATTCGCGACATCCAATATCGGAGGTCGAGAGTTGTAGGGGATTACAGACGTGTGGCCGACAAGTGCGCGAGGTTACGCAGATGGCGTTCGCGTGAGATTCCGTAGAAGCACAGCAACACGATCGCGATCCCGTAAAATGACCACAACGCGGGTACGTAAGCGAGCGCTAAATCCTCTAAAACCGTCGTCGCGACTTCACCCGGTTTCGCTTCGGTAGGAAATTTCGACCACGCAAGTATTTGCCCAGCCACGATCACGCCTAAGCCATTCACTGCTTTTTGAGCAAAACTACTCGCGGCGAAAAATGAACCCTCCGATCGGCGCCCGGTAACGATCTCGCTGTCCTCAACGACGTCGGCGATCATCGAGCCCACTAAGATCCCGGACATGATCATTAAGGTGACGTCGATTGTGTAGAAAATCATCAATGAATAAAACACCCCCTCCGTACCATTGTCCGGAAACCAGTCGATCAATCTTAGAATCACGGGTAGTGGCGTTAAGATGCAGGTAAGCGTCGAAGTGGCTATTGCCGCTCGCTTCTTGCCGAAGCGGCGAGACACCATCGGTGTGATCGCTAGGGCAGCAAGCGCAGACAAAAAATAGGGCAACTGTAAGACGCCGATTTGTTGCGTGGTTAACCCCCAAAAATGGCGGCCGAAATATATCCCGAGGCTCGTATTCACACCAGCCGCCATGGCGGAGAATAAGGCCGCAACAAATAAAATCAGAAACGCTCGATTGGAAAACGTTTCAACGAGTTCGCCGACGATCCGTCGTGCGCTAAAGGCGCGTCGCGGTGGCGGTTTCTTCAAATACGGGATATGGCGATGCGTGCCAAATGCCGAAACGTAAATTGAGAGTCCTATAATAACCGCGGCCGCGAATCCATAATTTTTCCATCCCTCAAGATTCTCAAGACCACCGCGATCTTCTGGTAAGAAGACGAGATAAACGAGAACCGACATCGTTAGCCCGCCCCACCAACCGAAGAAATGTCGAAAACTAAGGAAACGAGTTCGTAGATCGTAATCGTCCGTGAATTCTGCAACGAGCGAGGTAGAAGGAATTTCGTAGAAAGTGAGTAAGGTGCGAATGATAACGGCGAGCGTCACGAAATAGATGAAGAGACCAATCTGATCCAGATCTGGCGGTGCCCATAAATAGTAGTAAGCGATCGCCGCGGGTAATCCTGCGATGTACATGAGCGGATGCCGGCGCCCCCAGCGGCTGCGCAAATTGTCTGAGAAGTATCCGACGAGTGGATCAGAGATTGCGTCGACAAGTAGCGCAAGAAAAATCCCAAATGAAACCCATTGCGCGGGCAGTCCTACAACTTGACTGTAGAAAAACAGGAGTAGGTAATTAAAACCGTTACTTTTCGCCCCATACGCAACCGCACCGAAACCGTAATACAGCTGCGTCGAAAGCGCGGATCGAGAGTCAGGTTTAGACGACATAATTTTGCGGACCAGAGGACATATATCGATTAGAAACCGTCCAACACAAAGGGCGACCCGCCGCACATCGGCTATCCATGTTCTGTTGCGCAAGCGCAGTTTGAGATGGTTCACGATTGAAAAATCACTCGACCATTAACTCACCACTGCCACCAAATTCATTCAACTCGCTCGGAAAATCCTTGTACTTCCGCGAGCCACCAGACATTGACAAGACCGCTTGCGAATAATTCAGATGCATTGTCGGAACAACTTTTAGAGTTGGAACCAAACCGGCAAAAACGTCATAAACCCCAAAGGCGGGATGGTTGATCATCACGTGGCCGCTGCACTTCGTACAATACTGACAGTGACTCAGGCTTTCCGGTGACGAGTGAAACGTCGCCAAAACTTCCGCGCCAGCGCGCCAC
>JBLFWX010000154.1:0-6233 GCA_047611805.1 Gammaproteobacteria bacterium
GCTGAAGTCGATGAGGCGATGCGAAGCGGCGCACGTCAGTCAACGGCGTGCGAGGTCATTGGCATTAGCGCGAAGACCTTGCAACGCTGGGCGCGGCCGGACAACGGGGAAGATGGGCGTCTGGAAGCGCACCATGAGCCGATCACTAAGCTCACGGTGGAGGAGCGTGAGCAGATCATCAAAGTGGGCAATGAGTCTGGCTATGCGTCGTTATCGCCGAGTACAATCGTACCGAAGTTGGCTGATGAAGGGCGTTATATTGCCTCGGAATCAAGCTTTTATCGGGTCCTCAAAGCCGCACACCAACTGAAGCATCGAGACAAAGCTAAACCCGCGCGCACGGTGATAAAGCCTAAGGCGTTAACCGCCACCGGTCCCCATCAGATTTACACTTGGGATAGCACTTATCTATCGACCTGTGTCCGCGGGGTCTTTTTGTACCTGTATCTGGTGATGGATATCTACAGTCGACGACCCCATGGATGGGGGAGATAGAGCGAAGCAGGAGGCCAGAGCCGAAAAGTGGTTGGCTGGCAAGTCTACGAAGCAGAATCAAGCGCCTTGGCGGCCGATTTAATGACCGACATCTGTCACCGAGAAGGCGTGCAACGACAGCAGGTGACGCTGCATTCAGACAATGGCAGTCCGATGAAGGGCGCCACCTTGCGTGCCACTTTAGACGCGCTCGGTGTCATCCCCTCGTTCAGTCGTCCGTCGGTGAGCAATGACAATCCGTATTCAGAGTCGTTGTTTCGGACACTGAAGTATCGGCCTGAATATCCGGAGTCGGTGTTTGCCGATCTGCACGGCGCGCGCACCTGGGTGCGCTGGTTTGTTGATTGGTACAACCACGAGCATCTGCACAGCGCGATCCAGTTCGTCACCCCTGCGCAACGTCACGCCGGCCGCGACGCGGATATCCTGGTGCGTCGTGAGCAGGTCTACCGTGACGCCAAATCACGAAACCCACAACGTTGGAGTGGCGAAATCAGGAACTGGAAACCCGTTGGCGACGTACATCTCAATCCGGCAAACGACACGACAGAAATCAAGACAAATAAGGCGGCGTAATTTTAATCTTCAGGCGACAACCCCCTTGAAATCCACCGCACTCGATGACAAAGGGCGCGCGAACTTCGACGCATTTATATCTCCTACCGGCGGCAACGAACTAATGTCGACCCAACTCGAGCGACGCATCAAGTCCGAGCATTATCAATAGCTACTGGCATGAAACGCGGAGGCTATCGCCTCACGGTGACTAGACCCCAAGTCGATTGAACAATTACCCACAGAGATCGAAGCATGAATTACACACAGCCAACGGACAAACAGTTCGAGTCATTCCAGAACGCATGTAATCCATCGGAAAAGGTGGTGATGCTTAATCTACTAAAATTCCGTGCAGCAGCGGATTACAGCAACTCCCCTAATGAATCGGCATGTTCCGGCAGAGAGGCATTCAACCGTCACGAGAAACATGTGGCGCCTCTTATCGAATCTCTTGGTGTCGACCTGTATTTTTCGATGACGCCAAAGGAACGGTCATTGGTCCGCAAGGAGAACAGTGGGATAGGATTATTCTCGTCGAGTATCCCAGACCACAAACTCTAGGAGAGATGCTCGTGTCGGAACAATATCAATCGATCGGGCACCACCGTGTTGCAGCAGTCGAGGATTCTCGGCTCATCCCGACCCAAGCGAATGCTGGCTAATCAATCTCGAGGACTGTGCATTTCATTCGGCGTGTCAGTCGATTAATCTAGGGCAAGACGCGAGCGCCGGACGGCGGTGACTCAGCTGCGCTAATAACGACCATCCAATCCGCAAAACGTCGATGAATGCTCTCAGGAGTTTTGAAAGGCGCAATGCCCAACTGCAACATGAGGAAAACAAGATGAAATTACTAAATTCTTTCGGCCCTAACCCACGAGCCATACGCATGGCGATGATCGAAAAAGGCGTGGAAATGCCTGCCGAAGAACTTGATTTGCTAGGCGGCGATAATCGCGCGGCGGCTTATGTAGAGAAAAATCCAGGTGGACAAATGCCATCACTCGAACTTGATGACGGCACCGTCATTGCTGAGACCACCACTATTTGCGAATACTTGGACGAAATCCATCCAGCGAATCCACTCATTGGCGCGACCCCTGTTGAACGTGCGAACACCCGTCAATGGATCCGCCGCGTTGAGCTTGAGATCACGGAGAATATGTACAATGGCTTTCGTTATTCGCAAGGCCTCGATATGTTTCGTGACCGCGTGCACTGCATTCCTGAAGCCGCGGACGGGCTAAAAGCCAAAGCTAAACGCGCACGCAAGTGGATGGATAATCTCATCGCCGGTCGCGAGTTCATTGCTGGCGACAAACTAAGCTTTGCAGATATCGTGCTTTACTGCTGCATGGATTTTGCGAAAGATGTTGGCCAGCCGCTCGAAGATGACACCCCGAATATTGCCGCATGGTTCAAACGCATGGATAGCCGCCCGAGCGCGACGGCGAGCCTGCATCCCGGCGCCGCACAGGCAAAGATGCGCGGCTAGTCACGCGTTAATGGCTGGTTCTTGGAGCCCATAGTCACTTCGGTGTGGCGCTGGGCTCCAAGGCTACTGAACCTGTCGACACAATCACCACCAAAATTTTAACTGTTCGGCATGGCCGAATTATCCCCGCTAGAGTGTGTAAGCGATATGTTCTTCAACATTTAGGTCCATTGCTATGACGGCCGAAGCCGATATTCACGTCTACACCGCCAACACTATGAACGGCTGGAAGCCCTTAATCTTCCTACATGAGGCTGAGATTGAATACGAATTGACGGCGATTCGGTTTTCAGAAAAGGAGCAGAAGGCCGAGGCGTATCTGAAACTGAATCCGAATGGCCGAATTCCGACAATCGTCGATCGCACGAACAATGACTTCGTGGTTTTTGAGTCTGGGGCGATACTTTGGTATCTGGCCGAGAAATATCAAAAATTCCTTTCTTCTGATACCGATCTCAAATCGGAAACCTTGCAATGGCTGATGTTTCAGATGGGCGGCGTCGGTCCGATGATGGGCCAAGCGATGTTTTATCAGCGGATCGCGAGACCTAATGGCCACAACGAACCGTATTCGATCGAGCGATACGTTAACGAGTCGAGGCGACTTCTAGAAGTACTCGATAAACGTCTATCGGGTCGAGAATTCCTCGTCGGCGATCGCTATTGTATTGCCGACATGGCGACCTACCCATGGGCACGAAGTCATATCTGGGCCGGTGTTTCGGTTGAAGGTTTGGATCACGTAAACGCGTGGTTCGATCGCATTGATGCCATGCCAAAGACTCAGGCAGCCTTAGAATCACCCCGGCCCCGGCCTGCCGTGTTCGGAAAAGCCGATATTGAAGCAGCCGCTCAGTTAAACGCGTCGAATTACAAAGACTCGAATTAGAAGTCGTCTTAAGCGATACCCGGTAGCGCCGCTAGTTCCACAAGATCGGAAATAATTGCTGTCGGCGCATGATCCCAGGGATCGAAAACAGCGCGTGGACTGCGCTTCACCCAAACTGTCCGCCATCCGCAGGCTGCTGCACCAATCACATCAAACGGATTGCTGGAAACGAGCCATGTCGTAGCGGCTGACGCGCTGGCGCGCTTTAGGAAATGCGCGTAGAGAAGCGGATCAGGTTTAAAGGTCTGCACCTCATCGGCACTGACGATGGAAGAAATTTTGTTATCGAGCCCGGCATGGGCCAGCAGCGCGGCAATATCTTCGGCAACACCATTGGAGAAGGCATGCAATACAACATCTTTTTCGTGAAGGGCCGCTAGAGCCGGAGCCACATCCGCGAATGAATCCAGCGCCCGATAGTGATTCATCAACGTGCTTTTCTCTTGTTCGCTAAGTTCAACATTGTAGGTTTCACAAGCGAAGTCGAGCGCCGCCCGCGTGACATGCGCGAAATTGCGATAAGCGCCCATAAGACCGCGCCGGAAGCTGTATTCCAATTGCTTGGCGCGCCAGACTTCGGCGAAGGCACCGGCCTCATCACCAACATGGCTAACGAGTGCTGCCTTAACTGCGAGCGGATCGATCAAAGTGCCATAAATATCGAGGGCCAGGGTCGCTGGCATGATGCGCTGCTCCTTTAGTAAGTATTGATAGTCTATTTTTTCCGGCACCCCTGCCGACTAAGGACCTATCACGTGCGGTCAGGTTTGCTCTACCACTTCTTTCCTTAAGATCGTTTCAAGTAAATCGATCGCTCAATCGACACTCTATTCGAGGGAACGTAACGCTACGTCTGAGTAATTTTTAATCGTTTTACGCGCTGCACCCGTGCGAGCCATTGTGCTTATGCCCATCAAAACCCCAACAAAATAATCCGCGAGATTCTGCGCTGGCGTTGATGTTGTAATATCTCCCTCTTTGATACCTGCCTTAATACACTTAAGGAACCCAGCACGCGCCCGTGCAAAATAGCTGGCGACCAAGCTCTCCACTGGTTTGGAAGAACCGATTGAATCTTGCGCAGAAATACATAGCAAGCAGCCATGTTGCCCTGATTTGGAAGTCATCTGTGAAACCATCGCATTGACGACGTGT
This sequence comes from Gammaproteobacteria bacterium, assembly GCA_047611805.1. GTDB lineage: Bacteria > Pseudomonadota > Gammaproteobacteria > UBA11873. Next base: position 4,593 of record JBLFWX010000154.1, read on the forward strand.
TCAATTTCTTTGCGACCAGCGCCGGGTCGCTCGAGTGGTTCGATGAAACTCTCAGTCGATTTGAACGCAAATTTTTCGAGCGCGCGCAGCAACAGATCGTGCTTGCTGCCAAATGTATTGTAGAGACTTTTGCGTCCGACGCCGGTTGCGAGTTCGAGTGCCGAAATTGAGGTTGAGCTATAGCTGTCTTTCAGGAACGCCTTCGCTGCTTGAGCGATGACGTTCTCTTCATCGAACTCTTTCGTTCTAACCATAGTTGGGTATCAAAATCCTAGTGAACAAAATTGTTCGGAGTACGAGTTGCGGCATATTACTTAACAAGGCCGCGCAATGCCTAACTCCAGCTGCCCCGCGAAATTCTCACGGTGTGGATGGCCGTTAATTTCAATATCGACCGTTGCATCGGGCGTTAAGTATTGAAGCTCAGTGGTTGGGAACACCGCGCCTGCATTCAATCCGTTATTGGCGATGAGCTCTTGAAGTATCCGGGGCTCGCTGCGTAGCACTAAGTGGTGCAGTTCGATAACGGGGAATACCGACTCTGGCGCACCGTCCGCTCCGATACGAACGGCTATCTCGCCTTCGATGGCAAGATTCGCATATTTTTCGCAACACAGACTCGCACCGGAGCGATGGAATTCGTTACTGAATAGCGTTCCCCGGATCGGTCCATCCATGCCAAATGCTTCGCGGATTTTCGGGCCAAAGCATCCAAGCTTGTAGCCACCTATTTGCTCACCATTGGCCACTCTTAATTCCGCGATGCGCTCCTGCACCGCATACGCCTCATCAAGTGACAAAGAGTCGCCGCCTTCACCGAAGTAAGTGCCAGGAGTCAGTGCGCGCAAATCCTCCAGTTGGTGAATGGCTAGTTGTTCGATTGAGACTGTGATCGATAAGGCAATCGCGAGTTACGCTACGCTTTTAAGGAACTTCAGAATCCGCGCGGTCGTTTCTTCTGGTTTTTCCATTTGCACCCAATGCCCGGCGCCCTCGACCATTTCGATGACGCGTAAATCTTCGAAGGCCGGTGCGAACTGCGGCACATCGTCATCGACACCGGCGACGAACGCTGCGGGTTGCGAGAACTTCTTACCGTCCAACTGCGGCGTCAATGCTGTGTGCTGCTTTAAATTGCGGTACCAGTTATTCGGCCCGCGAAACCCGCTTGCCTCGAATTGCTCGACATAATATTCAAAATCCTCACTCGTAACACATCGCGGGAGTCGATCGGTTTTGGGCAGAACATCCAATAACCCATTGTCCGGGCCGAACTCGAGCTGACGCAGCCAACTCAGCGGCGGTGACTCGGCAGACAACGCGAAATAAATATGACGAAGACTCAATCTGAGATCTTTTTCGAACTCGGCTTCCGCGACACCGGGTTCCTGTAAGTAACGCATGAACCAGAACTTGTCCTCCGTGCCTGGGGGCTCCATCATCTCGATGGTCGGTCGCCAGAACGGGACTGAAAGCCCCATCACCGATTTACACGTGCTCTCGTGCAACAACGCCGTATTCCACGCCACGATGCAACCCCAGTCGTGTCCAATGAGGTGAAATTCATCATGCCCTAGTGCCTTGGCAATACCGGCGACATCATCGGTCAACTTGATGATGTCGTACTCTTCGATCGCGTCC
>JBLFWX010000155.1:0-6090 GCA_047611805.1 Gammaproteobacteria bacterium
GCGACGAGTCGGTGGCGAGCAGACTTCTCGTGACTCTCGCAGACGACCCGAACGCGACACGCGACTCCCTCGAAGCGCGCTATCGAGATTTAGTTGAGCGGCTTGATGCATTCGTTTGGGAAGTCGATCCGACAACTCTTTGCTGTACCTATGTCAGCCAGCGTGCCGAAGACATCCTTGGATATTCTAGAGACTGGTGGCTCGACGATCCGGAGGTCTGGGCGAATCATATCCATCCCGACGATCGCGAAGAGGTTCTAGCACACACGGCAGAATGCTTAGCCATTAGTCGCGATTATAGTTGCGACTATAGAGCGGTCACGGCTGACGGCCGGACGGTTTGGTTGCGCGGTGTCGTACACCTGGTGCGCGATGTAACCGGCAATGTGGCTTTGATGCGCGGTTTTACGTCTGATATCACCGAACAGAAAAACGGCGAAGCACGGATCCGTCGTTTGAATCGAATTTACTCCGTGACTAGCGAAGTTAATCAGCTCATCGCTCGCGAACGCGACTTAACGAAGGTTTTCCCGGCTGCTTGTCGAATCGCGGTCGAGCAAGGTCGCTTTCGTATGGCCTGGATGGGAATGGTCGACCTAGATACGCAGGCCGTGAACGTGATGTGCCATGCCGGTGAGGTGGGTGATTACCTGCGAAACATCAATATTGCATTGGATGATGGCGTGCGAGCACGCGGTCCCGTGGGAACCTGCCTAGAGCTCGGCAGACCAGTGCTTGTCAATGACATCGAGCACGATCCGTGTATGGCGCAGTGGCGCGCCGACGCATTGCGCCATGGTTTCCGGGCGAGTGCCGCGTTTCCCCTCTTGGTAAATGGTGTTGCGCGCGGCGTGATCGGGCTTTACGCCGCCGAAGCAAACTGCTTTGACGCCGAGGAAATTAAGTTATTCGAGGAATTGGCACAGGATTTGGCTTTTGCGCTTGAATTCGCCGATCAAGACACACAACGTCGCGAAACTGAAGTCCGCTTACAGCATAACGAGACCATGCTCAGTCGAGCACAAAGCCTTGCCGAAGTCGGTTGCTGGTCGGTCAATCAGGACAATGAGGTCGTGGCATGGTCTGATGAGGCGTTGCGATTACTGGGTGTGTCGGCTGGAACGCCATTGACGTTTATGACATTCGTTGAAGCCGTCCATCCTGACGACCGTGGGTTTGTCGAAGATGCCTGGGCTCGCGCACTGGCCGGCGCGCCATACCGGATCGAGCATCGAGTCGGAGACCGCAATTCGACTCGATGGGTGGAGGCGCGGGCTGACTTGTCCTTCGATTCCCAAGGCCACTTTCTTTCTGCGCACGGGGTCATCCAGGACATAACTGAGCGCAAGCAAGCGGCCGAAGCGCACGGCCGGCTATTGTCAATAGTCGACTCAACACCCGATTTCGTCGCAGTCGCGAACTTGGACAACGAACTCATGTATCTGAACGATGGTGGCCGTTCGATGCTTGGAGTGAAGCTCGATGAAACCCTTGAAAGCATCGATATTTTGGCGCTTTATCCAGATTGGGCGCGTGTCATCGTGGTGGAGCAAGGCGTCCCGGCAGCAGTTAGCGATGGCGTGTGGAGAGGCGAGGTTGCGTTCCGTCACCGCGATGGCTCGGAAGTCCCCGTTTCACAAACGATCCTCGCGCACCGTGGATCGGACGGTAGCGTAGATTATCTGTCGTCGATCGCGCGCGACCTCACTTTGGCGCACGATTTACAACAGCAAAAAATGCTCGTCCAAGAAGTTCAAGCTGCACACGCAGAAGCGGAAGCCGCGAACCGCTCAAAATCCGAATTTCTTGCCGTCATGAGCCACGAGATACGCACGCCCATGAACGGCATCATTGGCATGCTCGACGTGCTTACGCAATCGAGCCTGCATGCTCACCAATCCGAAATGGTTGAACTAGCACGTGAGTCGTCGCACACCTTGCTCACCATCATCGAAGACGTTCTCGATTTTTCTAAAATCGAAGCAGGAAAAATTACCATTGAGCATGTGCCAGTTGGTGTGGAGGACGTTGTTGAGAAAGTCTGCCTCTTGTTCGACGGCATGGCCGAAAAGAAGAACGTTGAACTCACCCTTTTTGTTGATCCCGATATTCCGCAACAGCTGCAAGGCGACTCGCTGCGATTGCGGCAAGTTTTAATCAACCTCATAAACAACGCAGTCAAATTTTCGAGCGGTCGTGAGCTACCAGGTCGGGTCACAGTTCGGGCCGAGCTGGCGAGTGCTGACGACGACACCGTGTGGGTCAATTTTATCGTGGCCGATAACGGCATCGGAATAAGCGCGAGTGCGCAAAACCGATTATTCAAACCGTTTCAACAAGCTGATTCTACGACGACGCGGCGTTTCGGCGGTACGGGACTCGGCCTCGTGATCGCACGCCAGCTCGCGGATCTGATGGGCGGGGATATCGCGCTCGCGAGTGAGCCAGAGGTCGGTAGCACGTTTACGTTACGCCTACCCTTCGCCGGCTCACGAGCGTGTTCGCCTGAGCCCTCTGTCGTAGACGGTCTAGCGTGTTTAGTGATCGGCCCTCTTGAAGGCTTGACGGCAGACTTGGGTAGGTATCTCGCTCGTGCGGGGGCGCGAGTCCAGCGAGTGGCAAATATTGACGCGGCATCTGTTATGCCCGCGGCGCTTGGTGATTTATGGGTCTGGGTGTTCGATGCCGAACATGCGACGCCACCGCTCGCGGAGTTGCGTGCTGCTGCGAAGCGTCGACCTGGCGAGCAAGTGCGTATGCTCGTCGTTAGTCGGGGCAAGCGACGCGCGGCGCGTTTCGACGCTGACGATTTGGTTCACATAGACGGCAATTTGCTCACCCGACGTCGTATGCTGGAAGCTGTTGCAATCGCTGCTGGTCGTTCAAGTAACGGAGAACAGCAACAAAGAAAGGGCCTAGCCGGTGTCGCCTTCGCTCCGCCAACCAGAGATACAGCGATCCACCAAGGACAGCTGATCTTAATTGCCGAAGACAATGAAATTAATCAGCAAGTGATTCTACGCCAGCTTGCATTGCTCGGACTTGCGGCCGACGTGGTTGTCGACGGTCGCAAAGCGTTGGAACGTTGGCAAAGCGGCGACTACTCGTTGCTTTTAACTGATATCCACATGCCGGAAATGGACGGCTACATGCTAACGGCCGCGATTCGGGCCGAAGAAGCGCAATCCGGGGCCCGTCCGGCCGTGATCATTGCGTTGACAGCAAACGCGATCGCCGGAGAATCCGGACATTGTCGCGCGCTCGGCATGAATGACTATCTGTCGAAACCTATTCGGCTCGCCGATCTAAAGGTAATGCTTGAACAGTGGTTGGTCCCGCTTGAGACTGTTCCGGAGCCTCCGGAACAGGTCTCCGCTGAGCCGGTTTCCGCCCCCGTCGAGGTAGAAGAATTGAAAGCGCTGGTGGGCGATGATGCGGCTGTGATCAACCAATTCTTCGAAACGTTCAGGCAGAGCGCCAAGGGCATCGCCGAGGAACTCAGAACGGCAGGCGACAACGGCGATCTGGCTGGTGCTCGCGGTGCCGCCCACAAATTAAGTTCGGCTGCGCGGAGCGTCGGTGCGCTTAAATTGAGTGCGTTGTGCGATCGGATAGAAAGAGCTGGAAAAACTAACGACGCTGCCATGGTCGCCACGCTGCTACCGCGTTTCTTTAACGAAATCCGTGCTGTAGATGATTACCTCGCCCATTGGCCAGATTCGAACTCGGGGAATAACAAACGCAGCGAGGGCCGCGCTGCATGAATTGTAGAGCATCGATCGGTATTCAGATCCTTGACGATGAGCCTTTTATGCGGATGCTGCTCGGGCATATGTTAGCTACCTTGGACTTTACCGAAGTGTCCTGTTTTCAATCTGGATTGGCCGCATTATCGGCATTCGACTCTCCGGGGGGCATACCGGAGTTGATACTTCTCGATCTTGATATGCCGGAAATGGATGGTGTAGAGTTCGTGCGCCATTTAGCCGATCGGACATATCCGGGCAGCCTTATATTAGTCAGCGGGGAAGATTCCCGGATGTTGCAGGCCGTGGAGAAACTCGCGCTGTCATACAACCTTTCTGTGTTGGGGTCTTTGCCGAAACCGCCAAGCCTGGAAGGGCTTTCCGCACTATTACAAGAGTGGCCATATGAGGTTGCGAAGACTCCGCGCGCTGCTCCGAAAACGTATACGGCGGACGAACTGCGAAACGCCATCACCAACGGCGAGTTGATCAATTATTACCAACCTAAAGTCGCTGTCGCCAACCGCGAAGTTATTGGCGTCGAGAGCTTGGTGAGATGGCAGCATCCAACGGACGGTTTGGTGTTTCCAGATCAATTTATTCCCTTAGCTGAAGCACAAGGACTTATCGGTCATTTGACCCAAGTGGTTCTCAAGATGGCGCTCGATCAGGCTGGAATTTGGCAAGACGCTGGTCTGGCGTTGTGTGTTGCAGTGAATGTCTCAATGGACGACCTTGCGGAGCTAGAGTTCGTGGACTTTGTGACTGCGGCAACTGCCGCGGCCGGTGTAGTGCCTCAGAATTTAGTACTTGAGGTTACCGAAAGTCGCCTGATGCAGCAGCTAACACCGGTATTAGAAGTCCTGACGCGATTGCGCTTGAAACGCTTTCGATTATCAATCGATGATTTCGGGACTGGCCACTCCTCTTTAGTGCAATTGCGCGACCTCCCATTCGACGAACTAAAGATCGACCGTAGTTTTACTCACGGTGCAGGGCAGGATGCACGGCTGCGGGCGTTATTTACCAATAGCCTAAATCTCGCGCACGAACTGGGCATGGCAGTGGTTGCGGAAGGGGTAGAAGACGCGAGCGACTGGGCATTTCTTCGCTCGTGCGGCTGTCAATTTGCTCAAGGTTATTTTATCGGCCGTCCAATGCCAGCCGACTCGCTTCCCAATTGGTTGGCCGACTGGCAAAGCGGTGTATAGGAGCACAAGCTACGATTGCTGGTCCTACTTCATCTGACTTTCCAGGCCCTGTCATCAGCCACTTACCCATTCGAGACCGAACGGGACGCGAATTCGTGTTCGTCTGAAATATTACGACGCCATTTAACGCGCGACAGGTCGTGAGAATACGTGCAGCGTCTCGCCCTAGGGCGTCTGTTTGCGCATTGAGTTTTTGAGCAGGATCTTCCCGTCTCTAAACGTGTAGACGTCGCACCCGCGGGCTCGTACCTTGGTACCGTCCGATACTTTCGTACCGGTAAAAATCCATTCCGAGCATCCGCGATCGCCGACAATAATATCTTCGCCAACTGGCTCAAAATGCGCATCCGAATAAGCGTCCCAAAGTGAGGCGAAACCCGTACGTACGTTATCGAATCCTTCCCACTTTGTTCCTTCTACTTCAACGCCAACCGATGCCATGAACACGCAGCCTTCGCTCATGTGGTCCATTAGTTTATCGATATCCTTGTCGTTCCATGCTTGGGTAAAAGCGCTCAAAAACGCTGCGGTGACTTCATTTTTTGACATTCAACTAGACTCAATAATTTTTTCACAAATCTTCAATGCCAATCGCGCCAGAATGCGCATGCGGCTCGTGACAGGATACAAATCATGGGCGCAATGGGCAACCCGCTGCCTGGGCAGCACTGCGAGAGACGAATTCAGATTGAAAATTGGCCAGGCAACAGCGAAATTGGATTCCCCTTCTTTGGTCGACTAGAGTAGCGCCCCCCTTTAATAGATAAAACCCTATTCTCAACCGGACCCAGGAATTGTGTTGCGACCCCGGGTTTGATGCATTTTTCCCGAGAGCTTTTATGCCGCCACGATCTTCTATTACAACGACTCAAATGTGCGTGAATACCCTGTTTTTGTTCGGTTTCGCGCTTGGCGTGCCGCGCGCTTATGGCGAAGGTGCCGGATTCGACGAGGAAGTACTAGTGGTCGCGCCCACGCCGAGTGGTGGCGGGTTGGGGATCAAAGTGGAACGCCTCCCTTTCATCTCGCAGGGCGCCGATAGCGATGCGTTAGAGCGAGCCCAAAGTCTCGATTTAAGTGACTACTTAAACAGCAACCTAGGCAGCGTTTCTATCAACGGTGCCCAGAACAAT
>JBLFWX010000156.1:0-6077 GCA_047611805.1 Gammaproteobacteria bacterium
AAATCACACCATCATCTCGACCTAGAAATAGAGCCGTCAAAACCGACTAGCGTTCACTTGCGATGCACTCTGTCGGCCAAGCATTCGATAATCGATGTTTTTACACACCCTCGGCCATCAAGAGACATCGAAGCCAGCCCGACCGTAAAAACGTTTTTATCGAACAGCGTTTGCCGGGCGCTTTTTGCCCTTGACTTCAAGGGGCCGAATAGATGCTAGATGGCATTTCTGCTTTGTTTCCGTACTCCTCGTTCGCGCAAAGCACTAACACCGCGAGTGCACCCGGGACGTATTTCGCCCAGCTGGCCGGCCATTTAAAAATTAAAATTAGGGTGACCACACCGACTATGAGCGCGGTGCAATTCGGATCCATTATCGCACCGGGCACCGCCTGCAGTGCCGGAATAGTGCCGCAGTCCTCAGGCTCGTGACCGAATATTCGAGCGAGTTGCAACGCGATGACGATGCACCCAATACCACTCATGAAACCTGATATGACGGGATAAGGAACGAGCCTGCTGTATTGTCCGAGTTTTAGAACCCCGAACAAAATTTGTAATATCCCAGCGAGCACTACGGCGGCGAAAATCAAAGGCAGATTGCCGTGTAATGTCGCAAACACGCTGGCGAAGACAACGATCATCGGCCCCGTTGGACCGGACACCTGAGAGCCGGTTCCACCAAATAATGCGGCGAAAAACCCGACAATAATTGCGCCCCACAATCCAGCGATAGGTCCCGCACCCGAAGCCTCACTAAACGCAAGTGCGAGCGGCAAAGCGACAACACCGGCGGTCACGCCACCGTAAATGTCACCGCGCAAGTTTGACGTATCAAAAATTTTTATCCAGCTGCTCCAGTTAGTATTCGCAATCCGCAATTCACGTTAGGCTCTAGGTTGCGAGTCAGCCGCGAAAGATTCGACATAACGTTCACTCACCGGGACAAATGTGTTTTTCTTTTCGTCGTACGCATAGACTTCACCCGTTGCAATATCGTATATCCAGCCGTGCAACTGCAGCTCGCCTAGCGCGAGGCGAGTGGCGACCGTTGGGTGCGTTCTTAAGTGCTGCAGTTGCAGAACAACATTCTGTTCCAGTAGCATCATCATTTTTTCCGCCTCGGTTTTCCCATCGCTAAGCGCTCCAACAATGTCCACTGCAGCCTTTGCGTATTCCAACCACTCTTTCATATACGGTAAAGTATCTAACGCGCCTTTTTCCATAACGCCTTTCATTGCACCACATTCAGTATGGCCGCACACCACAATATGCGGCACCTTGAGGGCGCCAACGGCGAATTCGATCGAGGCCGTCATCGCGCCGGTATGGTTCGTATGTGGGGGCACGATGTTACCGGCGTTACGGCAAATAAACAGTTCGCCTGGAGCCGTTTGGGTGATCATCGCGGTTTCGATCCGCGAGTCGGAACACGTTATGAATAATGCTTCTGGTGACTGCCCAAGACTAAGTTTTTGGAACAGTGCCTTCTTTGCTGGAAACACTTCTTCTTGGAAACGGACGACTCCGACGGCAAAATGTGGCATAGATAATTCCTTGATAATCGGTGTATTGAACTTTCTTATTAGTTGCCCGACCACAACCGACGGGCGGCATTGATCTTCGATTTTGGAATGGCATTGCCGCGACCTTCAACGAATGAGATCCCATGGACGATCCATTGTGCTATTTGAGGTTGGATCAGCTTATAGAGATGGTGGCGTCCATCACGTCTTTCTTCGACGATTCGGTTAGTACGCAATAAACCAAGATGCTGCGACACTCTTGGGCCGGGTAAAACCAATGATTCCGCTAATGTGTTGACGTCCTTTTCCCCAGACTGCAATTCCTCGATCAATCGGATCCGGTCGGGATGTCCGATGATCTTGAATATTTCGCTGAGCTCCTTTGCAATCACTGAACGACTAGGCATAGCTGGTCCCTAATTTTCCGTGAACAAACACGGCGACTAACGAAATAGCGGCATCTAATGTATAACTGCATGTATATGCATACATATATCATTAAAGATGTGTACAATACAGGTGCTGCGTAGTACCGCAAGTGCTTTCTAGCCGATGCGTGCACTTATCGAATCCGTGCTGCGGATGCGCCGCGCATATTGCAGGCGACGTCGATCGATCAAACCAAAGTGCGTAAATTCAAGAGTTATCCCGACTATGCCTAAACCAAATTCATCATCGTCGTCTGACCCAATCGATAACACTCGCACGGCCAAGCGCGGATCGACGGCGCGTAATCTCGCAAAGAAAACGACCGTCGGGGTAGCCGGTGGCGGTCAACTCGCGCAAATGATGGTGAACGCAGCCCACAAACTCGGGATACGAATGATTGTTCTCGACCCGGATCCGGACTGCGCCGCAGCCCAGAACGCAGACGAGCTTATCGTCGGCGACTTCCGTTCCTCCGACGACCTGCTTCGACTCGCAAAGCGCTGTGACGTGGTCACGTTCGAAATCGAGCTTGTAGACGCGCCGTCTCTCAGACTGCTTGAAGTCGACGGGTATCGCGTCGCTCCTTCTTCGAAGGTTCTCGCGACGATCCAGGACAAATTGCTGCAGAAATATTTCCTAGCTGATCTGAAAATAGCGACCGCCGAATTTTGTGAATATCGCGGACAAACGAATGTTCAATTTCCAACTGTGTGGAAGGCACGGTGCGGCGGTTACGATGGTCGAGGTGTGGCCGTAATAAGAGGGCAGGACGATATCGATTCGACTCCTAACATTCCGGCATTATTAGAAGCGCTCGTCGATATCGACAAGGAACTGGCCATTGTGGTGGCACGTGACAATTGCGGAAATGTCGTTTGTTATCCGTTAACCGAAATCAACATGGACTCACATACTCATATTCTAGATATGGTCGTAGCGCCGGCCGATGTGCCACATGATGTTGTTGAGAAGTGCGAATATTTCGCCCAGATGATTGTTAAACAGCTCGAGTACGTCGGGATCCTAGCCGTGGAATTCTTTCTCGATCACAACGGTGACATTTTTGTCAATGAACTATCTCCACGCCCGCATAATTCCGGACACTATACGATCGAGGCTTGCACAACGTCTCAGTTCGAACAGCACCTGCGTTTGATAACCGGTCTTCCGCTCGGGCCAGTCGATATGAAATGCGCGGCAGCGACGTTTAATCTACTAGGTGGGGTTCATTGCATTAGCACGGCGCGCACTACGGACCTACAGTCAGGGAAGCCCGGGGTATTCGTGCACGACTACGGCAAAACGCCCGTGCGGCGCGGGCGCAAAATGGGGCATGTGACCGTCATCGACGAGGATCGTACGCAAGTGATCCTACGAGCAAACGCGATAAAGGCTAACGTTTCAATTGAGGCAGTAAAATGAGCAATCTGTCCGTCCAACTAAATGTATCGATCGTAATGGGAAGCAAATCGGACTTGCGCGTTATGCAGTCGGCGTCTGAGTTTTTAGTTGAGATGGCGATCGCGCATGAAATCGATATTATCTCTGCACACCGAACACCGCGACGCCTCCACGACTACGCGGAGTCATTAATTGACCGCGGAATCGATGTCGTTATTGCTGGTGCCGGTGGTGCGGCGCACCTGCCAGGGATGATCGCGTCGATGACGGTGGTGCCAGTGATTGGCGTTCCTGTCGCTACAACAAAGCTCGCTGGAATCGATTCACTTCTGTCAATTGTCCAAATGCCGACTGGAGTGCCAGTCGCGACGATGGCGGTGGATAATGCGAAAAACGCAGCGATATTCGCGGCGCAGATAATCGCTGTGCGTGAACCCGATGTTCGAGCCAAACTTATCGCTTACAAACACTCTCTAGAGGAGCTCGTCGAAGCAGCGGCCCGGGAAACGACGCGCACGATCTACCCTAAGATCTGATTTAGGAAGTGAAGTAGTCTACTGAGACTGGACACCGAGTTAAGTCGTTAAAATGCCATGACGAGGTGAAAGGTTTGGTAGAGCCTTGTCAGGCTCCGTATTACAACGAAATCAGACTCAGAAAATAGACCGGAAGAAATCAATGGAGCGATCATGCTAGGAAGAATTTTCGGTATCTGCGTCTTGTTTGCGCTACCAATTCTGGCTAGCGCCGAGGTGGATGAGGGTGAGATTGGCGCATGGTACATGTATCTATGGAACACGAGCCTGCCAGACAGTCAATTTGGATTTCAGGGAGACGTTCAACATCGAAACTGGGATCTGGGTGGCGATTTAGAACAACTCCTAGTGCGTGGCGGTCTGAGCTGGTCACCAGAGAACAGCAACAGCAAATATACTTTCGGCTACGCGCATATTACCAGTGGCGTATTTGGACCTTCTAGCAGTTCAACGGAAGAGAACCGAATTTACCAAGAAGCCTCTATCCCCCAACGCTATGGCGAGAAGCTCTTTGTGACTCATCGACTACGCCTGGAGCAGCGCTGGGTGGAAAATCAGGACTTCCGCAATCGCTTTCGATATTTCTTGAATTTAAACTACCCACTGAACAGAAGCGATCTTGGCAGAGGGAGCGTGTATGTATCCTTTTACAATGAAATTTTCCTGAATCTTGAAAAGGATATTGGCAACAACCGGCGTGTGGATATATTCGATCGCAACCGTACCTACCTCGGCCTAGGCTACAGCTTAACGGACAAGGCGAGGTTTCAATTCGGCTATATGCACCAAAAAACGGATAACGTAGACAAAGGGCAATTGCAATTTTCTCTTTTTCATTCTTTCTAGAGGCTCGAGCTGGAGTTTTCTTTAAGAGCAAGCATTTATTTATGAATAAGTGACCGACTAATCCGACAGACGCGACCTGCTGTACAGTGCCAAAGCCTGATCTCCCGCGTATTTTCCAAAGAGAGATCCGGGAGGTAGCACCAAGTTAACTTTAACGAGCAAAACGATATAGGCCGCTGTGCTGTCTCGTCCTGCAGCGTCCTGTCCAGTGCGCATTGTGATCCTGGATGTAATGCCGATGATTTGCGAGATTTACAATCGACGATAGACCCGTTGCACCAATCTAGTAATGCGCGGTCTCGTTATTCTATTCATACACCTTCTAGTCACGATTTCCAATGGGGTCGAACCCCAGGCGGCACGCGGTCCGTTATCGCTGAATCGCTGCTTACAAAACATCAAGTTTTGATAATCAATCGCTCGCGAACACGTGCGCCGCGACGACGCTCGAGTGACCGAGCTATCGTGGGGATAGGCGCCATATTGATCCGCCCTTCCCGATTGCTAGAGTTAGCAAGCGCACTGAAACCGCCCACAGTCTTCATCGAGCATTAGTTGATCGCAAGTAACGCGTCATTTACCTCGAAAAATCGTCGCAAATCGGGACCTGTTGAGCCGTCGCCAGAGTTGATCCCGATCATCGTCGAAATGAAACACAGAAATCCCCGCTTCAGTTACCAGCGGATCTTGGTTCCGATCTCTGTAGTGTTCGATATCCAAGTTGATAAGGATGCTTGCAGCTGCGTGCTAGCGAAGCACTACCGCCCATCGAGCTGGATCAAACGGTCTGCCCCGGCTCACATTTCTAGGTCACGGCAATGACCGCTTAAGGAGCGTCGACCTTCTTCGTCGTGAGTCGACGAGCCTGCAGTCCCCTTGGGTATTGGGTATTGGGTATTGGGTATTGGGTATTGGGTATTGGGTATTTTGGACCAATTTACGCGAAAGAGGATCCGCTTCTCGGTTCATGCGGGTCCTGTCGATGGACCTACCGTCTGTCGACCGTTCAACGGCATCCTCGGATCGTCAACAAGTCCAGGGGATTTGAGTTTGATTAATAATCCGCTGTCCATATTTCACGGCTGGAAAGCCAACCTTAGAATTCTCGATATCGGCGAATGCAGCTCGAAGCGTTGCTCGTTTTGAAATCTATCGACTGAAACTCCGCTGCCGAGGTTTGTGTCAATTGCCAATCACCACATAGTTAGTAATTCGTAAGCGCTCGGTAAACCACACACTTGCTCAGTGTGGATTTCTGTTTTAGAGACGGATATTGCCGGGCAGCAGCGCTTCGATGTCTTCGACGGTCGTCGCGCCAGGGAGTTTCGTGAACACCTCGC
>JBLFWX010000157.1:0-6048 GCA_047611805.1 Gammaproteobacteria bacterium
ATGGAGAGCCGTATGCGCTGAGAGGCGCACGTACGGTTCGGGGAGGAGAAGCAGGGAAATAGTGCGACTACGCCCTGCTTCTTACTCCACTTCCGATGGCGCGCGGGTTCGTGTACCTGGTCGCGATCATGGATTGGTATTCACGACGTGTGTTGTCGTGGCGAGTGTCCAACACGATTGATACGAGTTTTTGCACCGAGGCGCTGGAAGAGGCTATCGAGCGTTACGGTGCACCGGAAATATTCAACACAGACCAGGGCAGCCAGTTCACGAGTGACGCGTTCACCGACGTGCTCAAGCGGCACGAGATACAAATCAGCATGGACGGCAAAGGCCGTTGGGTTGACAACGTCTTCGTCGAGCGGCTTTGGCGCAGCGTTAAATACGAGGAGGTGTATCTGAAAGCTTATGAAAGCATCGCCCACGCTCGGAAATCGTTGGGTACTTACTTCAACTTTTACAACGCTGAGCGGCGGCACCAATCACTTGACCGGCGTACGCCCGACAGCTTGTACTATGATGCTGCCAGGCTGGCAGCTTAACCCTGAGGGAACACTTATCGACGCGTCCAATTTTCGGGGTCCATTACTGTCGTCAAGATAATCGATGATGATTGCGCGCGGTCCATTCTTAATGACGTAAGCACCATTGGAATAATCGCGCCGGACACACCCGCCAGAGTCATGGAGATGACCATCGATACGCAGATAACGAACGCGAGGCCAGTCGAATCACTCCAGAAATAAACGGCTAGCGCCGTAACAACGGCTACCGTGACCCCATTCCCCGCGCCTACTATCGCTTCCTTTATAGCTACGCGCATCCACTGCCGGGTGCGGACCTGTCAGGTGCGAATTACAATTGCGGACGGAATTTCCAGAATTGGTAAGATTTGTTAACGGCGCTATATGAATTGCGATAATATTCTGATGCGTCATGTCGTTATTCTTTCCACACAACTTCTCGTCGCAATCGCCCACTTTTTGGGACCGGGCGGCACGCGTCCTACTACCGCCAAATCGCTGCTAGGAAAACATCAGTTTCTGATCATCAATCGATCCTGAACACGTGGGCCACGGCTTCGCTCAAGTGCGCTAATTATCGTCAGGATATGCGCCATATTGATGCGCCCTTCTCGCTCGATACGGTCGGCAACCGTCCTGCAACCGCCAACAATTCTCAGTTGTCATCGAGCATTAGTTAGTCGCGAGTACCGTCGGTTATTTACCTCGTAAAATCGCCGCAAACCTGGATGTGTTGGGCCGTCGCCAGAGTTGCTCTGGATCACCGTCGAAAATGAAACGTAGGAATCCTCGCCTTGGTTACCAGCGCACCGCCGACCAAATCTCATTTATTTTCGAGATCCGTGTTGATAAGGATCGGGTCCGCCGCGTGCTAGTACAGCGCTACCTGCCTCTAGGTGGATCAAACAGTGCACCCTGGATCACATTTCTAGGTCACAACAAAAACTGGTTATGATGCGCGGATCTCTTTCAGGTTCTTTATTGCTATTACTGAAGCGACAATTACTTAATCGTACGGTCGCTGATCGTAGTGTTATCGTTGAGTATTCGGACTTCGCGTTGCGGAAATGGTATCTGCATACCGTTTTCCTGGATTGAGCGCCAAATTGAATGGAGTAGGTCAGCGCCGACTCGATTCTTGCCATCGTCGACACCCTCGATCCAGAACTCAACGAGAATTTCAATCCCAGAATCTCGAAAGCCCGCGATCTCGGCATCGGGTCGCTCTTCTATCGGGAGGTGATCCCCGCTAATTACTTTCGGGTGTTCCGCGCAAATTTGCCGGATGTTGGCAAATAATTTGTCGAGGTCGGTTGAATAGGCGACCTCGAAGTTCAATGGGTACCTTTGCTTCGCATTTTGATGAGTCCAATTCTTATACGACGACGTTATAAACTGTTCGTTCGGCACCATAATGTCCTTGCCGTCAAACGTTTCGAGGATCCCGAAACGCATATTTAACTCACGCAAGGTCCCGCTGCGGCCATCATTTAGCTCGACGAAATCACCAATAGTAATAGACCGGTCAAGTAAGATAATAATGCCGGATACAAAATTGGAGGCTATTTGCTGCAATCCAAATCCCAACCCGACACCAAGGGCGCCACCGAAAACCGCCAATGCGGTTAGGTCGATCCCCATCACTTGCAATAACAACAGAAAGACAACGACGAATAGAGTGATCTCGAATAACTTTGCGATTACCTCTCTAGTGCCGACGTCTAAGGCAATCTGATTGCGTATCGCACGTTTTCCGACATTATTCGACAGACGTCCCAGCCAAAATAATACTGCGCCGAATATCCCCGTCCGAAGTATGACGTACAGGGACAGACGAATATCGCCCGCAGTGAGAGAAATACTGTCTAGATAATTCGTTACTATTACCAGCCAACCGAACACATGTAGCACCGCGACGGGCATCCCGATCCATGTCAGCAGCGTCCTGATCGCCCGTTTCTCGATATATTTTGTGATGACGGAGTACAACAAAAAAAGCACTGCGAGACTTTGGGCAAAGCGCACCAACCACGCTTGCTGCCACGTGGCGTCGGCGAGTTCTACCGCAATTTCGAGAAAGAAAATATTGATAAGAGGAAAGGCTAGAGCGCGTAATCGGTCGATAAAGGCGAGAATCGGGTGCCCGCCTCCGCTTGAATCCGTCGTACTCAGCCCCTCGATTGCACGACGCACAACCAGCGAAACTAGAAAAGCCGAGACGATTGCCAACCCGACTACGCCCAACTGCATATAGAACTTTGGGCTAACTAGCCAACTGACGACATCGTTTCGTGATTCACCAAACGTTTGGATTATCTGGGTTTGTAGATCAGTATTCATAATTTTGCGGTTTACTTCCCGTGGGAGCTGATCAAAATACCGTGTTTTGGCATTTGCGTCCCGCTAGCCGCTAAACCGGCCAACTTTGGATTATTCACTTGCGACCCAATTGTCGCTGGAGACGTGCACGCGATTGATCCCGCCGTTTTAATTGGGCGCTAAGTCATGTGACTTTTCTAATGTCCCGATAGTCACAATAATTGTGGAAATAGCTTTGGGAGAATGTTCGGCGGCCGTACACACTAGATATCTCGTCGTGGCGCACTAAAGGTTCAGGCTTGTTCTTGGTTACATCGATTTTAAGCTTAAGCGCATTAACACAATCCTCGAGCGTCACCTGTGCTCCGTAACGCGCGGTCGACGCTACGCTCTACTTCGGCTGGCACCGGAACAACGCAGCATCGCTGCGTCGTCGTGCAGGCATGAAGACGTTTCAACTGCTTCAACAAAGAGACTGAGGAAAGAAACATGAAAATCGGGCTTCTTTGCCGCAATCCGGCACTTTATTCGCACACGCGTTTGGTCGAGGCGGCGCAAGCGCGCGGCCACGATATCGACGTGATCGATCACCTGAGTTGCTATATCGACATCGCGTCCAACGATCCGGAGATTCACTATCAAGGAGAATCCCTGAAGGGCTATGACGCGATCATTCCGCGCATCGGCGCGTCAGTGACCTTCTTCGGTACTGCGGTTTTGCGCCAGTTTGAGATGATGGGCGTCTATCCAGTCAACGAATCGGTCGGAATTTCGCGCTCGCGCGATAAGCTGCGCAGCATGCAATTGTTGTCGCGCCAGGGTATCGGCTTGCCGGTCACGGTTTTCGCCCACCGCACTTCCGACGCCGGAGAATTGTTGAAGATCGCTGGCGGCGCGCCAGTGGTCATCAAGCTGCTGGAAGGAACCCAGGGCATCGGCGTCGTGCTCGGCGAAACTACCAAAGCGGCGGAAAGCATTATCCAGGCCTTCGGCGGTGTGAAGACTAACATCCTGGTGCAGGCCTTCGTAAAAGAGGCCAATGGCGAAGATATTCGCTGCCTGGTGGTCGGCGAAAAAGTCGTGGCGGCAATGATCCGACGCGGCAAAAAGGGCGAATTCAGATCGAATCTGCATCGCGGGGGCGCAGCCGAAACCATTGCCATTACGCGCAAAGAGCGCTCGACGGCCTTGAAGGCAGCTAATGCGGTCGGGCTTAACGTCTGCGGTGTCGATCTGTTGCGATCAAACGACGGACCGGTCGTCATGGAGGTCAACTCCTCCCCTGGACTCGAGGGCATCGAAAAGGCCACTGGTATCGACGTAGCGAGCAAGATCATCGAATTTATCGAAAAAAACGCCAAGCACGGCCGTACTCAGACGAAGGGCGCCAATAACCGCAAGAAGAAAACAGCTGTTGCACTGGCCGTTTGAACCCGCCGTCTCTAAGGAGAATACTTGGTTCGTGATGAAGCCTCGCAAATGCATTTCCACGTCATTGCCTAGCAACTGCGTGTGGACCAGGCTCCTGTTGAAATTGATGAACGATACTGCGCGGGAGAGTGCTAGAAAGCGACGTGGTTTTTCGATTGTGCTTTCCGAATACTCATTTCCCCCGGGAATCAAGTCGCTACTCGTTCGTAATGGTGAAGTAGACCACCAAGCTCGGAAAACTGAACAACGATCCCCTATCCCTGATGCTGAACTGATCGAGAGATCGGACTATCCCTCTCCAGCAACAAATGGGTGCGCCACCTATCGTAACAACTAAAGTAGCGTGTCAGGATCTGTTTCAATTGACGCTCGTTCAGGACGACGACGTGGTCCAGGCAGTTGCGCCGAATGCTGCCGATCATTCGTTCCACGTAAGCATTCTGCCAAGGGCTCCGTGGGAGTCGTCAGGATCTCTTCGATATCCATGCTTATGACGCGCTTGCGGAATGGGCTCCCGTAGCGTCCATCGCGATACCGGATCAGGTATTTGCGTGCCGAGGGACAGGGAAACGCCTCAATGATCTGTTGACCAGTTCAATGCGCAGTTGGGTGTGTGGTGACATTGAAATGAACAACCTCACGCCGATGATGGGAAAGGATAACCACGACGGGCAACATCCTGGATCGGACCGTCGGCACGACTAGGGAATCGATTGATACCATGCCCTTCCCGGGATTGTTTAGAAATGATCTCCACGTCGGCGACGGTGGTGGTGTCCGAGGTCGCACCCGGTACTTCTCGACGGTAGATTTGGCGACGTCGATGCCGAGCTTACGTAGCTCGCCGACAATCCTGGGCGAGCCCCAGCAGATATTCGCTGCCGACATCTTCCGGACCAAGTCTCTGATGTCTTTGGGTACCGGTGGCCTACCTGGCTTGCAGTGCTTGCTCAACTTAGTCCAATGATCCCGAAATCTTTTTTGCGGCTCCGCAATCACCGTCGCCGGCTGAACAATGATTAAAGCATCCCGCCAACTAAACAGCTGATCCAAATCATAAGACAAACGGAAATACCACATCTTTATGGCCGCCAACCGGCGGTGCTAATCCATTTCTTAACGGTAAGGCACCTATCCAGGCTGATACCGCGGGGACGTCTGGGAAGTACCGTTCGTTTATCGGTCATGCGGTTAGCACGAAGTGATCGATAATTCGGAACAGCTATTTAGTCGTAAAGAAGGGCACTAGATTGAATGCCATGGGTGTAAATAAAGGGTGCCATCGTAAAGTTAAAGCCGCCACCAAAGTGCCGGCAACGCGGTTTTGTTGTGGTTCAGGGGTTCGCCGTTCTAACAAGTCGTTCAACCTGACCGCTGACAGCGTCCTCGCTGCGCTACCGCTCCACTGCGGCGCTTTCAACGACAGGTCAACTCAACGTTAGATGCTTGGAAGAGATCGTTGGTGTATTCTGACGATGCCAGTAATTATCGACGAGTAGAAGCCAATGTCGACAGCTAAAGATGAATTAAAAACATTGCTCGAGCAACAGCCCGACGATAGTTCGAGTGAAGAAATTGTTAGGGAGCTTGCGTTTCATATAATGGTAGAGCGCGGCCTGTCCGATTCAGATGCCGGTCGCACCATATCGAGTGAAGAAATGGACCGGCGGATCCGGTCATGGTCGAAGTAGCCTGGACGAACGAAGCTGAACGGTGGCTCGAAGATATATTTGAGTACATCGCTGCAGAAAACCCGAATGCGGCTACGCGTGTC
>JBLFWX010000158.1:0-5924 GCA_047611805.1 Gammaproteobacteria bacterium
AATCAGTACTCGCCAATCTGCTTGTGAACGTCGTGCCATATCGAAAATACCTCGCCAAAATTACAACGGGCTTTTCTATTACGTTTGGGCATGACTTGAATAGGGCGTCGTTTACGTCGCGCTTACGTTTGCGGTGCTGAGGTCCCATTCGAAAATTTCTTCCTATGCGCCCGAAAGGGTAGTCGTCTCGGAGAAATCAGGAGTAACGATTGGCGGGTTTGTACCTCCAGACCACAGAGACAACGGCAAACCCGAATCGCCTCCCGAAAATTTCTCTATCTGGATCCTTATCTGCGTAAGCTGTCCGGCGATTCCCGTCGTAACCGATTGCGTTGTGGACTCACCCGCATCCAGACTCACCGTGCAACAGGTCCCGAAGATCTGCCCTTGGTCATCTACGAGGGCTGCTGAAACGACTCGGCACAATTGTGATGCTCAATATGGATGTCGTGTGTCATCATGTTTCGCAAGGCGGCAAAGTCTTTGTTGTAAGCGTCAATACAGAGATTAGCCACATTTATTGGGTCATTCATAAGTTAGTTTACTTGATCATTTCATGGTCAAACCGGGCAAGTGACAGAGCTTGGTAGGAATTTAATTTAAGACTAAGCACGACTGTCGCGCGCAAACTTCAACGCACGCTGGCGCTGCCAGCCTGCAACGATGCCAATTGCTCACGGCCATGGCCGGCTACCCATTGCGGTTTGTAAGGCGCCTCGAGTTCGGCGACGTCCTCAGTTGATAGCGTGACATCGATGGCGGCGAGCGCATCCTTAAGATGCTGCGCCTTCGAAGCACCGATGATGGGTGAGGTGACGCCCGGTTTGTTGAGCAACCAGGCAATGGCAACCTGTGCACGCGCAATGCCTAGGCGGGAAGCGACACGCACGACAGCCTCGCGTACCGGTTCGTCAGATGGCTTGCCAATATTGAAAATGCCGGTAACCTCATCGGTTTGGGCGCGCACGGTCGCATCATCCGGATCGCGCACCAGGTATCCACGCGCCATCGGACTCCATGGGATCACGCCTATGCCGGCGTCTTCGCACAAGGGCAGCATCTCGCGCTCTTCCTCGCGATAGACAAGATTATAGAAATTCTGCATCGACACGAAGCTCGCCCAGCCGTTCATACGGGACGTATAAAGTGCTTTCGAAAACTCCCACGCATACATCGACGACGCACCGATATAGCGTACCTTACCGGCCCGCACAACGTCGTTTAGGGCTTCCATTGTTTCCTCAATGGGCGTGTCGTAGTCCCAGCGGTGGATCTGATACAAATCGATGAAGTCGCTGCCCAGCCGACGCAGTGAGTTGTCGACAGCTTCGAAGATGTGCTTGCGGGACAAACCGCGCTGATTGTGACCTGGCCCCATCGGCATGTAGAGCTTGGTCGCGATGACAACTTCATCGCGTCTGGCGAAATCTCGCAGGGCACGACCCAGCACTTCCTCCGACGCCCCTTCCGAGTACTTGTCGGCGGTGTCGAAAAAATTGATCCCCGCTTCCAACGCGTTGCGGATAAATGGGCGCGAAGCATCCTCGTCGAGCACCCAGTCACGCCATTTGCTTGACCCGTAGGTCATCGTGCCCAGACAAATGCGCGAAACCTTGAGCCCGGTCCTCCCCAATCGTGTGTATTCCATTGCCTATACTCCAGATCCTCGTTGCAGATAATGCCACGACAATAAGCTATTTTGGGTCAGTGTAATAAGTGTAATGCTTACGCCTCGTCTGGCGGTGGCGCGGATTGGCAAGCCACTAGAATAACGCGACGAAACATTTCATCGCGCCGTGCCGAGCTCACTCGATTGACCTCTGCGCGCGCAATATAAGCGTGAGCTGTGACCTCGGTGTGCTGCGACTCCAACTGACTGAGCCTTTTGAGGGCACTGTTGACTTATTGATTTACTCACAGCCATCACCATTTAAATCCATCAATCATTCGATTGTTAGTCCATGTTTAGCGCAATAGGTGCGCCCTCGTCGGCTTACCGGCTGGACGCCTGATAAAATTATTCCTGGTGCGCCGAGCAACACCCGCTCTGGCTTCCCCGCCCGCAAGCAGCTGGCAGCATGTTCGCAGCCTTGGGAAATCATCTTGAATACAACGATGCGCTTGGCCCTATGTCGCCGAATTACCGTGATCGATTTTTTGTGCAATCGCCGGATAAAATCAGCGTGGAGATCAACACGCAGCTGATCATAAATCCGAAAGAGCTTCAATCGGGCGCGCGCACGGGGTCTAGAAAACGGACCTTACATCGGATTCCGGCGGGTAACGAAGCGTTCGGATTGTCGAGACTCAAACGCACGCCAAATGTCCTGCTGGCGGCATCGAACACGCGGTCCACGACACTCACGTGCGCTTCGTACTGACCACCTATCGGCTCGACCGATTCCACCGCTACCCTCTGATTAAGCGCGACCTGTCCGTAGCGCGACACTGGCACAAACACTTCGTCGTTCAAGTCGTCGATCCATGCCAAGGTGAGAAGCGGCGTCTGCTCGTGAATGTATTCACTAGGCGCCATTGTGACGTCAGTAACGACGCCGTTGATCGAACTTTTGATGGTTCTTCGGTCGAGTCTTGCCTCGGGGAGCGAGAGTTCTACAGAAGCGGCTTCCCGCCGAACCGCCGCGGATTCGAGATCCAGCCTTGCTAGAACTTCCAGAATCCGGGCGTCATCAAGATCTTTGTCGGATACCAGCTTTTTTTGGAACAGCGTCTCAAGTCGCATCGACTCGGATTTTTGAAATTCCAATCGGGCCCGCCCCGAACGAACCTCGACATCCTGTGTGGACTGCAAGCGGGCGAGGTCTACTGCCAGTTTCTCGCTCCGTGACTCGAGCGTGGCCAGCACCTGGCCTTGCGTGACGATATCCCCACGTTCTAGGGCGATCGTTTCGATAATGCCATCGTCATAGCTGCCAATTTTGGCGATCCTCCTTGGCTCGATCACGCAATTGACGGCTCTTACGGGAGGCTCTTACGAAGGCTCTTACGGGATACGAAGGCTCTTACGGGACACCCACGATAATTAGGCCGTGCGATTGATTCTCTCGCTCTAGGAAACGA
This sequence comes from Gammaproteobacteria bacterium, assembly GCA_047611805.1. Lineage (GTDB taxonomy): Bacteria > Pseudomonadota > Gammaproteobacteria > UBA11873. Next base: position 3,082 of record JBLFWX010000158.1, read on the forward strand.
TCAGGCGGTCGGGCTAGCTGAACGCTACTATTACTTCAACGTCGATTCTTCTAGCTTTGCTATCACCTCGGGAAGATTTCTTGAGACGTGCACAAAATCCGCTACACCAACCACCGTTTCATTTTCTTCATAGACGATGTAATGCTTTCCTTCACGGTAGTACAGAAGTTTGCTGCTAGGCTCGACGCCCACCAAAATGCCGCAAATCTTGCCATGTGCGGGTTTTCCGCTGGCAATATGATTTAAGCGGGCTATTAGCTGCGTCTTGTACTGCTTCGCCTGTACGTCTCCGAAGCTCTTAACGCTGAAATTCGCTATCTCTAGAAGCCGACCTTTTGCGGTATCTGCTAGCCGTATCTTCTTCACTCGCCACGCCGTTCAAGCGCTTCATCAAATACAGCCCCGATAACTTCCTCAGCCGTGCCTTCGGTAAACCGGCCCTCAGCAAGATCCGCTAAACCGCTACGGATCCCCCAACGGATTTCATCTAACTCAGCTTGTTGGCGTTTTTTCTCATGACCTAGCAACCGAAGCCCTTCTCTAACGACTTCGCTGGCACTTTGATAATCGCCAGACGCTACAAGCCCGTCCACAAACTCGTCTTGCTCCGGGGTTAGCGCAATACTTTTAGTAATTCTGCTCATACCTGTATTATTAACACAATGTATTACATTGTCGCAATTAATATTTATCCGGATAAAGCAGATCAGGGTCTCCCCTACTCATTTTTTTATAGTTTATAAAATATGTTATCGACAGAGTCTCGAGATTTTTTTCTAAAACAATGTTGGCCCAACTATCGCTGTGGACATCGTCCAGCGCGTGATGATCGACTCCCCCTCCCCGCGCTGGTCGTTTGTAAATGTATTACATAAAAGTAGTTATGAGGCACTCCCGCCCTCGTAGAGGGCTACTGTCAATCGTCACATGGAACGATCAGACTTCAAACATAATTCAACCTATTTGACCTTCAGAACGTCAGGCTCGCTTAGCCGCCGTCGTAACTACTTATGTTTTCCCAGATATTGATGACGTGATCTACCGCTATTGAAAGGACCCCGTGAGACCGTTGTCGGTCGCTTTTACGCATTCAGCCGCCGCACGCGACGGTCTTGAACCAAGTTCGTGCCGACGTTCATGGCGAAATAAGCGACTGAGTAAAATCGGCCATGACGCGGCATTCGTCTGGACGAAAGGAGAAACCTGACCCACACGCTAAGGCTACCTCTGGTGGCCAGCTAAAATCGCAATTGCCACAACTGATTAAAGTTTAATCCCTCCGTCACCTTTTCCCTTTCCTTTTCCTTTTCCTTTTTCTTTTTCTTTTCACAGATCATGAGCTTGCCCATGTTGGGCTGGATGGGGTCATGCCGTTGAGCCGATTCACGCCGCAAAAAAGCGGCGACCGCTTTACTTCTTCCGGAGGTACTCTCGCCTGTCGGTCCGCAATGTCCGAACCGCCGGGTGTTAGCGGCGGCGTTCCATCACCATCGTGTACGCGAAACGTACCGCCGCGTGGAGGCTGTGGGAGACCACTACATCGTCGCCCTCGGAATCGCGATAGCGTCGCACCGTCTCGAGTGCCGGGCTGCCAGCTTCAACGGCGAGGCGCTTCGCGTCGCGTGCGCCGAACGCGACCGCCGCAATGCGCTGCTCGACCACGGCAATCCGGGTGTCGTGATGGCGCTCGATCCACTCGGACACGGATTCGTTGAGGCGATCGATCACCGCGGCGGGGGGCGCAACCGCCGCGCGCACGAGAATTGTGCTGACCGCGATCGGCCGCCTAGCGTCGACCTGACGCACGCCGCTGAACCAGCGATAGTCGCCCACCAGGCCGAATCGCGCACGCATCTTCGCTCCCGCAGCCCCGGCTCGTTCCGACAGGAACGTCGCGTCACGCGCGTACTGCAGGATTCCGGCGAAATCGCCCGTGTGCTGCGTGAACGACGCGACCGAAGCGTCCAACACCACGCTGCCGGCGCCCTGGCGACGCACAATCAGCTGCTCCTCCGTCAACAGCCGCAACGCCTCGCGGGCCGTGTGGCGCGACACACAGTGCGCCGCACAGAGATCCATTTCCGTAGGCAGCAGGTCTCCCGCCTTCAGGCACCCGGAGACGATCTCGGCGCGCAGCGCGTCGGCGAGTTGCCGGTAGCGTGGGGGCTGACGATGACTCAACGGCCGGCGGGCAGTTTCAAGAAGCGCCGGCGAGGAACGTGTAGCCGTCGAGCTTCATCGGCCAGACATTGATGTCCTGCCCGGTCGCCGCGTAAACGGCTTCAGCGAGCGCGGGCAGGAACGGCGGCACGCCCGGCTCGCCAACGCCGGTCGGGTGGTCCAGGCCATTGTCGACGAGGTGGACCTCGACGTCTGGCACCTGCGACAGGCGCGCCACGGTGTAGTCGTGGAAGTTGCTCTGCACGGCCCTGCCGTTCGCGATCTCGATTTTCTGGCCGATGGCCATCGACAGCGCGAACGCCACGGCGCTGTAGATCTGCGCGCGCACGGACGCCGGGTTCACGACGCGGCCGCAGTCGATCGCGGCGACGACGCGGTGAAAGTCGAGTCGCTTGCCGCTCTTGCGCAGCTCGACGACGTAACCGACGACCGAGCCGAAGGACGGGTGCACCGCCATGCCACGGTAGACGCCCTCAGGCGGCGAGGTGGCCCAGCCCGCGCCTGCTTCGAGCGCATCGAGCACGCCCTCGATCCCCTTCGACATGGCTGTCTCGCGCAGCAGTGAACGGCGGAACGCGAACGGATCCTGCTCCACCTCGCGCGCGAGCCGGTTCATGATGCCTTCCACGGCGGGCGCGGTATGCGAGTCCGCCTCGCCGCGC
>JBLFWX010000159.1:0-5854 GCA_047611805.1 Gammaproteobacteria bacterium
AGAGCCAGACGAAGTGCGTACGTTAAAGGCACTTATCTCCCGTATTGATGCGGTAGATCAGGATATTCAACGGGAGAAAAACCGTTTGGAGAAAGCGGAAACCGTACAAGTATCACAGGCGGTATTAGCGTCGATCGACAACGTACTGAGTCCACTGAAACAAGAGAAGGCGAGATTGGAAACACTTCTCGGACTCAATCCTATTCAATATGAATCGGGCTCCAGTGTGAGAAGAAAGGCACGACTGTCCAAAGCTGGCAATGCGAAAGTGCGGGCGAAGTTATACCTGGCTGCGGTCGTTTCGATTCAGCACAATCCAGATATTAAACAGCAATACGAACGACTAACGCAAAAAGGGAAAGCGAAGATGAGTGCGCTAGGCGCCGCAATGCGAAAGCTGGTGCATATCTGTTTCGGTGTATTGAAGCACCAAACGACGTATCAAGTGCAAGCCCTCTAACAGAGCTTGTACGTGATTGAGGAAGATGGTGTCTCCTGCATCCTGCAGTCGTCGACCATGCTGCCTAAGCACCGCAGCTGGGGCAAAACCCGCGGCGTTTACAACTGTACGCCACCAGACGCTCGGCATAGCAACTGTCACAACGTACCCGCAGGAAGCCATTCTCAAGGCGACCGCATTTAAGGTACTCGTCGAACTCGCGCTCGATATACCCCGGCAATGTGCTTCCCTGCGCCGCCAGGTGGACCTTGAACGCCGGATAGTGTTCTTCGACAAGCTGGTAAAGGAGGGTTCGTTCCGGACGGTGGCGTTCATAGCGCGACGCACCAAAGTCAGCACTGGCTTCCCTGCCAGCAGGCAACGGCAACAGGTTCGCATCCTTGCGAAGTCGTCTTGCCTAACAGGTCCTTTCGGCTTCGTCGCAGCCAATTACCTCATTAGAGTTCACGGCAGATTAACTTCGGCGAGGGGCGAGCGTCTCTTGTGGGTCGTTTTGCGACCGTCGAGGCGTAACTTTCAACGCAATTGAATGACCGTTGCTGGCGTAACCAGTCGGTGGATTTCCAGATTCTTGTTATGTTCCAGTCCGAGCCTATCCTTCCAAAGCCATGGAAACCGCCGCGATAGCAAGCGGCGTCAATTTTGACTCTTCGAATGATGGTAAATAACTCAATGAATTAAGCAGTCTCTAGATCGCTGGAATAGCTGAGTCCTTTCAAACGAAGTTCTCTACCCGCGACCGACACACTTAGCCCGGCGGTACCGTCCCGAGCGGCGCATGATTGGCAGCACGAAAGACCTGGCCGGCCACCCACGGATCCGACATCGCACCACGGATTGTTCGGGTGCGTACATCGTCCGGTAGATAAGTCACCTCACCGTAGAGCGAGGCCCAGCGCTGACAATGTTCAACGATGTCGCGCTCCCCTTTTTCCCAAGCCTCAAATGCATCGGGGATGTCTCTTCGATCGCTCACGGTTTCCAGCGCCACCGCCATCGCCAGACCGTTTTGCATCGCCATGCCGCCGCCCTGCCCTAGATTTGGCGTTTGTGCATGAGCCGCGTCGCCGACGATCGCGGTGCGCCCAGCAGACCAAGCATGGCAGCGTGTGACGCTGTAGACGCCCCAGTTGATGGGAAACTCCCCAATGCGTTCAATTAAATGGGTCCACTGTGGAAACGATTCGCTCCAAACTTGTTTGTTTACGGGCACGACACAGGCATCGCGATCAGAGTCCGGGCAAGTCAACGCAAGGTAAGTTTGCTCTTGATTGACCGGGGTGACTAAAAAGCGGCGCGGGCCGTTCCAGCATTCGATGTACTTGCCAACGTCGTTCGCACGAAAATCGCCAGCCGCCGCAGATACCATGGTTCGCAACGCCCCTTCCATTGTCTGCTCGTGCGATCGTTCGAGACCTAGTGATTCGCGCACTTTCGACCACACGCCGTCTACACCAACGGCGAAATCGGCTTGATGCGTTGCGCCGTTAGCAAAAAATAATTCGCCGCGAGGACTTGCGCCAGTCACTTCGGTGTTCGTGACAATCCCGACCCCAGCTTTCTTGCAGACATTCGCTAAGGCGGCGAGTAATTGGCTACGCGGGACTGTCAGCAGTCTGTTGCCACCCGCGATCGGTGCGGAGTCGATAATGTCTCCGTGATTATCGCGCTGTTCGAAGTGCGTGCCGTGAAATGCGTTCTTGGTCGCGTCGTCGAACGCACCGAGCGCTTCAAGTACGCGCAAACCATTTTCCTAAATATATATTCCAGCGCCAACCGCACGCAGCTCGTCTTGCCGCTCATAAACGGTTACTGCCCAACCCCGTTGCGCAAGCGCCGCGGCACAGGCTAAGCCACCAATTCCGCCCCCGGCGATGATGGCAGTTAATTTAGTCATTGCGTGATCTCGTTTTCAACATGGCAAATAGAAATTGAGCCCATTAGGCCGCGAGCACTAGCGCTACGTTACCGCGCTTACTTAATTCTCGCGGCACAGTTCGACGTACGTACCATTCGCTCATGAGGCCATCGGGATCCGTCAAGAATAGCGAGCGCTTCCACGGCAGCTCAATCACATCGAAGATAGCGTTCTTACTGATTTTTTTAATCGCGCCGTCGAATGCGGACTCATCGGCAATTTCGAACGCGGCGTGCCCGTAGGCGGCACTGGTCCCTGGGACTATTACCAAGTTGTAGTCGTAGGAGGCATGCGAACCGGCGAAATAAACAACGTCGCAATCGCGTTCAATTACGGTGAGCCCAGCGATGTGCGTGTAAAAATCCACTAGTCGATCGACGTCAAGACTTTGGATCACCGCATGCGTCACTCTTTGCGGATGCAAGGGCGCGGCATCCACTGTTCGCAATTGTGGATTTCGCTCGTAGCGCCCTTCGACGACAGGTTCTGAGCTTAGGGGATCCCAATGGCTAGTAATAAGATCCATCTCACCGTGTAACACCTCACGCCAATTCTGCACGGTGTCGCAATAGAATTCATTGTAGTGACCATCTGGGTCGAACAGGTAGACGCTGTGCGCGACTTGGTGATCGACCGTCATGTCGGTTCTAATGGCATGCTCTTGCAAGCGCTTGTATGCAGCGACCAAATCTACTTCGTTCTCAAGTTCCCAAGCCAGATGATTTAAACCCACATGCTGTCCGATCGACCCTGGCAGTTGCAGGATCCCGTCCCGACCGAAGCGATCAATGCCATTGGTCGTTTGAATCATGCCGAGATCGTGCGGGGTTTGGCCTGTACCGAGGAACGTGGCGATTAAATCAGGTTCAGTGAACTCAACGGTTAGGCCGCATTGCTCGTTGTAGAATCGCTCAGAGCGCGCCAAATCTTCGACCCACAAATTGACGTGGCCAAGTCTGCGCGGATGGAAAATTTCTGCTTGATGAGTCGCCATTCTTAAGCTCCTGAATTTTCACTATAGCGTCAAGTCTACAAGATTTTCCTCGTTATGTTGGCGGTGGTCGGGATTCAATCCATGCGGCTAAATCCTCCAGCTGGCTGGCCCGCGGATGATGGGTGGCGTATGTCGCAAGCGAGCGTTATTCTTCGACCAGAGCAAATCAAACTGTCCGCCGCACTGCAGGAAAACCACTATGCTTTATCGAGATTTCGCCACCCAAGAGTCGCTCGATGCGCAATACAATTTAGCCGAAGTAATCGGGGATCCAAGCGCATATTTCGAGTTCTACACGAAGGAAAGCGCAGCCGCTCGCCGCGAGCTCGACTGTCTGCTGGACGTGCGCTTCGGTCCGACGCTCGAAGAGAACCTCGATATATTCCCGGCCGAGGATCCGGCCGCACCGATTCTGTTTTTTATTCACGGCGGTTACTGGAAACGCATGAGCTCCAAGGAATTCAGTTACGTTGCTCGAGGCCTGGTCGCTCGAGGGATCACCGTTATCGTCCCGAACTACGCGTTGTGCCCAAAAGTCACCATCCCTGAAATTACCCGCCAAGTCCGCGCGGCGGTTGCGTGGTCTAAAACAACTGATCTCAAATTCAATGGAGATAGAAATCGTATTTTTGTTTCGGGTCATTCGGCAGGTGGACATCTTGCAACCCGAATCTTGTGTACAAGCTGGCAAACCGATTATGGCTTACCTGTCGATACGGTGCGGGCCGCATACGCATTCAGCGGCGTCTACGATCTTCGGCCGCTGCGTTTTGGGTTCGCTCAACCGGCGCTGCAACTCACTGAAGATGTGATTCAAAGGGAGAGTCCCTTACTGAACATCCCAGCCGCGGCGGGACCCATCATTGCCGAGGTGGGCGCGAATGAATCGACTGAATTTCGCCGCCAGTCCGCGGACTTCATCACGGCTTGGAAAGCCGCCGGACTAGAGGGCACTTATGTGGAGCACACCGGCACCAATCATTTCGACGTTGTCAACGACCTCATCGATCCGACCAGCGATTTGTGCGACCGGGTCGTTGCCATGATCAATTAATGTTGCAAGACAGATAGCCAGAATTATTGACTAGGAAGGATCACCATGTACGAATGTTTTAAAGTTGAAATTACCGACCGGATCGCGCACGTCGTTCTAAACCGACCAGACAAACGCAACAGTATGAATCACCAGTTCTGGAACGAACTGCCAGCGATTATCGAAGACATAGACGCTAATTCAAAAGCCCGTGTGATCGTTATTTCCTCTACCGGCCCTCATTTCACTGCCGGAATCGACATCAGTGTATTCGGCCAAGACGATGAAATGCTCGCCGTAGATTCCAATGACGCTCTCGAAAAACGGCAACACGGCGCGCGGTTCTATGACACCGTAACTCACCTACAGAATAGTTTCACTTGCATGGAGAATTGCCGGATCCCAGTGCTCGTTGCGATTCAAGGCGGTTGCATTGGTGGCGGTGTCGATTTGGTAACGGCCTGTGACATGCGCTATGCAACCGAAGACGCCTTTCTCACCATATTTGAAACCAACATTGGGATGACAGCCGACGTCGGTACTTTTCCGCGCTTGGTGAAACTCGTTCCAGAAGGTTTCGTCCGGGAAATGGCCTATACGGGCCGCCGCGTGACGGCGACCGAGGCACAGGCGGTTGGCTTAGTGAATCGTGTGTATCCGGATCACGGGAGCCTGCTCGCCGGCGTCATGGAAATAGCGCGTGAGATTGCGGCCAAAGCGCCGCTCGCAGTCCACGGTTGCAAGCGCATGATCACCTATGCGCGAGATCACAATACCGCTGACGGCCTCGACTACATTGCTACGTGGAATGCGAGCATGTTAAATGCCGACGAAATTCGCGAAGCGATGACAGCGAACCAAGAACGTCGCGAAGGGCGATTCGCCGAACTTCCGCCTAAGCGCCAGCGATCGTCGTAATCAATTTCGAATTAGACGGCCCTCGGTGACCATGCACTACTACTGCCCAAGCACCTTAGAAGAAGCACTCGAGATCATGGGTAGGGACGAGGACGCAAGATGCCTGGCCGGCGGGGCGACATTGATGGCGATGTTGAATGCGCAATTGGTCACCCGTCCACGTTGGTTAGTTTGCGCAATATCAGCAAGTTGAGTGGGATCGCACGCACACAATCGGGTTTCCGGATCGGCGCGATGACCCGTCACCACGTGGTCGCCGAGTCCGCGATCTTCGAGGGATGACTTGCGCTCGTGCGCCAAGCCGCGCAAGAAATCGGCAACGCGGCGATCCGCGCGATCGGTACTATCGGTGGCTCAGTTGCCCATTCGGATCCTGCCGCTGATTATCCGACCGCATTAGTTGCGGCAGATGCTGAAATCGAAGTTCGTAGCGCTACCGGTCGGCGCGTAGTGCCGGCGGATCGGTTTTTCAAAGACTACTTCACCACGGCACTTCAACCAGGTGAAATAGTGAGTGCGATAGTCCTGAAG
>JBLFWX010000160.1:0-5614 GCA_047611805.1 Gammaproteobacteria bacterium
TGGTCGGCTTTCTCATATCGGACAAACAGGACGGTCCATTCAGGCTGGAGATCAGTGGGATCAAGGCGTCGCGTGCGATGTGACGAACCGCAATCTCAAACCCAAGGGGGTATTCGCGTCGCGAGGCACCCTTTAATTATTTCGTCCAGCGAACCGATTCTTCTTCCTTCCAAATTGCGATCGATTCGATTGAACAACTTACACTCCAATGTGTTTCTCTAATCTTGATGGGAGTGCCGCGTTGTATACAATTTAGTTGATCTCGGTTGTTACCGTATTTAGACGAGGAATTTTCGGCGGTTTCGCCCGTGTTGTGTCGTTGAGATATAGTCTGATACTTTTCTGATTCGCGACAAGTCTCTCTCTGGAGGCGCGCAATTTATCGATAGATTCGCGAATATAACAACGATGGATTGTCGCGCTAGCTAAGCCGTGTTGAGAAAGCGTCCGCGAAATCAAAAAGCGTGAAAGCGCAATGAAATTTGGCTTGTCGGTTCAATCGCTGTCAGGTTACAGCTTCGAGCGATTTCGATATTACTCATGACTGCAGATTATTCTCAGATCCGTCCTAGTAAGCGCGGCTGAAAATAGACTATCCTGGTAGCATTCTAGGCCCGATTAGGTGCGGTCCGGAAACTAAATTCATAGAGGAAACTACGATGGCTCAGGCGCAACAGGAAACTTCATCGAACGTAAATACTGAGGTCGAACAGCTCGATGCGATCGTCATCGGCGCCGGGGTAACTGGTATTTACCAACTTTATGGCCTTTTGCAAAAAGGCATCAAGGCAAAGATTTTCGAAGCAGGCAGCGGGGTCGGCGGCACTTGGTATTGGAACCGATACCCAGGGGCGCGATTCGATTCGGAGAGTTATTCCTACGCCTACAGTTTTTCCGAAGAACTGTTACAGGAATGGAATTGGAAGGAGCATTACTCTGGCCAGCCCGAGAACGAGCAATACTTAAATTACGTCACGGACAAGTTCGAATTGCGTCCGAACATCCGCTTTAACTCACGCATCAAATCTGTGTACTTCAACGATGCTAGCGGCCGCTGGGATGTTGAAACTGAAGACGGCTACCGCGCAAGCGCTCAGTTTGTGATCGCAGCGGTTGGTATTTTGTCGGCCAACAACATGCCTGACATTCCGGGTATCGATAGTTTCAAAGGCGACTCATTTCACACGTCGCGTTGGCCGAAAGAAGCCGTCGATTTCTCGAATAAAAGAGTGGGCGTTATCGGCACCGGTGCAACTGCTATTCAGCTAATTCCTGAAGTGGCGAAACAAGCCGGCCACCTATCGGTATTTCAGCGAACACCTCAATATGCGGCACCACTTCGAAATTCCCTTATCGCGGATCACGAACAGCAAAAAATTAAAGACGACTATCCCGAGACATTTAGAAAGTGCGACAAAACCTTCGGTGGGTTTATGCACGATTTCGATCCACGCTCGGCGTTAGAAGTCTCGCCAGAAGTTCGCGAAGCGTTCTTCGAGGAGATTTGGGCGCAACCTGGATTTAGCAAGTGGTTCGGGTGTTTCCACGACATTATGACGAGTAACGAAGCTAACGAGTTATACGCGGAATTTGTGCGCAAAAAAATTCGCGAACGAATTACTGACAAAGACTTGGCAGAAAAACTTGTTCCTAAGGATTATCCGTTTGGGGCTAAGCGCGTGCCAATGGAAACGGGCTATTACGAAGCGTACAACCGAGACAACGTGACCCTAATCGACGTGAATGAGAGTCCCATTCAAAGTATTACGGCAAAGGGCGTGAAAACGGCGGATGCGGAATATGAGCTCGATGTAATTATCTACGCGACCGGGTTCGATGCGATCACTGGCGAATTGACGCGGATGGATATCCGGGGACGCGGTGGCGAATCGATCAAGGACAAATGGGCAGATGGGCCGCGAACTTATATGACAGTCCAAACGGCGGATTTCCCAAACTTATTCATCCCAGGTGGTGCGGTTTTCTGCAATTTCACGCGCTGCGCGGAAGTCATCACAGAGTGGATCTGTGAATGCATCGGCTACATGAATGACAAAGGTCATACGCTCATCGAAACGACGGTAGAAGCGGAAGATGCCTGGACCGAACACGCGAATTCGTTAACTGATGGAATGATTTTTACGAAAACGGATTCTTGGTTTATGGGCTCGAACATTCCGGGTAAGAAACGTCAATTCTTATTCTATGCAGCCGGTGCACCGGCGTTTAGAGATAAATGCGCTGACGTCGCTTCGAAAGACTACGAAGGGTTCATATTTAAGTAGCAGGTTTGTGTTCCTACCCGTAGCCGTCTGGCGGCTACGGGCGGATTCACTCAACTCTGATCTCTTGCTCGAGCGGTAGGTTTCGCGAAATCACCGGCAAGCGGTCCCGACACGCCTCTGTTGAAAGTAAAGAGAACTGGTCAGCAGATGATCGATAAAAGCCCCGGCGGGCCTTTAGCTGCCGTGCGGCATCGGCACTCAACTGGAATGAACTGGATCCTGAGTCTTCGAACCGTTGGAATTCTACGAACTTTGCTTCACAACCTCCCGCCTCGACGACACGGGTTAGCCGCGTTTTTATTCGCGTGATCAAGGTACAAGACTAGGAAAATCAATAGCCCCGCGCCCGCGGCAGCGAGGATTGAGGTACCGATTATTCCTTCTGGCGCGATGCCGACAAACCGGAAAAGTAGCTGAGCGAAAAGCGCACCAATAATCCCTAAGACGATGTTGCCTACGAGGCCAGGAATAGCCGTCCTTATTAGCGTCTGGGCTAGCCAGCCTAAGCCCGCACCAACAGCCAAATTTACAATGAGTCCGATTAAGTCCACCGCGATACCCTCCCTGAGTATTATGATTATGCAGCGCTCGGACTTTGAACGATCTACGCTGAACCGGTGCTGAATATTCAGTCTCGCGCGTAGTTTAGACAGGTTAGACGGATCGGGTAGCGCAGGGTCCAGAGTGGTATGCGCGAAACCGAGGTCGGGTGGCTCGAAAACGACTTGTCTTCAGCGTCTGCTGACCGCCGCACCTGAGACTACTCAGTCGATGCGAACGCATCGCAACGCTCGCGCCTTAGGATCGATCGTGTAACGCAGGGCATTTAGACATAGGGGGTCGCATTATAGATAGACGCGTTCTGAATTCTAAAAGAACACGGCAGCTCCACTGCTGTACTTGCCGTTAATCGCGACGAAATGTTGGCCGTTTCCGCGTGTAACAACTCGACTAATTGACGCAGTCGTTATGTAGCCAAGTCGGAATTAGAAACGCTGTCGAACAAGAAACCTGAAACAACGTTCGCCGCATCGGCGTACAGTGTGCAACAACTTACTAGTTGGCCTGAATATTCCTCAACCGGCAGAACGTAATTCGCCGTCACGATGAATTAATCGAACAGGTAAGCGTTTTAAGCCGCCGACAAAGTTTGACTCCACGCGCTCTGCGTCACCGACAAGCTCGATGCCATCGTAGCGTTCAAGGAGCTCTTTCAACGCGTAACTCAGTCCATGCTTCGCCAATGGACCACTGATGCAAAAATGCGCTCCACCGCCGAATGCGATGTGTTGATTCGGGTGACGCGAAACGTCGAATTCATCCGCCCGCTCGAATACGTCTTCATCGCGATTCGCCGACGCCAACCAGATGACGATACGCTCACCTGCTTTAATTGTTTTGCCGCCGACTTCGACGTCGCGTGTCGCCACTCGCATCAGTGAGATCACAGCGTTCGACCAGCGCAGCGCTTCCTCCACCGCAAGTCGGATCCCTTTCGGGTTTTCTCGCAGCTTGGCCATTTCTTGCGGATGTTGCAGCAGCGCGAGTACGCCGCCTGAGAAGGTGTTACGTGTCGTCTCGAAACCAGCCAACAACGCCAAGAGCCCGTTGTAGCCGAGTTCGTCGTCGCTGAGTGCGGTGCCGTCAATCTCGGCGTTCGCCATTTGCGATAACATATCCTGATGGGGACAGCCGCGTCGAGTGACGGCAAGCTTACGACAGTATTCTCGCAGCCCGCGAAATCCCGCACCCATGGTGTCAATCGGCGTGCCTTCCGTTGTAAATTCGGGGTCCGCGCCGGCTAAGGTCATGCGACCGAAAGCGAGTATCTGTTTGTAATCCTCTTTTGGAATATTCATCACATCGCAAATAACGGCCATCGGAATTTTCGCGCCGATATCTTCAACGATATCGCATTCACCGCTGCTCGGTAGATCGTCGAAAATAGCTTTGATCAATTCATCGCATCGCGCCGCGTAATCGACAAGCGCCTTCGGCTTGAATGGTGGTTCAATAACTTTTCGCAACTCCGTATGTCGTGGTCGGTCAGTAACAATAATGCTGCGGCCACTACCAAAGCCTTCATCCTTAGCGCAGAAAATTTCTAGTTCTTTATTGGACAACGGGATTATCCCGTCTTTCTCGGAGCTAAAGAGATCATTATCGTTTAAGACGGTTTTAACCTCGGCATGTTTGAACAACGACCAGAAACTCGTTCCACCCGGCGCAATTGTCCAGTGCACAGGATCTTCTGCTCGCATGCGCTTAAAGAGTTTGTAAAACGCCTGCTTACCGTCGCCGAAAGTGGCCGGGTAGCAGAGTTGATGGTCAATCGATTCGTGCCGGTGTCGGTCATTTCGATCGTCCTCTAAATTTTTCGCAGTGAGTAGTGTGAACTACGATGCGTCCTGCATTATAGGCCGCAGTCCGAGATGCGTCGCAAGCGAATTTAGCTGGTGCAGGAGATATTCGGCGTTGGATTTCGATTAGAAATCGTTCGCGCCGATAAGTCGTTCGGCGGCACATTGCTAGTCCGAAGCGCGAAAATCCGCTGGGTTAGCAGTTAGCTTGTCGACTTCCGCCACCGTGACCACCAACCGCTAAACTAAGCGACAAGCGTTAGAGCCAATTAGAATTGTAATTTAAGCATGTGCATTGATCACCGCGCTTCACTGAGTGAGTGCTGTTGCGCGATACGGTTTCAGTTACTTTTTTATAGGGGCCGATGAGCTATAGGCTAGCGGGATTCGGGATCTGCTCGCCCGAAAATCCGAATCGATATTCATTTCAATTGAGCTGTAGGGCGGCGGTAGTTGTAGGTAGTGTAAATTTAAAACTTAATTTGTCTGATGTAATCACTGAGCGTCTACGGATTTCAACGAAGATGGGCCTCGCGACTATTTTTCGCGGTGCTTGCCTGGACGCGCAACGATAACTGCGCATTGGCGCCGTGCATAAATCCCAGCGATTCTATTCCCAAGCGCGGCAATGCAGAGCCAATGGGGTCGAGGCCAATGAGGTCAGACTCGAAACGATCCCGATCGACGCGCCGCTTGGGGCCAGGCCCGCCTCCGAGCACAGCTCAAGGACGGTTTTGTGAGCTGACAATATTCGAACAGGATTGCTGAAATAGGCGGCGCCTCGTCTTATACTCCATTGCGCAGTGATCCTGGGGGGCCTTTAAAGGAGCGATTATCATGCCATTTCCACTACTTGTGCTTTTTGCACTCGCGTTGACTTTCGGCCCACTTGCCGTCCATGCCAGCGCCGCCACCGCAAATCTCTTCGTCGACGTCGATGGCGATGAAATCGATGATTTCTTTCAGCTT
>JBLFWX010000161.1:0-5578 GCA_047611805.1 Gammaproteobacteria bacterium
TCACTTTCAACAATTACCTCGCAGGTAATTGCGCGCCAACATCGGATTTCGGAGACTGTCATCGTCAACTTAGCTTAAGGAGAACAAGCATGACTTGGAAAACAGTCTTAATCAGTGTGGTTCTGTTTAATTTCATTGCACTAACGGGCTACGCCATTATGGAAGTCGGTTATATCGGCGTGATTGCGTCGCACTTCGACCACTGGGGCGGTATTCAAGTACTAGCGGACCTGGTGATTGCGCGTGGCTTGGCGGTAATTTGGATGCTGGCGGACGCCCGAAAACGCCGAGTTACTGCATGGCCGTATGTGGTGCTCACTTTGTTCTTAGGCGCAATCGGTCCGCTGGTCTACCTGCTGAAACGTGAATGGCGTTCTCACGGGGCGATCAATCCTGGTCTGCAGCGGTCCTAGTGCGCTGTGAGCTGAGCCTGTTTGGACGATTTTGATCGGACCGTCTGCCGGTTCGATCCCATCACCCGACCCTCCTATATGCAGAACGTGCCGACACTCAGAGCGATCTAAGCAACACAGGCCAATAACCGTCCGGGCCAATTCCGCCCATCTCCTTGCGGCGCTTTTTGGAGTATATGCGGCGTTAACGCTCCTTTCCCGCCACCAGTTTCACGTCAAATATCCGGTGAGTAACGATTATGCGTCGCCGCCAGAGTTCGTTCGCAAAATATTCTTCTGGCGCTTTCTCCATGTCGCCGATATAGCGACACCGATGTTCCTCTACGGACGAATGATCTGGCACCGATGTTGTCCCGATAGCGACTCTGCTCTCGGTTAGCGGTTTTCTCAACACTATGAACGAAGTTTTATCAGCTCGGTTCCATGCATATGGAATCTAGAAACCCTGTGCTCCGCAGTTCATTTTTTAGCGCTCTATGGTCGGAATTAGGTTTCCGCTAGCCATTTGGATTTCATGTTCACGACAAAGCACCGGTACATCGAGGGATTGGTGCGTCCGAAACAAGAACTTTCGTGAAATTCCTTGTCACCGAGCTAATCATGCCAAACGGTCTGGTGTAGGATTCAGCTAAATTTTTAAGACTTGGAGATGGCAATGTCCGATGCATTCCACCCGGATGATTCACCCAGCCGTACGGTCGATGCGGTTGTGATTGGCGCTGGGTTCGCCGGAATTTATGCGGTGTACAAACTGCGCGAGCTGGGATTAAGCCATTGCGGCTTCGAAGCTGGCGATAACGTAGGTGGCACGTGGTATTGGAATCGCTACCCCGGCGCGAGCTCTGATTCCGAAAGCTGGGTTTATTCTTATAGTTTCTCAGAAGAACTAGAGCAAGATTGGACTTGGACCTCAAGATTCCCAGAGCAGCCGGAGATCTTGAGTTATCTAGAGCACGTTGCGGATCGTTTCGATTTGCGTTCCGCGTTTACCTTCAGTGCCCGAGTGATTGGAGCGACTTACGATGAGAGTTCTAATCTATGGATAGTGAAGACCGATCAAGGTGACACGGTCGCGGCGACCTATTTGATTACGGCAGTCGGGTGTTTATCTGCGGCGCAAGTTCCAGACATTCCTGGCAGAGCGGATTTTCAAGGCGCCTGGTATCACACCGGAGAGTGGCCGCATCAGACAGTTGATTTTGCCGGCAAGCGAGTGGGTGTGATCGGCACAGGATCCTCCGGCATTCAGGCGATTCCGATCATTGCGAAACAAGCCGAACATTTGACTGTTTTTCAACGCACCCCGAACTTTAGTGTACCTAACCGCAATACAAAATTGTCGTCAGAGCAGATTCAAGACATAAAGCGAAACATCAAGGAAATCCGAGAATTTTGCCGCTGGTCTTCCATCGGGCAGCCCTATGACTTTAAAGAAACGGAAGCGCTTAAAGTATCTCCCGAGGAACGTGAACAGCAGTTCGAAGCCGATTGGCGCAAAGGTGGGTTCGAATGGATGTTCGGGAGTTTCTCCGATTTAGTTTTTAACGTGGAGGCGAATGAGCACGCCGCGAATTTTGTTCGCGAGAAGATAAAGAATTTGGTCGACGATGCAGAAATCGCACGCAAACTCATCCCCACAGATTACCCGATAGCGACCAAGCGCTTGCCGTTAGATAACGGCTACTTCGAAACTTTTAATCGCGACAATGTTTCGCTAGTAGATTTGCGAGAGTCCCCAATTGAATCGATTGTATCGGCAGGCATAAAAACAACCGACCAAGTTCATGACCTAGATATTCTAGTTTTCGCCACCGGTTTCGATGCCCTAACCGGGCCGCTCACGCGCGCAAATATTCACGGGCGCAATGGGGTATCGTTGAAGGATAAGTGGGCGCAGGGGCCGCGTACTTATCTAGGCGTGTCGGTGGAGGGTTTTCCGAATATGTTTATGATCACCGGTCCAGGCAGTCCGTCTGTACTCGGCAATATGCCAACGTCCATTGAGCAACATGTTGATTGGATTTGCGATTGTATATCCCACATACGAGCGCAGGGTGCGACACGCATTGAGGCGAGTAGTGAAGCAGAAACGTCCTGGGGTGCGCACGTAAAAGAGCTTGCAGATGGTACCTTGTTCCCGCAAACAGATTCTTGGTATCTCGGCGCGAACATCCCGGGCAAACCCCGTGTGTTTCTACCTTATGTCGGTGGTTTTGGTACGTATCGTCAACTGTGTAACGAAGTGGCGGAAAAAGCTTATGAAGGATTCGAGATCTGTTAGGTTCGCGGAATAACGATCTGGAATGAGCGTTCACACCCGAACGCCCGTTAATGAATCGCTAACGGTCCGAAGGTGCCGAAGTCGCTACGCCCAAATCGAGCCAACTTCGGACGTTTGCCAGCAATGACAGCGCTACATGGAATTCAATCGAGCCTGACCCTATTGTTTCCTCGAATGGGGTAGTATCACGTGGGCGGTCGCTTGGTTCTGCAGAACGAACGCACCTATCCCGAAAGGGTTAGCATATTCGGCGATAGCGCGCCCAGGGAAGGAGCGCGTCATGGTGTTATGAATTCGAGCGCCATAGTGCATTAATCCGGGTCGAGGATGCGATGCATCCGCGTGTAACTTAATTGGAGACCCCATTGATTCAAGCAAAACCACGAAGCGCGATACACCTGTCACGGACGGCCATTTGGGTAACGATCGCAGTATTGCAAGCGGCGTCCATTAACGTCGATGCGGCGCCTGAGCCCTGCCCACGCGCGCTTCAAATAGTGCCTTCGGAGATTACCGCCGAGGCAGTATGCCTTGCCCAGCAATATATTAAGATCGACACCACCAACCCGCCCGGAAACGAAGCTGCGGCTGCGGATTTCCTTGAGGCGTTTCTCAATAACGAAGGCATTTCAACAACCCGCTTTGAAGGCGCGCCAGGACGTGCGAATGTGTATGCCAGGCTTCGCGGTGACGGTAGCAAAAAAGCCCTTATGCTTGTACACCATATGGACGTGGTACCGGCCAACCCCGACGAATGGAGCGAACCACCTTTCGCGGGCATTGTACGTGATGGTTACCTATGGGGCCGCGGCAGCCTCGACAATAAGGGGCCCGGCATTATGGAGGTCCTATCGTTCGTGCTTTTAAAGAGGCTCGATATCCCGTTGAAACGCGATGTGGTTCTACTTGCGGTAGCGGACGAAGAACAAGGCGGCGGCAAGGGCGCGCGCTTCATGGCTGAGCATCATTTTGACTTGATGGCCGATGTCGAATTTGCGCTGAATGAAGGCGGTGTCATGCTGGAGGTTAGCGAAAACCAATTCCGCTACGGCGTCGAGTTTGCGCAGAAAGCACCCTTATGGCTAGAAATAACAGCCGAGGGTCCACAAGGACATGCCTCTAGTCCATCGCCCGCAGCGGCGACGCATGCGCTGATACGTGCACTTGCGCGGCTTGAACGGTTTGAATTTCCGATCGTCGTCACCGACGCCGTTCAAACGGTGTTCGCGGCACGGGCGGCGTCCATGCCATCGGCTGCACGCACGCCTTACCTGAACTTGCGTAAAGCGTTAGGCGACGCGGAATTTCTCGATAAATTCATGGGCGATCCCAATAACGCCCGTATGGTGCGTAACACGCTCGCAATTACGATCCTTACCGGAAGCCCGAAAGAAAACGTATTGCCATCCAAAGCTTCGGCGGTTGTCGACATCCGCCTGTTGCCGGGGCAATCGCCGGACGCTGTGATCGATGAACTGAAGCAAACCATCGACGATCCGGCAATCAGTATCCGTACTATTTTGTCGTCGACTTCGCACGCGGCGTCGATCGACACAGAACTGTTCCGCGCGATCGGCGCACTCGTCGCGCGCCAGGACCCGGGTGCCAAAGTAGTCCCGAGTTTCATTTCTGGATTCACTGATTGCAATGTATTTCGAGAGAAGGGTATTACCTGCTACGGCTTCATGCCGATGCGGTTTGCGCTTGCAGACTTCCATCGCTTCCATGGTCGGGACGAGCGATTATCGACTGCGGATCTGGGATTGGGGACGTTGCTGTTGCACGAGCTTGTGCGCGACATGGTGAGCGATTAGGTTCCCGGCCTATTTGTTATATGAACTACTGATCCCTTGAGTAGGGAGCCCCGAAGTTAAACCTGTCGTACTTCGAGGTAGGAAGGCTATCGCTTTCTAACTTCGCGTGAAGTTCGCTGACAGGAGATTCATTTAACACAAGTTACGCAGGTCGGACTCACGTCCGGGGGGAAGGCGGGAGGCGGTAGGCGTCAACAGTCATTAAATGTGCTCTGCGCCATAAATTCACTAGGCAAATTTGCGCAGTACTTCTACAACTCTATCTATCTCTCGAGTCGAATTTAGTACGCCCGCAGCCATTCGCACGACCGGTCCAGCATCGCGATTGGCGGGGCTAACAATTATGTTGCGATCGTACATAAACTTCTGTACTTCTTCGGGGGTCTTCGAGGCGACGCGAAAGAAAGTAAATCCGGCAGACAACTCTACGCTCATTGGCGTCACCCGTTCGACCCCTTTTATGTCGTTCAGACGTTCCTTTAAATAGGTATTCAGAAAATGAATACGTTGTTGGACATTGTCCTTACCTAAGAGTAAATGAAATTCAAACGCTTTCGGTAACGCCCATCGGTGTTCGAAGCTATGGAATCCGCCTGGTGTCATCAGGGCGCCGAAATTATTCGTCTGGAGTAAATTGAACGGTGGTATCGTCGGCGATAAATTATTGAGTTCGCTGTCGCGACTGACCATAATGCCTGTGCCACTAGGCCCGAACATCCATTTATGGGTACCGGCGACGAAAAAATCGCAACCGATCTCGTCGAAGTTTGCGTTCTCTACACCGAAGCCGTGGACACCGTCGACACAGTACAGAATACGATTTTCTTCACTGCGGGCTGTATTGATCTCTTTGACGAGTTTTCCAACAGCCGCTATCGGTAATTTGACGCTGCTGCCTGAATGTACCCAGGTCAGCGCGAGCAAGCGGGTTCGTTCGTTAATATTTTTGCGCAGTCGCTCGAGCATCTCCGCTGCGGATGCCTCTTGTGGTTTATCGTAGAGCCGAATTGTATTAACACTAAAGCCTTCGCGTTCGGATCGATATTTCAACGACGTGATTGACGAATAAT
>JBLFWX010000162.1:0-5496 GCA_047611805.1 Gammaproteobacteria bacterium
GCGCGCCTAGAAACATGCTGCCAGCGAACGCAAACAGGCCGATGACGCTGATCGTCATTGCCCCGCTCATGTTGGACAAGCCGATATCTCGAGCGAAACTGGCGATGTGCACGAATGGCACCGTGACGGTGAGCATGGTGACTAAAAACGCGACCAAAAATGTCCAGAACGACGCCGTTGTGCTCGCCTCGCGCAAGGTCCACCCGGACGCCTGGACCGCCGGCTCGATCAGACCTATCGCATCGGGGGACCGCTCACGCGCCAACGACAACCTGCCCTCGCCATCGGGTAGTAATCCCATCTGTTCCGGGTCGCGCACCATAAAGTGGGCGGCGATACTTGTTATGACGAACAGGATCGCCCCCAGCACGAGCAGGCCGATGCGCCAGTCGTATTTGTCGATCATCAACGACGCGAACAACGGTACGACGAGGATCCCACAACTCGCACCGCTCGATGCCAGCCCGAGCGCCAACCCGCGTCTACGCTGAAACCAGCGAACCACGGTCATGTTGCAGGGAATGTAGGCCGTGCTCATGCCGAGCGCAGCAACGATGCCGTACCAAAAAAACAGTTGCCACTGCGACGACACTTGGCTCGTGACCATGATCCCCATTCCGAGCAGGATCGCACCGATACCCACAATCCGCCGCGGCCCGAATGAATCTGTGAGCCGGCCGGTGATCAGACTGAAGCCAGTGTAGACTACTGTGTACAAAGAAAACGCGCCGCCCAGGCTCGCGTGCTGCCAACCGAGGTCATCCATCATGGCGGGGACGAAAATGCCAAACGAATACTGAACGCCGTAGGTCAGGAAGAGAACCATGAAAGCTGAAGCAGTCACCACCCAGCCGTAGAAAAAAGTTTTCATTCAGTAATGCGCTGGTTGCGTACCTAAGTGTGGAAGAGGAACAGGAAGCGAGGCTGTCGGTACAAACTATTCTGCTCCCTTTCTTTAAAACGGTCACCAGTCAGGGTAGTGAATCAATCCGCTGTTCCTTGGCCGAGAGGGTCGGGTCACCTTTTTCGGACCCGACCAATCGGGCGGATTGTTCGTTTTCGGCAGTCCGCCAAATCACCTTAAAGCTGCAACCGGTGTTTGTTTCGTATTGAAATTAGATAACGTATTTGTTGGGATTGAACGACCGGATCGGGTCGTTATGCGACCGTCGTGGCGCAATATTCTATTCGATTGAACGACCGTTGCTGGTGTAAGCAGCCATTAAGTCCTTAGCTTTTGACTCTCAGCGAACTTTCCCGAAAACGACGGTTAGTGATTGAGATCCTGCAGCCTTGAGTGCCACGTAAACCCTGATCCGTCACATCAGAACAGTGCGTAAAAGAGACATTTAAGGCAAAGAATGGTTTGCGGCTAAATTCGAATGCTGGATAAGGAATAATTAGGCGGTCCGTCCAATTTAGAATAGCGATTATTACGCGGTGCATGGCTAAACGAGCCAAGGTCCGGAGGAGGCCGAAATCGGGAGGTAGCATTCGCAGCACCGTTAGACGGTTCGAAAACGTTCGTTTACGTATAACAAGATAAGGCGTGCGATTGACATACAAATTATCAGCGATGAGCATATTCGATTAGTACTGAAGCGCGCTATATGGCCGACAATGAATCCGAATTACGATCCGACTTGATACGCCCATGGTCGAGAGCGTGCATCTCTTTGTTCGTAGGCGCCGATATCAGTTTGCAATAGAAGGCTCGCGGCGATTGGGTCTAGACCTTTTAATAACATATCGCTGCGTAATTTATCGAGTTCGAAATCGTACCGGCCGCTGGCAAGGTCACTCACCGTATTCGTTTGAAGATCGATCGTGAGTGAAACATCGGTGGTTCGGGTGACTACATCGACGAGCGCTTGAGCAGATTTGCTCGAGACCTTTGCCGCAAGCAAATTATTCTGAAAGCAGTTGTTATAGAAAATTTCTCCGAAGCTCGGCGCGATGACACAGCGGATACCAAAGTCGACTAAGGCCCACACGGCCATCTCGCGAGAACTGCCGCAACCAAAGTTAGGTCCCGCCACGAGTATGCTTGCGCTGCGGTAGGCCGGTAGATTGAGAATAAAATCAGAATTCTCTTGCCCCTCATCATCGAAGCGCCAGGAACGAAATAGCCCCACATCGAAATCAGGTCGGGCCCGATTGACGCAATAGTCGATGGGAATGATCGTATCCGTATCGATGTCTGGTAGAAAAATCGCGGCCGCGGGGCCTGAAAATCGTTGCGACAAGATCTCGCTCACGATCGGTGTTTCCTGTGATCGGCTATGCGTCCGGCTAACGCGGATGCCGCAGCACTAGCCGGACTCGCTAGATGCGTTCGACTACCTTTGCCTTGTCGACCTTCGAAATTTCGATTCGAAGTCGAAACACAGCGCTGGCCACGGCCCAGACGATCCTCATTGAGCCCAACGCACATAGAACATCCTGCCTGGCGCCATTCGAAGCCCGCGTTAAGAAAGATCTTATCGAGTCCTTCGGCTTCCGCTTGTCGACGCACCGCGCTCGAGCCTGGCACTACGAGCGCTCTAACATTGTCAGCCACTTTACCGTCGCCGATAACGGCGGCGGCTACACGCAGATCGGAAATACGACTGTTCGTGCACGATCCAATAAAAACTATGTCGATCGGCACGTCGGTGAGGTGCGTACCAGGCTGTAGATGCATGTACGCCAAGGCTTTCTCTATGCCAGCACGCGTTTGGAGATCGCCTGCATCTTGCGGATCAGGAACGACACCATCCACGTCGATGACGTGTGCCGGACTCGTACCCCAGGTTACCTGAGGTTTCAAGTTACCCGCCTCGATCGTGATCTCGCAAGCCGCCTCAGCATCTGGGTCGCTCGGTAGCGTCCGCCAATTAGCTACGGCCGCATCCCAACCGGCATCCTTTGGGGCATATCGGCGTCCGCGCAAATACTCAAAAGTGACTTCATCCGGAGCGACCTGACCGATCCGCGCGCCCATTTCAATGCTTAAGTTACACAAGGTCAAACGCGCCTCAATCGAAAGGCCGGTGACACACTCGCCACAAAATTCGATAGCGTAGCCACTACCTGCATCCGCCCCGTATTGTCCGATTAACTTAAGGATCAGATCCTTCGCGACGACACCGTCGGGTAATCGACCAGTGCACTCAATGCGCATCACTTTAGGTCGATATTGCACTAAAGTTTGTGTCGCTAGCACGTGCGCCACATCGGATGTGCCTATTCCCCACGACATCGCGCCGACCCCGCCAACCGTGCACGTGTGGCTATCTCCACAGACGAACGTCAGTCCAGGTAGGGCGATACCGAGTTCCGGTGCTACTACATGGACGATGCCTTGGTCTGGACCGTTTAGATCAAACAGACGAAATTGATGTCGCGCACTGTTGTCACGTAATGTTCGAATATAATCGGCGCTTTGCGGCCACGAATCGTCATGGCGTTCATTCGCAGTCGATATCACGTGGTCGTGCGTCGCGAAAGTCAGATCTGGACGACGGAGATCGTAACCCTGCGCCTCGATTTGTTTGAATGCCACGTCGCTCGCGAGTTCGTGCATCATGTGGCGATCGATATACAACAAGTCGTAACCGCTGCCGAGTTGCTTTACGCAATGCGCATCCCAAATCTTATCGAAGAACAACTGCGGCGATGCGTGTTTAGGCATAGCGATTACTTAGCCCACTTTTTCTCGAACTCCCACACTGAATCAAAGCCCATGAGTTCGTGCATTTGCGACACTGGATACAAGGGGATTTTTAGTTCCGTTGTGGAACCTGTTTCCAATATGCAGCGATACGCTTGTTCCAGCGCAGCCGCTGCAGCAGTGAATCCCGTGCCGGGATAAATTGCGACGGCGAAGCCAAGCTCACAAAGCCGCTCTCGACTTAATACCGGAGAGCGACCGCCTTCTACCATGTTGGCAAGTAAAGGCGCATCAATGGAGGCCGCCACCGCAGCGAACTCTTCCTCAGATTCCGGGGATTCGACAAACAGTACATCAGCACCTGCGTCTCGATAAGCTAATGCGCGATCGATCGCTTCGTCTAAACCCAGTGCTGTGCGCGAGTCGGTGCGCGCAATGATTAAGAAATTCGGATCCGTGCGCGAGTCACACGCGACTTTAATCTTCTCCACCATGTCGGCCGTGTCGATCACTCGGCGACCCGGTGTATGCCCGCACTTTTTCGGAAACTCCTGGTCTTCTATTTGAATCGCGGCAATTCCGGCCGCTTCAAAACCACGGATGGTGTGTTGCACATTAAGTAGGCCGCCGTAGCCCGTATCGGCGTCTGCAATGATCGGCGTGTTACTTCCGGCTGCCATTTGCGCGGCACGATAAACCATGTCTGTATAACTCGCTAACCCGGCGTCCGGTAAGCCGAGGTAGGAAGCCACTGTGCCGTAGCCCGTCATATACAGCGCCGGGTGTTTTTGTTGGTCCGCGATTCGCACCGAAATCATGTCGAAAACCCCGGGTGCGGTAATCAGTTCGCGACTGCGGACTCGTGCGGCCAACGTGGCTCGTTTTTCGATGGGTGACATTATTTTTCCTAAAGTAGATTTGGAACCGTAGGCTGCCTCACGCGACCTACACGCCGTGGTTTGCCGCGTTCATTAAACGCAAGAGTAACCGCCATCAACAGGGACAACGGCACCGTTCATGAATGATGCTTCATCCGAGGCGAGAAAGATGACCAACCAGATCACTTCTTCCGGGCGGCCGAGTCGGCCAGTTAAATGCGCCTGTTCCATGGCCTTCCAAATTTCTTCGCGATCTTCAAATTTTTCTAGATATTTATGCGGCATCGGTGTGTCAATCGCACCCGGCGTGACCGCATTCACCCGGATCTGGTGGTCGCGCAGATCGTTCGCCATCGATCGGGCGAGTTGCGCAACACCGGCTTTGGACGCGCCATAAGCAGCCATGTCTGGAAAACCGAGCACCCCACCTATCGAGCTATTCAATATGATTGAACCGCCGTTGCCTTGCGCCACCATTTGACGCGCAACTCGTTGACAGAGCAAAAACGACGCGCGCACGTTGATGTTCAAAACATCGTCTATTTCTTGTTCGGTGGTCTCCAACAGCGGGCTGCCGACCATCACGCCGTGGTTATTGAACAACACGTCAATTCGACCGAACTCGGTGATCGCCGTATTAACGATCGCGTCGAGATCTTTATTCACAACGACATCGCCGCGAACGTAATGCACTTGCCCCGGAAAATCGCGCATCACCTCGGCAATCGCCTCTGTCGGTTTGCCAGGTAAATCACTCGCAACAATCTTTGCGCCCTGCTCCGCGAATAACTTAACTGCAACTTGGCCCTGACCGCCGGCAGCGCCGGTGATGATGCATACTTTGTCTTGCAAGCGTCCCATGTCGTCCTCCGTTAGAACAATTATTGTTTCGGCTCCTGACGAACCGACTTGTATTGTCAGCTAGTCAGCCTGCGGAGGCAAAATCTTGCAATGACTTCCGCGAAC
>JBLFWX010000163.1:0-5302 GCA_047611805.1 Gammaproteobacteria bacterium
CGCCAGTTCAACTCGGCAACCGGATCACCACGACAGACGTGGAATTCGACAATATCCCCATCGCAGCTGGCACCACGCTCACCTTGTGCATTGGTGCCGCCAACCGCGACCCCGAGGTTTTCACTGCTCCTGATACACTCGATATTTCGCGAATAGTTAACCCGCAACTCGCCTTTGCCGGCGGCATTCATGCCTGCGCCGGCATGGCAGTCGCGCGGCTGGAAGCGCGCGTCGCGCTCGAGAAATTACTCAAGAACTTTCCCGATCTAGCACGCGACGGACCGGGCGTTCGAGCACAGCGAGCGCGCTTTAGAGGTTTTATCTCGCTGCCCATGTGCTTGAAGAATCGCCGTTAGTCGGAAACTCGACACACTCTGAACCCGTTGGACCGACGTAGTCGCGGCGAGCATCGTGCAGCAGGTAGCTAAGTCGTTCGGGATTTTGACGGGCCTAAGGATCCCAAGGAACAGTGAGCCTCAGATTTTCGAGCCCTTTGCCGAAAGAGCTCACTAGAGCGCCTAAGTCACAGGCACCTACGGATTGAAATTTCGGCGTAACGCGCTCCAACAGTCTGCGTACTGGGTCTGCAAATACGGCGACTCAAGTACCGCTTGCGTCGGTTGTATGACATAGCGCGATTCAAACATAAACGCCAAAGTATCTTCCAACTTCCTCGGCTCCAAGCTCGTATCCGTCGCCGCATCGAAAACCGCAGCTTCCGGGCCGTGCGGCACCATACTATTATGCAGGCTCATGCCTCCGGGTTCGAAACCGCTCGTGCGAGCGTCGTATTGCCCATAAACAAGACCCATGAATTCGCTCATGAAATTACGGTGATACCACGGTGGACGAAACGTATTTTCCGCCACCACCCAGCGCGGCGGGAAAATCACAAAATCGACATTCGCGACCCCAGGAGTGTCAGAGGCCGACGTCAAGACGGTGTAGATTGACGGATCAGGATGGTCGAAAGTGACTGTTCCGATCGCCATGAATCGCGTGAGATCGTATTTATAAGGTACCGACGTGCCGACCCACGCGACGACGTCGAGCGGCGAGTGATCGATAGGCGCACGGTACATCCTGCCCATAAATTTGCAGACCAGCTCGAAATCTCCATCAAGGTCTTCGAAGCTTGCCGACGGATATAGGAAATCTCGATCGTTAGCGAATCCGTCCGAACCGACTGGGCCGCGCTCTGGCAACTCGAACGCGGCACCGTAGTTTTCGCAAATATAACCGCGACTCTTTCCTTCCGGCAGCTCAATTCGAAACTTCATGCCGCGCGGAATGACACATATTTCGCCGGGCCCAAGCTGCAATATTCCGCATTCCGTGTGCGCGACCAGCGAACCCATTTGCGGCACGATCAATAGTTCACCGTCAGCATTAACGAAATAACGACCCGTCATCGATCGATTGGCGAGATAAACATGGACCCCCATCCCACACTGCCCAGCCACGGATCCGTTCACGGCGACCGTTAGTAGGCCATCGATAAAATCGGTATGGGCTGCCGGTATCGGGAGTGGATCCCAGCGTAAGGGTACCGGCGGCACCATCGGATTCTCGAGCGCAGAGCTCACCAGACCCGCGTGAATGAACTCCTCATAGCTGCCTTGTAGCACGGAAGGTCGAATGCGATAGAACCATGTTCGGCGGTTTCGAGCGCGCGGCGCGGTGAATGAAGTTGCGCTAAATTTTTCCGCGTACAATCCAAATGCAATTCGTTGCGGCGAAAACTGCCCTTGCGGTAGCGCGCCTGGCAGTGCTTCGCTTGAATGTTCGTTACCAAACCCTGCCAAGTAAGGGTTTTTCTGCGTTGGGTTCGTAGCCATAATCGAGCGAGTATAGTTTCTTTATGGGCGATTTGTCCGGCCTCTTATCGAACAGGGAAATCTTGAGAAACTTGAAACTCGCCACACTAAAATCATCCAACAGGGACGGCGTTCTAGCCGTCGTCGACAAGCAACTCCGGTTCGCGTTGCCTGTTCCGGGAATTGCATCTTGCTTGCAACACGCACTTGATAATTGGGAACTTGTCGCACCGGAACTCGAAGCCGCCTACGCGCAAATTAATGCCCATCCTCCAGGTGATGCAATTAAATTCGACCTGTCAAACTGCGCCGCGCCGTTACCGCGCGCCTATCAGTGGGTGGATGGTAGCGCGTACGTCAACCACGTCGAGTTAGTGCGTCGCGCACGCGGCGTAGAGATGCCGGAAAGTTTCTGGCACGAACCGCTCGTCTATCAAGGCGGTTCAGATGATTTCCTCGGTCCGAGCGACGACATCGTGATCAGATCTGAGGATTACGGAATTGACCTTGAGGGTGAAACCGCCGTCATCACGGATGACGTCCCCATGGGTACAAAGACGGACCAGGCAGGCAATCACATCAAATTAATTATGTTGGTCAATGACGTCTCGCTTAGAAACCTGATTCCCGCCGAGCTCGCGAAGGGCTTTGGGTTCTATCAGGGCAAACCCTCATCGGCCTTTTCTCCCGTGGCCATCACACCGGACGAACTCGGAGAGCACTGGCGAAATGGAACAGTGAATCGACCGCTAACTATCCACATAAATGAGGCCTTGTACGGTGAGCCGCATTGCGGAATTGATATGACGTTCAATTTCGAACAACTTGTCGAACACGTAGCGAAGACCCGAAACCTCGGCGCCGGCACCGTGATAGGTTCTGGGACCATTTCTAATTACGATCGGTCACGGGGTTCAGCGTGCATTGCCGAGCGCCGCATGCTGGAGACAATTGAAACCGGCAGTGCAAAAACGCCGTTCTTAAAATTCGGCGACCGAGTTCGAATAGAAATGTTCGACGTTCACGGAGATTCAATATTCGGCGCAATCGACCAAGTCGTCGCACAACCCGTAAATACCCCCGCGTTCTAAATTCGAAACTCCCGACTTTCGAATAGTGTTGCGGGCTGAACTGGCATCTTAGCGCGCAGCATCGATACGGTTTTAGAACCTGCTCAGCAATCTAATGTCATAGAAACGGCCGAGCCACCAAAACCAATTGGGGCGAAACTGGCTCGGCGATTTGTCCGATAAGCACCTCGCCGCACAGGCAGCTACTGGATAATAGAATGACTCAGATTGCAGAACGAGTTTTATACACCGACATGACAACGCCGATTGTCAGAAACGTCTAACGCCTTGCGCGAGGGAATTTCGATAAGACGGCAAACGAACATCGTTGGTCTATCGTTATCACGAGGTAATTTGTAAATCGCCTCGTGCGGGAAATGGCCGTTCGCCGAAAAATGACGCCAGCCGGGAGCGAGGCTCGAACGTTGAAGTCAATGATAATTACAATATTATTCTTTAATATTGAGTCAGTTAAAATAATAAACTAAAGTCGATTCACTGATTTCTCATTGAATTCATACGAACGTAAGAAAATTAAATTATTTTTAATAAATCAAATTTATCAATCCCTTACGTTCATTTTTTTTCGATTTGATGCAACGGGTGCGACAAAGCCTAATACGATAATCAGCTCGACAGTGCACGAAATACCTAAATAGTATAAATAGCATTACCTATGAACTTCAAATTATTGTTTATTAACAATATTAATATTCTTAGAACCGAACCGAATAACCTAGCCGTGCAGTTTCCGGAAAGTGCGTTCGCCGTCGCTAACCGAGCAATCTGTCTCGACACACAGGGTCCTCAATAAAATCAAATTCGCCCCCGCTACCGCACGCACTGTTACGGAATGTCTCTGATTCATGGAACAGCAAGAGTGCGTACCGCCTACTAAGACGGCCACAACCAGATCCATAGACTTAAGGAGCTTCTCTTTCATCCCGCTCAGCGTACCGGCAATTATGCTTACGATCTTTCACCTCGCAAGATTCAAATTGAATACGGGAAAATTACCGACGATGGCTACTGCACGTGACCTAGTTCTCATTTAGGCTTCGGACATAACCAAAAACCTCGGAGGGGAACGCTGAGGAGATTGAACCATAAAACGTTGCTACCACTATTACTTCCGGTCAGGTTGTTGTTTTCGGCGCAATCTTTTGCCGCGTTCACGGACGTCTACTTCTTCGGTGATAGCTTAATGGATAACGGCAGTCCGGTTGCACCGCCGTTAGTTGCCTTAGGCGCTAATTTTCCTGTACCACCATACGCTACAGGTCGGTACTCAAACGGTAACGTGTGGACGGAAACATTCGCCTCCGAATTAGGCTTTACTGCTGAGTATGGCGTTAACAGTTTCGCCGTCGGCGGTGCCGTGTCTGCAGATCTGACGACGGCAACATCGGCCTCCCACGTTTTCTTTCTCGCAGGAGCCAGCCAAGTAGGGAGCCTCCGTGCAACGCCAGGAGGAGTTGATCCAGGCGCGCTTCGCGTGTTCGGAATCGGCGGCAACGATTATTTTAATGCGACGATCAGCCAGAGCCCTTTGGATCTACAAAATCAGATCTTAAGTAACACGCGTCTAGGCAGTGAAGCATTGCAAGCCGAAGGTGCGCAGCATTTCTTGGTTCTTAACGCCACCGACACCAGTATTTCCCCGATACTGGGTACGGAGTTTCGAGGGATTGCGGAGGCTTTCAACGAAGTATTGCAAGTTGAATTCGGCGACGACCACATGATATTTAACAGTTTCGCTTATCTGGAAAGTGTCCGCGGTAACTATCTAGATAGCACCGGCACAATTGGGATTGATATCGGCGAAGATGCGGCAACTTGCCTGAGTGATCCAGTCTGCGGTCCGGCAGCGGCGGCCGGCGGCGGCCCCGAAGATTCAACCGCGTTTTTGTTGTTCGATGACATACACCCAACTCGCGAATTCCACGCCGACTTCGGCACAGCAGTAGCCGCATCGGTTGTTCCACTCCCTGCCCCATTGCTGCTTCTGGTCGCTGGTTTAGGTGTCCTGAGAGCAGCGGCGTCGAGAAAAAGCGCCGCCTGGATGTCTCGTGCTCTTGCGGACCGCCGTGAGAGCACATTGACTTCAAATTCGCTGGTAGCGAGCCACCCCAGCGGCAAGCGACGTACTACGCCCCCTAAACCTGGCGGCACCGGGATCTCTCCCCAGCTACCGCGCTCGCTAGTTCATGTCGTAACGGCTAGGCCCTCATTGGCCGCTTTCTGCTAACATCGCCGTTCGACCAAGCAGACCCCGCATGGTCGACTATTCCACCATTGAATTCGAAAGGAAACCGTCATGATCGTGGTCAGAGTCCAGTTCCCCGTTAACATCCCGGACCAAGAACAATTCGTAAAAAGAATGGCTGCGACGACCCCCAAGTACGAAGGCCTCGC
>JBLFWX010000164.1:0-5240 GCA_047611805.1 Gammaproteobacteria bacterium
TAGCCAAACGCTGGCAGCGGGTTTGCCAAGCGATTCTCCACTCGGGGAATACGGGAGGGCCGCCGTATGCGCGATAGCCGACTCACATGGGTGTGCTGCCGTTCGGTCTAAATCGGGGATATCTAGTTTAATGGCCAACATGCCTTCTTTGCGCCCACGAAATAGCGCTAGCGCGCGGTGCGGCGGGACTTTAGCGAGTGGTTCGCGATAATCGAAATAATCGCGGAATTTTTCGCCAGCGTCCTCTTTGTCTTTAACGACATTACTCATTAGCATGCCGTCCTCGGTAATGATCGTCCGCAAACGCGCCAATAGATCCGCATTTTCTGCGAAGCGTTCCATGAGTATAAATTTGGCGCCTTCCAAGGCTGCCTTGCTGTCCGCCACGTCGTGCTCAGAACTGATGTATTTGGTCGCCTCAGTTTCCGGATCGAGATCGAAGTTACCAATGATCGCGTCTGCCAACGGTTCCAAACCCGCTTCTATAGCGATTTGGCCTTTGGTGCGGCGTTTTTTCTTATACGGAAGGTATAAATCTTCTAAACGGGTTTTTGTGTCTGCTTGCTCGATCGAGGTGCGTAATTCGGGGGTTAGTTTGCCTTGTTCTTCAATGCTCGCGAGAACACTTAAGCGACGTTCGGCGAGTTCTCGCAAATAGCCAAGCCGTTCGTCCAATTGGCGCAACTGCGTGTCGTCCAGTCCACCTGTTACTTCTTTTCGATAACGAGAAATAAACGGGACCGTCGCGCCGTCGTCGAGTAGCGCGACTGCTGCATCTACTTGGGCGAGGTTGACGTGTAACTCATGAGCGATAATTTCATTTGTGGAAAGCATAGTGAGATGTATGAATCTGCTTAGTTAGTTAGTCAGTGCGTCGGGCGCTGGATTGGGATCCGCCTTGGCGCCTATCAGACTTAGGCGTTCGTCCTGAGGGAGAGTCCGGTTTGAGTCATTTTTAGTGTACTTTTACGGCGAGTAGTCATTCAATTTAACGAGAAAATACGCTGAAAATGTCCAAATCCTGTTTTTCCGCAATTAAAGCGCCCTAAGTCCGACAGGCTGCTAGGGTAGGCTCGAATTTTGGCTGTCTCGACTTGGGTTATTCTACGAATGTGCGATGATAAGACAAATCATCCTCCGAGTGTTTCTGTTTTTGCAAAAACTACGGATTCCTGAGCTAGGCGACAGAAGATCCCGCCGCCTTGACGGGTTGCCGTGACACTGACATGTTCAATCACAATGCGATCAGGTCCGATCAAATTGGAACGACCGGACGTGTACCGGCGCCTGTGCCGGTAAGGCACAGCGGCCAGGTCGGCCACGCGTCGACGAAGCTTCGTACAGTTCGCTACGGAATCTATATCGCGAACGAAGACGCGATCCGGGCGGCGCCGATCAACGAGCAGAGCGTCCAACAAGTACTTGGCGGGAGTTGGGAGGCGACTCTCCAATTAAAATTAATTTCAATGTACCCTGACTCAATAGGATAACAAACATGGCAATTTCTCTTTACGACATCAGCGTCGTTAACTATCAGCAAGTTCTGGGCGCTATCTCTGTAGTTCTAGATAAGGGCAAAGCCCATGCGGCGGCTAGCGGAATGGATCTCGCAGATTTAGTTGATACGCGATTGGCCGACAATATGTTTCCACTTAGATTTCAGATCGAATCTACCGCACATCATTCAATCGGCGCTATTAAAGGACTTAAGGCGGGTGTGTTCGGTCCGCCTTCATCAGTTCCCGATCTGGATTATGACGGTCTGCTCGGCCTAATCACGCAAGCGCAAAATGAGCTCGCGAGTGTCTCCGCTGCTGAAATGAACGCGCTTGAAGGCAACGACATGCGCTTTGAATTCGGCGATTTTAAAATCCCGTTCACGGCTGAGAATTTTGTTATGTCGTTTTCGCTGCCGAATTTTTATTTCCACGCGACAACAACCTATGACATTTTACGAATGAAAGGCGTCCCGCTCGGTAAGATGGATTTCCTTGGAACGATGCGCGTTAAGACCTGATCGTCATTACGGTTTCGCGCAAACTGAATTGCAACGTTTTGAGGGGATGTAGCTAATGGATTTTGGGAAATTTGGTGTATTTATGTACGCCGACGCATTAGGTCCGGTTGAGATAGCAGAATCAGCTCAGCGGATAGAGAAGCTCGGCTATACCACCTTGTGGTATCCGGAAGCGTTCAACTACGAAGCGTTAGCCCTGGGTGGTTATTTGCTTAGCCACACGAAAAAACTAATTGTCGCGAGCGGCATCGCGAATATTTATGCACGTGATGCAGCGGCGTCAGTAATGGGACTCAATACCTTGAACGCGCTCTACGGCGGGCGATTTGTGTTGGGACTCGGTGTGTCACATGCCCCGTTAGTCTCGGATCTGCGCGGCCACGAGTACAAAAAGCCGGTCGCGACCATGCGGAGTTATCTCGATGTGATGGATAAAACGTGGGCAGCGCTCGGCAATACGCCAGACGAGAAGCAAGTGATACTAGCGGCGCTCGGCCCGAATATGCTGAAGCTCGGTGGTGAGCGATCCTTAGGCGTGATGCCGGCTAACGTAACGGCAGGGCATGCTGCCACAGCAAGGGAAAAAGTAGGCGGCAACCGTTCGGTCTGTCCGATGGCGCACGTTTGCCTGAGCTCAGATCCGCAACAAGCACGAGCAGCTGCGCGTGCCGCGCTAAAGCTGTACATGACGTTACCGAATTATACGAACGCGTGGGCGAGCTTTGGTTTTGATGGCAGCGATCTCGAAAACGGCGGCAGCGACCGACTGATCGACGCCTTAGTTTTCTGGGGTGACATCAATCAAGTTAAAGCACGCTTGCAAGATAATTTTGATCAGGGTGCCGATCATATTGCCATCGATCCGATCCGAGCAGACGGTGAAGCGGGCTTGGATTGGGATCTGCTGGAGGCTTTAGCGCCTGCCGGTTAGGGAGCGAGGAACCCGCTTTCAGCTTGAGTGGCTTTCGAGGCCGGCGGAATCATCGCGTCGCTAGCGAGTCGTAAGCCATTACTTTCAGTTACATGCTTCAATTAAAAGACACCCATTGTCACCATCTACCCGTACAACAAAAGACGCTGTCACCCGAACTGAACCATCGGCGTCCGGATTTGAAACGTTCTTAGCCGCGTCGAAAAGGACATCATCAAGTAAAGCTTTGCTCCAGCCGTGCAACTCGCCTTCGTCAACGCTTCAGGTCCTTTCAGTATCGGATAATTGGATCCGGATAGAATTCATCGTAGTACTCCAAGGTCGTCGATCGCGGTGGTGATTCCGCGAATCATTTCAAGTGACACGTCTTCCGGTTGCATATCTGGCATCGTGGGCGGGTGACACAGCGTCGGCGTCCACATTAATAGTGCGCCGGGTAGTTGCTTCGCGTAGTGTGCCCATGCTTCTTCGAACGCGACTTTTGGGCCGCCAGCATCAGATAGTTTGGCGAGATATCTCGTGAGGATCTCGTGCTCCCAAGCGCGTCTCGTTTCTATGTCGAGCATTGTCGACAGCGCGTACGCGAAGTCCCTTGCCTAGTGACCTTGCGCGATGCATTGCCAGTCGCATAAACCTGGGTCGCCTCTGTTGGTTAGGTACCAGTTGCCAGGATGGACGTCCGAATGGACGATGGTCTTGCGCTCATCGCGATGCGGCGCAAGACCATCGTCCACTGCGCACCAGAGCGCTTCTCGTTGTCTGAAGACTTGAGCCGGGATGAGATGTTGGGCTTGGATCAGTGCTTGGTCATGGCCCGCCCGGGTGCCCGTTTTAGCAAGTGCATCGAAGAATACTTCGTAAGCCGGGATCCACGAAAGATCGGTGCTTAGTTTCGGATTGTCGTAGAAGCGGCCATGTACTTTCGCGAGAAGGTCGAACGCAGCATGGGCTTGTTCGCGAGTGAAACTCGTTTTGTAAACGCAGAAACTAGCGCCTTGGGTGTCCACCAGATCTTCGAAGAGATGAATCGACCGACCCGTGATCCGGTCGTAGCTTGAATGCCAGTGGACCGGCGTCTCAATGGATACTTCTGGTCGAACGGATGCGAAGAACCTTGCTTCTTGGCCGGCCGAAGGCCCGGATGTTAAACGCGTCAGAATCGTCGGTGTGGTCTTGGCAAAAAAACTTCGTTTTCAAACCAGCGCTGGCCCGCCTCGTTATAGCTCACAACAATCCGCTTGCGTACGCTTGAGCCAGAACTCGCGTCTTCCACCCGCACGGAACTAACCGCTGCGTCGACGATTCCTTTACAAAGAATTGGGCTGAGCCACTCAGGGGATAGTGCTTCGGCGCGCCACGGCACGTCGACGGAGTCTAGGCAGCGCGGATCAGTGAGATGGTCCCGGATTGTATGGGCACTGAGTCGCGTTCGGCTGCTAAGTTTTATGCTGGTCGGCACCGTTTGATGCTCCGTTGTATGTCGGATTGTGGTGTGCAAACTATCCAGGATGCTTGTTGAATTGGAGGTGGGGTATTGTGAACGAATTGCGCGATTTTGATGAAGCGATGCGGTAAAAAAGCATAGCGGACTGTTCAAAATTCCCCTAAGCCGTGACCAGCGCCAACGTCCGCTTGTAAGTCTCTTGAACGGTCCATGCATCGTGGCTAGCGCGATGACCGGCAGTATCTGAATCGGCACTAATGAGATCCTTAGTTTCATGCCAAATCGCCATCTGCGGTTCGCTCAGGATCATTTCCAAAGGGCTCACGCGAAATTCCATGTCAATACATGCGGCGAAGAACAAGGTGATCAACCAGGGTTTATCGACCACCCAGCCATCCGAGTACAAAGTCTGTCCCGCGAAATGAGCGTTTAGCTCCCCTGCAACTTCCACCACTGGCCGACCACGGCTCAGCAAAGTCTCTCTCGAGATGTGGTGTACTTGTTCGGCACTGTCGTCCCAATGGGTCCATTGCGTCGGTGGAAGAATGAGCGTGCAGAATTTTCCACCATCAGGCAATGCCACGCCGACCTCAATCGGATAGCTTTGTCCGCCAAATCCCGAAGCTTCAATATCAACAATGTAGGGGTCGTCAACGGTTGGCATCGTGTCTATCAGTTGGAAATCTAGTATTCGCAGCTTAAGTTAATGTGGTTGCCAGAGTAAACTATTGTGGCGACTTCGGCGGGGTAATTGAGCATTAAGCGCCTCTGGGCGGCACACGACATTGCGATGTAATTCTCTCAACCGAGCAGAAAATCGAAAAAAATACGACCGTTTTATCGTTCTG
>JBLFWX010000165.1:0-4988 GCA_047611805.1 Gammaproteobacteria bacterium
ACGCGCCGACCCGTCTTTATTCGCTCATTCCTTATTCCATCTTGGCCGATGGCGATTTCACGCGAACCTGCGGGGCGGTTCGTCCTGGCATCACCTATTTGCCGGATAAGGCCGATCGCTACACCACCTCGCAAGGCGTCCTAGGTATAGGCGAGTACAATCGCCGCGCCCGCGAGTTTGTGCCGCAAGTCATGTCCGAGAAGTATCGCTATCTCTGTGAAACGTGGGTGAAGTATAACTACGAGTCGCCGCTGGCAGACGAACTGTATCGTATCGAACAGAGCCATTCGCGATTGTTGAAAGGTAAAGGCGCCGGACTCGTGCTCGCGGACATTGAGAAATTACGACAAGCTGCGGGTGATGCTTAAATGAGGGTGCCTATGATTCGCGTTTACGATCTAGCAAATGAGATTCCAGCGAGTGCTACACGTGGGAACCGACTGACCACGGACGACGTGAGTGCGAGCGCGCGGCGCCGCTCATCGCTCGGTAAATACCGATTGTTGAATCAAGCAATACAGGGCTAGTCGTGTCGCACTCATTTGGACAATGGATACTCGCAATCGACGGCAGCGCGCTGCCCGAACGCGAGCTCGTGGGCGGCAAAGCTTGGTCCATCGCGCGCATGCGCGAACTCGGTTTGAACGTGCCACCGGCGATAGTCATTACGACGGCAGCCTGTGCCGCTTATCTTGAATCCGGCTCATTGCCGGATGGCCTCGTCGACGAACTCGCAAGCGCTATCAAATGGCTGGAGCAACAATCGAACCGTACCTTCGGTGGTGGTCGTTCGCCGTTACTGGTATCTGTCCGTTCAGGTGCGGCAATTTCAATGCCGGGCATGATGGATACGGTATTAAACTTAGGCATCAACGACGAAACAGAACAAGCGCTGGCCGAAGAATCAGGTAGCGCCGAGTTCGCTCACGACACACATCGCCGCTTTCTCGATCTCTATGCCAGCATCGTACTGAAGGCGACCCTAAACGATCTTGAACCCGAGAAGGGTGCCGCACAATGGCGCGAAGAGATCGCAGCCGCTGCCGGTCAAGACGTGCCGCTGAGCTCGCAATCGCAGCTGCATGACGCGATCCTCGCCGTTTTTGATTCTTGCAACTCGCGACGTGCGCGGCGTTACCGAAAGCACCATAACTTACCCGACAATTTGGGAACGGCTGTGACAGTTCAGGCGATGGTGTTTGGCAATCTGGATGATCAATCCGGCACGGGTGTGTTGTTTAGTCGGAATCCGTTAACAGGTGACAGCGCACCTTATGGAGAATACTTGCATCGCGCACAAGGCGAGGATGTGGTGTCGGGGAAATTCACGCCGCTACCGTTAAGCGCCTTGCAGACGAGTGCTCCGCACATCTATGACGAACTACTCCGTGCGGCAGATACGCTGGAACGTGAATCGACCGATGTGCAAGACATCGAGTTTACGGTTCAGCGTGGAGAACTTTACTTATTGCAATCGCGCGCCGCCAAGCGCGCGCCGGAGGCTTCAGTTCGGTTCGCAGTCGACTTCGTCGCAGAAGGCTTAGTCGACGAAAAAACGGCGTTGCTACGCGTTTCTCCCGAGCAAATCCGAAGTCTATTGCAACCGCGCTTAGCGAGTGGTGTTACGGATACAGCAGAACTGTTAGCGCATGGCGAACCCGCGTGCCAGGGCATCGGGATCGGTGCCGTGGTTACGAATGCAGATGAAGCGGAGCGGCGCGCGGCAAACGACGAAGCGGTCGTGCTCGCCCGTTCGACGACCAGTCCGGAAGATGTGCATGGCATGATCGCGAGTCGCGCAGTCATTACTGATCACGGTGGCTCCACGTCGCACGCAGCCGTCGTTTCTCGCGCACTGGGTGTCCCTTGTGTGGTCGGTTGCGGCGAGGGTTCAGCCGCCGCACTCGATGGGAAAGTGGTCACGATTGATGGCACGAGCGGCAACATTTACGCCGGTGCATTAGCCGTGGTGACTCCGAACGAGCTAGACCAGAACGAGCTTACGTTGCTCACCGAGTGGGCGCGAGCCATCAGCGATGTCACTGTATTTGGACCGGATGATCCGTCAATTCCGTCAGGATGTTTAGATCTCAATAAGATCGATGGCGGTGAAGATCCGGCTCAGTTAGCGAATCTCATTGGCGAGGCGAAGAGCGTCATGGGCCGCGTCTTGGATACTGACGCCGGAGTAGAAGCGGCGCTCAACGCTGGTGTCGAGTGCATCATCAGCCGACACATATTGCCGAGCTTGCTGAGTGCGGTTCATCGTAAAGATAGCAAGACGTACGAAAAATAATTTTTCCAAGTGAAGAAATGAGGACACTGCCACATGGCTAGCCCGGAAGCGAAGGATATCGAAAGTTTAGTCGAACTTTTCAACCAGTCTGACTGGGATGAAATGCATTTGAAGACCGACGATCTTGAGATATTTTTGTCTAACGACCCAAACGCACACGGTCCGTCTAGTAACGTCGCCGGATCGGCAACAGCAACGGCCGCGCCTACGCTAAGTGCTGAAGTTAGGTCCGCTCCCCGTGCTGAATCGGCGGGCGCGACTACCTCAAGCGCGTCCGTAGAGACCGCCGTTCCTGATGGGATGATCGCCGTGCGGGCGCCTAACTTGGGTACGTTTTATCGGGCTCCAAAACCGGGCGCACCGGCCTACATTGAAATAGGCCAAGCAGTGCAAGCGGACACCGAGGTTTGTCTAATCGAAGTGATGAAATTGTTCACTCCAGTGCGCGCTGGCGTAGCTGGGGTCGTCCGTGAGATCCGCATCGAAGACGGGCAGATGGTTGAGTTTGGACAGCTGCTCGTCGTTGTTGAGCCGGCGGGCTAGAACGTTGTATTTCTCGGCTATGCGGGATCCAAGCAATGCCACTTAAACGTGTCCTCGTTGCCAATCGCGGCGAAATTGCCGTGCGAATTATTCGCGCGGCCCACGCACTTGGCATCGAGGCTGTACAAGCGGTATCGGATGCGGACCGCGATAGTATGGCTGCAGAAATCGCCGATCGCACGGTCGTCATTGGACCCGCACAATCGCGCCTGAGTTATCTTGACCCAAAACTATTGCTCCACGCAGCGCTGCAAACTCAGTGCGACGCATTGCATCCCGGCTATGGGTTTCTCTCTGAGCGCGCGGAACTCGGCTTGTTGTGCATCGAGCACGGCGTTACGTTCGTCGGGCCAACGCCGGAGACAATCGACGCGCTCGGCGACAAATTGCGCGCCAGGGCAATTGCCGAACAAGCCGGCGTGCCTTTAGTGCCAGGCACGGATTCGATAGCCGACGTACAACGCGCTAAGCAAGCTGCCGAGGAGATCGGCTTTCCCGTGGTAATGAAAGCCTCAGCTGGCGGCGGTGGACGCGGTATGTTCATTGCGCGAACGTTTGAGGACCTCGTTGAATCGTTCGATAAAGCGAGTGCCGAAGCCTTAGAGGCGTTTGGCGACGGCACCTTATATATGGAGCGTTTCGTCGGCAACGCGCGGCACGTAGAGGTGCAAGTGCTCGGTGACGGTACTGGACGGGTGATCCATTTTGGCGAACGCGATTGCTCGACACAGCGGCGTTATCAAAAAGTGGTTGAAGAAGCGCCGTGTGCGATTATGCCCGACGAAGTGCGCAAGAAACTGCACGGTGCGGCTGTTAATTTGCTCGCGAAACTAAATTATCGAAATGCAGGTACTGTCGAATTTTTATACGACGTCGATAGCCAGGATATTTTTTTCATCGAGGTCAATACGCGCATCCAAGTCGAACATCCCGTGAGCGAACAAATAACGGGAGCGGATTTAGTGCAGCTTCAGTTTAAGGTTGCGGGCGGTGAAGCGGTGGACTTCGATCAAGCACACGTCAATATTAATCGGCACGCGATTGAATGCCGAATCAATGCGGAAGATGCGACGAATAATTTCATGCCGAGCCCGGGTCGGATCCGTCGGTGGCACCCACCGACGGGTGCGGGTGTGCGTATTGATAGCCATTGCCGTGATGGCTATCTTGTACCGCCCTACTACGATTCGATGATTGGTAAATTGATCGTCACGGCCAACGATAGGCAGGGCGCGGTCGAACGCATGATTGCCGCACTCGATGCATTTCAAATAGATGGTATTACGACGAATCTACCGTTGCTGCGTCACATCATGAAGCACCCCGACTTCCAAGCAAATAGAATCAGTACCCGATGGCTCGAGCAACATGTGCTCGCAGACTTCCAAAATTAAGGAGCAGCCGCGATGGCTCATATAGAACTTCTCGATGAAACGATGCGCGACGGTCAGCAAGCGCTGTGGGGCATGCGCATGCAAGCAGGAATGGCGTTGCCTGTCGCGCCGATGGTCGATCGCACGGGATATCGCGTTATCGACCTCAGTGGCTCATCGATGTTTGAGGTGCAGATCCGCCATTGCCAAGAGAATCCCTGGGACGGTCTCGACCTGCTAACCGAGGCGATGCCGCGCACGCCGATCCGTGCGGGCATGCGTTCGAACGCATCAGTGACGTTTGGCGTCACGCCGGATGCCTTAATGGATGCGTGGATGCGCCGACTTAACGTGCATGGCTGTCGCAGTTTCTGGATTTACGATGTGCTGTTTAACATCGACAAAACCCACCGCCTAGCGAAGGTCGCCAAAGAGTTCGGTTCCGAAGTGTCGGGCGCGATCATGTTCACATTAAGCCCAGTCCACACGGATGAGTATTACGCTGATAAGGCCGACAAATTATCCGTGTGTCCAGATATCGATACGATTCTTCTCTACGACACGGCCGGGGTATTAGAGAAGGAGCGCATGAAAACATTGCTACCCGCAATCGTTGCAAATTCGCGCGGCAAGCCGATCGAATTCCATTCGAACAATTTGCTTGGGCAATCCGGCAAAGCTTACTTGGACGCTGTCGACCTAGGTGTCACGATCCTGCATACGGCGGTCCGCCCGATGGCGAACGGTCCTTCCGTCCCGTCGACAGAAATTACGGT
>JBLFWX010000166.1:0-4946 GCA_047611805.1 Gammaproteobacteria bacterium
TTTTTGCGCAGTCGCTCGAGCATCTCCGCTGCGGATGCCTCTTGTGGTTTATCGTAGAGCCGAATTGTATTAACACTAAAGCCTTCGCGTTCGGATCGATATTTCAACGACGTGATTGACGAATAATGCTCGTGCTCGGTTGAAAGTACCTCTTGGCCAGCCTTAATACTGATATTGTTGTACAGCGTTGCCAAGCCCATCGTGGTGCTGTCCGTGAGCGCAACCTGCTCCGGCGCGACGCCAAAATATTTACCTGCCCACTTACGCGCCTCATCCTCATACCCGTAGCCCTCGAGCAGATAGTTGACCGGGTTACGTTTGAGTTCGCGGCGGTGGTGTTCGATCGCTGCTTCAACCATGCGGGGTCGAGAGGCTAACAAGAATCCAGCAAAATTAAGCCAGTTATAGTCAAAATCGAATTCGTCTCGAAGTCGGTTCCAGTTTTCGAACTTGAACTTACTGTCCGTAGCGGTAATCGGAGGTAACGTGTACTGAGCGGTCGTTGTACTGGCAGCAGAGGCGCCAAGCGGTACTAAAGCGGCAACAGATGCAGCGCCCTTCAAAAAAAGCCGTCGATGAGTAGTCATGAATGAATTCTTCGAGTAACGAAATGGAGTCCGGCGGTA
The DNA here is from genome assembly GCA_047611805.1 of Gammaproteobacteria bacterium. Taxonomy (GTDB): domain Bacteria; phylum Pseudomonadota; class Gammaproteobacteria; genus UBA11873. Next base: position 627 of record JBLFWX010000166.1, read on the forward strand.
GCATACCAATTTGGCAGACGCTTTTACTCCGCGAGTCTACGCTTCGAATTTGATGTCAAACGTCTCGCTCAATGGAGTAGGATACGAGCGGCTCTCAACGATCCCTATGTTGTTCCGCGTCGCTGATAAAATTCAGCCAGAACAATACGTGCAGGAAATAAGGAGACAATATATTTAATCCGGCCAAGTCGCCGGGTCCGAAGTCAAATCTTCAAGTCGGACGTTCGAAGCGTCACGTTCGGCGTCGACGCGGATTAAATAGACTGTCACCGATTTGCAAAGCTGAGACGTCCGCCGACTAGGTCGTATCCGACTGACGTCGAACATTAAGATGTATTGTGTCCCCAGATTATTTTCGGTATTCGGCATCGTCGAGGCCGGCAATCGGAACAAAATGCGGTAGGGATTTGAACCGCGCGATCCAGGCGAGTACCGCAGGATAAGGCGCTAGCGAAATGTTGCCCATCGGAGCCAAAGCGACGTAGGGAAATACGGCGATGTCGCCAATAGTCGGACGTCCGCAAGCAAGCCAATCGTTTTCGCGGCAGTGTGCGTCGAGAATTTCCAGCGATCGCGCTGCGCGTAGATTGGCGGCGTCTACGCCCTCATCGAAATCATGCGGTATGCCATTGCCCGATATCCCGAACGAAACAATCGCGCGCGCGGTAAAGACCCCGTATTGCACCCAGCTCGCCGCGAAGGCCAACCACTCCATGATCGCTGCCTGTCCAGCCGCATCGTCCGACCACCAAGGTTCGCTCCCCGCGAGCTTCGCGAGATAAACCAATATGGCCGACGAATCTCGCAACACCAGATCACCATCGACCAAAGTCGGCACTTCGCCGCGCGGGTTTATCGCGAGGAACTCAGGTTCATGTTGCACTGCTTGCATTAAGTCAACGTCGACTAGCACGCAGGCCTTTTCCAAAAACGATAGGAGCAAGCGCACTTTGTAGCTGTTCCCCGATTCTTCGTAGCTATATAGCTTCATAACTCAGTTCTCTTTTTTTAAGTTATTCCTAACAGAATATTCTCACGCATTCCAGATGACACAACAATCAATCGCGTTCCCTTTCGTCCAGCGCGCGGTGCGCACTATCTCGGCTGCCCCCGACGCTCCGCTCAGGCATCCTGCCCAATCACGCGAAAAACTCGGGGGAAGTTTGGGACAGAAGTTTGGGACAGGCACGAAACACTCGGGCGAGTAGTTGAATGAGAACAAAATTTTATGCCTGTCCGGAACTGGAATGCTCTCCGGCAATAGCGCGGATTTGTTCGTTACTGGTCGCGTGGCTCGGTCGCAACATGTTCGCAAATGGCCTCAATGGCCGCTTGAATTCCATCCGCGTTTTGACCCATTCCAACAGATATTCGAACCAGCCCCTCGCTCTCGGTTCCCATTGTTTGGTGGGCAAGCGGGGAACATTGCAAACCGCTACCAACGACTAGACCGAGCGCCCTCAACGAGGCGGCAATCTCTGCACTCGGTCGATCGTTGACGGAAAACGCCAAGGTGGGCATTCGCCGCGATGGCTCGTAAATTCTGGAGCAACGGGCGCCGGCATCCTTCAGCGCAGTTTCCATTTGACCGATCTGTTCACGAGCTCGACCAATATGCACTGATCGATCGATTCGTTTCAGCCATCCAATCGCGGCATGCAATCCCGCCAGAGCGACCTGATCGACGGATCCGACGTCACAATACCCGGGCCGCAGTTTCCGATCCGTTTGCGGCAATTCGCAGGCTGCACTGCTGCAATTCATACGCGCGCCGTCCGCAACATAAAGTCCGCCAATACCCCACGGGCCTTGCAGACCCTTATGACCGCCAAACGCGATGAGGTCGGCCCCGAGTGCGCTAAAATCAAGGTCGAGCCAGCCGACCACCTGAGCCGCATCCAGTAGGACTTGTGCATCGTGTCGATGGGCGAGTTCGATCACCTCCTCGAACGGCAACAGATCGCCGGTGACGTTAGCCGCTGCCGTAATCGCGATGAGCCCGACGTCGCCCTTGGATAGTTGGTGCTCAACTTGGTTGAGATCCAAAGGACTCGTGTCGCTCGACGGAACGTATCCCACCGTGACGCCGGAACGCTCAAGTTTCAACAGCGGTCGGTGCATCGCGTGATGCTCCCAAACGCTGGTCAACACGCGACTGCGCCCGCCAAGGTCGATATCCCCGATTGCGACGGCAAGCGACGACGTGCAGCCCGGGGTCAACAAAAGTTGCTCGGGATCGCGTAGGCCGAAGAATTCCGCGGTCGTGTGGCGAGCCTGCTCAAAGTGTTCGCCCCATTGACTGGGCGGCCTGATCATCGCGTCCCGTACAGCGTCTACAACGACCTGCGGTTTTGGCCAACTTGTTCCCGCGTGGTTTAGATAGATTTCTTGTTCCGCCATCACATCGCCTTGAACCGTGCCGGGTTATCGTGCGGTTCCCAATTTTGAGAAGTGGGCCAAGTCTGGAGCGAACAGTGATTCCCCGGCAGAAAAAGTACGCCCCCACATCGTCCATAGATTAGTTCATTAATTCTGCAATGTTGAGCGGTGTTCACGAGGCACCGATCGATCGATAGGAAGGGGAGGGGGTGTCGAGCCCAGTGTGTCGAAGTCTGAATCCACTGGGAAATTTGGGACAGGCGCGAAATACACGAATAAATACCGCAATTGAGAATCATTCGTTCATCTGTCCCGAAATGGCAGAATATTGCACGATACAAACGTCGCTAAAAAGTGGCCTGTCGCCTGTTGGGGTATTGGTTGCCAATTTTCACATTGGACAGATCAATTCTCGAGAATGTTTGGATTCAATGATTGATCCGCGGTACATGTCGTATTTGTGCTCGTCAAAGATCAAATGCCGGATCGAAATTCGATGCAACTGGCGGATTAGTCGAACTTGCAAACTAAAGGTGGTCAGCGTCCGATATACCACCTAATAACCGCCGTTCAGGGTTTTTTACGCGACCTAGTGTTTTCGGCCAACAACGGTCCTTGGCCTCAATCTCGAAAACGTATCGGGTTTTATCACGAGAGCTCGGAGCATTCCTTCATGCCTCGCCTCGGTGCTGCTACAGAATTTAACTTGTGAACTTTGGGAATAACTTGCAATCTCAGCGTAGAATCGAACGAAGGTCTGGCACCGACGAACGCACGCCCGAGGATTTAGATTAAGGGGTTGCGGGAGAAAGCGTCTCCGATCCCTTCGCCCACTCAAACGAAAACGGCTCCCGTAGGAGCCGTTGTAAATTAACATTCAAGCTTATGTTTGCTTTTGCCTAGCCATACCGATTAAACCCAAAAGCCCCGATCCGAACAACCAGACAGCGGCAGGAATAGGCACCGCTGACGTATCGATGACGCTTAGACGTAATACGTCTGTCGTGCCAAATTCATCAAACAAGTAGCTCAGCTTCCAGTCCAGAGTTCCGCCTAATACTGCAAACGATAATAGATCGAACTCACCGAGGATGGTTTCAGCAGAAAAGATATCGAAAACGTCACCTTCACTCGCGCTGAATAAACCACCGCCATTATCAAACCAATCAATCACTAACTCACCCGCCAGATTGGCGGTGCCTGAAATATCAACCACATCATATTCACTTTCAGCAATCGTGCCGGCTAGTTCAAAGAGTATGGATGAATTTCCATCCTGGGAAAAATCACCATTAATTGTCAGCAGGCCCGGAGAATTTCCAGGGCCAAACTCAGCGCCAATTCCCGTTAGATTCCCGTTGATGGTGCCGGTGCCTGACAGGCTGGCGTTAGTAATATTAACGTCTGCATTGATGCTTGCGGCGGTCATATTCAGTAAGCTACCACTACTGGTGACATTCAGGTTGCCTGCGCTAACAGTTGCATTGTCAACGATTAAATCTGCACCTCCACTAAGGTCTAGATTGAATGCCACATCGACCAAACCCCCACTGGATACCGTTAGAGTTTTACCATTCTCTACTATTAAATCATCCGCGATATCCACAATACCTCCGCTGGTTGCCGTCAGACTACCGGTGCCAGTACCACTGCCGTTCAACACCTTCAATGTGCCGTCGCTCACGGTCGTGCCGCCGCTGTAGATATTGATGCCGTTGAGCGTGAGCGTGCCTGTGCCATTTTTTACTAAGCTGCCGTCGCCGAATATGGTGCCACTAAACGCAGTCGACGCATTGTTTAAGCCGGTGATCAGTCTGGCACCTCCAGACAGATCAACCCGTGTGCCGGTGTCACCACTCAGGCCGCCAAACGCTTCATTCGTGCCATCCATATCGAGTAGAGCATTGGAAAACAGCCGAACGGTTGTCGAATCAGATAGGG
>JBLFWX010000167.1:0-4893 GCA_047611805.1 Gammaproteobacteria bacterium
TCGTGGATCCAAAGCGCAGTGGCCGAATACTAGAAATTCAATCTTATTGATGTCGAAGCTGAGACGGCATGATTGGGGTTCGCCAAAAGCGACAAATGCCCACCATTTCAATCGAAAACTTTAAAAAGTTCTGCGCATGCTTCTAGTTGGCCGCCACGGGTCGAACTAGGTACAAGAATCGGGGTTTTTATTCCGGCTTCTACCCAGCGAGCGACTTCTTCGCGAACTCGAGCAGGTGGACCGGCGATAGTCGTATCGTCCAACCAACGATCCGACAAACACGCGCTTACGTCGTCGAGTTTACCGGCTGCGATACAGGCTTCTACGGCCAGCATTTCATCCATATAACCCGCTTCTTTCCAATAATTTCTGTAGTTCGGCAACAACGCGTAACGGCTGAGAGTCTTGCGATTTACCGCGCGCGCAGCGTTGATGTCCTCATCGATACACGTAGGGATCATGTTGCCGACAAAAAAGTCGTCCGAATTAGAGGCTGTGGGGGGCAGAGCCGCAAGAGAAATCGCCATATGAGAACGTGCCGCGTTCGCGAAAATTAGGCCGTCCGCGATCTCGCCGGACAACCCGATCATTTTTTCCCGTAGCGCAGCTAGAATAATTGGCGGTAATTCTCCGGCACGCTTGACGCCTTTCAGTTGTTCGACGAAGCGACGAGTGTCGGCCGCGGGCTTGCCGCCATCAAGCCCGCGTGGCGTTAGCGCGGGAGCGTGAGATACGCCGATCCCAAAGCGAAAACGGCCCTCGGAGATTTCGTGGATAAACGACACAGTCGGTGCATAGTCCTCGGCTTGCCGAAAGTAGATGGGCGTAATTGCCGTCGCGATCTCGATGTGCTGCGTCACCATGGCGATCGCTTCACATAAGGCGAGGCTGTCTCCAATGCTCGGGCAATAAATTCCCGGATAACCACGCTTTTCGGCTTCGATCGCGATGTCGATTATCGCTTTGCGTCTGCCGGGGACAGCCGCGAGGCTCAATGAGGGTTTAATGTCCACCATCTGTCACTCCAATTTGATTGATCATTTGCTTGATTCTAGCGAGCAATGCCCGTCCGCTATGATGTAATTGCTTGTGGGCGGCAATAGCGATCCAACCCATGCAGATGTTTATGGAAGATGCAGATTTCACCCGCGTTACGGAGATTGTATTGCACTACTTCTCAATGGGGCCGTGCAAGGTACAATAGCAACAATAATCCGCTTGTTCTAACCAACCATTGCGCTATGAACGTTCTGATAATTGATACTTCGAAACGCAGCGCGCAAATCATGCGCAAATTCTTAGCCAAAGGCATCCCGGACGTCGGGGTTACGGAATACGATCCCGACCAGCAAGGTGCTCTACCCCACGGATTCAATTGGTCTACTTACGACGTTGTGATGTTCGGCGAAGACTTCGGGAGTTCAGGTAGCGGTATCGAGTGGCTTGAAATGTTCTCTGGCCGTGCGAACTTTCCGGCTGCCATATTGATTATTGCCAAAACGGATGCCAAAATTACGAGTAAAGCACTAAAAATCGGCGCTTATGACGTTCTTATCAAGCGCGATCTCAGCGCCGAAAGCTTATGCGAGGTTGTGCAAGCAGCCGCAATTAGTGAGCGCAAGAAACCTTCCGAAGCCAACGACGTTCAATATGGCGCGACCGATGCGCAGATGGTGGCCCGGGCGCGCCAAGGCACCAGTGATGGACAAGGCTACAAATTCAAACGGTTGATCGGTCAAGGCGCGATGTCGAGAGTCTACCTTGGCGAACGATTGGCAGATCAACTCACGGTGGTCGTCAAGATCATGGACGGAACCTTATCCGGCGAAGACGAAAGCGTTCAGCGATTTGTCCAAGAAGCGGCTCTTGCCCAAGCGATTGATAGTCCTCACGTCGTCAAAATATTCGAACAAGGTTTCACTGATCAATACGGATTTATGGCGATGGAATTCTTTTCGCGAGGAGATCTTAAACACCGGATTGAAACAGGAATTACCGCGCAGCATGCGTATCGCTATATGCGGGAAATCGCGATGGGATTGGCCGCCGTTCACAAAGTAGGCATCATTCACCGGGATCTGAAACCAGCAAACATAATGTTCCGCTCAGACGATCAGTTGGCGATCGCAGATTTTGGGATTTCAAAACGGGCAGACTCGACGACAGAGTTGACGCAAGTCGGCTCGATCATGGGAACGCCGTATTACATGAGCCCAGAGCAGATTCGCGCCGAGCCCCTGGACCAACGTGCAGATCTCTACAGCGCTGGTGTCATACTCTACGAGATGTTGACTGGGCAGAAGCCTTTCCAGGCCGACTCTTTGCCAGGCATCGCCATGAAGCACCTACAGTCACATCCGGATCCGCTGCCGACGAAGTTACGCAGTTTCGAATCCGTGTTTCGTCGTTTAATCGAAAAAGATCGCAAGGATCGGTACCCGAACGCGGATGAGTTGTTACTAGATTTAAACGCTATGGCAAAAAAAAGTAGCGTTAAACAAGCTAGTTAGGGCCCGGCCGGGGGCGGGACTGCGCAACAAAGTCTCGATTTAAACGCTAATCGGATCCCACGGTGATGCTTCAAACCAGCTGGCAAGTTCACTCGATGGCATCGGCTTCGCTACGTGGAATCCTTGTGCACGTTGGCAACCCATTAGCATTAAAGTGTCTAGGGTTTCTTCATCTTCTACGCCTTCGGCGACAACGGTGAGATCGAAATTATGGGCAAGATCGATGACGGTTTGAACAATCCGTCGATCGGCGGGGTTTTTGATCATATTGGTCACAAATGATTGACCAATCTTCAAGATATCGACTGGTAAATCCTTCAAATAGGCAAGCGACGAGTATCCCGTGCCGAAGTCGTCTATCGCAATCTTGACACCGTAAGAATGGAGCTGATTCAGTATCTCCATACAGGTACTTGGATCGGACATTATTGCCGTTTCGGTTACTTCAACGGTTAGCCGCCCGAGTTCGGCGCCCCACAGTTTTATCGCGCTTAGCACGACTTCAGGGATGTGGGGATCGACAAGAACGAGCGGCGAAAAATTTATCGATACGGGCAACAACGGTAGATCAATCTGCCAGTCACTACATTCTCGGAGCCCATTGTTTAGACACCATAACGTCAAAGGCATAATCAGACCGGAACGCTCGGCTGCCCCGATAAACTCCGTCGGTGAGACGTCGCCGAGCTCCGGCCGCGGCCACCGTGAGAGCATTTCTACTCCAGCTATCTCGCCTGTTTCTACATCGACGATCGGCTGATATAAGGATTTTAGGGCTCCATCACAAATTGCCGCTTGGAGATCGATCTCAAGCTGCATCTGCGCAGGTGCTTTGGTCATCGCACAAGTGACATAGCGAGCCGATTCCAAACCGTTCACTTCGGCGGCCTGTAAGGCGAGATCGGCACAGCGGAGCAATGCTTCGGGTCGGTCCGCGTCGTCCGGACCAATACTCAAGCCACAAACCAGACTTATCTTTATCGATTTCCCAAATATTTCAACAGGTTCCAGGCATGAACGCTGAATTTTATTGACCGCCAACAACGGTTGGGCAGGATTTTTAAGGCCTGGTAGGACGACCGCGAACTCGTCGGTGCCGATGCGCACGAGCGTATCTTTGCTACGTAGGCAATCGTGGACGCGCTCAAGAAACATCTCGATCAGCTCGTCGCTTGCAGCGTACCCGTATTCGATCGCTATCGCTTTTAGACGATTAACCTTGACTGCAATAATCGCGACCAACTCACCACTTTCATTGGCCGAATCTAATGATGTCGCCACGGTCTTGAGTAGGGTCTCGCGACCGGCGGGCGCTAGGACCTCGACCTGTAATGCAGGGGTATTCATGCGCTACAAGCTACAGGTAGTAATCTTCCGGATCGATACCGTGGCTACCTGGATCCAATGATTTTGCGATTGAGACAAAACCACTCGAATTTTCGTTCGCCTCCAACATTAAGTCTCGAATTGGCGGATTGCCTACGGGGATTTTGTTTGCATCGAGCACGATGATGACCTTCGGTAACAAACGTCGAACTTGGTTTTGCTCAATGACAATTCCAACTTCGCCCGTGCTCAGTTCCACTAAAGTACCGACCGGGTAGGCACCGATCGTTTGGATAAACTGCTCGATCAACTCGTCTTGGTAATGCGTGTTCCGAAACGTGTATAAATACTTGATCGCATCATGAGGGGACATTGCTGAGGAATACGGTCGATCGCTCGTTACTGCATCGTAGAAATCAACAATCGCCGCGATTCGCCCTAATAGCGGAATTTCTCCGCCTTTAAGCCGTTTTGGATATCCGCTGCCGTCGAAATGCTCGTGATGCGTCGCAATCATCGCGCGCGTTTGCGGCGATATTCCGTTATCCCCGTCAATAATACCCAGCGCAAACTCCACATGCATTTTTACGATGGAAAATTCTTCGTCCGACAGTTTTCCGGGTTTGCCCAACAGTTTTTCTGGGATTTTCGTTTTGCCGATATCAAACAATAACGCGCCGAGCGCGAGTTCATGAATTTGCTCGGCCGGTAATCCCAGTTGACGTCCAAACGCGACCGCTAACGCGCTGCAATCGATACAATGCGTGTACGAATAGGCGTCTTTTTTCCTCAACTGCCGAAGCCACATAAACGCGTCGGGATTTCGCAGGATGCTTTCTTCCATCCTCGCGATAGCTTGTTTAACGCTAGAGAGGTTCGGTGCGCGACCCGAACGAATATCCTCTATGAATTCGCCGACTTTATCGTTTATCGCACTTCGCTCGCGATCTTAAGTTCGTCTTGAACAGCTGCCTGCTTCTCATACTTCACAGACGATCTGGGTAGCGGGGCTGGCGGAATGTGGGCAGCGAGAGGCGCAGCGCTACCCATAGTGCTA
>JBLFWX010000168.1:0-4859 GCA_047611805.1 Gammaproteobacteria bacterium
ATCGAACGTCGATGCGCCAACGACGTCGGCTAGTGCCCCAGTTGACGTTGCAATATCGCCGCCAATCACGTTGCTGCCAGTGAAAAATTCGAGCTCGGCCCGGTCTTCAGCGCGCAAACTACCGTTGTTCGTGACAGTCGTGTTATCGAAACGAATGATTGCGCCGTTATCGGCCACTATTGCATTGTTATTCGCGATGTTTAGCGACGTAAATTGCAGACGTCCAGAATCCAGCAGAATTGTCGAGTTGTTGTTGAACACCGCGGCCCGGTCGAATCCGTTAATACGATTCTGAAAGGTACTGCTCGGGGTGATGCGCGTTGCGCCGGGGGTGGTTCACGACGCCGTTGACAACGAGTTCGGTAATCCCACAGGAACCGTTATCGCTGAAATTGATGGTGCCGTCGTGGCCAAAGTTTCCGTATAAATTGATGCCGGTATCGTTTGATATATTGAGCAAACTACCGCCGTCGAAACTCACGTCGGTGAGATCAACGCTAGGTCCGCCTGCCGACGTAGTAAAAGCACTGGTGGCGTCGCTGTGCAAGACGCCATCGTTGATGTTGAGACCCGCGCCGAATTCGATCGTCGCGCCGTTGATCCCCTCGATCGTCCCGAGCGAGTTGTCGATTGTCGATAATTCCAACCGTAACAAAGCGTTGTCGGCAACGATATGCGCCTCATTCGTAACGTCTAGATCAGTAATCGTGCTGCGGCCGAACGCACCATTGATGCCGCGAAAGCGCAAATTTTCGAGCACGTTCAGACTAGCACCAACAAGTCCTGTCACTTGATTACGGGTCGTGCTGATCGCTTCTATTGCGCCGGTGCCACCGAGATAGTTAACCGCGCCGTCGAGCAGCAAGCGGGTCGGATCGCCTGAGCCATTATCGTTCATCTGGATCGCGCCATCGATCGTGAGCGAGCCTTTTACATTGACGGTCGTGTCATTAAGGAGTTGTAAAAAGCCGATGCTTGTATCTTCGATGGTAGCGCCGGAGTTCGCACGGACGATGCCAGTACCGAGTGTATTGATCTCACCACCGACGATCGTCGTATCGCTATCGATGACGATGCGGGTGCCGTCGTTTGCCTGCAAACTGTCTTGATTAGTAACGGTTAAGTTATCGAGAACAATAATGCCGGCATCGAGGATGAAGTCGCTCTGATTGATTAGCATCGGTGTCGTACCGCCACCGATGATGCGATTGTTTGCAGTGAAGTTATTGGGAAAAACGCCAGTGCCGGCGTAGCTCACGGTATCGACGATCACGATCTGAGCGGGGTTGCCTGAGCCGTTATCGGTCAGGGCGATAGTGCCGTCGTTGGTAAGAGAATTTTCCAGGCTCAAGGCCCGATCGTTGGTGAGGTTGAGGCGGTCGCCGCTACCAATAGTCAACGCACCCACCGTCACGTCGATTTTGAGAGTGACGATGGAATCAATGGCATTGCCGCCGTCGATGAAAACGTCGAATGTGTCAGGTACGCCATTGTTTGGAAAAACGGCACCGCTCGCCGGCACGAAATTCCAAAATGCGCCGTCGCCCCAATTACCGGTGCCGCCGTCCCAGCTTGCCTCGATCGAGGCTGTTTGCGAATCGTAGGCGAGACAGAGGGTGCAAGCGATTACCAGCCCGAGTTTGCGGTTTACCAATTTAGTTCTCCGTGCGTTTATTCATAGGTTACTCGGCCTCGGAAGCCTTCATTTATCGAATAATTCCGAATTGTGTAGGCCCTCGCGCGATTTTAATCAGGTATGTCGAAACTACCCGGCAAGTCTCGTGCCAACGGGTATGCAACAAATACCGCGAGTTCGAAGCTTGAGGCAGGTATTAAATCGGTGATTATCGTAATTTTCGTGGGGTTTCTAAGTTCGGTGTAAAAATTATTGACAGTCTTCGTAATCGAGAATAATCCCTGTGGCTGCGCTATTTCAAGATTTTAGGTTGTGGTTCGTGGTTAATCCTCCCCTTGGACTGTTGTAATGTGTCAACAGATCTTACAATGAGAAAAATTCCATAAGTAATTGATAATATAAAATAAACCCGTCTACCGAGGGCGAACGTGGGTCGGGGGGCAAGGATTTTCGAAAATTGTTGTCAATAAGCTTTGCACCATTCGATTGGAGACAATGAATAACCCTGATTCTCACCCCGTGGCCCCGGTTTGCCCTTTGAGTTCAGCTGCTGCATTGCACCTCGTTTTCGTGCGGCGCGTGCCAGAGGGGACAGACTTATTTGAGCGATTTACCAATCGCAATGACCAAAATTGCGCGCAATAGGCGCCCTAGCATGTGCGATCGACTTCAGCCTAGATGAATGCCAGCACCATGATCAGAAAATACCGTGAGCGCGCTGTACGAGAAGTTACTTACAGATGGCGTCTCATTTCCCAGCGCGCCTGCGAAGTAGGTTACGCAGGGCAATCACGAGACGTTCAAAAACTTAGATTTCGTCTTGAAAATTGGAGTTGGAGTCTCGATCTGATCAGACGATAACCGAACGGCGCGTGCGCTGGGCAACGGACGTTTGGGGCGCTACGCTATTTCGACCAATTAGGCCATCTACCGACGGTCGCCCCAGGTATGGGGGGCATTAACGTCGCTTTCCCCCAACTTCACGTCAAATATCCGGTGAGTAGCAATTGTGGGTCGCCGCCCGAAGTCTATAGTGGAACCATTTCGCGAGGAGAAATGCCGATGCCACTGTACAACGAGAAACTCGCCCCAACGGATAAGTAGGTCAGGCTCTTGGCATCTATCAAGCTTGTCGATCCTCATCATCGCTAACTCCAAAGCGCCGATCTAAAGATAAAAGGCACAAGCCCTGCTAGGTTGGATCGCCGACGTGTACTAATAAGGGGAACTCGACTTTCATCCCTGGACGGATACGCTGCAAGTCTAGATCAGGGTTGTGTTGTCGCAGCAGCCAGATCGGCACACTGTATGTATTTTGAGCCAACAGCCACAACGACTCACCGTCAAGAATGGTATGCGCGGCGGTGTCCCGAACGCGGTAACGAGAGAAAAAGGCTTCTTGGACCGCGAGATGATAGGCCATCCGGCGCGCTTCAAAGGTCAATCGCTCAACGTTGGAGTAATCTAACTTCAGGCGCTGGCCGACGACGACAGGCCGTCGAAATTTGTAGCTATTCATGTCGCGCAAGCGTTGGGTTTTAAGTTCCAACCAGTCCGCATAGTGCCCCAAGGTTTCCGGCGCTTGAATCTCGATGCTGCCATCTGCCGCGACAGAGTAATCGCCTGGGTCGGCCACCAGTACTGCGTGGCTGATGGCGAGGCCTGTGCCGGGGTAAGCAGCGCTGCCGCCGGCAACGACCGCGCCAGCTTTAGCGCTCACCGTTATGGGGTCTGTTGGTCTGGCGACTACGCCGACGGCCTCGGCGCTGGCCGCAGGGACGAGCACTTCGGCTTTGGGGCGAGTTAATGTCGGGCTTGGCGCGTCAATCTTAGCGGCAACGATGGGTTCGATACTCGTCACGGGCTCAACTGATTCGTCGTGCGCCGCCTTCGCCACAACAGTGGCTGACGCTTGGTCCTTCGTGGGCAAGCGCAAAACTTGCCCCACTTGGATCCGGTTGCGACTGCGCAGATCGTTGACCGCGACCAGATCGGCGATCCGCAGCCGGTACTTCTCAGCAATCAGCGAAAGCGTTTCGCCGCCGCTTACCGTATGCGTGACATCAGGTAACTGCCGCGCAAATCGAGTCGATGCGTCCAAGCCCGCGATGGCTAACTCCGGACTCTCACTCAGCGAGTCTGCGGGTAACCTCAGCGTAAAGCCCTTAGGAATATACTTGTTGCCCTGCCAGACAGTCGGCATTAACGATGGATTCAGTCGGCTTAATTCACTTTGTTTTAGTCCTAGGCCAGCAGCGAGCACTGTAGCGTCGATGTAATTATCTAGTTTGACCAATACATGGTTGCCGGGTTCGTGAAGCTGCAGCTTGCCAAAATATTGCTCCGGATTCTGATCAACCTGCATGGCAGCCAAAAACGCGACGTAAAAATTTCGTGACGCGAACCCGAATGTGCGACTCTTGTAGTTCCGAACGATACCCTCAATATCTTTACTGCCCTGCTGGCGCGCTGCACGACGCATTCCAGAAACGCCATGGTTGTAGCCGGTAAGCGCCAGCGGCCACGAATCCGTCGCGGCAAAATTACTCTTCAACAGTGTTGCCGCGGCGACCGTGGCCAAATACGGATCGCGTCTCTCATCGACAATATGATCAACGCGCATGTAACGGCGGCCCGTCCAGCGCGTAAACTGCCACATACCGGCGGCGCCCACTTTTGAATAGGCTTGTGGATTAAATGACGATTCCACATGCGGTAATGCGGCGAGCTCTTTTGGCAAGCCTCGCTCTTTGAGGGTGGCGGCAATAAACGGTTTGTACGCCCCCGAGCGAATCAGGCCTTCTCGGAAGCGATCGGCTTGACCCAATTGAAAACGTAGACTATGGGCGGCCTTCGCCAGGACCTTGTTTGAAACTCCTTCGGGCCAAAGCCCGAGCACCCGCGCTTCCTCAGCACTCAACCCCTCACGTTTGCCCCGCGCCAGCGTTTGGAGTATTTTCTTATAGTGCTGCTTCTTTTCGTCGACGAGGCGGCTTTCGGCACGACTGTTCGGATTGGGAGAAACTGCTATGGTCTCGTAGCGCACGCCCAATTTGTGTGAGTCGTGAATCAGGCCATGTCTGGTGTCGACTTGGGTATAAACATCCGTCCAAAACGCGATATCAGGTTCGAGGCCTGCTGGGCGAGGGAAAAGGTCAGACGCACCCGCCGGGACGGTCAGCGGATACAGCAATATAAGTGCTAACGTAGCCTGGACAGTCAT
>JBLFWX010000169.1:0-4664 GCA_047611805.1 Gammaproteobacteria bacterium
TGGTGATTTACGAAGGAGAGTTGGAATCGCTGAGGCGATTTAAAGACGACGTCAATGAAGTCCGTTCGGGTACTGAATGCGGTATCGGGGTCAAGAATTACAACGACGTTAAACCTGGCGATCAGATCGAAGTTTTCGAGCGAGTAGAAATAGCCAGAACGGCGTAAGCGACATTTCTCAGTCCCAGGGCCGATTGCCCGCTCGGCTCATCTAGTGCCAACCGTCACGCCCAAAAAAAATGGACGTTCGTCCGCATCCCGCCCGCGTCGCATGGCATGAAGCGGGAAATCAACCTATGCACTTAGCTGTGAGTCGTTTGGGCTCAGGTACTTGTTATGCCGCGTGAATTTAAAAGATCAGTTCGAGTTGCCGAGAGCATAAAGCGGGTCGTCGCTCCGCCGCTTAACGATTGGATGCGCGAACATCAAGCCGGCATGGCATCAGTTACGAACGTCGTGGTCTCGTCTGATATGCGCCAGTCAAAAATTTATGTCAGTCTTTATGGCTGCGACGACGCAACTGAAACGTTGAAATCGATAAACGAAGCCCGACATCAATTTCGCCAAAGTATCGGGCGCGAATTAAGTCTGCGCAACGTTCCCGAAATTAAATTCCTTCAAGACGTGTCAATTGAGTCGAGTGACAATATAAGTCGCATGCTCGGCGACCTAAATGGGCGTGACGACAATGTCTGATGTCCAATCCTCAGCGCGGCGAGTGGCACGCGACCTGAGTGGAATATTACTCATCGATAAACCGGTGGGCATGAGTTCTAACGGTGCCTTACAGCGAGTCAAGCGCATGCTTGGCGCGCGCAAAGCCGGGCACACCGGAAATCTCGACGTTCTCGCGTCCGGGTTACTGCCCATCTGCTTTGGTGAAGCGACTAAAGTGTGCGCGTTCCTACTCGATTCCGACAAGACCTATAGCGCGGATATTAACCTCGGCGAAGTCACCACCACGGCGGATAGCGAGGGCGAAATTATTCGACGAGTGACCGACTTCGAAGTGAGCATCGAACAAGCAAGATCGGCGGCCGCAAATTTCATTGGCGAAATCGAGCAAATTCCACCGATGTATTCTGCGCTGAAACGCAATGGGCAACGACTTTACAAATTAGCCCGCAAGGGTATCGAGATCGAACGTCAACCACGACCCGTAACGATTCGGGAATTAGACGTAACGGAATTGAACGATCGGGTGCTATCGATACACGTCAAGTGTTCGAAAGGCACCTACATCAGAACACTAGCGGAAGATATAGGTCAGCTGCTCGGCTGCGGCGCGCACATTGGTGCGTTACGTCGATTGGAGGCAGGTCCTTATTCCATCGTTGACGCCTGGACCCTTGATCAAATCGAGGAGGTGCTCAGCGACCATGGAACGTGTGAAGGACTAGATGCAAGACTTTTAGCCCCTGACTCAGCGCTGCAGCACTTATCCGATCTTCACTTAACCGACGACATGGCCTTACGCGTGACACGTGGCCAAGCGGTAGAAGTAGGTGGAATAGCTTGTGTGGGTGAAGTTCGATTGTATGGTCCGACGCGCGAGTTTATCGGTATTGGCACGGTTTTGGACGACGGGCGAATCGCACCGCGTCGACTTATGCGCTGAGGACACCGGATCCGTCGCGCAATAGCATGATTTCTCATCGAAATTCCTTGTTAGCAGAGGTACTCGAGGTTAGACTACGCGGGCCCTGAAAAAGGGCTCGAAACGCAACAGGAGAGTCGTTGAATGGCTTTAACGAACGAAAATAAAAGCTCAGTTATTACCGATTATCAAACGAGCGGGACAGACACCGGCTCGCCGGAGGTTCAAGTCGCGCTGCTATCTGCCCGAATAGAAGACCTATCCGGACATTTCAAAACGCATAAGCACGACAATCATTCTCGCCAAGGGCTACTGAGGATGGTCAATCGTCGTCGTAAAATGCTTGATTACCTCAAAGCAAATAACGTCGAACGGTATCGCACCCTCATCGCTCGCTTGGGTCTGCGGAAATAAGCTAGTCGATTACCGTTAATATACCGGGGCTCGAAGATCAGTTCGGCACCCGGTTTTTTTTTACTCCAATTATTTGACAGAAGCTAAGTTATGGCGCCGATTACAATTTCATTTCAGTACGGAGATCACACGGTCACTTTGGAAACTGCGAAGGTCGCGAAGCAAGCTTCTGGTTCGGTTATCGCCACGGTAGGCGATACCGTGGTGATGGCGAATGTAGTCGGAAACCGTAATGCTCCAGACAATCCGTATTTTTTCCCACTGACTGTCGACTACCAAGAGCGCACGTATGCTGCGGGGAAGATTCCTGGCGGTTTTTTTAAGCGTGAAGGACGTCCGAGCGAAAAAGAAACGCTGACGTGTCGACTTATTGATCGCCCAATTCGTCCGTTATTTCCGAAAGGCTTCCGCAAGGACGTTCAAATAGTTTGTACCGTAATGTCGCTCGACCCGAACGTCGATCCAGACATTATCGCGTTAATTGCGTCGTCTGCCGCTATGAGCATTTCGGGATTACCGTTCAAAGGGCCGATCGGAGCAGCTCGCGTTGGCTACATTGACGGCGCCTATGTGCTAAATCCGAGTTTCGCCGGACTCGAGGGTTCGGATCTCAATTTGGTCGTAGCCGGCACGCAGACCTCCGTCCTGATGGTTGAGTCTGAGGCGAATGAATTATCCGAAGAAGTTATGCTCGGGGCGGTTATGTTCGGCCACGAACAATTGCAAGCTGTGATAAACGCGATTAAAGAATTTGCAGAAAAAACGGGTACCGAAGTATGGGAATGGGAGGCGGCACCGACAGTTCCCGGTATCGAGGCTGCAGTGAACACGCAGTGTGAAGCCGGAATCAGAGCGGCTTACGGCGTCATCGATAAATTGGAACGACGTGATGCACTCAAAGCTGTAAAGGTTGCTGCAATTGAAGCCTTAATGGCGAATGCGGACGCGCCGTGGACGTCGTCGGATGTCAGCAGTGCAATAGAAAATCTCGAGCACGGCATCGTTCGCGGTACAGTGGTTGCAGGAAACCCGCGAATTGATGGACGTGGTGCGTCGGATATTCGTGCAATATCCGCTGAGGTGGGTGTGTTACCACGTACTCACGGTTCGGCGTTGTTCACGCGTGGAGAAACCCAAGCGATCGTCGTCACGACTTTGGGAACCGCCCGCGATTCTCAAATTATTGATGCTATCGAAGGCGAACGACGCGATCCGTTTATGTTGCATTACAATTTCCCACCCTATTGTGTCGGTGAAACTGGCCGTGTCGGTTCGCCGAAGCGCCGCGAAATCGGGCATGGACGTTTAGCGAAGCGTGGCATGCAAGCGGTTATGCCCGATATGGACGAGTTCCCCTACGTCTTGCGCGTGGTGTCGGAAATTACGGAATCAAACGGTTCGAGTTCGATGGCGTCGGTGTGTGGTACGAGTTTGTCGCTCATGGATGCGGGTGTGCCTATTTCAGCACCCGTAGCTGGTATCGCGATGGGACTAATAAAGGAAGGCGATAAGTTCGTCGTGTTGTCGGATATCTTGGGTGATGAAGATCACCTCGGTGATATGGACTTCAAGGTTGCGGGTACGGCAGCCGGAGTCACGGCATTGCAAATGGACATAAAAATCGACGGTATCACAAAGGAAATCATGCAGGCCGCCTTGACTCAAGCCCAATTAGGCCGCGTGCACATCCTCGCCGAAATGAACAAGGTGTTGAGTTCGCATCGTGAAGAGATGTCCGACCACGCACCTCGGATAATCTCGATCAAGATTGATCCAGATAAGATCCGTGACGTGATCGGAAAGGGCGGCGCAACGATCCGCCAGATCACTGAAGAGACTGGCACGACTATTGATATTACGGACGATGGGGTCGTGAAAATTGCCTCAGTTGACAGTGCTGCAGGAAACGAAGCGCGACGAAGAGTGGAGGCGATTACCGCAGACGTTGAAGTCGGCACAATATATGAAGGGAAAGTACAAAAACTCATGGATTTCGGCGCGTTCGTAAACATTCTTCCTGGTAAGGACGGTTTGGTCCATATCTCGCAGATCTCGAACGAACGAGTTGAGAACGTGAGTGACAAGTTGGCCGAAGGCGACACAGTCAGAGTAAAAGTTCTCGAGATCGACAAGCAGGGTCGCGTAAGACTGAGCATGAAAGCCGTCGACGACGACGAAACGGCCTAAGGCACATCCGCCAGACGCTGAGGTCAGACTTCAGCGTCTGCGAACGACAGCTAAGCGTGCTGCAACATACCTAGGCTCCTGGAATAGGTGCGCACGCGCGAGGCCGGTTGCACGCGACGCGCTTCCGAACGGAAACACCGATTGCGCACTTCCATTTTTCGACCTCTTAGAAACTACATTAGAAAGTTAAGAAAATAATTTTTATATCAATCAGTTATAGAAGGTACGTTAAGTAATAGTTCACCACTATCCTAGCAGCTGCCGCCGGCTTTCTATTCTCCGGCGACGGTGGTGCAACCGGATTGCGTTACCATGACATCCATCAAGACGTCGGTCGACGTGGTCGGTAGTTGCTCACAGATCTGATAATCGAAACAGACAGCAACTTTCCAAACGTTGTTGTTGTCCGCCAGCCAGCGGTCATAGTATCCGGCGCCGTATCCGATGCGCTCCCCATCAATGGAAAA
>JBLFWX010000170.1:0-4647 GCA_047611805.1 Gammaproteobacteria bacterium
GCGGCCCCACCCGTCATTGCACGCGCTTGGCTTGCAGTTGTCATTACGATCGCTGCGCCGAGGTCTGCCATCACTAACGAGACCATGCGTTTCATGTAGGGAAAACAGATCGGCCGGTTGTCTGGCGCCTGGGTAATAATTCGTTCAGGTGAAACCGCTTCACCTGTCCAGCCATTCGGGTGCGTGGCTGCCACCGCACTGAATTGCGACCACATCGATCCCACTTTGCTGAGCCAAGCGGCTCGGTCCAACCCCGACTTTGCCCACAGTGCGTTCTCGAACAATGGAAATCCATGGATCGGCAAGGTCAATCCGTGACGTTGTTCTAGCTCGTTGCTACCGAGGGCGTCATCAGCATCGTAATCTTCCGGAATGCCTTGAATCAGCGCCGCTTCACCACGTACTGCGTCGGCTGAGCGTGGGTAAAATGTTTCTGCGCCGCAAATTAAGACGGCTTTCGATTCGCCGCGCGCAAGCATTCCTGCAGCCTGGTTAACGAAGTGCTGCGGGACTTCGCCGCCTATTCCAGAGACCCGAATCAATGACGGTTTAATCCCGAGTCGTCGCGAAATTTCTTGGCCGGGTGATTGCAAATTGCGACTTTGCGTTCGAACGATTAGGAGCGAATCAACGATCTTCCAGATACCGTGGCCGCTTAGCGCGCCTGCTTTGCGCGCAGCTGCTTCCATCATGTCGATGGGATCGAGATACGGTGGGTTTGTGTCTTTCGGCTGCGTAATTTGGCCCCAGCCAGTGATCACAATGTGTTCGCTCATGTGTTGGGTCTCCGATCAAAGTCGCTCAACTATAGCGGATAGGCCTATACTCAAGCCAACTCACAGGAGCGTTGTATGAGGGGATCAGATTGGTTGAAACGAGACGCGGTTGATATCGCTCACGCTGTACAAGTGGGTGATTGCTCCGCGCTCGAGTTGCTGGATGCACAATTAAATGCGATCGACAGCCTCGATCCGCAGCACCACGTCTATATCACGCAGACCCGCGAGCGTGCTCGCAGCCAGGCGACCTCGATTGACGCCATTCGCGTTGCCGGGGGCAAACTTGGGCCGTTAGCGGGTGTCCCCATCGCGCTGAAGGATATTTTCGATATGGCGGGAGTACCGACCACGGCAGCCCTGACCATTCATCGCGCATCGGTCGCTGATCAAGACGCGACAGTCGTCAAGCGTCTCGAAGGTGCCGGCGCGGTGTTGCTCGGCAAAGTGACCTTAACGGAAGGTGTTTACGCGGAACACCGCGAGGGCTTTCCGGTGCCAGTTAATCCCTGGCATGCCGATTACTGGCCCGGCGCTTCATCTAGCGGCAGCGCGGTAGCCGTGGCTGCGGGACTCAGTTGCGCGGCGATCGGTTCGGAAACGGGTGGCTCGATCAAGTTGCCGGCTGCGGCGAACGGGGTCACCGCGTTGAAGCCGACCTGGGGTCGGGTGTCGCGTCATGGCGTCTTTGAACTTGCGGCGACGCTCGATCATGTTGGTCCGTTTGGACGTTCGGTCGCCGATGTGGCGACCTTGATGGGGGTCATTGCCGGACCGGATCACAATGATCCGACGGCTGCTCAAGTTGCTGTTCCGGATTTTACGCGTGCGATGGGAGAGGGTATCGCGGGTATGAACGTCGGTATCGATCCGGGCTGGATTTCAGAAAATGTGGATCCTGAAACACGTGCCGCTCTCGATGAAGCCGTCGCGGTTTTAGAGGGCTGTGGTGCGCGCATCGTACCGATCAAAGTGCCCGACGTTTCCGAGATGATCTGGGATTGGTTTCCCATTTGCGCAGCGCAGACAGCATTAGCGCACCAGAATACTTTTCCTAGTCGCCGCGCCGAGTATGGTCCAGCCCTGACGCAATTACTCGAGATGGGAAACGGACTATCAGCGATTGACTACCAGAAAGTGATTTTAAGACGTGACGATTTCCGCGGACGCCTAAACGCGATGTTCTCCGAAATCGATCTGCTAGCGATCCCCGTCTTGTCGTTCCCGGTGCCGAGCCTCGAGCAGATGGCAAACATCGACGACGACATGATCGCAGGAATACACCGATTCACTTGTCCGTTCAATTTGTCTGGAAATCCCGGGCTCGTGCTGCCGTGCGGGTTCAATGAATCGGGTTTGCCGATCGTTTTCCAACTTGTCGCGCGGCACTTCGAGGAAGATAAATTGCTAGCCGCCGGGGCCGGCTATCAGTCGAAAACCCAATGGCATCGGCAAAAACCACCGACGGTGTAGTCAAGCGACCTGGATTGCGATCGGGGTCGCGTGCACGCGCGCCGTGTGTTTTCGAAGTAGGCCGCGTTGGGCTATTAGAATTCCAAAATGCCTGATGCGATACCCCTCGACGCTATCTTGCGACGGACACCCGAGCGCAATCTCAATTGCGCCGGTTGCGCACCCTTACGCAATGTCTGCCACGGTTGATTGAAAAAAAACTCTGACTTCACAGGCTATAGATAGATTTCGCGCGGGTGTCCGTCTGCGCATTGCCCATTTAACAGTTCGTTAACCGACCCTTTACGTTCTACGAACACTTGGGCCGTTAGCTTGCTTGAGGTCGACTAGAACCTTCGTCCCTCATTCGGTAGTGGTAAAAAATAATGCGTCAGGGATCCTCACATTCGCCGAGGACTGCGTCACAGTGCTCGCAGCTTCGGCTTACTGCAATGAACATATAGTCATGAGCCGAACTATTGCTGCTGCCTTGGTTAGGCTCGTGCGCGTTGCTGTTTCACCGTTCAGTCGTCGGCAACAATGCCGCATTAGTGCGGGAGTAATCGACGGTATTCAGAAGCGTAACATCGCGGCTATCGATACTCGATGGGGCGAATTGAAGATGCTTAGATTGCGCAGTGCCCACTGCGCCAATGCGGCCGAACGATTCTTTACCGACGAACCAGAAACACTCGATTGGATTGACGGCTTTGACAACGGAGACGTGTTGATGGATGTCGGCGCGAACATTGGAACGTATTCCTTGTATGGGGCACTGAACCCGAACATCACCATGATCGCAATCGAACCAAACGGGATCAACTTTGGTGTGTCAACCGAACATATCGCGACTAACGATCTGGGCCCGAGAGTTTATCCATTTTGTATTGCTCTGGGGGCAGGGCCTGCCATCACACAACTGCACATGAGTCAGACAGAGGCAGGTGCTGGAGGAAGTTCAATCGGAGATGCTTACGCCGAGTTACGCCAGCAGCAACCGGTCTTCTCGCAGGCGATGCTAACGTATTCAATTGATAAGCTCGTCACGGAATTCAGTCTCCCTGCCCCGAGGCACATAAAAATTGACGTTGATGGAACCGATCAAGACACCATTGCAGGTCCTACTACAACGTTAAAGAACGTTCATTCCGTCCTGGTTGAGATTGAGCATCGAGGCAAGCGCGAAGTCGAATCGACAACCGCCGTGCCACTGCGAAAGACAAGCTTGGTAGAAGACGTCCGCGGACGAGCAGGTTCGGAGCGCAATCGTATTTACGTACGCGCGGCATAGCGCATCGCGGCGTGGAAGAGCTTTCTTCAATAATTTTCGACGCTACTGTGCGCCAGCCGCCTAACACGGCGTCGGATCATCCTCGCTAACTTGCCGTCGGCCCGTCCCGATAAGCCTGTACATCGATGGGGTGACCGCCGAGCAGCACGGCATGCATGTTTTTTACGCGTGCTTTACGCAACACTGACAGCCGCACGTTGCTAGCGCATACGACGATCCCGACACTCGAAGGGTAGCCGTTCAGCACGCGCTTGGCTGTGTCCGGCGCGCCGGCGTAGATGAAGATCCGCTCAAAGTCCGCCATAACCTCAGGGGCAACTGGCTGCGTTTTTACATCCGCGGCCTTTCCGGTGTTGTCGCGGCCTATAAAGCGAATGCGCGAAGGACTGGTGGCATTTACTAGTTCGGTTTCCTTGCTTGTTTCGTCGACATCCGCGGCGATCGCTCGATGGGTTTTGTTATTGCTCGCGAATAGATCGGCTAGCACTGACTGGCCATTATCCACATCGACGATTAGCACGCGCTCCCCGGCTTGCGCCGCGACGACGGCGAGGTTCGCGATAATGTGGCTGGCGTGCTGCCTATCCCCTATTTCGGAGAAGACCACCGGATTCGCCTGAGCTAAGAGCTGAAGAGCCACACGGACGCTACGGATGCCCGCAATGGCTAGGCCGCGAGAGTCTGAAGCTACGAGCAGTTGTCGCTCGCCTTCGCCGTAGTCGGTGAGGACTTGAGCTGTGACACCGGCCACTGGGATATTTAGGTAGTTCTCGATGACAGAAGCGGTTAAGTAACCCGTAGAAGATTGGTGATAGGACCACACGAGCCCACCGATCAGCCCACCGATTAGACCGCCCACAACAGCTAGTAGGACGAGTGGCTTATAGTCAGTTGCCAGCGGTGTTACAGCGACCTTTCGCCCAACTATCAGCGGTTTGCGATGTTCGAGCTCCGAATCGAGTCGCCGTTTAGTTTGTTTCAGTGCCTTAATCTCCACATCGGAGTAGGCCAGCTCGCTTTCGCGTTTGAAGTGCGCTGATTCGAAGTCTAGGTTATTGACCGGCTTTTGCTGACGCTCCTTTTGTATCGCAATAAGGGCGTTCAGCCGTCGCTGACGCTTCATGTCCT
>JBLFWX010000171.1:0-4630 GCA_047611805.1 Gammaproteobacteria bacterium
AAACCAAAACGGTAAACATCGGTTGTTTGGGTCGTTATATTCGTAGTCTACGGGTGCATGTCCCCCTCAATGACAGCTACCTGCCAACTTTGTCC
Organism: Gammaproteobacteria bacterium; assembly: GCA_047611805.1. GTDB lineage: Bacteria > Pseudomonadota > Gammaproteobacteria > UBA11873. Next base: position 96 of record JBLFWX010000171.1, read on the forward strand.
AGTATCACGGAGAGAGGGACTAACTATCTATAATGGGTCGTTATGCGACTTTCACAGCGTAATTCTCTACTCGATTGCACGACCGTTGCTGGTGTAAGCAGTCAGTCGAGTTACTGTTGAATTGCATTGGAAAGTGATTCAAATGTCCTACAGATTCGCTTTTAGTCTTAAGCCACCTTTTCAACGATAAGAGGATACTTCCGCTCGTATTCAGTCGGATTGCCCGGTGCCACTTTTAGTGCAATTGCCTGATCGCATCAGCGCGCATATCAACGAACCCTCATCTTCTTGAACGTCTAATGGCTAATTCGGGAAAGATCTTCCGCGCCGCGCGGTTGCGGGTGATTGTAGAAAACGCTGTTGAATAGTCGACCGTGAAACCGGCTTCGACGAGAAAATTCCTTAAATGCGCTAGCTCGTTTTGGCACGCCGTCAAAGCGAAATCGACAGCATGCCGGATGTCCGGAAATTCGTCCGCGTGTGATATGGCCTTAGAATAAATGCAGTTGTCGTACGTAGACGCGAATTCCATGAGCGCTAAGCGTTCGTCGACACTCATATCACCTGGAGAGCGGGCCGACGCACCCGTGTCGGCGTGAGCTAGCATCGTAACCACGGACAGGAACAGCAGGGCAGTGAGGATTGCTTTTGCCAACGTTAGGGGGATTGCTCGGATAAAAAATCGGCTTTTTCTACGACCCATCGTTGTTTCCTACCATCAACCCGATTGCATCCAATTTTGACCGGATCGCCACCCGGCAGTAATACACCTGTCGCGCGACCTTGCTGTCGAACATCAACAAAGTAGCGGATTAAACGAAACCGAATGGATTTCGTCGGATGTGCGTTACGAATGACGGTCAGCTTGCCACCGGGACTCAGATTCTGGCATCGGCCGTCCGTTGTGTCCTCGAACGACAGGAACGATTCTGCTTTTAATAGGAGTTCGCGCGTGAGTTGCGACGCAGATAGATCACGGGTTAAGCCGACAGTGGCGGCTACGACGATTGCGAATGCGAGTAGGTGCCAGATTCGTGTAGCGCTCGATATTGCTCCGCGGGCGAGCAGCCGTCGCCGAGCAACTAGTGTCTGGGCAACTAGATGGCTCTGCGGGCACCTGAGCGGGTTGATATGGGGCAGATCGCGTATGGAAGAGCTCATGAGAGGGGCGAATACAGCGCTAAACTTGTTTGATTTAAGCGGCTTGCGAGTGCCCGCGTAGTTACGCACAGAAACTGTGGATAACTATGTGGATTAAACCCGTATAGGTGGTCGATTTAAGCGCTTGCGCAGCGTTATCTGCTAGTTTGGTCATTTTTTAATCGGTTTCATTTATCCCATATAAAACAAACGGTTAAGGAAATTCTCAATGGAGGGAAAAAATCGAATTTACCTATTGTCGTAGAACCTTTTGTGTTGTAAGCGCGATGTGCATAACAGCCGAAATTCGCCCGAATTTGGGCTTGATTTCGATACATAATTATGCGTTCTAATTGATTTTAACAATCGCCAAATACAGTTGTTTTAACTTTATCATTCGCTTAGGTTCGGTTTATCAAATATCGAGCACGTTTGTCGTCTAAATGCCTTTTTACTTTCTGAACTCCGCATCGCGAAGTAGATGACAGGGGCGTCATTGTGTGCCAGCACGTTATACTTGCGGGCCGACAGACGCCACATTATTAAAGCCCAAAACGATGTCAGAGATAATTCCGGGAGCTGATCCGCTCGTTCGATATTTCGTGCTTACTTTGGGCCGCAGCGGATCCTCGTTGCTGGCGGCTACGCTCGCCGATGCGGGAGCCGACTTTGGCATCCAAGCGCCCGGCCGTTGGGATCCTCGTACGGGCCAGATGGAAGGTCGGGCAATTAAAATTGCCGCACACCACTATCGGCGCGCATACGATATCAGTATGGGCCGAAAATACATGTTCTCGCCCGCGTTAGAGACGAAATTGAGAGTCCATCGCGCCCGCGCGCACTTAAAGCGCGCGTTGACGCAAGGCAGATTCTCGAAGATCGGTGATCTTGATCTCCTCGTGCAGCCGAGTTTCAAGCTTGGTTACCGCCCACGGGTCATTTTGAACTACCGGCAGCTGGAACTGAATCTGCCCAGCCTACTCGTCGGACGTACCAATGTGGGTCCCGATCAGTTGGCCGAAGAATATGTGCGTATTTATCGTCAAGGCTTAAGCCTACTCAAAACGTTCGGCGGCTGTACTGTTGCCTACAACGAATTGCAGGACGTGGGGCAATCCGGCTGGGCGCAGGCATTGGCTTCGCTTACCCATCTAGACCAAGAAAAGCTTATCGAGAGCCGTAATGTTAGGTTGAAAGGCGCCATCGATCCCGACGATGTCAGACCTATTTATCCGAACGCCTATGCGCTCTACGAGGAAATGCGTGCCTTACAAGGGCTCGCTGTTCCGCCATCGAGACAAGTACTGCGTACCTTAAACGAATAATTGATCGTTACGCATCAGGCGTCGGAATGATGCCTGTTAACGACGCGCGCGCCGACATTTCGATCCAGTTTCCATCCGGGTCGCAGACTAATCCGTAACGCGCCACTTCCCCAAGTGTTCGGCACGCTTGCGCGAGGCGCCCGCCACGTGCGACGACTTGATCGCATGCCGCATCGGCATCGAATATTTGGACCGTCAGGTATCGAAACGCGGGTCCAATAAAGTTTTCTGTGACGCGGCCCCCAGGGCCTTCTTCGACAAACAATAAGGTATCACCACAACACGCGATGTAGGGCGCGCGTTGTTCGAATTCCAACGCCTCTACATAAAACTTCATTAAACGGTCGGGATCTGGCGAACCCACGGTGATTCCAATGCCGACGATTCCATCTGTGCCTGGCGGGACGACTCTAACGTGGTCGCCGTTCGGATGCTGACCATCGAAATTACTAGTAGCGTTACCTGCAATGGTTAAACCCACGTAGCCGGAGCGCGGTTGGTGGTCTAGCGGCGCCGTAATGTGATTTATTTTAATCACCGAATCGTGCGCATCGTAACGGTGCTGGACCCAGCCCTTTTCCAAGGTTAATTCGTGATCGAGCCGCAGACCCACTGATTCACCCCAGAAGGCGCGATGCTCAGCAATCTCGTTGGTGAATAATCCGATATCAAGATGTGGTTTGGCGAGACGCATGGGCTACTCCTATGTCGGTAATATATCGAGTGCATTGTTATCTAGCGCTTGATGCGCGCCGCCGTTGATCATCTGGATAAACATGTGGTCGCCACGTTCGGTTTGTTTGACGATCACTGTGGCGGCGATGATAACCGCGAGCACGGCGAAGCTGTAATGCCGGTAGTCTGCCATTAGATGATCGAAGCTATAGTCAACGACGCCGTTGGTAATTAACTCGTCGTGATAAAAGCGTAGCAGTTCGTCTTCATGGCGACGGCGCGTTTCGCGATCAAATACGCCACCGAGAAAATAGGCGACGTCCATGCCGCTGCCGAGAAAATTACCGGTTTGCCAATCAACCACAACGACTCGATCGCCACCGAAGAGCATATTGTCGGGACGGAAATCGCAATGAGAATAGGTTTTTGGCATTGCCCGAGGCGCGTTCCAGGCGGCGTGCGATTTAACGAACTTTTCGCAAACCTTCATCACCTCAGGTTCGAACCGATGATTATATGTTTTCTCGAAATGAACCCACGAACTTTCCATCAACTCGGTGGTATAAAAACCTTGTGCGCCTTGCGGCACATAGAGCCAATCTTGCTGCATCAGTTCTAGGTCGTTCCAAAACGCGGCATGCAGTTTCGCACCTTCTGCCAAGGCAAGTTTTGCTTCGTCGAGCGTACAGCCACGGATTTGATCGCCTGGTACGGCCGGGGCCATGTCCTCTAGAAGTAATACGAAGTCGTCAACGGCATCGATCTCTGCCACATATTTCTTCGGTGTTTTAATGACTGCTCGATGTGCGACCTCGCGATAAAACATAACTTCAGAACGATAAAAACCCAGGTCTCGTCCGCTTTGTCGTGCGACTTCAGAATCTGACGGAAACTTACCGACCAGGGTCGCTGGCGCATTGGCTGGCACGGCGCCGCTATAGTTCAAACGAAAGCGCCGTGTCTCGCCAAGCTGGCCGGTCCCAACGGTCTCTACGACCAGGTCGGAAACTGTCGCGTCTATTTCGTTTGATCGCAGGGCTTGGGTGATCCACTGCGGCGTTATCTCTTTGGGCGGGACGATCGGAGGCTTAGATGTCATTAATTTCGGCTCGGCTAAACGGTTAAAGGGCTAAAGGGCTAAAGGGTTAAGAATTGGCGTGCGATCTATGCAACTGGTTGATAATCTTAAAGTCGTCAAGATTAAATCTCCATGGTTTCGTCAGCAAGGCCGTCCGTCACTGCTTCGAATCTTAACTCCCACACGATCGACACTCGCATCCCTTTGGTTTTCTGTCGTCTAGCGAACAGGGCGGTGTCGCTACCAGGAGTGCCGCGCTCAACGTATCGGCCGTCGCGCCTTGATCGTATTAGAGTTGCTCTGCCGCGATTCGGTCG
>JBLFWX010000172.1:0-4612 GCA_047611805.1 Gammaproteobacteria bacterium
CCTGGATCACGGGCCGGTCTTTGAGCTGGCGGGACGTGTTTCGGAAATGGGGGCTTAAAGCGGAAGCCGCCTGGTACGTCAATTGATCCAAGCAGCATTTGCAGCAAGTGAATTGCCCGACAGGTGTGGAAGCCGTTCGTGTGAGCCGAAACCCCGCGCATTGCGTGCATGGCGACTGGGCGGCCGATCATTTGTTCGTGCCGTTTTCCAGTCCAGTCGGTCCATGGAATGTCGAGGGTTATTTCATTTTCAAAAGCGGCCTCGGCAAGTTCCGCCGCAATACGGCGGATCTGACTTGCGTCGATGCCGATCCGATCCGCAACCGCCTCCGGTGCGTACTGCTCGTCGAGATAACGTTCGGCTATTAACTGAAATACCGGCACCACCTTGCGGTTCGGCACCGCGGTAAAATTGCCAACCAACGCCGGTCGAACATCGATCTGGGTCACCGGCACAACCGTGTTTGAATTCTTGTCGTAGCATTGTTGTCGGCCGCTTTCAGCATCCAACGCGAATAAACCGTCGTCCTCTGCGCCCGGCTCTTGGATCACGAGCCAACTGGCGTTCGTATAACGCGTTAAGTAATCCCAATCGATCTGTTCGGCCTTGAGCAACTCGTAGATCAGTGCGAAAACAAACAAGCCGTCGGTGCCGGGCCGGATCCCTACCCATTCGTCGGCTATCGCTGAGTAACCGGTGCGGACTGGATTAACGGACACGAATTTCGCATTGCCACGCGACTTCAGTTTGCCGAGTCCGGCTTTTATCGGGTTCGAATCGTGATCTTCTGCAACGCCGAACATCAAAAAGTAGCGTGTTAGGTCCCAATCGGGCTCGCCGAATTCCCAGAACGAGCCCCCGATCGAATATAAGCCGGCGGCCGCCATGTTCACTGAACAGAAGCCGCCGTGAGCAGCGTAATTGATGGTGCCGAATTGTTGCGCCCACCAGGCCGTCAGTGACTGGCTTTGATCGCGGCCGGTAAAAAAAGCTAAGCGTTTCGGATCGGTGTTACGGATGTTCCCTAACCAGCCAGCCGCGATATCAAGTGCTTCGTCCCACTCGATTTCCTTGAAGTCTCCAGCCCCACGTTCGCCAACTCGCAGCAGCGGTTTTGACAAACGTGCTGGTGAGTAATGTTGCATGATCCCGGCGGAACCCTTTGCGCATAGCACGCCTTTATTGACGGGGTGCTCAGGGTTGCCCTCGATGTAGCGGACGGTGCCATCTTTTAGATAGACACGAATACCGCAGCGACAGGCACACATGTAGCAAGTAGTCGTCTTGACTTCATCTGCCACGCTACCTGCCGTCTCGGCCGGGGTTGAACTTGGACTGACAGGCATTACGTGGTTTTCCATCCTACGGTTCTGAATCCGATTAGGTCGGCATCGGAATTCTAGTATACAAATTAGTTATAAATATATACCTGTTTGGAATATAAATTATTCGGATAGAACACCCACACTCGAATCGCGGGTTTGGATTCAAGGCGCTTCGCATAAGCTTCGTGACGGCCGCTGTGTGGTGTGTGCTCTTATTTCACTGGGTTCGACAAGAATTGCTCAATCCGACCCTTCAGCTTGTCATCGTCGGTAACATTAGCGTTGAGATCGCCATCGAGCACACTGATCGTGATGTAGCCGTCTGAAAATAAAGCGGTGTCAGGATTCGCGCTCGAACCGTCTTCGGGGGCACCATGGGCCAAGGTAGCTGTGTATTTTCCCGGCACGTCTCCAGCAACATAATTTGGGACGAATCCTCCGACGTGAGCAACCTGCGCCATGCGTACGCCTTTAATCGTGCCCGTCGGTATCGCCGGGTAATTGATATTCAATACGGTACTCGCCGGCAGCAGCGATGCGCTCGGATCACGACTCAGCTCGATTTGCCGTAGCATTTTTGCGGTGAACTCGGCAGCGGGCGCGAACGCCGCCATGGTGCTCGGAAATCGGATAGGTTTCGCGTCTCGCTCAGCCAAATCTAGACCAACAGAGATGGCGATTGCCGGGATGGAGAAATGGGTTGCCATAATAGCGGCGCCGACGGTCCCTGATAAATTCGTATTTGTGCCGAGATTTTGTCCAAAATTGATGCCGGAAATCACGATATCCGGCCGGTTATTCGGTAATAGCTTGAGCAGCGCAAACGACACCGAATCTGCCGGCGTACCCTCTATTACCCAGAAGTGCTCCGAGGTTTGCTCGACGTCCATGGCTCCTAGAGTAACCTTCATGCTGCTCCCGCTTTGTTGTTGTCGGGGCGCGGCGACGCTTACTTTGTACCCCGCGCTAACCAATGCCTCATGCATCGCAGTGATCCCCGGCGCGTCGAAACCATCGTCGTTGGTGAGCAGAACGTGTAATGGCTCTTCGCTGTGTACGTGAAACGAAAATGCCAGCACGGAAATTACCGCGACGAGCCGGAGATATCGACCGAAGCTAAAGCTGGAATACTGACGCGAACACGATTGCTCATTCATGGAGTAGCACCTTTGATTTAGTAGATTTGCGGCCGCCTAGGGCGGCTTTTTGTGTAGTCTAGCCAATCTTCGCCGTGCTCAGCTAGTTCGATCGAGTGACGGCCGCGCCGCAGTCGGCTAAAGTTGCTCGCTAAATTTTAATCACGGTATTTTTGACTAGGAGAAAGTAGCCATGACTGAGGCTGTAATCGTATCAACCGCTCGTACGCCGCTATGTAAAAGCTGGCGTGGATCTTTCAATATGACGCACGGTGCGACCTTAGGCGGTCACGTCGTAAAGGCAGCGCTTGAACGTGCCGGTCTGGAACCAGGCGAGGTCGAAGACGTGATCATGGGTTGTGCGACTCCTGAGGGCGCAACGGGGTCGAACATCGCCCGCCAAATTGCATTACGAGCAGGCATGCCGGTCACGGTATCCGGGATGACAGTGAATCGTTTCTGCTCCTCTGGACTGCAGAGCGTCGCACTCGGCGCGCAAAGAATTTTAAGTGGCGAAGCAGATGTTTTCGTAGCAGGCGGCGTTGAATCGATTTCTTGTGTGCAAAACGAAGCCAATCAACACATGTTGATCGAATCCTGGTTGCAGGAAAACAGACCGGGGATTTACTGGCCGATGCTGCAAACTGCCGAAATGGTTGCCAAGCGCTACAAGATTTCTAGGGAAGATCAAGATCGCTACGGGGTCGACAGTCAAAACAAGGCAACGCAGGCTCGTGAAGACGGAAAATTCGACGACGAAATCGTACCGATCACGACCCAAATGAAGCTCGTCGATAAGGCAACTGCGGCGGAAACCATTAAAGAAGTGACGGCGTCGCAAGATGAAGGAATACGTCCCGGTACGACTTACGAAAGCGTCTCGCAAATCAAACCTGCGGTAGAAGGCGGCGTGATTGCAGCAGGTAACGCCAGTCAGTTTTCTGACGGCGCGTCGGCCCAAGTCATCATGAGCGATAAATTAGCGTCGCAAAAAGGCTTGCAACCGCTGGGCATTTTTCGCGGCTTCGCGGTAGCTGGGTGTGAACCTGATGAAATGGGCATCGGCCCGGTTTTTGCAATTCCTAAACTTCTGAGCAAGGCCGGATTGAGCGTCGACGATATTGATCTATGGGAACTCAACGAGGCATTCGCGGTGCAAGTCCTTTATTGCCGCGATAAGCTCGGTATCCCGAATGATCGCTTAAACGTAAACGGTGGCTCGATTGCCGTTGGCCATCCTTATGGGGTCACGGGTAGTCGCTTGATAGGCCATGCGTTAATCGAAGGCAAACGTCGTGGCGCGAAAAACGTCGTCGTCACAATGTGCGTCGGCGGCGGCATGGGCGCCGCCGGGCTATTCGAAGTTTGCTAGAGCTTGTCTGTCTTGCGGGCCTGAAGGGCCCGCAAGATAGCTATCAGGTTATTTTCGTCGGAAGAGTATGAGCTCCACTGGGGCTTGCCCCAGTTCGGCCAGTCAGAGCGACAGCTGTTCTTCGCACTGACGCTGCGGGAACAAGCGATTTTCGATCGCATGAGAACTCCGCGGACTAAATTGAATTTCCTGCTGCATCTCGGCTATTTCAAGGCGCGTCAACGCTTCTTTGTACTTGACGAAGACGCTATGGCCAAGGAGAGTGTCATTTACGCCCGAACGATCGCAAAGGTGCGGTACGAAGCCAAAGCTCCTACCAGACCCTCGTTCAACGTAGAACGAACTCAAAAGAATCAGGATCTTACGATCGACCTCCGACAATCCGCGACCTACCTTCGACAGTTGCTCCATAATGTGATGATCGGAGACGTCCCGCCAGTGGGCACCCTTAGCCCGTTGATCAAGAACCTCATTCCCCCGTTACATTTTTTAACTGCTGCACCTTTTCGGGCGTTTGGGCGAAGATAACCTTTACGGAATTCCGGCGATCGGCCCTAGTGGGTCGGTTTTATGCATACACCGACGGCGCACCACAGTCGGATCTACCTTCACATAGCCGCCATTCAGTCCCATCTAAGCGATCTAGTGTTAACGGCCGAGGGTGTGTAAAAACTCCTAAACAGATATGATCTTTCTTTCGGTTCTAGAGTATATCGGATGAGCGGATTTATCGAAGGTGAGAACCGGCATCAATCGACGTTATTTCCAGAGCGCTTAGA
>JBLFWX010000173.1:0-4608 GCA_047611805.1 Gammaproteobacteria bacterium
CTGAATCAATAGAATCAAATACGCTCGAATTACCTGGGACGTTGACGCCTTTGTTGTTGCGCAACTCACCGCCACATTCGACGACGCACCGGATGCCATCGAGAGCGACGCCAGAGACGGAAAGTTCAATTAAGCCGTCGTCGAGTAGAATCCGGTCGCGTAATTTCACATGGTCATGAAGGGTTGTGTGGGATACCGACACGCCTCGGAGATCTCCCGGTCGCGGCTCGCTGTAGAGCATAAATGCAGCACCTGGCTCTAAAATTATAGACCCGCCTTCCAGCAGCCCAGAGCGAATTTCGCGTCCGCGGGTGTCAACCATGACAGCGAGATTCGTGCCGAGTTCTGTTGCAACGTCGCGCATACGGGAAATCCTTGCCGCATGTTCATCAAACGTGCCGTGGGATAGATTAAGGCGGGCGACGTTCATGCCCGCGATCATCATGCTTCTTAAAGTAGCTTCGTCATCGCATGCAGGACCGATGGTTGCGATGATCTTGGTTTTTCGGAGTCGTAGATTTGAATTCAATTGAATTATCCAGTTAATACTTGCGAGTCTAGGAGCCGCCGAATTTACTGTGCATCGGGGATTCGGCTTGGGCGCGACGAAGACGATCAACAATCTGGACATTCGTCGTGGCGCGTACAGACGGCTAGATTAGTCGAAAACTGAGTTCGGTTCGCGTGCGCAATGGCGGTTGAGCTTGAATCGACTGATCAGGTATCTTGATTGGACTGTGGAACGATGCAATGTTCGGCAGACAGTGCGTACTGTTTCACTACCCGTAAGCCAGGATTCGAAGGACAAGCGATGTTAAGCCCATTTGATACGACGGAACGTCGCGCATTTCGCGAGTCCATAGCCCGATTCATCCAAACCGAGATTGAACCGTACGTAGACGATTGGGACGAAGCCGGCACGTTCCCCTGGGAGGTGCACGAAAAAGCCTGTGCGCTTGGCTTGTTCGGATTTGGCATTGATGAAGCTTATGGTGGCTTAGGGTTCGATGACGCCTTCATGCGCTGTGCGTCGGCGGAAGCGTTTGGGCGAGGTAGCAGCGGCGGAGTTGCGGCGAGTATTTGTTCACGCAGCATTATGGTTGGCCCCTTAAGCTCGCTTGCGGCAGAAGATATCAAACTAGCAGCGCTGCCGAGAATTTTATCTGGAGAGAAGGGCGGTGCACTCGGTATCACCGAGCCATCGGGCGGCTCCGATGTTGCGAACTTGCAGACTCGAGCGCACCAGGTTGGCGACGCATACGTTATTAATGGGACGAAAACGTTTATCACAGGGGGTATGAACGCAAGTTATTTCGTTATTGCTGCACGAACTGGCGATGCGGGTGTCGGCGGCATTTCGTTATTTTTCGTTCCCGCCGATGCGCCTGGATTTTCGCGCACCGCTATTGACAGAAAAATGGGCTGGTGGGCGTCCGATACCGCGACTTTGTATTTCGATGATTGTCGCGTTCCGGTCAACAATTTGATGGGCGAACCGAACAAGGGATTTCTCGCCATCATGAATAATTTCAATTACGAACGCCTATTTATGTGTGCCCAAATGCTGGGCATGTCGAGACGTTGCCTACAAGAAAGCATCGACTATGCAGGGCGACGACAAACGTTTGGTAAGCCACTCATCAAACACCAAGTAATCCGGCATAAGATCGCCAACATGTCGTCGCAAATCGACGCGGTCGAGTCGTTGCTCAACCAAATATGCTGGAACGTAAACGAAGCGGAGATGCCGGTCGCCGAAATCTGCAAGGCAAAATTTTTCTGCTCAACGGTGTTGGAGTACTGCGCTCACGAAGCAATGCAAATATTTGGTGGTGCCGGTTATCTGCGCGGCAACCCGGTCGAGCGAATTTATCGAGAAACGAAAGTGATGGCGATTGGTGGCGGATCCGAAGAAATCATGCGTGATCTCGCCGTACGACAAATGGGCCTTTAGGCACGGACAACGAGTTATTAGCTCAAGGTAGGAAAAATTATGACGCAACCTTTACAGACGGTAAGCCAGCTCGCATATGTGGTGCGCGATCTTGATGCGGCGCTTAAATATTGGACTGAGATTGTTCGAGCCGGACCGTTCTTTGTTTATAAGCAGATCGCCCTTGCTGATCAGCGTTATCGCGGCGCCGAATCAAATATCGGTCTAACGATCGCGTTAGGGTATTCGGGTGATCTCCAGATTGAGCTTATCTATTGCGAAGACGACGAGCCGTCGGTGTACAAAGAATTTCTAGATGCCGGTCGGGTTGGTGTGCATCACGTGGGTATTATGCCTGTCGACTATTCGGCGAGCCACGCGCAATACACATCGCAAGGGATCGAACCCGCATTTGAATGTTCCTTAGGTGGCGCGCCTGTCGTCTATTTCGACACAGTTGCACAACTCGGACACTTCACTGAGTTTTGGGACAACAGTGCCGTGTTTAAGGATTTTTTCGCCTCCATCGCTGGCCCGGCGAAGAACTGGGACGGACGTGATCCCGTGAGAGAGGGCGCGATTTAACCCGAACTCATTGCGCTTGGGCTAGGCGCAATCGGCAATTGACCGTAGTGCGCGAGATTATCTGTGCTGGATCGGACTCCACGCGTCTCAGATAGGCGCCGCGGAGGCGGCGATAAACGTGCGTTTGTCGAACGAATGTGCCGGGGAAACAGCTACGCACGTAGCGAGGTTCTCGCGCAGCGCAAGCTTCGTGAGGAGATTAATGAGGCCGACTATTCCGCCGAGCTAAGAATGCTAACGCGCTAGCGAAAAATAGTATTGCCGGCGGTAGCGGGACTGCAGTTACGTCATAACCAATGACATCTAAGGCCCTGAGATCGGCCGCACTCACTGTAAACACCTGGCCGAATGCGAGAGTCGGATCGAGTAAGCCAATACTGTTCGTATCTTTCCAATGACTCGCTTGGCGTCCATCGCCCGCAAAAACTCCAGTCGAAAACAGGTACTCATTATCTATATCATCGAAAAACGCCGCGTCGCCGGGTATCAAATTCCGCGTCGCGGTTGCGAAATCAGCCGCATCGACCGGATCGTCCGCGCCTGGCGCGAAACGAAATAAATCTAATAAGGTTGGAGCAATAGTGCCTGATCGCCCCTGGCTCAATAGAAAGTCAACGTCGTCTACGGCAGAAATAAATCCTAAGGCATGGCCAAGTTCGTGAGCGGCGACCGTTTCAAAATCCATATGCCCAGCTGTTACGCCATCGCTATTATCGAAATCGAAATTGAAATCGAGGTTGAAGTTAATCAGACCATCGCGCGCTCCAAAGAGGTCATCGAGATCGAATCCCGGCAATGCGATCGCCTTAAAGTTGGCTTTTGTACCAGCCAAATCACCAAGGAAATCTATATTGCTCGGCAAGTCGAAGTGCAGATTGCTGACCGACGGAAGAGAGGCGACGATGCCGTCGTCGCCTTCGGCTGCCGCGTCGATTTTCAATTTATTTATGACTGTATCTGAAAATGTTAGCCCGGAAATCAAGGTCACTGATAAAGCGGATGCGATTGTGTTCGTATTGTCGAAATCGAGAAAACTTGTTTCGATATTAACCGTGATCGGATCGTCTATTCTGCTCGTCCATTGGCGTGCTGCACGGCTAAGAGCGTCTAAAGCCTGTTGGCTAAATCCGATAGGTGTTCCGAAGTCGAACTCAAGTGCATGAACATGTAAGGGGACGCAGGTAAGCATCGCCGCACAGATTGCGCGCCCCAGTTTGATGGATAGAATTTCTGTATAGGTAGTCATCTTGCGCGTAGTGTACGCGGTTGACCCGTCGCTCATAGATTATTTGTAAGGGTGTCACAATTTGCAACAAATGGCGGACAACTAAGAATGCTAAAGACTCGGATTTAAAGTTGCGACCCTCACTCTCGAGGTTATCGATACAAAGCTAATATTACTTAGCGTGGCACTCGTCGTTTCTCGAGCTATCAGAACAAGTGAGCTTTACTTCTTATGATCGACGCTAGCCGCCGATTCATTTTTATCGACTTAGCTCCCGTGGGGTCCTGATCTCAGGTGGGTGCAACTGGACACGAATATCGACCATAAAATTTCGGACTGCCGATCTTGAACTTCGAGGTTACGAACGCTGAGCTGCCCGAGACTATCGCGGTTGCATCGGTTCGACAGATAACTGGCCGTCAAGTACGGTTCCGACTAATTCTTAATTCTGGGGAACAAAAAATGAACAGCATGCGATTTTTCGGTTGCTTCGGTTTTTGGATCATTTTCGTCAGCATCTCGGATGCACAGACGCCCACCCCCACGCCAACGCAAACAATCACGCGCGAGCCGATGACCAATAGCCGGATCGATGCAACGTTAAGAAAATTAGATCTTGAAATGGTCGGAGGCGATGGGCGTTGGCGCGTGATCGTAGAGGGACGTGAAGTCATGCTAATAACGGATGAATCTGCAAATCGCATGCGGATCCTAACGCCCGTAGTTCCTGCGGCAGACTTAACCGAAGAGAACTTACGTCGTGCGATGCAAGCGAACTTCGACTCGGCGCTGGACGCGCGCTACGCGATCGCAAAAGAAACGCTGTGGAGTACGTTCGTACATCCCTTAGGATCTCTTGACGACG
>JBLFWX010000174.1:0-4576 GCA_047611805.1 Gammaproteobacteria bacterium
AATGCGCTGTGAAAACTAACACCCGCGTATTTCGTCTGTTGCGCACCACCGTAGCGCTGTTTGTGCTCTCAAGCGCGCCAGGCCTGTTCGCGAACGACGAGGAAGTTATTGAACGTGGTCTAAATCGCTATGTGAACGATTGTGCTGAATGCCATGGCAATGCGGGACGTGGCGACGGTGATGGCGGCAAAGGATTAAGTGTTCGTCCAAGCGACCTCACAGCTTTGTCTTCGGCTAACCAAGGACAGTTTCCTACTGACTATGTACGCAGGGTCGTCGATGGTCGGGATCTATCGTCCGCTGCTCATGGGCAAGTCGCGATGCCAGCATGGGGACAACACTACCGTCGAAATTTGTCCGCCTATTCAGAAAAAATTGTCCAGCGCAATATTACTGAATTGATGGCCTATCTACGGTCCATACAAATCGAATAGATCTGAGAACCACACGAATCTTGTTTCAAGGTGTTTTTTGATACTCGTCAACTGTTGTTGCCTCGAGGCACGCTAGGCTTTGGACGCATAGGGATCTGATTGATCATCCGCAACGCGATATATTTCGAGAATTAGGGACGGTAAACAGCATGCACAATGACAAAGCATTGATTGAAAAGGTCTATTTTCTTTTGGCTGCCGCACATGGCGACGCTAGAGGCTCGATGGACCAGGCACGAAAATTATCCGAGCGTTGCGCGGAGAACGGCAATGCGAGCGAGCAATTGTTCTGGACGAAAGTTCAAGAGTATGCGGGCGAGCATCTTTTTGCGGACGGGAGTGTACTCTAACGAGCACAATCGTTACGGCAATCGGCAATCGGCAATCGGCAATCGGCAATCGGCAATCGGGAGCATCGATTTTCGAACCGTCGCTTGGGATTTATTGTAAAAGATTTCGCACGTTGTTTAAATTTCGATTGTTCGATCCTCGCGTCACCGCGTCTCAAGAGTTATTGGGCTGATAAATCCACTCGGTTTAATCGCCAGCACAGAACAATCTATTTGATGCAAGATCGCTTCGGCCGTATTTCCCATAATAAGGCCAGGGATCCCAGTGCGCGCGACAGTTCCGAGGATGACGAGTTCTGCACCGATTCGCTTGGCGCATTCGCATACCACTTCAGTAGCTTCGCCTTGAATCAAATGAATATGTGGATTCAGATAGGCGGCCGCTTCTGGCCCGTGTTTCTCGCAACTTTTCGCAACAGTGTCATTTAGCCAGCGCCTGCGAGCGTGCGCTTCAGCTTCAATGATGTCATCGACTTCGCCCGGTGTAAGTCCGGCGCGAGGCGAGCGGAAGAACGATTCGTGCTCGAAGCGCCATGCATGAACAACGTGTAACTCGCTAAAATTCGCCAGCGCCACTGATGTGGAGATTTCCATTATTCGCTCGTTTAGTGGATCATTTTCAGGATTCTCTGGCTCATAGTCTAAGCCTACAAGTACTTGTCTATACGGATCCTGTTGTGTCGTTTTGACCAGCCAAACCGGGCACGGGCACTTGCGTAGCAATTTCATATCAGTTCCGCCTAGCAATCGTTGGCCTAGGCTGCTTGGCTTCATGACCGGCTTTATGAGTAAATCGCGTTGCTCGGCGAGAACCTCACGAATTATTTCCACAAAAGGTTTTCCGAATAAAAGCTTTGTCTCAACTTTAATCCCTGTACCGGATAGGGTCTCGCGTAACTCGTCGAGTTTCTGTTGTTTAATGGATGCGCCGATTTCCTTAAGTTTCTCCGCCGTCACATTCGCAGAAGTAACAGGTAGCCGCACCGATACGGTATCGACGACATCGACGAGCGTGAGGCAGGCTTGATTGTTTTTTGCCAGCTCCACGGTCTGTTCGAATACATCCGTGGCGTCCGCCTCTGAGTCGTTAACGAATAGTATGTTAGAGAATCTTTTCACTCGCTGTTTACTCCTTGACCACGCCAAGCCTAAACATTCTGCGAGCCTACTCCTTGACCCGGATCAAAAGGTTCTCCGATCGAAAAATTGACGGCGGCTTGGTGATAGCTAGCGGTGCCGGAGCAGTAATCGATGCAAACCGCGGTCAGGGTTCGGTTCTAACGGACAGCAATCCTTCTACCCCGTATAGCGCGGCAAGTGCCAGGAGACTTTCGGGCGGATTGACTAACGTGACCTTGCGCTCACCGCTGTTACGCTGCCAATGAAAAATCAGCGCCAACGCGCTCGAGTCCACATCCGTAACCTCGCTAAGATCGACGTCGATATCCTGCGTGACTCGCTCGCGAGTGCCGCCTTGGCGTATCGACGCATGCGTATCGAAGGTTAATGGACCGCTAATTTGCATGCGCTTTTCCTCGGCGTCAATCATCTCGCTGCCGCGTTTTTGTCGCGAAGAAGCTTTAGCAGACCGTCGATACCAGAAGCCTCAACGGTGGAATTAAAGACTGATCGATAATTAATCACCAAACTGACGCCTTCGACGACGATGTCATAGACTTTCCATCCCTCGGCTGTCCCAGACATTCGGTAGTCCATTGCTATCGGCTTCTCGCTTGCTTGTGTGATCGTCGTTTTCACAACCGCGCTAAGTCCATCCGGTGACAAAGTCGATAGCTGATAGCTTATTTCCTGATCCCGGTATGACGCCAAAGCAACGGAGTAAGTTCTGACTAACAAGGTTTGAAATTCGCGGACTAGTTCGGGTCTTTTCGTCGACTCGATGTTACGCCAGTTCTTCCCTACGGCGAGCTGTGTCATCTTCGCGAAATCGAAATGACCGAGTAGTAACATTTCGACGATCTCGGCAAGTGCACGGCTGTTACCGTCAGCGATTGGGGGCTCTGCACGAATGCGCTGTAGGACTGCCTCTGTTGTCTGCCGTACGAACGCGTCCGGTGTTTGATCAATAGCCCAACTATTCGCCACGATAAAGTACAACATCACACAGCATAGTTGCCTGCCCGTGGCCATCAACCGGCTAGGCATCATCATTTGTCCGTCGCTTGCGCGCCGTCGTAGAGGAAGCGGCTGATGACTCTTTCCAGTACGATGGCCGATTGTGTTATGTCCATTTCATCACCATCGCCGAGA
The DNA here is from genome assembly GCA_047611805.1 of Gammaproteobacteria bacterium. GTDB lineage: Bacteria > Pseudomonadota > Gammaproteobacteria > UBA11873. The sequence continues at coordinate 3,056 of JBLFWX010000174.1, forward strand.
TTGGTTTCTTCAGCACCGGCATCAAGCCCGATATAGTTTTCGCCGAGCACGCCGGATGTCAGCACCGAGGCACTTGTGTCGCTAGGAAATTGATAGCTCGTTTCTAATGCCATTGCGACGGTCGCCTTATAAGACTTGCTATCGAAATCGATATCGGTGACCTTGCCGATCGTCACCCCAGACGCGCGTACTGGTGCGCGCACTTTCAGCCCGCCAACGTTATTGAATTTGGCGCGGACGACGTACGTTGAGCCGCTCTGCCCTAGCCCAAGATTGCCGACCTTTAGCGCCAACACCAGAAGGGAACAGAAGCCGATCAAGACGAACACACCTACCCAGAAATTGAGGATGTTTTGATTCACGTGATTGTCTCCAAAATATTCAAGTCCAGGTCTGTAACATGAAGCCGGTCAATATGAGGTCTAGAGCAAGTACAAGTAATGAAGCGTGCACGACCGTGCGGGTCGTCGCACCGGAGACGCCTTCAGCGGTTGGTGGTGCATGGAATCCTTCGAACGTAGCGATGGCGCTAATGCCAAAGCCGAAGACGACACTTTTGATAACGCCGTTTACGACGTCCTCGCGAAAGTCGACAGCAGCCTGCATTTGCGACCAAAACGCACCATCGTCTACCCCAAGAAGGCGCACGCCAACGATATAGGCGCCGAAAATTCCCATAGCCGAGAACAATGCGGCGAGTAACGGCATCGAGAATACACCAGCCCAGAATCGCGGTGCGACCACTCGCACGATCGGATCGACGCCCATCATCTCCATTGCGGTTAACTGATCAGTCGCTCTCATTAAACCGATTTCTGCGGTGATCGCGGATCCCGCACGACTAGCGAATAATAGTGCAGCAACGACAGGCCCGAGTTCGCGAACTAATGACAGAGCGACTAGCACGCCGAGCTTCTCTTCCGAGCCATAGACCTGCAAGGTTTCGTATCCTTGCAACGCGAGAACCATGCCGACAAACAGTCCGGAGATGGCGATGATGACTAAAGATAAGACGCCAGCGAAATAGATCTCTCTAATCGTTAGCAAGGGTCTAAGCACGGCGGCAGAGGAACTGAACAAAACTTGTTGCGTGAACCGTGTCGTATTGCCTAATCGCCGGACGGTCTCGATCGATGCTGCACCTAGGTTTTCGATCTGTGCTTCGATTCGCTCAAACATGGGGTAGCCCGAGTGATTGACGATAATCTTCGGCAGGGTATTGAAATTCTACAGGACCATCCATTTCGCCATGAATGAATTGGTGGACAACGGGAATCGGTGACTCGCGCATCTCATCCGGGGTGCCTTGCGCCACAATGCCACCGTCGGCCATGAGATACACGTAGTCGACAACTTTTAGCGATTCTTGTACGTCGTGGGTGACGACAATCGACGTGGCCCCTAGGGCATCATTCGAGCGACGAATTAATTGGCCAATCACGCCAAGCGAAATCGGATCGAGTCCGGCGAAAGGTTCGTCATACATCACCAGCATGGGATCGAGAGCGATAGCTCGCGCCA
>JBLFWX010000175.1:0-4210 GCA_047611805.1 Gammaproteobacteria bacterium
GTCGATCCCGTTCCGACCTACGTGTCGATCCCGTTTACCTATTTCGCTCTTCTTGGCGTAACGAACGCAATAAATCTAGCCGACGGATTAGACGGCCTTGCCGGCGGCACCATGTTACTCACTACGGCGGCCATCGCACTGCTGGCCTATATGGTCGGGGACAATCTGCTATTTGTATTCTGCCTTGCCGTGATGGGTAGCATTATTGGGTTTTTGCGCTACAACACGTTTCCCGCGCAAATCTTTATGGGTGATTGCGGCAGTCAGTTCCTGGGTTTTTCTGTCGGGGTTCTGGTGATTTTATTAACCCAAGTTAGCAATCCCGCGTTGAGTCCGTCGATGACATTGTTGATATTGGGATTGCCGATCATCGACACATTTATTGTGATGGGGCAGCGAGTAATACGTGGAGGGTCGCCTTTCTCGCCCGATAAGAACCACGTACATCACAAGCTGCTAGCCGTCGGACTCGACCATTACGAAGCAGTTCTCGTTATTTACGTTGCGCAGGCCGCATTAGTGACTAGTGCGTTTGTATTTAGGTTCGAATCGGATCTGTTTGTGATGTCGCTATTTAGTGCGATTCTTCTGGCTATAGTAGGAATCTTTCGCTACGCCGAGCATGTCGGGTGGGCAGCACATGAGCGGCCTGTGGGTGTGCCGAGGACGCCGCTCGGCAAGGCCATAAGGGAACTACGCCACAGTGGCGTGCTCTCGTCGTATCCTACCGTGTTTGTCGCCATATCCGTCCCGGTATACGTGCTCTATGCCGTCGCTCGAACCGGAGATATTCCTATCGATGGGGCGGTATCTATTTTCATCCTATTCGGCCTGTCTATGACGTGGTTGTCGCTGTATCGGCGCGAGCAAAAAATCAGGGTGCTGGAGCGGATCGTCGTCTATATCGTGGCGACAATGACGGTGTATTACTGGCATACGACGAATCCGGGCTATCGCGGCTTGTATAGCTTTGAAAACGCCTACTTCGTTGTGCTCACATTAGCTTTAGCACTTGCTTATCGATTTTCGCGTCATCGGCAATTTTCGATTACGCCGACTGATTTTTTGGTTATCTTTCTCGCGGTCATTGTGCCAGGTTTCGTTGGTTCGATCGTATCAGACGGAAACATTATGGCCATCGGCTCAAAGACGGTTATCTTGTTTTATGCTGTGGAACTTATAGTAACGCGACTAGCGGGGCGCGAATTGCTATTTCGAGGTATCGTCGCGTTTGTCGCGGGTGCGATGCTTTTGAAAGCGCTTGGCGTGCCACAGATCGTCTGACCAGGACTCGGAATTTTAATTTCATATTGAAGCCAGTACGTGATGATTCATGGCGGGTTTCGAATTAGCGATATTAGTTAAACGTAAGCGAAGTTGTATATGACAAAAAAAACCGCACTAATTACCGGAGTCACCGGCCAAGACGGCGCGTACCTCTCCGAATTCTTAATCAAAAAAGGTTACGAAGTTCATGGGATAAAGCGGCGATCGTCGAGTTTTAATACCGGACGAATCGACCACCTGTATCAAGATCCGCACGTCGATTCTCGAAAGTACATTCTTCACCACGGGGATCTCACGGACGCGACGAACTTAATTCGCATCGTTCAAGAGGTGCAGCCGGACGAAATTTATAATTTGGCCGCTCAGAGTCACGTCGCCGTGTCGTTTGAAACACCGGAATACACAGCTAACGCTGATGCGCTCGGTACGTTACGACTACTCGAGGCGATTCGCATTTTGAAATTGACCGAGAAGACTCGGTTCTACCAAGCGTCGACGAGTGAGATGTACGGCAAGGTGCAGGAGGTGCCGCAAAAGGAAACAACCCCATTTTATCCACGAAGTCCCTATGGGGCGGCGAAGGTTTACGCGTATTGGATTTGCGTCAATTATCGTGAGGCCTACAACATGTTTTGTTGTAACGGTATTTTGTTCAACCACGAATCGCCAATTCGGGGTGAAACATTCGTCACGCGCAAAATTACTCGTGCGACCGCCCGCATTAGCCTCGGTCTGCAAGATAAGTTATTTCTCGGCAACATGGATTCGCTGCGCGACTGGGGGCATGCCCGCGATTATGTCGAAGCGATGTGGTTAATGCTGCAACAGGAACAACCAGACGACTTCGTTATTGCAACGGGCAAACAAGTTTCAGTTCGTGACTTTGTTGAAATGTCGTTCCGAGAAATCGGCGTGCAGATTGAATGGCGGGGCACTGGTGTTGAGGAAGAAGGCCTGGACGCCAAAACCGGCGCGGTGAGGGTGGCAGTCGATCCGCGATATTTTCGTCCTACGGAAGTTGAAACTCTACTTGGCGATCCTACTAAGGCCAAAGAGCAGCTAGGTTGGACGGCTCGAACATCGCTCAGCGTGATGGTGAAGGAGATGGTTGCAGACGATCTCAACGGCGCGGAGAAAGACGAGATGCTGCGACGGGAAGGCTTTCAGACGTTTAATTATTACGAGTAGTCGGCCGTGAAAAAATCAGATCGTATATTAGTTGCGGGTGCGCGTGGCATGGTGGGTTCGGCAATTGTACGACGCCTTCGCGCCGAGGGTTTTACCGACATCCTAGTCCCGCCGAGCGCTGAGTTGGATTTGCGCGATACCCAAGCCGTGAATAGGTATTTGGCAAGCAACCGCCCCCAACACGTGTTCGTGGCCGCGGCAACGGTTGGCGGGATCCACGCTAATGAAACCTATGCGGCCGATTTCATCTACGACAACTTGATGATGGAGGCGAATATAATCCACGGCTCGCATGTTGCGGGAGTGGAAAAATTGCTGTTTCTGGGTAGTACGTGCATTTATCCGAAAATGGCTCCGCAGCCATTGAAAGAAGAATACTTGCTGACCGGGCCGTTGGAACCGACGAACGAATGGTATGCGGTGGCGAAGATTGCCGGGATCAAATTGTGCCAGGCCTATCGAAAACAACACGGATCGCATTTTATCTGCGCGATGCCGACGAACTTGTACGGCACCGAAGATAATTTTGATCGCGAAAATTCACATGTTCTACCCGCTTTGCTACGCAAGGTTCATGAGGCAAAGGTCGCGGCGCATCCATCCGTATCCGTTTGGGGCAGCGGGAAACCGCGGCGCGAATTTTTGCACGTCGACGATTGCGCGACGGCGTGCGTGTTCTTAATGGAAAACTATGATGACCCCGAAATCGTCAACATTGGTGTCGGTGACGACATCACGATACTAGAACTCGTTCATCTCATCCAATCGGTTGTTGGGTACACGGGAGAGCTCGTATTCGATGCGACCAAGCCCGATGGCACGCCCCGAAAGTTGGTCGACGTTTCAAAAATAAATGCGCTCGGTTGGTCGGCGGATATCGCCTTGGCCGACGGTGTGCGCGACACGTATTGTTGGTTCCGAGAAGCGCTCGCTTCCGGTCGAATTCGGCTGTAGTCGAAACTGCGGGCACCCGCCTTCGCGCGATTTTTCGTCCTGGGTGCCTAGCCGTAGGGTCGCCTGTGGCGATCCAGTTGCCTTGCGCGCATCGCACCCGCGTTATGTAATAACAAACCGTGCCGCTAGCGTTGATCCAATCAGCCCATTTGCATCGCGAAAAGTAGCATTTCGTTTTGTCTAAATGTCTCAAGCGAATTACGAGAAATGAGCCTTAGATTGCGAACTTTGTTACGGTTTTTTAACTCAAAGCATGTAGAATTGTGCGCATTCGACAGGAAATATTCGACGGAACAAGCTTATGAAGAACATGCGAATCGGTTTAATTATCGGATTACTCGCGGCCCTCGTTGCGTGTGGCGGAGCAGAGGACAGAAAGTCGGCACATATGGAGAAAGGGCGTGCGATGTACGCCGAGGGCAACTTCGACAAAGCACGGCTTGAATTCAAGAACGTTCTCCAGATCGATCCTAACGATATCCCGGCTCGGTACGCGCTCGCTGAAACATTAGAAAAAACCCAAGACTGGCGAGGTGCTGCTGGCCATTATTTGGGAATTTTGGAGGCCGATCCAAATCACATCGAGTCGCTATCGCGGATGGGCCAAATTTATTTGCTTGGTCGAAATCTTGAGAAGGCCGAGGAACATGCCGAGAAAATCCTCGCACAGCAACCCAATAATGCCGATGGCTTGACTCTAAGAGCCGGTGCGAAATCGATAAATAATGATCTCGACGGGGCGAAACAAGACGTTATCACCGCACTAGAAGGTACTCCCGGG
>JBLFWX010000176.1:0-4161 GCA_047611805.1 Gammaproteobacteria bacterium
CGATGTTGAACAACTCACACCACGGGTTTGGAAAACGTTGTTCGCCGATGAACCGCTACGTTCTGACCTCTCCTTGGTCACCATGCCAGAATCTCAATTACAAGTCGTCTCAGTTTGAGCGCTTACGACCGGCTGAGGACGGTATCGATGATGGCACGGTCCGTGATCTGCTTGCGGCTCTCAATCTGTCCCTCACGTACCGCAGCAATCCAAGGCAGGGCATTTGTTCGCCATGACGCAACAATTCTTGCGTCGCTGAGTGGTTCAGTATGCATCCTGTCTCCGACTGGCTAACGCGAAGCGAACACGCTTTTCATACGCGGTTGCGAGTGAATTTTAAATTTAATGTTGAATGTCATGATGTAATTCCTGGATTGTGCGGATGCAGCATTTCCGCCAATTGTCATGGATCGCCACGGCGCTAACGACCCGTTTACGAAATACGGAGAACTCGCACGAGGTCCGGTATTGACCGATACGACTCAGTCACTTAAATCGGGCTGAGTGTCGGTTATATCGAAGTACACCGGACCGTCGTGTGCCGTCGCTGTATGCGTAAAATCGACTGCGAGTTCAGCTGATCAATGCGACACATTGATTAAAACGCTCAGTAGCCGTTCGCGCTCAATACCGCACGAGAGGGCCACTTCCGATTACGAGAGATTAACCGTCGCCGATATAGCACCCGCAGCATCGAGAAAATGACTGCATTACATTGCGACCAATCAGCGAGACACGAAGAGACAGGGGGTTGTACTGCGCTATCCGCGTCAGGTCGTACTGACGATTCACCAAGATACCAGGGAAATACGTTTTGCAAAGCCTGCGGACAGTCTTCCGAGTCAAGGCACTCCTGGATATGATCGCAAAACGTTGGGGAAAAGAAATGTGCGGCGCGTTCCCACCACGTCGCCATCCCCGGCATTTGTAGCATTGTCGCCGCAACGATATCTTGTTGCCGCGCCAGATGTTCGTCGGTCTCGCCTCTTTCCCGCTGCGCAAAGCCTTCCTGAAACATAAACATCAGGTGCGAATACACAGCGTTGACGCGTCCCTGTTCGTGCGGTGGGATCGAATCCCAGTCTCTATTTGCTTGCTGAAAGACTTGGTTGAAATCGGGATCGAGTTGCGGCACAAACAGACCATTGTTCATATCGGAGACCCAAGCCCGGTAGGAATCACGGTTCCCTGTCTGATTACCCTGTCGAATTTGAAGCGCCAAATATCCAAGCGTGATAATTGCACCCGTCGCGCCAAGAAGTTCCGCGACACGGCAAATTGCATCGCAGTTCATCTTTCAATCCTCCGTTGCTAAATTCAAGGGGTAGCATATCCGAGAGCATTGACAGCGTGAACGTCAGTTTGTGGCCGATACTGTTTAAAAAGGTTGAATTACAAAGCTTGCAAATTTCTGCCAATTGACCTTGTCTTAATCGATGCCATGTAGTTCCTAACTGTCGCTTGACCAGGGGTTCGCTACGGCGAGATTTCGTTATTCCAGTTTCCCTCCGTATCTAAAATCATTTGGCGCGCCTAAACCTCGAAAATTTGTTCATTCACTCTATAAACCGCCTTTTCCAACCGTATTGGCCGTTAACACGAGGTCGCCTAGATGGCCCCGATCGTCGGCGCGAACTTGATCACGGACGGTCGCGCGTGGTGGGTAAATGAGCCAGTTCGACCCACAACTGCCTCTGGGAAGCCGGGGAATTCACCATACTCAAAGTCGTTTATGCGTGTGAATAGCTGCTGTGCTAAAAGACTCGATACCTAACGTAGCCCTCAGTGCAGCAGTAAGGCTGCGCCGACTTGAACCTAGGGGACTGTCGGAATCCGTCCAAGGTGCTCTTGCCATTGGCTGGCGTGCCTATAAACCGCTATCACCTTCGTTACAATTTCTTCGTCCACTGCTGACGGAGTCGTAGGCAAACCGTCAACGTACCTGATAATCGTGCGGTCAGGTCGAAGAATCGTTAAGGCCTCCGGGGTGAGGTATCCGAGTTTTTGGTAATTCGAAATATAGACGTGAGACTGCTCGTCGTCATCATTCAGCAAGTCCTCACCGTAGAATCGGCTGACGTAGTTAAAGTCTAGAAGCCCCAGAAGTATCGGCGCAAGGTCAATCTGACTCGTCAGCTTGTCGAATACTTGTGGTGCAACAAAACCAGGCGAATAGATTAGAAACGGGATGTGATACTTCTCCGGCGTCAGCTCAAGCTTGCCGGCGGCATTCGCCGTATGGTCGGCGATGATAACGAACACTGTTTCCTCAAACCAAGGCTCGCGGGCGGCTTTTTCGATAAATTCACCCAGTGCATAGTCCGCGTATTTCACGCCAGCTTGCCGACCACCTCCTGTTGCAACTATCCCCGGCCGGCCTTCTGGGAATGTGTAGGGTCGATGGTTAGACGTTGTCATCATGAGTTGCATAAAAGGTCGGCCGGCAGCGTGAGATTTTGATGCTTCAGATATTGCCTTCCTGTAAATATCCTCGTCGCAAAGCCCCCAAGCGTTCGCAAATGTTGTTTCTGAGTCGCTAAATGATGCGCGGTCAATGGTTGAGAATCCGTTGTTCTCGAAAAAATAATTCATGTTATCGAAGTAACCATTCCCGCCGTAGATAAACCGCGTGTCGTAACCGCGATCTCGAAAAATGAAACCCAGTGAGGCGAGATTTTCGTTCCCGGGTCTTTTAACTATGGATCTCCCCGGAGTCGGCGGTACTGACAGCGAAATTGCCTCAAGACCTCGTACGGTGCGCGTGCCAGTAGCGTAAGCGTCGTCAAAAAATAGCGATTCATGCGCTAGGCGATCTAACGTTGGCGTGATCTCTGGGCCGGACCAGCCAAATCGCTTCATAAAACGGGCACTCGTGCTTTCGAGAACGACTAACATTACGTTCTTTTTGGCCGGATCGCCGCGACCCGGAACGAGCCTAGAAATATCATTCGAACCAGGATTCAGGAATACATGACCTAGCTCTTCTTCCTCCAAAACCTCTTGAATCTGCGGCAGCGGTATCCCATTGAATCCTTCCGCGTAAAAATCGTCATACGGAAGCTCGTTATTGCGAAATGCCGAAAAGAAACTAAAGATGCCGTTCTTGCTTAGTTCATTGACATCGCTGTCTAGGTTGATGTCCGCGTCGCCGATATCACGCAGAAAAAAAGCGCCTACCAATATCGCGATCACTACTACGAACGAGCCAGCGACCGCTCGCTTGTTCTCCCTAATAGGTCGAGGGGCAGGGCTGAAAAAGCGATCCGCGACCCAGCAAACGGTTGCTGCGCAAACTAACTCTATCGATAAAAGAGTAACCACTGGGTACGATTCCCAGATGTTTGCAAGAACTTCGTGAGTGTAGACTAGGTAATCGACAGCGATGAAGTTAAACCGTACCCCGAACTCGTCCCAAAATATCCATTCCGCGGATGCCGAATAAATGACGACATAAACGTTCAGAAAGAACCAAGCCATTGTTGCGACGCGGTCAATCGGGGCACCACGCCACTTTTGGGGGAGCAACAAAAGATAAATCGTAAAAGGAAGAAGAAAATAGGCGAGGACCGCTGCGTCGAATGAAGCGCCTAGCAAAATGACATGGAGCCATTCCCATGAAGATATATGAATCGAATCGAAAACCTTTGCAGCTAGACTTAGTCGCAGGCTGGTTTCGATGACAAAGAATGTAGTTGCGAACGGTAAAACCCGTACGGTCAAATACTTAAGCAAGTCCACTTGGTGACCCTTCGAAGGATATGAGCACGCGAAGTGTACTCGATAGAAATTTATGCAGGAGCACGCTATAGAGGGAGGCCGGGAACATCCGAAGGTGGCCGATTTCTGTCCGATGAGAAATCTGCGCGACCGTCTCCGGTGCGCTAAAGCAGCCGTTCGCACGAATCCATATCAGACGCTTTTATAAGATCGTGGTTCAACCATTACAGCTATGGAACATGCGCCGCTTTCAATTGAAACGCCTCGCGACTTAATACGATTTGCTGCTGGCCCGTTTTCGGATCTGAAAATGCGACCGAGATTATGAGTGGCAAGGGTTAAGTACCCCCACCGGGGGCGGGGGGCATGGTCCAACAGGGGGGGGGGGGGGGAGGGGGCTTCTCCCCAATGTATGGTCTTAGTCGGCTCGTGGTCCATCACGTC
>JBLFWX010000177.1:0-4159 GCA_047611805.1 Gammaproteobacteria bacterium
CACCAAGGGATACATCAAGCGCTTTTTGCGGGGAGTTACGTAGTCGTCCCACATGCTGAGATTCTAAACGTAGAAAGCTTCAGCATTTGCGCCTATATATTTCCGACGACACCAACACTGGACACTGAAGGTGTCGAGGTTGGCGTGCAAGGCTTGCTAACAAAATGGAATGAAGCGGAGTCCACAGGCTACGGCTTGTTTATCAACGAGGATGGCGAACTTAGTCTGCGAATTGGTGGAGGCAAGGACAAAATTGAAGAGTTTGCGACCGGCCAACCGCTGCTGCGTAAAGTTTGGTACAAAGTGGCGGCCAGTTTCGATGCGCAAACGAAGCAAGTTACGCTGTCTCAACAAGCTTACGTGACGAACACGAATGGTGGACACGGCATGAGTATGCTGTTTCCGTATGAAGATACGAACGGGGAGTTTTCAGGCACCGCGAGCTTGCTACCTGCAACGAACGACTGCCCACTACTCATGGCGGCAAGTTGTTTGGAACCGCACTCAGGGCGGTCACTGTTTGGTGGGCATTTCACAGATCTTCGAAAGCCGTTAGAAATTCCCGAGCATACCCACAAATACAACGGAAAAATTGAGCGTCCTAAGCTGCTGAACCGTGCGCTGAGCGCCGCAGAGATGGAAGTGATGCTGGCGCATCCAGGGGGCGGGGAATTGCCCAATCATTTACGACGTCACGTGGTCGGCGCATGGGATTTTGCGGCGAACATTCGAGACAACGCCGCTTCTACTAGAATCGTCGATACCGGCTCGCGTCTTCTGCACGGCTATTGTGTGAACATGCCTGTTCGCGGCGTGCCTGGGTTTAATTGGTCATCTGATTTCATGAGCTTCCTGCACGGCCCGCAAGAATACGGTGCGATTCATTTTCACGACGAATCAGTTGATGACGCCCGTTGGGAGGCCGCGTTCGAATGGCAGGTCCCGGAAAATCTAAAAAGCGGCGTGTACGCCGCGCGCTTACGCATCGATGGCAACCCCTCTGCTGAAACTGAAGACTACATTCCTTTTTTCGTGCGACCACCGGCTTCCGGCCCGACCGCGAAAATTGCGCTGATCATGTCGACCAACAGTTACATGGCTTACGCGAATGATAATCTGAGTGTTAACTCGGTCATTGCGCAGCTACTAACCGGTCAGGTACCGCTGCTACAACCAAGCGATCTATTGCTTAATAAAGAGCGCGGTTATGGCCTTGGAACTTATACTAGCTATCGCGATGGTTGGGGTGTCAATATTTCTTCGCGTTTGCGCCCGATTCTAAATATGCGGCCGAAATACATCCACGTGTTGTCGCCGTCGCTATGGCAACTTAATGCAGACCTTCATTTAGTCGATTGGTTGGAAAAAATGGACTACGACGTCGACATTCACACGGACGAAGATCTGCAACGCGAAGGAGTAAGCCTGCTAAATCAATACCAAGTCGTGTTGACGGGGCATCATCCGGAGTACGTCACGGAGCAAATGATGGACGCCTACCATGACTACCAACTTCAAGGTGGCCGTTGGCTCTATCTCGCTGCGAATGGCTTCTACTGGATCTGCGTTCCCCACCCGGATAATCCGAACATTATTGAAGTTCGCAAAGGCGACAACGGTAGCCGGGCATGGACGATTGCTCCGGGTGAGTACTGCAATGCTTTCGACGGTAAGCACGGCGGATTGTGGCGTGTGCGAGGCCGGGTAATGAGTAAGCTTCTTGGTGTTACGTTTACATCATTCGGCTTGACGTACTCCTCCTACTACAGACGCGCCCCAGACAGTGAATTGCCCGAATGCGCTTGGATCATGGATGGCGTGGGTTCGGACGAGCCGATTGGGAATTTCGGTTTGATTGGTGATGGCGCCGCCGGGCTTGAACTTGATCGTTACGATCTCGAACTCGGGACGCCCCATAGAGCCTATTTGCTAGCGCATTCAGAAGGTCATTCCGATATGTACGTTACCGTCTCTGAGGAATCGACGTTCAATGCGCGGGGTTACATCGCCTCTGGCACCGGTGAAACGAATCCCCGTACGCGGGCGGACATCGTCTACTACAAGACGCCTGCTGACGGCGCAGTATTTTCTGTCGGATCCATGGCGTGGTGTGGGTCACTGTCGCATAACAATTACGACAATAATGTATCTCGCATAATGCAAAATGTGATCAACGGCTTTTTAGTTGAAGGCTCCTTGCCATGACCAATGGCGAGAGCGATAAACGTCCGGAAGTCCCGCAAAAAAAGGATCCGTATTGGTGGCTCCATCCCGCTTACCGCGGTGAGCAAACGCTAGACATCGAATCGTTAAACGCGATGGCCGACGGTGCTTATAAATGGACTAGCTTCGAGAACGCGGAAGAGTCGAATATCAACGATATCGATTTAATGAATCATCCGGAAGGCCGTTTCATGGAATTCGCGCAGTTGCTCTATAAAGTTAATCAGTTCCGCCCGGGTCCCGTCGAGCATTGGTATGTCGTTGTTTGCGTGGAACACGCGAAGCGCTGGGCGGTTGGCCAGCTGCGCGCCGATCCGACAACTCCGGTACAACTTTTCGACGATTTGATTTACGCTTCCGAAGGAGCGGCACGCGAACGAGCACAGGAATTACGCAACGCTTAAATGTCATAGTCCGAGGGGAAGTTACTGTGTCAACAGATGAATCTGGGTTTGGCTTTGAACGATTAGGACAGGAGGGCGGTGATGTCGCGATCTTCACCGTCCACGGCAGAACAAAATTAAATCTTCTTGGTGTCGAAACCATAGTTCAATGTGCGGATGGGATCAGAGAACAATCCGCGCGTAGCGATATTCGCTGCGCCGTTATCCAAGGCGCATCGGAGTCGGCCTTCATTGGTGGCGCCGATCTACTCGAGCTCCAAGCGCTAGAAATGCACAATGCCGCCGAGTTCGTCGGCGCCATTCACTTGCTGTGCCGCGCGATACGAGATTTTCCGGTGCCGGTGCTGGCCCGTATATCGGGTCATTGTCTGGGTGCTGGTTTGGAAGTTGCGGCTGCGTGTGACATTCGTATTTGCGACCCCACCGCCGTGTTCGGTATGCCAGAAGTCCGAGTCGGGGTCCCTTCAGTCGTTGAGGCAGCATTGCTGCCACAATTGATTGGTTGGGGGAAAACCCGAGAAATGGTCTATAGGGGCAATTTAATCGACGCCAATGAAGCCGTGCGCATTGGTCTTGTTGAACAACTGGCTGACGCTGAAAAGCTAGACGATGTCCTTGCTGAGATAATTACAGACATACTAGCCGGTGCACCGAACGCTATACGCTTGCAAAAGGAGCTCTGTCGGGAGTGGGAAACCTCGTCGTTAGACGCCGGCATACTGGCGGGACTGAAATACTTTGCACGCGCCTACGAGACGGGTGAACCACAACGTTACTGTGAGAAATTTTTCGATCGAAAATGATGATTTTCCTCTGGGCGATAAGTAATACCCAGCTCGGGATGAGGGACAGTCCAGTCAATGCGCCTTTTGGATTGATTTCGCGGCGAATAGTTATTCACTATTAACGAGAAAGCGCACTGAAGATGGTTGAATCCGGTTTTTCCGCTCGATTGCAGGGACGCAGGCGCTACGACCCCATGGGCGAGGGAGGGAGAAGTGAGCTTTGGAGTGCCCGTCGAGGGCGAAACAATGCCCGGGCAGAGAGCAATTCAGGATCCCCTTGCCTCGGCTAGAACTGCTAAGTCCGACAGGCTCCTAGGGTACTATGAACGTGTTCCGCAATGCCTAGACGTCCATTGTGGGTCACACTTTTGCGGTTGAAATATCATCGGCTCGGTCGCTCGCTCGCTATCTCATTGCTGCCGGAACTTTCAGCTATTGAACCGGCGCGATGATCGCGGGCAAGAAGAAGATAGTAAGAAGGTACGACGAACAAGGTAAATAGCGTTCCAATTCCAAGACCCGAGGTGATGACCAAGCCCATCTGGAAGCGGCTTTCGGCTCCCGGACCGCCTGCGCTAAGCAGCGGCGCCATCGCGACAATCATCGCGATACTGGTCATCAAGATCGGCCTGAGTCTGATCATCGCAGCCTGTTCTATTGCGTCGCGTTTAGAGTAGGACTCTGTTAGTTGTAGGCGATTCGCGAATTCGACAATCAATATCCCGTTTTTCGCGATCACGCCGATCA
>JBLFWX010000178.1:0-4097 GCA_047611805.1 Gammaproteobacteria bacterium
AATTTCGAACTCGAATTCAATAAATCAAAGCTGCTGCTGAGCGCAATCGCCGAACCTGTAATCCACGAAAAAGCGATGCCCACAGTGGTTAAGATGTAAATCGCGCTGGATGGCCGTCGCATTGCAATTCGCTCATCAACCGTAAAATGGGAAGCGAGTGTATCTTCGCGCGCGGCAGCAGGCTTGATGCAAATCAAGATCTGCGTGATCGTAACCAGGCGCGCAGTTAGCCGGAAACATTTCGTCCGAACGGACGCAGTAACTTGTCGGCTTACCTCGAATCGAACGTTCAAACGGTACAGTGCCGCGAAGCGACGTTTGTGCCCGGTTCTCTTTTTACGATCACTTGATTGAGATCATTCTTCATCTTCGGCGCGATTGTAAACTTACTCGGGCGCCGAACTTCGGTACCGACATTCGATGCGGAAAATATGGGGAGAATGACAATGAAGGAGTCGGCAAGGATACGTGCAAGAACAAATTTTCATTAGTAGAAAGCATTGAATGCGCTGATCGCAGCCACCCTAATCAGGGTAATACTGCCGGCCGTTGCCGACGAGGGCGTCGAAGCAGCTGGCAAAAACCAATACCTGAATTACTGCGCTGTATGTCACGGCGAAGACGCAAAAGGCGGAGGTCCGTTTGCGAATGCATTGAATAAGGCCCCGCCTGATTTGACCGTCTTGACGAAAGCTAACGACGGGATATACCCGTTCGAGAAGATTTATTCCGCCATCGATGGTCGGAAGGAAGTCGGTGGGGCCCATGGCACGAAGGACATGCCGATCTGGGGTAGTGAATGGAAAGGCTCAACTGTTCTCACGGAGACGGCATTGCGCGGCCGAATCCTGGAGATGATCATTTACTTGCGCTCTATCCAGCAATAGCATCTGGGGTTGACCCCGGTCGCTTGGGATGGGGGTGGAGTTCTCATGATTTTGCGCGATCGCGGCGCTACCGTTCGCCATCCGCAGATCGACACTGCAGGGTTGAGTCCGCGGCTTAATCGCCCGGAAGACCCTGCCTACAATAAGATGTGCTTCGCGAAAACTTCGGTGTTATTGAATCTACTGGCCCGGCTGCGCAATAGAGAGTAGTTCCAAGCCCGCCAAATAATTTTGACAATCACGCGGTGACGGTATGGCACTGGGCGGAAATCTTTCAGCATTGCAATAGCGTCAGATACACTTTACCCATAGCGGTCTAGCGCTGGTTCCCGAGTTTGCCGGAAAACAAATCTGACGAAATCTCTAGCTAATGTTTATAAATCGTACCGGCAAATTTATTTATCTCCTAGGTTCGCTTTTGGTGTTGCTGGTGGCCGGGGCGTTTGTGCAGCACATCCAACTCGGCAATGCCATTTTCAATATCCTGCTGAGCATTACCCTACTCGCGAGTATTTACGCGATCAGTCAGAACCGACGCTTTGTTTTCGCGGGAATATTGCTCGGCTCATTAACATTCGCCTCAGCATGGATCGCGCATTTGTCCTCCTCAACAATACCTGGATTGGTGTCGGCATTTTTTGGTTTCTGCTATTTCTTGTACGCGGCGCTAGTGATACTGACACATGTGTTCCGAGCGCCTACCATCACTGCCGATGAATTACTCGCATCGGTCAGCACATATTTACTGCTTGGGATCGGTGGTGGTTTCATATTCCGGTTTCTAGAATTAATTGACCCTAGCTCATTGATCACCACGACTGCGGCTGCACCCGAAATAACCGCTGCTAGCCCAATGAGTGCCTACATCTACTATAGTTTTACGTGCCTCACGACCTTAGGGTTCGGCGACGTGATCCCTGGAACCGCCGAGGCACGAGTATTTTCCTATCTCGAAGCCGTCATCGGACAAATCTTCCTCACTGTTTTAATCGCCCGAATCGTCGGTTTGCACATTTCTCAAAACCGGCTGCGCTAACCCTGTTCAAGGACACACATGAGACCTTCCGATCTCGTTGCTACCACAGCGCGGACGCACAACAAGATCCGGCGGCCAACTAAGCTCCATAGCATTCGGCGCTATAGGAAATTCGGCTGGTTGGGCCCAGAAAATTCAAGCTGACGCCGGCACGTTAAATCAGTTTCAATAATTCAGTCGCGTGTTGGTCGCTTGTTTGGCCGGCTTTTGCAATGGGGTTTCATTAAGCCAGGCGATGGCTTGTTGTTCATCGTCGAAGTACTTAGCTTCGCCGGCCACAAACCATGATGCGATTTTCGCCGCTAGCTCTTGCCATCGTTTGTTCCCAAGGATCGCGATTTTTTCGAATTCGCTACCGTGCTTTAATCCCAGCTTAAAGTCGTCCCAGGCCGCGCGCGGTTCCCACCCATCCAGCTCAGATCCATCGACAAAAACCTTTATTTTTGGCTCTGTTACGCCTTGCAGAGCGGATTCGATCATCGGCGTAATAATCCCGTAATCCTCATGCGTCAGTTTACCGGTCGCCTTCAAGGACAGAAAGAATTCGTTATCTATCCGCTTGATCCCGATTGATAACCCGTGTTGTGCCATATTCATCTCTCTTCTCCTGTGCGCTTACGAATTGCTCTTTTGCGTTGAGATTCAATCCGGAAGTCGAAAATTATCCAATAATGCGAATCGCCATATAAGGAACAATATTGAACATAACAATAGCGAGTTTGAAAAATCCAAGGCCGGCGTACTGTATGGAATCGAATTTCTCTAGCGACAACTTGAACCACCTTGCATGAAAGCGAAATATCCAGTCGTGGGCGACTGTAAGTAAGAACGCCCACCACAAAAGTAAGCCGATATTAAGCGCTGCGCTCCAGGCCAAGATGTCACGTAATATTTCGATCGACATGCTAGAACCTTCCCCTTTGCGATGTCGTTACCGAAAACCGACACGCTCGCCGTGTCCCGATATTCATATCGGATACAAGGTCATTGGACAGAGTGTTTTCAATGGTCCGATCGTAGTACAACCGCCCGACCCCGCTTTTGACCGAAATCAATTCATCGTTTGAACGATCACAATTTGACTTGCCGCTATTACCTGTCAGTTGCTTGATCCGTCTCAAACCATCGTTGGCATAATCTATTAGGCTACGGCCAATGGAATCCATTGATAAAACACATGGTTCACTACCCATCTGTGGAGGGTGAACTACCGTGGCATTGCAGCGATCGAACCAAGAGGCTTAGGGTAAGGCCTTATCCGATTGTCAAGTAATGGCAGTTCCAGGAGCTAGTATTAAGGATAGTTCGGCAATATTATTTTTCGGAGGCGCATATGACTACACCACGCAAAAACGATCCGATCGACTCTCTTGCAGAAGCTTATGAGCAAATGCTTGAGCGCGCAGTAAAAGATGCGCACCGTAATGAATCGAAAGCGGAGCGAGTACTGCATGAGCTAATCCATGACGCGCGTGATAAAGCGGTCGAACTAGGCGAGCTAACGCAGCACGAAGCCGAACGTTTAGCGAAATACCTCGCGCGCGACTTGAGCGAAGCAACGAATTATTTGGCTGAATCTGGACGCGAACTCAAAGATTGGCTTGGTTTCGAAACTTCCCTACTTGAAAGCGAAGTCATCGATTTACTCTTAAAAGCGGCCGACGATACAACGGTCGACCTCATTTTGCTCAACGCTGCCGGACAGAGCCGTTCCAAGTACCTTGCTGGAGAAATTACCGCGCCTGGCACCTTAATTTGTGATGGCTGCGGCGACAAACTCCGTATCCGTCGGACAAAGGAGATTCCATCGTGTGCCGCTTGCCTAGGCACCAGTTTCCATCGGCGCCAGACATAGCAAAAAGTCGCTGATGAAAATCGCGGGACTTCGAGAGCATAAACCTATTCTGCGACCGACAGCGATATAACGAGCGACGAGCTCGCTGGTAACAGATCGCTTAGCGTCCGGTTTGTCTAGGCATTGGTTGCACTGCGACGATGTTTAGTGCACCCAAAGCCTTTTGTATGGCGCCAATCCTTTGTACCGGCATCTAAGTACCAATTACCCTTCGAGACGACGATCCCGTCGGCACGATAACTAGAATCGCCCACGCGACGCAGGACGAATAAGTGCAAGCCCGCAACGGGTTGCATCGGCGAGAACTGCGTTACGGTGT
>JBLFWX010000179.1:0-3820 GCA_047611805.1 Gammaproteobacteria bacterium
GGGGAGGTCCGAGGCCCCGATTCTGTCACCAACGAACGCTTAATCGAAGTGGCGCGCAATGCGGTTAAAGATATTGGCTACGAGCAAGCAGGTTTCCACTGGAAGAATGCCACGGTTGAATGCCATTTACACAAACAATCCGTTGATATTGCGCAAGGTGTCGATTCAGCTGGCGATAAAGACGAAGGTGCTGGCGATCAGGGCATCATGTTTGGATTTGCGTGCACCGAGACAGACGTGCTGATGCCGGCTCCCATCCACTATTCTCATCGGATATTGCAGGACCTAGCAGCCGTGCGTCACAACGGGTCGGAACCCGGTCTTGGGCCCGATGCCAAAAGCCAGCTGACGTTAAGATATGAAAATGGCAAGCCGGTCGGGGCGGCATCAGTCGTCGTATCCACCCAACACGACGAAGCGCTGTCGCAGGAAGACGTCCGAGAGATAGTCAGACCGCATGTTATTAACGCCTTACCTGATGGCTGGATGTGCGACGACGGGGAATTTTACGTTAATCCCACAGGCCGGTTCGTTATTGGTGGTCCGGACGGAGATGCGGGTTTGACCGGTCGCAAGATTATTGTCGATACCTACGGCGGAGCTGCTCCTCATGGTGGTGGCGCATTTTCGGGTAAAGACCCAACCAAGGTGGATCGGTCGGCCGCCTATGCGGCGCGCTATTTGGCAAAGAATGTTGTTGCAGCCGGGATCAGCAACAAATGCACGATCCAGTTGTCCTACGCCATTGGCGTCGCTAAACCCTTGTCGGTTTATGTCGATTTACATGGTCAAGGCAATGTGGACGAGATGAAACTCGAAATCGCGCTGCAGAAAGTTATGGATTTGAGTCCGCGGGGAATTCGCGAGCACTTGAAACTTAGCAACCCCATTTATGAGCGAACTGCGGCGTACGGACATTTCGGTCGAGTACCGGAAGCCGATGGCGGTTTTTCGTGGGAAAAGACTGATCTCGTCGATGCATTGAAAGCGGCGTTGTAGATCAACAATGCGCGGCGCCAATTCTTGCAATCACACTCTCTCGCCGCCACAGGCTCGGGTGGGAATGCAAATTACGAACGAAGAGACCATTATAGGCAAAGAGGAAATATGAAGTGAGCAGTTCAAAATCTAGCAGTGCGGTAGTCGCTATCAAACGAGTCACGAAAACTGAAAAGGCAAAAGATTTCGTCGTTCGAGATTTATCTCTTGCGGCATTCGGCCGCAAGGAAATTGACTTAGCCGAACACGAAATGCCTGGGTTGATGGCGATGCGTGCGGAATTCGGTAAGTCGAAACCGCTAAAAGGTGCGCGCATTACTGGCTCACTGCATATGACGATACAAACGGCAGTGCTGATCGAGACGCTCGAAGCCCTGGGCGCGAAAGTTCGCTGGGCGAGTTGCAATATTTTTTCGACTCAGGACCATGCCGCAGCCGCGATCGCGAAATCCGGTACGCCAGTATTCGCTGTGAAAGGAGAGTCGTTGGAGGAGTATTGGGAATACACCGATCGAATTCTTGATTGGGGGAACGGCAAAGGTCCAAACATGATCTTGGACGACGGTGGTGATGCAACCATGTTCGTACAACTCGGCTACAAAGCCGAAGAGAATCCGAAAATTCTGGACAAGAAGCCCGACAATCCAGAAGAGGTGGCGTTTTACAACCAGCTGAAGAAATCTCTCAAACGTGATCCTCAGCGTTTCCATCGTATTGCTCCAGAAATTCGTGGCGTAACAGAAGAAACAACAACTGGTGTTCACCGTCTTTATCAACTCGCCGAAAAAGGCGAGCTGTTGTTTCCCGCAATGAACGTCAATGATGCCGTAACGAAATCGAAATTCGACAACCTATACGGTTGTAGACACTCGCTGGTCGACGCCATTTTTCGAGCCACAGATGTGATGTTGTCCGGTAAGGTTGCTGTGGTTGCCGGCTATGGCGATGTTGGTAAGGGTTGCGCGCAGTCGCTGAAAGGTCAGGGCGCAAGAGTGATCATTACGGAAATAGATCCTATCTGCGCGCTTCAAGCTTCGATGGAAGGATACGAAGTGAAGCAAATGAACGACGCCTGCCAAGTTGGCGACGTCTTTGTGACGACAACCGGTTGCTGCGATGTCATTACTGAACAGCACATGAAAAAGATGAAGAACCTGGCAATCGTCTGCAACATTGGCCACTTTGACAGCGAAATCCAGATCGAGGCGATGAAGAAATACAAGTGGCAGGAAATCAAACCCCAAGTCCATCGTGTGACGGTGAAGAAAGATAGAGACATCATCATTCTGGCCGAGGGACGGTTAGTAAATCTGGGTTGTGCAACCGGGCACCCGAGCTTCGTGATGTCGAATAGTTTCACGAATCAAACTATCGCCCAGATCGAAATGTTTAACCATGTCGAAGATTATCCGATCGGGGTTTACACGATTCCGAAACTACTGGACGAGAAGGTTGCGCGATTACATCTTGGCAAGCTGAATGTCGTGCTAGATGTATTATCGAAAAAGCAATCGAGTTACCTGGGTGTACCGTCGGTCGGTCCGTATAAGCCGGGTCACTACCGGTACTAGCTAGAGGGAGCCGCCGGCGCAGTTTCAGATCAAGTGCGCGGAGATGAATTTCAAAAACACCTCCGCGCGCTTCGGTCTCGTCACGAAATTGCTGCACTGGCTGATCGCGCTGATGATGTTGGCTTTAGTATGGCTCGGCTGGTATATGGTCGACCTAACTTACTACGACAAATGGTACAACCAAGCGCTTAGTTACCATAAGGCGGCAGGCTTAGTTGTTTTGGGCCTGGCCGCTTTTTGGCTAGGGTGGCGAATGCTCTCACCTTCGCCGCAAGCCCGGGAGTCTTCGCCGATTTGGGTACGTCGCTCGGCCACCATAATGCACGGCATATTGGTTCTGTTGATGTTGGTTATCCCGCTCACGGGTTACGTGATATCGACATCAGCAGGTAAATCCGTTTCGGTCTTCGATTGGTTCAATATCCCGGCATTATTTGAGATTAGCACTCAGCTTCGGGATGCAGCGATCGCTGCGCACTATTACCTGGCCTACGGACTTTGCATTTTGGTTGCCGGTCACGTGGGCGCCGCGTGCAAACATCAATTTGTCAATCGCGACGGCACATTGACCCGCATGCTCTGGCGATAACAAGAACCCCTAATTCCAACAGTCTCCTAGACACCGCCGTTTGCGAACCGTCTGAACTGAGCAAATTAAGAGTCGAAAAATAATTCCGTCGGCCGCGTCGCGTACACGCAGCCAACGGAGTGTCATAGTCCTAATCCACGAGGGCGACCGTTATTGGCGGATACCTTCGAGAAGCAAATCGAATTCCATCGTATTCGCTGTCGGCCCCAGATCGTAACTAATGCCGAAGTCTGTTCGGTTGATCGTCGTGGTTGCCGCAAATCCAGCACGGTAGCCGCCCCATGGGTCGTCGCCTTCTCCTACGGCCTTAACGTTCAAGGTGACGGGTTTGCTGACCCCGTGCAAGGTGAGTACGCCAGTGACGGTTCCGCCAGCGGCATCGCCTGCAAAAGTTGTCGCCTTGAAACTTGCTTCTGGGAAGTTTTCGACATCGAGGAAATCGCTGCCGCGTATATGTTTGTCGCGTTCGGCCCAGTTCGTGTCAATGCTGGCAGTCTTAATAGTCACTGATAGTGCCGAAGTGTCAGGTTGCGTTTTGTCCCATGAGAACTCGCCGGAAAAATCATTAAACCGTCCCGCCAAGACGCTATAGCCGAGATGGGAGATCCGGAACTGAATAAATGCATGGCTTAGGTCAATCGTGTATTGCGCGGCTAGTGCC
>JBLFWX010000180.1:0-3806 GCA_047611805.1 Gammaproteobacteria bacterium
GGCAAGGCGCTGCGCGCAGCAGGTAATCGCGTGCTCTACTTCGCCGGTTACAAACGCGCTCAAGACGTGTTCAAAATGGAAGACATTGAGGCAGCCGCGGATCTCGTCGTGTGGGCGGTAGACCCTGGCGAAAATGTCACCCAAATTCCAACGGGGCGCCCGCAAGATAGAAGCTATGTGGGTAACGTCGTGAAAGCGATGGTCGCCTACGCGAACGGCGAACTTGGTCCAATCGACATTGAACTGGGCGATATCGACGAGCTTATCGTGATCGGTTCCGATCTCATGATGGCGGCAGTAAAACGTGCGCGTCATGCGGAACTTGCGCCATTCCTCAACCCAAACCATGAAGCGATTGGTTCGATCAATTCGCCGATGCAATGCATGATGAAGGGTGTCTGCGCGCAGTGCTTGTGTAAGCACATCGATCCGGACACCGGAGCCATTTCGTTCGTCTACTCATGCTACAACCAAGATCAACCGCTGGACCAAGTCGACTTCCCCAATCTTCGCGCGCGCCTGAGGCAAAACTCGGTGCAAGAAAAGCTCTCGAACTTGTGGCTCGATCACCTGCTCAATCGAGGTGCGCAATCATGATAAGGTTGGTTTACTAATCGACAACACAGAGCGCGAATAAGGAGCTGGACTGATGACGTTCGAAATTCTCCCGTGGCACTGGATTGTGTTTGGTATTGCGTTAATGACGAGCGAGATGTTCCTCGCGACATTTTTCATTTTGTGGTTTGGTGCTGCGGCTGTCATCGTCGGCATATCCGTCTATTTCGTGCCAAACCTGTCAACGAATGCGCAAATACTCACTTGGACTGTTCTTTCTACGCTGCTGGCCTGGTGTTGGTTTAAGTATCTCAAACCGCTGTCTATAGACCGCACCAAAGCCGGGCTTTCAAAAGAGGCGATCGTCGGTGAAATTGGCCAGGTCTTAGTTGCACCGAACGGCGACAAACGCGGCAAATTGCGTTTCCCCGCCCCCATACTAGGCGACGACGAATGGATCATCATGTCGCAAGATGACTTATCGATCGGCGATCGTGTCACGGTCATCGATGTATCTGGCAACTCTCTTATTGTGAAGCGCGTTGTCGCGAACAATTCATAAAATTCGCAAGCTAATACTTGCTGGAGAAAGGCGATGGAAGCAGGGCTCTTTGTCACATTAGCAATAAGCGGATTTGTCATTATCACGGCGCTAAAGGGCGTCCGCCAAGTACCGCAGGGCTACAAGTGGGTTGTGCAGCGCTTAGGGAAATTTAATTCCTCGCTAAATCCCGGTTTAAATTTCATCATACCCTACGTCGATGTCGTCGCTTACAAAATCACCACTAAAGACATCGTGCTGGATATTCCTTCGCAAGAAGTCATCACGAAAGATAACGCCGTGCTGATCACGAATGCTGTTGCCTACATCAATATTATTTCCCCGGAAAAAGCGGTATACGGGGTCGAAGATTACGTGATTGCGATACAGACCTTAGTACAAACCTCGCTGCGCTCCATCGTCGGTGAAATGACTTTGGACGATGCACTATCTTCGCGCGAGCACATTAAGGCGAAACTAAAGGCCGGTATCTCCGACGACATCGCGGATTGGGGAATCACTTTAAAGACAGTCGAAATTCAAGACGTGAACCCTTCTCCGACGATGCAGCACGCTATGGAAGAACAAGCTGCGGCCGAACGGGCACGGCGCGCCACGGTGACGCGCGCCGACGGAGAAAAAGAAGCGACTATATTGGAAGCGGAAGGCAAGCTCGAGGCATCGAAGCGTGAAGCTGAGGCGCAGGTTATTTTGGCGAAAGCCAGCCAACGTTCGATTCAAATGGTCACTGAAGCTATCGGCGACCAAGAAATGCCCGTCGTCTATCTACTCGGTGAAAAGTACATTAATTCGATTCAAGCGCTATCTAGGTCGAGCAACGCGAAAACCGTAGTTTTTCCAGCGGATATCCCGAGTGCAATTCAAGGCATGATGGGCAAGAAGTAAATCGATTGAATCTGACCCTGATGAGCAAGGGGATCAGAGTTGATCGAAAACCACTCGGTGTAGTCCATACATTCAAACGAGCCTGACCCATTGGACTCGAGAAACGTGGTTTTCCCAACCGGCATCCCGAATAGCATCTGGGACATGATGGGTAAAAAGTAGAGCGATCGAGTCTGACCCCATTGGGTCCCGTGCATCCGTAGTCAACACCGACGGGCAACTTGGAGGATGCGCAGATGATCGTTAACGAATTGATCCCGATATCCGCAGTCGCGTGGTACATTCAGCCGTCAATCATTGCACATTGAGGTCCCCGCCATGCATGTCGGTTATTCACCAATCTTTCAGAACCCCGGTAATCAACGCCCCGACGCAGAAGTTTACGTCGAGGAAGTGCGACTCGCCGAACTCGCCGAACCTCTAGGCTTCGAGTCGATCTGGGCGATCGAACACCATTTTACGGACTACACGATGTGTCCGGATCCTGTGCAATTTCTAACCTACATGGCGGGCAAAACCAAGACCGCGAAGCTCGGCACCAGCGTCATCGTTTTGCCCTGGCACGATCCAATGAGAGTCGCGGAGCAGATTTCCATGCTCGATCATCTGTCCGGTGGACGCATGATTTTAGGGCTTGGCCGCGGGCTGGGTAACGTGGAATACGAAGGCTTTCGCATCGACCAAGGCGAAGGACGCGAACGTTTCGTCGAGTACGCAGAACTCCTACTAGAAGGTCTTGAGCGCGGCTATATGGAAGGCGGCGATACCATTAAGCAACCGCGTCGCGACATTCGACCGCAGCCCTTAAAATCGTTTCGCGGCCGTTCTTATGCTGCAGCCGTGTCACCTGAATCAATGCCAATCATGGCGCGCCTCGGCGTTGGCTTGTTAGTGATCCCCCAAAAACCGTGGGACGTAGTGAAGCAGGACTTCGCGATTTATCGAGAGGTGTACGAAAAAGAAAATGGCTGCGAAGCCCCACAGCCTGTGTGCGGAGGCTTTTTCTTTGTCGACAAAGACGCAGGACGCGCAGAAGAGATGGCCTATAAATGGATCGGCGATTACTACCATACCGCGATGAAGCATTACGAAATGGCCGGTGCCAAGTTCGGCACGCAAAAAGGCTACGAGTTCTACAAGAACGTTGGTAAATATATCGAACGCCATGGTCTCGACGGTGCGGCCAAAGATTTCACCGACCTAATGCCATGGGGGACGCCGAAACAAGTACTGGAGAAGATTGCGTATATTCGTGAGATTCTCGACATGAATTTGCTGACGTGTAACTTAAGTTACGCTGGCATGCCCTTCGACGAAGCGGAACGTAATATGCGTTGCTTCGCCGAGCATGTTCTCCCAGAACTTAAGAAATGGGATACGACACCCATCACGACGCCGGCGGATCTGAATTTGCGACTCGCTTCGTAGTCGCATTAATCGCGACCCTTACAGACTTTTGGCGGCGCTAAATCCCGCCGCTCTGCAATTGCTGCTTATCAAACTGCGCAGTGTGGCGATAGCCCGAAACGATCGCTTCCAGCTCGTCTCGGCTGATCACGGAATTGATATCGCTGAACCCGCGCGGCGCGCGTTCGTCAACAAGATCGAGCATCGCATTGTGAGCACGCATGCGATTCGCTTCCACAACTTTCGCCGTTACCGGCAGACGGTCCTCTTCGTAAGCAATGGGATGGACTCCTCCTCACCCTAACAAATCGGCGTCTATGCGCCAGAATGGAAAGTGTAGGTTAACCATTCAGAGGATGAGGAGAAGCCCGATATGAAGATCACGCGCGTTGGGATT
>JBLFWX010000181.1:0-3802 GCA_047611805.1 Gammaproteobacteria bacterium
CGATTTAGACCACGTTCAATAACTTCCTCGTCGTTCGCGAACAGGCCTGGCGCGCTTGAGAGCACAAACAGCGCTACGGTGGTGCGCAACAGACGAAATACGCGGGTGTTAGTTTTCACAGCGCATTCATCGGAATCTTTAGATACGCGATCCCGTTGTCTTCCGCCGCCGGAAGCGCCCCGGCACGGATGTTGACTTGAACGGCCGGCAAAAGCAGTAATGGCACGTCGAGCGTTTTATCCCTCGCGTTACGCATCGCAACGAAATCCGTCTCTGAGCGCCCAGCGCCGATATGAATGTTGCGGGCGCGTTGCTCCGCCGCGGTCGTTTCCCACGCGTAGGTATCACGTCCTGGCGCCTTATAATCGTGACATAAAAACATACGTGTAACGCTCTGCAGATCGAGTATTTTCTCAATTGACCGATACAAGGTCGCGGCATCGCCACCTGGAAAATCGGTTCTCGCCGTACCGTAGTCCGGCATAAACAAGGTATCTCCGACAAACGCGGCGTCGCCGATCACATAAGTTAAGCACGCCGGGGTATGCCCTGGCGTATGAAGCGCCTCGGCTTCGAGCCCACCGATCCGAAAAAATTCGCGGTCGACGAATAGATGGTCGAATTGCGTCCCATCAGTCGCAAATTCTTCGCCTAGGTTGAATAGTTCACCGAACGTTTTCTGGACCGCAGTGATATTCGCGCCGATGCCGATAGCGCCGCCGAGCGTATCCTTGAGGTATTGCGCCGCGCTAAGGTGATCGGCGTGTGCGTGCGTTTCGAGTATCCAATCGACGTTAAGCTCGTGCGCATTGACGTACTCCGCCAAGCGGTCGGCAGATTTTGTGTTCGTTCGACCGGATTTTTCATCGTAGTCCAAGACCGAATCAATAATTGCGCAATGCGACCCGTCGGGCTCCACAACTATATAGGTAATCGTTTTCGTCGTTTGGTCGAAAAATGCGTCGACATTCGGTTTCATAATTACCCACTCCTCGCCCGGTCCACAATCTACGATCCTACGACTGTAGCCTAACGTTCATCTCGCGGTCTCGAAATCAGAAATTTCACGTACCTAATTGTGGAAAACCGAAATAGACCCTGTTTGAATTGAGCGAAGCGATTGCAATGTTGTGCTAGGGTCCATCTCGAATTGCACGGTCAAAGACTAGTCGCGGACATTCACAATAGTTCGATCAGTGATCACAGGTGAAGCGATCTTCGGCTTTACTCCAACTTGAATAAATACGAAGTTCCTGCCCAGCCGGGAAGAAATTCCCGCATTCACTCGTTTTTCGAAGCGTTAATCGATCCCGCGAATCGCACTAAAATCCCGTGCTCGCTGGCGAGTTTCGTCGCTAAAACGGTTCGGCAGAAGAATAAAAGGACAAACCAACGCCATGTGCGAGTAAATGCCTCAGCGCGGAAGTTCCGCTTAGTCCGGGGAGACCGGCCTCAACCATCAAACAGTTTCAAGCTCAGCCTTTCCGTACAGTTCCAATGAATTTCTCTGCATCCGGAAACATTTCCGAACTGCTTGCGCGAGTCTCGAGCAATGCATTTAGCGCTTCGCCAATCCCGCCGTCAAAAACAACGACATAAACAACGTTGTAATGCCGCACGGGAGCTCGGTCCGGACCTTGATTTTCACAACACTAATTATGCAGTGGGTGAGACACAGGAAGTATTTGGTACGCACTTAGATGACGGCGGCTAAACCGTAAGCTCGCGATTGTCCGCTTGAGCAATAGCTATGAAGTCCCAGCAGGGGCGGATCTTTCCGTCTCAATTTTAATGCGAACCAATTGGGCCAAAGTCCTGACGCGCATTTTCTTCATCACTTGGGAACGATGTACCTCGACGGTTCGCTCGCTGATTCCAAGCTCGACGGCAATAACTTTGTTCATCTTGCCTTCCGCAACGCAGTAAAATACTTCCCTCTCGCGTTCCGACAATGACGCAAGCTTATCGTCGAGTCCTTGTCGGTCGTGTGCTTTTTTTCGCCTGCCAGCGTTCACTTCCAACGCTTCATTAATGCGATCGAGCAGGTCTTGTTCACGAAAGGGTTTTCTAATGAAGTCCAGCGCGCCGCGCCGCATGGCCTCTACCGCCATCGGTACGTCGCCGTGTCCGGTGATAAAAATGATCGGCAACGTCGATCCTTGCTCGTTCAGCTTCGCCTGCAAATCCAATCCAGTCATGCGCGGCATACGGATATCTAAGACGAGGCAGCCCCCTTCAGTTTGGTCGTAGGCGTCTAAAAATTCGAGCGCCGAACTATATTGCTCGCAACGCTGCCCTACGGTCTCCAGCAACAGGCTCAGCCCTTCGCGAATACCTTCGTCGTCATCGACTACGAAAACTGTCGGTTCCGTTTCCATCTTGGTCCCCTAGGTTGCTTGAGGTAGGGTGAAGAAAAATGTCGCCCCACGTTTGTCATTGTTCTTATAGGCGAGCTGCCCGCCGTGGGCCGTGACGATTGTGCGGGAAAGTGACAGGCCCATTCCCATTCCGGTGTCTTTTGTAGAGGAAAACGGGGTAAATATTTTCTCCGCAACATCATCGGAGACACCGCACCCACTGTCGATGACCGCAATCTCAATGTCGCCATCCTCACGCAGATCAGTTTTCAGAACGATCGTATTACCAGCCGCACAATCAATCGAACGCATCGCTTCCATCCCATTACGTAGCAAATTCAACGCGACCTGTTGAATCTGGACAGCGTCAACATTAATCAGCGGCAAACCAGCGGCGAAGTTCAATTTTATGTTGATGTCTCGGAACCTTGCTTCCGCTTCAGCAAGCTTAACAACCTCTCCGAAAAGCTCGTTGCATTCGCGAATCTCCCGAGAGCTTGCGCCCCGCCGAGCCATGGTTTGCATGCTTTCGATAATGTCGCCAGCGCGTTGCGCATGTTGGCTAAGCTTGTCGAATATTTCCGGCAATCTATCGAACTTGGCGGCATCTAAGAGACGTTTACCGGCCTGCGAAAACAATGATAATGCGGTCAATGGTTGGTTAATCTCGTGGGCGATTCCCGCCGCCATTTCACCGAGCATATTCAGGCGATCGACGTGTGCTAATTGCTCGACATGTTCTCGTTCAGTTCGCTCGGCTTCACGTTGAATCGACATATCGCGAATTAAGCCAACGAATTTTCGGTGCGGATGGTAGTTAACCTCACTGACTGAGAGATGAATTGGGAAAGTCGATCCATCTTTGCGCTGCGCTCGGACTTCGCGACCGATGCCGATAATCTTCGCCTCGTTAGACTGCAAATACCGCTCGAGATACCGGTCGTGCTCTGAATGGTATGGTTCGGGCATGAGTACGCGAACATTTTTACCCCTGATTTCCTCCAGCGAATAAGCAAACATACTTTGAGCAGCCCGATTAAATGTCTCTATGCTTCCGTCGATATCGATGGTAATGACAGCTTCAGCCGCCGTCTCAACGACGGCGCCAGCAAAGGCAACCGCGCCGGCAAGATCATCCTCCATGGTTTTTCGCTCGGTAATATCATTAATTATCCCTTCGAGAAATACCGCGTTGTCACTGCCATTGGCGTGCGTGCTAAGTTGCCCGCGCTCCCACACCCAACGGAGTTCGTGAGCTTTAGTTAATATCCGATATTCGTATTCAAAAGGTTTGTTACACAAGATCGCCTCTTGGGTACGATGCCAAACCCGGTCGCGATCATCGGCATAGATGATTGTCCCCCATACGATTTGCTGTTGCTCGAAATCGGAACGTGCGTATCCCGATAGCTCCAGACACCCCTCGCTTACGAATTGCATCGGCC
>JBLFWX010000182.1:0-3783 GCA_047611805.1 Gammaproteobacteria bacterium
CGTGAACACGGAATTTTGCCGACGGGCAAAAGTGTTCACGCTTCAACAAAAATCAGTGTTCACGGTTGAGAAAATTAGGTGTTCACGCAAGACAAAATTCTGCGTTCACGGTAGGCAAAAATACGCAACAATCGCTAGTTCTTTGTGATTAAGGCTAAATCCATGACGAAACGCGTGCTCCCACCAGGGATTGACGAACCCACTTTTAGACGGGCGTTGGTAGCGTTTGCAAGCGCAATTGGCAAGCAATGGGTCTTCGATGACCCGGATGCAGATTTGCCAAGCTACCGTGATCCTTACGCGATCGTCGATGACAACTACTTCATCCCATCGGCCGCGATAGCGCCGTCTAGCGTTGAAGAAGTTCAAGCGTGTCTGCGCATCGCAAACGAATTCCGGATCCCTTTATGGCCGATATCAGGTGGGCGAAACCTCGCTTACGGTGGGCCTGCGCCACGCCTTCCGGGGACGTTGACCTTAGATTTGAAACGCATGAATCGAATCATCGAGGTTAATGAAGAATTCGGTTATGCCCTAGTCGAACCCGGCGTCACGTTTTTCGATCTCTACGACTATTTGCAAAAGCACAAGATCAAGTTGTGGCTGGATGTTCCCGACCCGGGTTGGGGCACTGTGATGGGGACGACCTTAGAACGAGGTGCTGGGTACACGCCTTACGGCGACCATTACATGATGCAATGTGGCATGGAAGTCGTGCTGGCCGATGGTGACGTGGTGCGCACAGGCATGGGCGCCTTGCCGGGTAGTACAACCTGGCAATTGTTCAAACATAATTTTGGACCGCATATCGATGGTCTGTTCACGCAATCTAATTTTGGCGTCGTTACAAAAATCGGTAAATGGCTGATGCCGGAGCCGCCGGGTTACCGGCCGTACTTAATCACGTTCGATAAGGAAGATGACATCGAACCGGTGGTCGAGATATTGCGTCCGCTCAAAATCAACATGGTGGTGCAGAACGCAGCGACGATCCGCGATCTAACCTTAGTCGCAGCAATTAATTCAACCCGTTCGCAGTATCATGATGGCGATGGTCCATTGCCTGAATCGGCGAAGATAAAAATTATGGCCGATCACGATATCGGCATGTGGAATTTTTACGGCGCGTTATACGGTCCGCCATCAATCATGGATGCGCATTGGGAGATCATTAAAGGATCGTTTTCCCAAGTGCCGGGCGCGCGGTTTTTCTTTCCGGAAGATCGACCGAAAGAAAACGACGTATTGCACCACCGTGCCCGCACCATGGCAGGTATTCCTACGTTAACTGAGTTCGGTTTCGTGAACTGGGTAGGCGGCGGCGGGCATATTGATTTCTCACCAATTTCTCCGACCACAGGAAAAGATGCGCTCAAGCAATACAAGATGGTGAAGAATCAAGCGAACCGTAAAGGTTTTGATTATATGGGCGTGTTCATCATTGGCTGGCGCGAAATGCACCATGTGTTTACCTTGGTATTTGATCGTAGCAGCCCGGAAGTAAAGAAGAATGCCCACGAGTTATTCGAGACACTAGTCGAGGAAGCCGCAGCAGCAGGTTACGGCGAATACCGCACGCACCTTGAGTTCATGGATCAGATCGCGGCAACGTATAACTGGAACGACAACGCGCTAATGCGCCTCAACGAGCGACTCAAAGACGCACTCGATCCGAACGGTATTCTCGCGCCCGGAAAGCAAGGAATATGGCCGAAACAGATGCGGAACAAAAAGCCATGAGTGCGCGAATTGTTTTCTTTACGTTAGTCCTTTGCGCCGACAACAGTTGGGCCGACTCGGCGCCGGGTGAGGCGGTTTTTAGGCAGCAATGCACCCATTGCCATGGTGCGCAAGCGTCTGCTCCAGGACGACTGAAGCTCGAATGGACCCGTGGTAT
Source organism: Gammaproteobacteria bacterium (assembly GCA_047611805.1). Lineage (GTDB taxonomy): Bacteria > Pseudomonadota > Gammaproteobacteria > UBA11873. The sequence goes on from JBLFWX010000182.1 coordinate 1,898, forward strand.
CGAAAACTCTGTGCTAAGCGAGCGTCTCGATCTTAATGCTGATTCCATACGCCGCATCGTTCGCCGCGGACAAGCAGCGATGCCTTCATTTCGAAAAACTGAAATTAGTGACATCGAACTAGACGCGCTAGTTGGTTACTTAAACCGTCACTCGGAGAGCGTGGACGCACCATGATCATCAATCGACGCACGTTCTTGGCTTACAGCTCAGCGAGCTTGGCCGTCGTGCCGTTACACACGGTTCACGCCAGCAGACCCGGGTATACGGTTGTCGTCGACGAAGGCAGTCCAGAAAGTGTGCTATTCGCTGAGGGGTTTCCACGGTGTCGGATAGTAGCCTCTGAACTCGCGGCGCCGCTGCAGCTCTACGGCGCAATTACTAACGCCTTATCGATTAATTCTCCAGTGTTCGGTTGTACTCAAGAGTCGACAAGTTTTGTTCTGACCGAGCTTCTGCGCGGCAGTGCGCTTTCACTGCAGGTGCTTGGACGACATCGCCAACGTGACGCGAGAACCTTAGATCATCAAATCGTAAGTCTCTCGGATGTGCACTGGGCGAGCGTCCTGGAGCGCGAAGATTGGCCCCGACTAATGGGCGAGATATTTGCTGATATCCCACGAAACGAAATCTCTCAGTTAGAGACTATTCGCGCGCACATACCGAAGCTACTTGGCAGTCCGGGCTATGTATCGAGTTGGCGGATCCTGAGGGCATGAGTAAGTCACCAGAAATTATTATCGCCGGTGGCGGCATCGCGGGGCTCACGCTCGCCTTGGCACTCTTTGACGTCGACATTCGCGCGCGAGTATTTGAATCGACGAGTGAATTACGTGAACTCGGTGTCGGCATCAATGTATTGCCGCATGCGACGAAAGAATTTAGGTGACCGGGGATCCTCGATCGTTTAACGGAAAGGGGTGTCGAACTCGAACGATACATGTGGTTTAACCGCTTCGGCCAGGAAATTTTCAGTGAGGCGCGCGGGTTGCGTGCGGGCTATCAGTGGCCACAAGTATCTATTCATCCTGGGGTCTTTCAACGGATTTTATTCGCTACCGTGATCGAGCGACTCGGCGCGGATGTCGTCTTCCTAGACCACTATTTGTCGTCCTTTAGCCAGAAGGACGACAAAGTTCGCGCAGAGTTTGTTAGCAAGGAGGGCGATCAACCCCAGGCTAGTGTCGAAGGGGATCTACTCATAGCGGCCGACGGAATTCATTCCGTGGTGCGTCAACATTATTACCCTACGCAAGGTTCACCGCGCTGGGCGGGTTCGATGATGTGGCGCATGACCGCCGAATTGAACGAACCTGTTCTGGGTGGTAACACCATGTTTTCTGCCGGCACGGGCGACTTAAAAGTTGTTGGATACGAAATTTCTGCCACAGCTAAAGCGCGAGGAAGATCGCTATTTAATTGGGTAGCGGAGGCGAGGGTAGCTGATGTAGATGCGCCGCTACCGGAGCGAGAGGATTCGAATCGCGGAGCGAAGATTGCGGATTTTATTGGTCGATTCAAAGAGATGAAGTTCGATTGGTTCGACCCGACGGCGGTCGCGAAAGAATCCTCTAGCGTATGGGCCTTTCCCATGGTCGACCGAGATCCCGTGGATAGATGGACGTTCGGTCGAGTGACCTTGCTTGGCGATGCTGCACATCCTATGCGGCCGAGCGGCTCTAACGGTGCGTCTCAATCGGTACTAGATTGTCGCGAACGACCGACGCCATCGTAGATCACTCTACGATTGAGGAGGCCTTAATCGTGTATGGACTCCTCCTCTTTTGCAAGCACTCTGTTTGATCGCGTTAAGGTACGACTGCCTACGTGTATCCGGTCTCGTTAGTGATGCCGTTTTCGTTGGCATCGGACCCTAATGGGCTATTCG
>JBLFWX010000183.1:0-3777 GCA_047611805.1 Gammaproteobacteria bacterium
GTACCGGAAACTCAAAAGCCATAAGCGCCAGAGTTTTCGGTGGCTAAGTCGCGTGATGAAAAGACAGCCACGGCTATTTTTCCATTGGCACCTCAACGACCGGATAATGGGAGCCGTATGATGCGAGAGTATCAGGTACGGTTCTGCGAGAGGCTGGAGGTGAAAATCCTCCGGCCTACTCACCTAGCGGCGTTGAATTTCGATTCAAATAGATCTGTCCTCTTTTAACACGCTTTTTTCTTCAGGCCGTTCCCCGCCATCAAAAGCGGGGGACCACCGATTAATTCGTGGTTTTTCTACGTATCGCGAGCGATATGGTGGGCCCCAGCGCTCTCCTAAATGGCCAGATTCCGCGCGTTATAGCCCTCAATCATCGGCACTTACTCAAATTCCACGTTACACAACTGAGAGCGTTATGCCATACTTATTATGTAATACATAATATAAATGGTTTAAACATATGAAAATTAACGAAATTATAGTTTTCATTATCCTGATGCTGGCTGCTCAAAGCGCATGCGCCACCAATGGTTATTTCATGATCGGCTACGGCGCGAAGTCGATTGGTTTAGCCGGTAGCGGCGTTGCCTTGCCTCAGGATCGGCTCGTCGGCGCGCTCAATCCGGCAGGTTTCAGTGAAGTCGCCGCGGGCTGGGATTTCGGCATGCGTATGTCGCGCGCGGTGCGCAAGGGTGCCTTCGATTGTCGCGGTATTTTCGCGTGTAACGATGTGGTTGACGATCGCTCAAGCCGTGAAGTTTTCGTCGTCCCAAATTTTGGCTGGAGCCGTCATCTTTCCGAGCGCTCGAGTGTTGGCGTGACGGTGTACGGCAACGGCGGTATCAACACGACCTATGGGCGCAACTTCTACACGGAAACGGCGGCGCGAATCATGGGCGGTCGTCCGGGCGATCCAGGATTTCCGCGTACCGGTAAAATCGGCGTCGACTTTACGCAGTTATTTATCGCGCCGAGTTTTGCGTATAAGGTCGGCGACAATCACAGTGTTGGCATCTCTCCAATCTTCGGCGTGCGCCGCTTTAGTACGCGTGGATTCGAAGTGTTCGCGCCGATCTCAAGCGACCCTACGAGCTTGACCGGTCGAGGTACCGACTACAGCGTAGGCGGCGGCGTACGCGTCGGTTGGATCGGGCGCTTGAGCGATAGCTTCGCCCTTGGCGCGCAGTACACGAGTCCTGTTTGGTTTCAGCGTGCAGTTAAGTACAACGGCTTACTCGCTAACGGTGGCGAATTCAATGCACCCCAGCACTACACACTTGGATTGGCATGGTCTGCAACGCCGAGGTTAGATATTGCCTTCGATGTGCAACGAATACTTTGGGGCGAAGTGGATTCGCTCGCCAATACGGGACCGACGGCCGCGGAACTACAGGGCATGATTACGCCAGCGAGGATGCTCGGTGCGAACGGAACAATCGGCTTTGGTTGGATCGATCAAACGATTTTTAAACTCGGGCTTAGTTATCGTCATAGTGATCGTTTTACCTTGCGCACTGGCTGGAACCACGGATCGAGCCAAATTCCTAACCGCGAGACGCTCTTAAATGTCATTGCGCCGGCAACGATTAACGATAACGCAACCGTTGGATTCAGCGTGAAAATCGCGAATTACGGAGAATTATCCGCAACCTATATGCGAGCGTTCGAAAAGAAGAACCGCAACCGCGCGACGGCATTTTTTGGCACCAGTGTGAGCGCTTCGATCGTTCAAGACTGGCTAGATGTCGCGTGGTCGGCGGATTTTTAATCGCGAGTTGCAAGGCCTGAGTATCGGGCCAATTGTGGGCAAGAAGAAACGAGCCGGAAAATATTATGGGGACAGTTTATTTAATTCCTAGATAAGTAAGCGGGCCCTATGGTTCTCGGAACTGACACGTCACCGTGAGCTACCAGCAATTAGTGAGTACAGACTAAAGATTTTCAAGAAAGATTTTCAATAAATTTTGATTTTCAAGGATTTTCAAGGACAGGCATAGATTCAGAGCCCGACTCACCGTTGTCGATGCGCTTTTGCTTTTGCCTCGGAAAATTCGAGCCAATGAATTTCTAGTTTCTACTACGTGAATATATCGAATTCTTTAGGCCGTCCTGATTCAGCAACTCCGAAACAAGTCGGCCCGCCACCGGTCGCGGTCGGTGAAAAATAAATCCCAGAGATTGATTACACGCGTCTGATAGCGTTTAACCCGAGGACAAATACAATCGTCTAGCTCGCCCCGTCCCTCGAAGCCACTGTTGACCCGAACGATTCGCTAAGCCTCGTAGACGATCCGGTGCACCGACAGCACGTTCGTAGTGGCGCTGAAGCTGTGTCACGGTATCAAACCAGCGCTCGGGATTGATGGGCAACGATTGGATCAGTTTTGGTGTGTCGGCATCGATGGATCCGCGCTTACCGGAGAGCACGGCCCGTCCGGTGGAATCGACTAGATCCAAGTAATCTTTGAGAGCGAAAGGCAAGTAGTCGTGATCGCTTTGCCGCACCACTTCGGCAAATGGGAGCAACGGGGGTCGTTGATGAATGTCGAGTGTATGTGGCTGGGACGTGACGTCTCTCGATCGGTCTTGTGCCGAAGTGAAGTCACTTTGTTCGATGGAGGACGCGAGCTTTGCCCGAACCGGGTTTAAATCAACGTACGCCATTGCCGTGATCAAGGCGGTTTCATCTAGCAAGGCTTGTGACTTAAACCGCGACTCCCAAAAATGACCCGTACAGCCGTCTTCGGCGTTCGCACGACGTGCAATATGTTCATTTAGGCATCGCATAAACCAAGATAAGCTGCCGAGACGCGCTTGCCACTTTTGAATATGTGTCGCCAGTAGGTGTGCCTCACTATCATCTAGAGTTTCACCATTAAGGAAGCGATGCGCCACAGGTATGCCTTCGAAGAGCTGTGTCCAACGCTCGACAACTTCTCGATTGGACCAAGATGCCGCGCGCTCACTCGCGATGCGAGCAACGAGGTGATAGTGATTTGACAGGATCGCATAGGCGCAAATGTCGACGGCGAAGACGTCGGATAATATGCTTAAGCGTTCGCTTATCCAGACCCGGCGATGCTCGTAGGAACTGTGCGTGGATTCATCGACGCCACATAAAAATGCGCGTCGCACGCATCGGCCGATGCAATGGTAATAGGGGGTTTCCTCGACGCAGACGAGGTGCATTCTTGCTTGGGTCATCCTTGACCTCCAGATTGATGGGTTACGAAGTCACGGTAATTCACCTTCGCGAATTATTCTATGGGCATTCTGGGACAGGCATGGATTTAGAACCCCAAGAATCAAGCGCGATTCATGCCTGTCCCCGATTCCGCCCGATTCCGGTGCCCCCGATGTTGGCACCGCACGCCGTCCACTATGGTCTTGCCGATGAGATCCTCGCGCAACGTCAACTCGTCTTGAACGACGCGTTTGCGCGACATCCCGAACGATTCAAATACATCGCGCCGACGGTCACGCCACTGCCAACAGCGGTATGGATCAATCCACCCGACCGAACTCAAGAGGCCATCAATGTCCCGTCTATATAGACACTAAACTTCGATCCCATGTGTCCTATTTTCATTGACATGTTCCGGAGCAGGTGCGCGGTAACACGCCACGAACCCGTAACGCTCGCCTTGCCGCGATCAAAGCCTTCATGCGCTTTATTGAGTACCGGGTGCCGGCGGCGTTCGATCAGATCCGTCAGATCCGTTCGATCCCGAGCAAACGCACGGACCAGGTGCTTGTCGGCTACCTCGATCCGCCTCA
>JBLFWX010000184.1:0-3553 GCA_047611805.1 Gammaproteobacteria bacterium
GCAAAGTTTTCCCGGTCGCGCTAATGCTAGCGAGCGCCGGCCTTTCAGCCAGCACGCTGGAGTTTCGTGATGGCTTAGACATTCTGCTCGACGGCGCGAGCACCGGCGTAATTTATAACAGTACGCACGACGCTGAATTGCGCGCGAGCTCACCTAACAATAATTTCAACTACGGGACAGGTTCTTCCGACCCAGAATTTACCGTTGACCTAGTAGACGGCGGCGGCGAAGCGCAAGTGGTCCTGCGCTTCGACGATATTTTTGGCGCTAGCGGAACGCATGTCCCAGTCGGGTCAATTATTAATTCCGCGACCTTGTTTATCGATATAGATGATAAAGGCTCGAACCTTGAGCTATACGAATTGACTTCGGACTTCGGCGCGGAATCGACCGTCAGTTGGTCGTCTTTTGGCGGCGGCGTAACACCCGGCGGTAACGCACAATCAAGCCTAACGACAACGATTAATGGTGGCGGAAACAAGGTGACGATTGATATCACTAGTTCGGTAGCAGCCTGGGCAGCAGGGGCTGCCAACTATGGTTGGGCGTTCATCGCAACCGGATCGAATGGGGTCGACTTCGATGCTTCCGAAAACTCGGATTTCGCCGACCGGCCGCAGCTATTCGTAAACTTCACCGCCCCAGCTCCGGCCGTCGTGCCATTGCCGCCGAGTATGGTGCTGGCGCTTCCCGCGTTAACGTTTCTAATGCGCGCTCGTCGCCGTTCCAATCCTGCGACCGGCGGATAGTCAAGATTCCTTCGTTGGTTTGGGCGCATCAGTACCCAAACTGACCTCGAGGAAGCCGCAACTATTCAGCCTTTCCAGTTCCACCGGCTAACGGGAATACTGGTATCAAACTCCGTTAATTAAGCTGGCACTGATAGGTCGCCTAACAGCGCTTTTGTAAAAACTGTTTGTTCGCTGCACAAAACGGCACAATACCGAACCAGTTTAGTTCCCGTAGGCGAGCTTTCAAAAATGAATAACGATCTTTCCCAACCCCTTAGCGGCATCCGTGTTCTCGACCTAACGAGTGTTTTATTCGGACCTTACGCAACCCAAATACTCGGCGATTTTGGCGCCGACGTGATCAAGATCGAAGCGCCAGCCGGCGACCCAACGCGTGGAATCGGCCCCCGGCGCAATGACGGCATGGCAGCTGGGTTCTTGGGCTGCAACAGAAATAAGAGAAGCGTGCAGCTCGACCTGAAACGGCAAGCGGCGCGTGATGCATTATGGCGATTGATTGATAACGCGGATGTTTTTGTACATAACATTCGCCCCCAAAAAGTTGCGGCATTAGGTTTTGGTCCAGATGCAGTAACTACCCGTAATCCAAAAATCGTATACGGCGCCTTGCACGGCTACTTGGAAGAGGGTCCGTATGCGGGTCGCCCGGCTTACGACGATGTGATTCAAGCTGAAAGCGGCATCGCAGGTGCGTTTCTCGCGCGTGACGGCAAACCCGCGTTTGCGCCGACTGTCATTGCCGACAAAAGTGCTGCGCTAATTGCGGCAACCGGCCTCCTCGCAGCCATGTTTCAGCGCTTGCGAACGGGTAAGGGCGTGTACATGGAAATCGGGATGTTCGAAAGCATGGCAGCGTACACCTTATTGGAGCACCAATACGGGCAAAGCTATTCGCCACCCCTTGGGGACGCTGGTTATCCGCGCGTAATTTCACCAGAACGCAAACCGTACGCGACAAAAGATGGATACATTTGCATGCTCGCGTATACGGATAAACAGTGGCGTGCATTCTGGGAACTTGCCGGCGAACCTGAAGTTAGCAATGACCCACGCTTCCAGACACTCGCGACTCGGACTCAGCATATCGATGTGTTGTACGCGCACGCTGGCACGCGGGTAGCGATGCAGACAAGCGCGCATTGGTTGGAGGTGCTATCGAAGGCCGAGATCCCGTGCGGCAAAATAAACACATTTGACGACCTCCGTTCAGATCCCCATCTACAGCGCACAGAACTGTTTCGTCGCTATACCCATCCCAGCGAAGGCGAACTCGAAGTACTGGATTCTGGCTTACGCCTGAACGGCGAAAAATTACCCATTCGTCAACATCAACCAAAACTGGGCGAGCACAGCGAATCCGTGTTGCGCGAAGCAGGTTTGTCACCCGCAGAAATTGCCGCAGCTCTAAGCACCTAGAGACGGAAATTCAGGGCGTCGCGTAGCCTTTTGGGTATTCGATAAATTCGAACAAGATGCCGAGAATTGATGCGGGATGTGAAAACGTAAATCGGATATCTTCGCTAAAAGCACGGCCGGCATAATCCACGACGTCGAGTGCTTGGACTGTCGGCACACCGTCAACAAAGCGCACCTGTTTGCGCCCTAGGGTTTCCACCGTATCTTCGATGTCGTCCACGGCAAATGCCACATGGTGCAAACCTTCGCCGCGCTTGGCTAAGAAATCGGCGATAACGCCTGTGTCCGCGGTGGGTTCCATTAGTTCAAAATCGACTTTGCCGATCCGGCACATTCGAAAACGCATCGAATATTGCTTGACCTCAATGACTTCACCGCAATCGGCGTTAAATAGATCGACGAACAATTGTGTTGCTTTCTCGAGGTTTCGCACTGCAACGCCAACTTCAGTGATTCGTCTGATATCCATAGTTTTTTGCCTCCAGTCTATTCAAGGTGAACTAAAAAATTGTTCGGATAAAATCCAATTCTGATCCGCGACTAAAAGTGAAAAGCACGGCAATCACAGACCCTCAACGAAGGATCTTTGTAAATCGATTTCAACCATCTTGTCGGTGCTACTATGTCGACATCCCAAACCAACCGAGCAACTTCTATGGCAAGAGTCCCTTATTTGACCCCAGAAGATCTGGCCCCGTCAGACCGTGAATTACTCGCCAGGAACTTAAATCTATATAGAGCAATTGCACACAGTCCAGATGGGGCGCGAGCATTCGCGGCTCCGGCACTCTATGTTCGTCATCATTCGCCGCTCGATCCGCGCTTGCGCGAGCTCGCAATCATCCAGGTTGGGTATTCGAGCAAAGCGCGTTATGAGTATACTCATCATATTGAAATTGGACGTTCCGTAGGACTCTCAGATGATGATATCCGAGCCATTGCCATCGAGTCGGCGGGCGGACAAAGTCACCTGCCTCGTCTCGAACGTGCAGTGCTCACGGCAGCGCGGGAGCTAGTGGCATCTCCGGCCTTATCGGATTCCGTTTACAGCGAGCTTGGCGAGTCGTTGAATCCACAGCTGATCATCGATCTCATCATTTCTATCTGTACGTATTGCGGGGTTGTTCGACTGCTGGGGGCCTTGGAAATTGATTTGGAGCCGGGTTACGAACATCTTCTGGACGAATTTCCACTTCCGTGAAGCCGGCGCAAATTAATTAAAGATTGGGATCTTCGGTTCGTTACAGGAAATTCTGCATTCGTGCGCGTTAAACCGCACCACCGCCGACCGATACGTCATCTAGATGCGCCACCCCAGCAAGTTCGAGAACTCGCCACGGCGGTGCGTGTTCGACGATCGTCACAGATGTGTTCGCCACCACTAC
>JBLFWX010000185.1:0-3407 GCA_047611805.1 Gammaproteobacteria bacterium
TATCCCCGAGATAGCCGGAAATGATAGTAAGTAGAGAATATCCGTCTTCGTCGAACGATGAGCGTAGATTTCTCGAGGAAAACAAAACTTAATGAAATTTACTAATGTTGGAGATAAGCGTACGCTTCCAGGAGCCCGCACTCCGCCCGTAATAATATGGCCACCTTTCCAAGCGCGGTGATAAAGATACGAAACTCCCGCAATCAATACGCAGGACAACCCAAAGTACCATTGTGTCGCCGTGTAATGCAGAGCGCCGAAGTAAGCAAATGTCGCGTCTATAATTGTTCCGCTAAATTCCATGCTTTGCTCGCAAACTTGGTCGGGCTAATTACGGGGACAGTATACTTACTTAGAAACGTCTCCTGATTCGTACTTATTCGCGAGATCCAATTAGGTATACTGTCCCTGTAATTCGTCAACGATAAGGAATTCACATGTCCGAGAACAATTCGCAGCCAGCAGACAGGCAATTGACGGTAATGCGGCGCTTTAACGCGAATTTGCAAGCCCATTTGCGATCACTTGTTAGCGACGAAATCATCGATGAGCATCGCCGGAAACCACTCGGCCAACACAGCGACGCTCTCGAGAGATTATTGAATTATTTCCGCCGCCCACCGCGCTTTGCGCTCTACTCGAACAAAGTATGTCGCGAGTACCAAGTTATCGCGTTACCTGTTGCGCGAGGCTCGTCACCGCAACCGCTAGATGCGAAAGTCTATACAGACGAAAGCGAAGCAATCCATGCGGTATTTCTCAAGCATATTGAATTGCTCACCACGAACTAATTTGAGGGCCCCAGCATGCGACTACCTTTTGTAACCGGCTACTGCGACCAGCTGAGCGTACAACCCGGTGACGAACTCAATTTCATGGTCAGTGGTAGCGGTGCCAGCGAAGCAGCTGTACACATCGTACGATTGATCCACGGCGATGAGAATCCGACCGGGCCTGGGTTTATCGAACGCGAAGTGGAGGCCTCGTGCAACGGCCTCATTGAAGTGACGGAGCAGACAACGCAAGCCGGTAGTTACATGGTGGTCGCCAACAGCGATCGTTTTTTGCCCGCCGAGAGTTTTACCTTGCATGCATTTATTTGGCCGACGACGCCAAGCAACGGCCGACAAGGCTTAGTCACGCGCTGGTCCGAAAATGGCGGGGCCGCGCTAGCGATCAACAACGACGGATGTCTCGCGCTGTGGATTGGAGACGGTAAAGATACGGCCGAACTTAGCGCAGATGCGCCGCTACAATCGCACGTCTGGTATTTCGTCGCCGCAAGTTTCGATGCGCCAAGCGGCGTTATGTCGATACGCCAAGAAGCAGTCATCAACGCTTATAACAGCCGTGTCAGTCGCGTCGTGCCGCGCGACGACACCCTCAGGCAAGTTAGCACTACCTCTGTGCGCGCCGCTGCGCCAGAAGTCCAATTGTTATTGGCGGGATATCACGACGAGTCCCAAGTGGTCGGCTTGTACAACGGCAAGATTGATCGCGCCGGGATCCACGCGCGCGTGATGTCTGATCTCGAGTTGGATAGTATCCGCGACGGTGGATCGCCGCCACAGGATGGCATGCTTTGTTACTGGGATACGACGGCAGGCTACACAGACAATGGTGTTGGCGATCGGCTCCTCGACCTCGGCCCGAACGCGATGCACGGGCAAGGCTATAACCGCCCCGCGCGGGCGATGACGGGCTACAACTGGGCCGGGCGCGATGATTGCTTCCGCCTCTCTCCGGAACAATTTGGCGGCATTTATTATAACGCCGATGCAATTATCGATTGCAAATGGCAACCGAGCTTCACGTGGACTATAGATAGCACCCTGCCGAGCGGGGTCTATGCGGCTCGCCTCACGGCAGGTGAGCTAGCGGACCACATTGTATTTTTCGTGCGACCGAAATCACCCAGCGCTAAGATCGCAATGCTAATGCCGACGGCGAGTTACCTCGCTTATGCCAACGAACGCTTCATCCTTGATTCACCAGGCACCGAGGCCGTCACTGGCCACACGTCGATCCTTCACGACGTCGACTACGTGCTGGGTCAACACCCGGAATGGGGAAGTTCCAGCTACGACCATCACGCGGACGGCGCCGGGGTTTGTTATACATCTTATCGACGTCCGGTGATGGGTTTGCGTCCCAAGCACCGAATGGCGACCACAGGTGTGCCTTGGCAGTTCGCCGCCGACCTGTCGATAATCTACTGGCTGGAGCAGCTTGGTTATGCGTACGACGTGATCACGGACGAAGATCTGCACCGCGACGGAATTGGTTGTCTGAGTCCGTACAACGTTGTGCTGAACGGTACCCATTCAGAGTACTACTCGGAGAAAATGTTGGACGCCTCTGAGGAATACGTAGCCTCGGGTGGTCGCATTATGTACCTCGGCGCGAACGGTTATTACTGGGTCATCGCGTTTCGCGATGAGGAGCCGTGGTGTATGGAAATTCGCAAACTCGATTCCGGTTCGCGTGCCTGGCAAGCCGCGCCTGGCGAATATTACATGGCAACGACGGGTGAAAAGGGTGGCATCTGGCGCAATCGCGGACGCTCTCCGCAAAAACTCACCGGGGTCGGCTTCACGAGTGAAGGTATGGACGAATCAAAACCCTACCGACGCTTGCCGGACAGCTACGATCCGAAAATCACGTGGGTGTTCGATGGTGTCGAAAATGAATGCTTCGGTGATTTTGGACTGGCGCTAAACGGTGCGGCCGGTCTCGAACTCGATCGCTATGATCTCAGCTTGGGTACCCCACCGAATACGTATTTGCTTGCCAGCTCCGAGGGCCATTCCGACAATTACCCGCACGTGAGCGAGGAAGTCATGTTCAACTATCCAGGGCTTGGCGGCACACAGGACTTCCAGGTCCGATCGGACCTAACTTATATGGAAACGACGAACGGCGGCGCTGTATTTTCTACCGGTTCGATCGCTTGGGGTCAGGCATTGCCATGTAACGACGGTGACAACGATGTGTCGCGGATCACGGCGAACGTGTTGAACCGCTTAATGACTAAGGGCTGATAAGCGCGGCAACGCAGCGGGTTCGAATCGTATTGAGTTCGTCGCCGCGACGTCGATTAGATATCGTAATCTACGCTTGATTCGACCGCGCACAATTGGAGTCCTGATCGGGCCTGGCATTTGAAATTAGGCAATCTGCGTCTGTTTCGATTAATCCGTCCGGGACCTGCTGCTTGCAAGGGACCGACGTCTGTTGGATAAGCCCTTCTGAGTATTCAGATGCTCTGGATCGATCTATACGATCAATACTGTTGTGAAACACCGCGCCGATTCCATCCTCGCCTAGGTCATAGGGAAACGCGACGCGCCCGAAATTGCGGCGAACACGGACAAGTGTGCACGCATGATTCCGGAGCTATTAGAAGC
>JBLFWX010000186.1:0-3367 GCA_047611805.1 Gammaproteobacteria bacterium
ACTCTAGGTCCCGTAATGGGTGGGACGTAATGCCCACCTTCACTCGAACCGAAACCACTTGGACGATGGCAACTGACGCAACTAAATTGCGTGCCCGAAAACTCAACGTCGCCTTCGGCGATCGCCGTGACCGGTTCACCCTTATCGTTTAATCCGGACCAATAGAGGCTACGACCCGCGGCGGCGTCGCCGTTCGCCAGGCTTCCAGCGAGTGCGACTTGAGGTGCGACCAGAAAAAAACAAGCAATCAAGGAAAGCAGCGTAGGGCGGCCGCGAGAACCGCTACTATTGGACACTGGGCAGACTAATTGAGACCGACATCCGCCGAGCGCAGAGCTGTGCGGTATTCCTGAACCAATTCGCCGACCGTTAAAAAACCGTCAATCCGGATCCACGGTAATCCAGCCCGCGGGCGCAGGAAGGTGTAAGGCTGGTGATACATTTTGTTGTCACCCCGATAGAGCACATCAAATGCTCGAAGCACCTTGCGAACGTCGGCCTTTTGCCCGGTGAGGAAAGTCCAGTTGCCGCCGGCGTTGTTGCGCTTCGCATAATCTGCGAGCCGCTTTGGTGTGTCGTACTCCGGATCGATCGATACGGAGACCATTCGAAACCCGTCGCGCGCCGAGGTGAGCTCGTCTTGCGCGCGTGCAAAAGTCGCCGTCAGTAGCGGGCAAATTGTTGCGCAGCTCGTAAAGATGAACTGCATCAATACGGGTTGATCGTCAGCTAAGAGATCGCTAAATTTGACGTCCTTACCGCTGCTATCGACCAAACTAACGCTCGGCGCCGTGTAGTGCCCGAGCGTGCGAGAATACGCCGGTCGCAACGCCTGGCCGTTTGCGATCCCGAGACGAGGCTCGGCGTGATTCGCGTGAGCATTGTGCAGCGCTAAGGTGGCTGCGTTTGGAGTCTCGGCGTTGGCAGCGAGCGCAACGAGCAGCACAACAAGTGCGCTTGCGCTGCTTACCCGGTCCATAGGCGTGGTGCGCATGATCGAGTTCTTAGTGCAGCGACCAGACGGATACGTCATGGTGGAGTGCGTCGAACTGATACATTCGCAGGCGCCTCGATGGTTGGTAGTTGAATGTAACCTCTACCGTATGCTGTCCAATACCTTGCGCCGTATGTGCATTAGCCACTGGGTCCATTAGATCTCCCCACATCGAAGCATTCTTCCACTTGCGCTTATGTCCTTTCTTTTTGAAGTAGGGTGCCATCGCCTCGACTGAGTTCGACATGTAGCCCTCTTCCGAACGCTCTGCAGGAGGAACAGGAATGGGTCCTTGGCCGGCAACGTGAATCCAAAAATAGTTTCGGCCAAACGTAAATAGCGGACCTGCGCCGCCAATCGGCAACGTGTTGTGGAACAAGTTTTCAAACCCCCGTAATCCGCCGAAATCGACGAGGACGTAAGCATGAACGTAATAATCGCCGTTTAAGAGATTGACTCGTACCTTGTCACCTTTCTCATTCCAGAGATGATCAATTCGAGCTTCAGCCGCCCCATCATGGCCTTTCACTTCCCCGTACATTGTATTGTTGATAAACAATAGGTTCATGTCGGCGTCAGGATCTGCCGCAAAACCCGTAGGCAGTTGATTGCGATTTTGCCAGTCGTAAAATGCTTGCCGAATGTTCGGCATTTGAGCAGCCAGTAGCGCTTCTATTTTCTTGCCGCGATGCTTTCTATGACGTTTTTTATCGTGTTTGCCATGTCGCGGATCTGCGGCTTGCGCAATCTCATGGAACATTCGCCACATGCGTTTCGCTGGTGCGTGATCGCCGATCATATCAATCGCTGCTAGCTTGGCATCTTCGCTCGCTCGGGGATCCTCGCCGAATACGCCGACTTCGGCCGAGTTGCGCACCATGCCGTTGCGAAGTAAGACGTTAACGTTCTCAACGACCTGCACTTTTGGCGGATGGATCCGCCAGCCCCAATGGTAGGTTAGATTCCAGAACCGGGCCGGCGGCATTGCCATCTCCAGGGTGTAACGAAGACCTTCTTCCATCGGGAAAAATGTCTGATCCATTCCAACATTTGGGATGCGAGCGCCTTTAAGATTGGGGCCCCCGAGGTCGCTCAGATCGAGTTCATCCGGATCGTCGAAGAACATCGCGTAGGGCGCAAAATCGTCGTGCGAACGATTGAGCATGTTGATGTTGTAGACGATGGTCCATTGTTCATCGTCAACGACCGCCGGATCGACGTAGTTCGTGTCGGACTCGATGTGGTTGTCGTACCAGATTTGATTGATCGTCACGGTCTTCGTAACAGGGTCTACCGTCTTCGTCTTCAGGCCACCCAAGTAATGGAGTAGGGGGAAGCCTTCGTAGACTCTGCCTGCCAAATTACCGGACAGTGGGTTGCCTTCTATGATGTCTATCGCGCCACGTGCGAGCCGCGCGACTCTACGGTTATTGACCCGTTTGTCGTTTTTGCCCTTGCTGTTATTTTTCTTAGCGTGATGGTCTCCATCATCGTCGTCACGTTTTCGAAGCATCGCTTCTAAGGTGTCCATAATGGTATCTAAATCGTCAGTCGGTGACGTCTTATCGATGGGCGACACAATGGGGTCCGGGTGTAAGTTATACGGGTTACTTGGTGTAGATGCCAAAGTATTGGGTATCGGATTCCCGCGACACGATTCAGCGTCTTCATATTTCGTTTCTATAACGTTCGGCGGATTTGGACCGAAGCTGTCGCCTTCCGGCAAAATCTGCTCGGCGGTCGATAAGAATGTTGTCTTCCCGTCCGCACTCTGCGTACGTGTCTCGAACGGCACTCGAGGTTGCTGGTTAGATCCGAAGTGATCGATGCACAATGCATTCAGGCCTTCCAGTTGTGCAGACGCTGGCGACACAGTCAGAAGTAAGTAAGCTGCCGCGGGAAGGATGAAATTCCTTGGATTATTAAAGACCATTATCTTGACTCCATTCGAGCATTGATTTCGTATTTCCTGAACGGCAGGCAATCCTCGATCGAGGCTTAGGCTTGGCGATTGTGATTACGACGGTCCGTCGCGTCATAAACTCGAGGACCCGCGCGGGTGATCTTGCCTTCTTGCTTGGAGCGCGGCATCACCCAAGTGATTCTCTCCGCCATGTCGGACACTTGAATATCAACGGGAAACCCACCCCAGACACCAGCAGAACCATTGCCATAAAAGACGATATCCGTTTTTCTAGCAGCGGCGTGATGGCCATGCTTCATGCGATACATACGCAGGGAGAGGTCATTGGCATTTTGTTGCGCGCCGGTCAGAAAAAACCAATTCTTGGGCGCGTGATGTTCTTCTGCAAACGCCCGCAGCAGCGCCGGAGAATCATTGTTGGGATCTCGAGTTACCGAAATCATACGTAG
>JBLFWX010000187.1:0-3278 GCA_047611805.1 Gammaproteobacteria bacterium
CGAGTGAAGAAATGGACCGGCGGATCCGGTCATGGTCGAAGTAGCCTGGACGAACGAAGCTGAACGGTGGCTCGAAGATATATTTGAGTACATCGCTGCAGAAAACCCGAATGCGGCTACGCGTGTCGTTTCTGGCATCTACGAGCGCACTCAAATACTGAAAGAATTCCCTGAAATCGGTTACCGATATGCAGCTTCTGATCGCGAAGTGCGGATCTTGTTATACGGTCATTATCGAATCGCATACCTGCTTAAAAGCGGCGGTAATATAGACGTTCTTGGGGTGTTTCACGGGGCGCTCGACATTAACAAATATGTATTATGAAGCCGCATCTAACAAGTTGTTCAACCTGACCGATGACAGCGTCCTCGTTACGCTGCCGCTCCACTGCGGGTCTGTCAACGGCAGGTTAACAAGACGTTAGGTTGCGGTTGTCGATCAAATAATTCGCAAGTCTGAAGCACAATCGGTATTCTCAAATTCAGAATAGAGAATGCGAAATTTCCTTCGGTTCGCTTTCGCATTTTGTTCGCGCTGTAAGAAGCACAGTCCCGGATTCAAGCATCGAGTCGTCAATTCAGTTTCCGGACGCCGTGGTTCGGACCCATCGCCATTCAACAACGTGTTTGTGTGTTTACGGCTTTGGTTCGCTTAGTCGTCCTGCGCTAATGGTGGCACGCTGCAAAAAATGGCGTAGCATCAAGTGTTCCGGCTGTGATGGTAAAATCCGGTTGTCGTGGTTGGAAAACGGTTTCGAAAATCAGAGTTCAAGACATAAAGCAAAGGGGTTTCGTTCAGCAATGAATCGTCGCACGGGTAAACAATGCGCACCGCCACCTAACCAGTCGCTCAGCTGCCCTTTACAGTCGCCTTCTTGCGCTGCCGCTTCAGTCGGCGCCGGTGAAGGGCAGCTGAGCAAGACGTTAGAAGGCTCAGTATTTAATTGTTATCGCTAGCCTGAAAGCCCAATAAAGAAATTGTGTGGTCTGGTCGGAAATATCATTCAACCGGCCTATTCAGAAGCTTCGAGGTTGGAGCCATCAGAAGTTCGCAACAGAAACTCCACAACTCGCCGTCGTCATGGATTGCTAAATAGCTGATCCAAATCATAAGACAAACGGAAATATCGCATCTTTAATAGGCGCCAACCGGCGGTGTCAATCCATTTCTTAACAGTAAGGTACCTATCCAGGCTGATACCGCGGGGACGTCTGGGAAGTACCGTTTGTTTATCGGTCATGCGGTTAGCACGAAGTGATCGATAATTCGGAGCAGCTATTTAGACCAACGCCGTGCAATCCAAGACCACGATATTCGATCAGCTCGTTTTGTTCGCGGGCGCGTTGTTGAGCGTTGATACACCATGATTTGATGTCACAGCGCGGCGATTTCCAATTGCATCGAAACGCGTGACCGCAACATCGTATACACGAACGTCAACAGCGCATTGATAATCGGTTTCAAGATCCTGGATCCTTATCGACTCGGACAAAAGCCGTAAATCGCTGGTTGACGGTGCGAAAGAATTTCGTCAACAATTTCGACGACTACGAATATTAGGGAAGGACACGCTCGCTTGGCGATCTCATGGTGCTGCGTTCAGATCAGACTGCGGAATTTCAGTTCGTCTTTCAGATAGGCGTAATAGATCGGCGCGGAGATTAAGCCGGCGATGCCGAATGCGGCTTCCATAAACACCATCGCGAGCAGAATTTCCCAGGCGTGCGCGCGGATTTGGCCACCAATAATCCGTGCATTGAGAAAATATTCTAGTTTGTGGATGACCACGAGATAGGCGAGTGAGCCGAGGGCTACCGCCATCGACTGACTCAGGCTGACGATGAATATAACTGAATTCGAAATCAGGTTGCCTACGATGGGCAGCAGACCAGCGACGAATGTAATGAAGACCATCGTTTTGGTAAACGGCAATTCGATTCCGCATGCTGGCAGCACCAGCCACAGGTAGACGGCGGTAAAAAGCGTGTTAAGGCCCGAAATCGAGAATTGCGCAAACACGACACGTCTGAACGCACGACCCAAACGTCGCGAGCTCCTGGCGAGCGCAGCCGATAGCGGCGCTTGGCGGATCTTCGCGCGCTCCAGCGAGACGAGCGCCCCAATCACCATGCCAATTAATATATGGACGAAGGCGCGGCCGAATTCCGCACCTGCGATCTGGAACAGATCGACGTGTTCTCGCAACCAGTCGACGACGGTTTTGCGCAACTCCTCGGCGTCGCCCGGTATGTATGTGACTGCCCATTCAGGCAACCCTTCGCGCGAATGCTCAACGATTTCCGCCATACGCTGCATGAGCGCCGGAACATTCTCACCACCATAACGCACGAGCGAGCCGACCCCGAATGCCGCAAGGCCCATGAGAACGACGACCAGGAGAGCAACGAGGATAACGGCGAGTAAGCGCGGTCGTTCCGAATCCGGTACGGCGACCTTGCGCGCTGGCACTAGCACATCGACACAAGCGTAAACGAACAGGCCTCCGAGCAGAGCAGGCAGTAACTTGAGTTGTAACAGCACGCCAAGACCGAGCACGAACAACGCCCACGCGGCTGTATCCAATCGGGGCCAGCCGAAAGATCGGGATGATTGGTCTGAATTTTTCATGGGGCGTCCGGCTCCGAGCACAATGACACGAACCGAATATTTACACGAGTTGGCAAGCTAAACCACAATCGATGGAGTCCCGGGTTGCCTCACAATCGTATTCCGGTCACAAGTTGCCGCTTCCAAATTACCTGGGCCTTTGGCGGCGATAACATGCCCATGATGTTCGGGCACGGATAGCTGTAGCCAGCCGTGTCATTCGATGGACTATGCACCGTGACGCAGCGTACTCTCAAGGGGACGATGTGTAGGATTATTCCTATCCTGTGGTGGCGGACCACTACGAAATCGTTTTTAGTGCTTAATATTGTCGCTAGTAGATTTTGGGGTTTCGTAACAACGAAGCTCGAGCGGAGCAAATTACCGTAATCGTTCGTGATCCGCATGCATCCTTGGGTCACTCGCGAACGACCGTAACGATAGCCGACGGTCGATCTAGAACAAACCCTATCGACTGCGAACCGGGCAAGCAAAGAGGCAATGCGACCTATGGAACTCTTCCGTACGACCAATATCGATTTTAGAAGTGGACCCCAAAAATTGGACAGCGCTATAAGTGGAATCTTCGTGAGTTTTCAGGCCGCCATTTGGCAGGTAGCCAGTTTAAAGTACACCGCATCCGGGGTGCGTCTGTCCAGTGCGCTGTGAC
>JBLFWX010000188.1:0-3233 GCA_047611805.1 Gammaproteobacteria bacterium
TATTTTGAATCAACATCGCGGTGACCGGCGGCCCACCACGAAGTGCGAATTGTTCGCCGGTTAGCACGGCGCCGATGCGCGATTGATCGAGTAGTCGCACCTCGTGGTCGCGTACATCGAGACCGTCTATCAACGTTCGGTCCCAGTGAAAAATGGCGCCGTTGTTATGAAACGCCCCGCCGCCTTCATGCAGCCAAGCGCCAGTGACTGCCGGGATGCACAAGGCGGCGTGCATATTCGACACGCCATTACGTTGGCGCGAGAAACCATAGCCTAAGCGAAAGTAGCAACGTTCCGTAGACCCGACCAACTTTGCGAATGCTTCAATATCCGCTGCTGGGACACCGCAAATCGCTTCTGCCCATTGCGGCGTTCGCGTTTCGAGATGGCTCGCGAGTTCCTGGGGGCAGTCTGTGTAGCGTTCAAGATAGTTCCAATTCGCAAGCCCATCGCGAAACAGCACATGCATCACGGCACAGGCGAGCGCGCCATCAGTTCCAGGTCGCACGCAAATAAAGCTGTCGGCTTGCTTTGCAGTTGCATTTAAGTAGGTATCGATTACAACAATTTTTGCGCCCCGTTCGCGCCGCGCCTGCAGGGCATGAACCATCACGTTAACTTGCGTACTTGCCGCATTCGTACCCCATATGACGACAACATCGGCGCGCGCCATTTCGCGCGGATCAGAACCCGCTAACTTACCCGTACCAGCAATAAAACCATTCCAGGCAGACGTTACGCAAATCGTGCCGTGCTCGCCGGAATATTTTTTCGCATGACGCAATCGGTTAATACCGTCGCGCATAACCAAGCCCATCGTGCCGGCGTAGTAGTACGGCCACACAGCCTCGGCACCATCGGCTTGTTCCGCGCGCAAAAACTGCTCGGCAACTTCGTCAAGCGCATCGGCCCAACTAACCGGCGCAAACTCGCCGCTCCCCTTAGCGCCGGTTCGACGCAAGGGTGTGATCAGTCGATCCGGATGATGAATGCGCTCGGCATAGCGAGCGACCTTGCCGCAAATCACTCCTGCGGTATAGGAGTTGTCTGGCGCACCGCGTACTTTGCCTATTTGCCGGGGTCCGAGCTTTTCAACCTCAAGAGCACAGGTCGATGGGCAATCGTGCGGGCACGCGCTCGTGTGTATTTCAGGGACGGCATTCATCGTATGGTTGGCAGCTCCTAGTAATTGCTCAGGCCGATGTGGCCGTGTTCGAATTTAGGTGCCTTGCAATATGCCGAATTGGATCGGCCGAGGCAAACTAAACAACCGTGTTGGCCCGAGTTTCGATTACAATTTAGCCTCGGCCACTACTTAATTCTCGAACCCACTATGAAAAAACTCCTCTTACTAATGCTGATTCTTAGCGCGACGGGTTGCTACCATTACCCTGAGGCCTTGAACTTCAAGAAAGTCGAATTCGGCAACATGAGTGTTAAAGGCTTACTCGGCGACGAAATACGAATGACGCCTGAGCACATGATGTTCGTCAAAACAGCCGCCGTGATTTCCCTGGTCGAACAACAACCGCGTCTCCAGTGGGTCGGTCCGGATCTGAAACAAAGCAACCTTGAATCCTTAGTGCTCGATGACTGGAACGCGATGGATGTGACCAAAAGCCTGATTGAAGCGCGACTCAAGCAAAAAGGCATCGCCGTCGTCGGCATCAACAACGACCTTACCGCTAAAGAAGCGTATTCGAGCAGCGCAAGTTTTGCGGAACCGCAGCGCGTACGCAATCGATTGCTTGCGGCTGCAAACGCACGCGGCGTTGATATGCTCGTCGTGCTCCATCGCCAACAAGTTAGAGATTTCATGACCGACTCATCGCAAAAGGTTATCGGCTACGGATTGTTCAAACGCCATTCTAAGGACGACGTATACGCCTATGGCGTTGTGCACATTGAGGCGATCAATGTTGAAAGAGGTGACGTCATGGGGAGATCCGATGCTGAAGTGAAAGTCGCGCTCGGTTCAGACACGTGGCAACAGAATTTTGAAACAGAAGACGGTCCATTTCGATTAAGTCCTGTACGTTCAACGAAGATTCGAGACGGGATCATTAAAGCGCTTTCGGATGCGTCGATGATCGCGGCACAGGAAGCCGGCATTTCGAATTGAGGGTTCGAATGGGAGTCATTTAAAGCGTAGGAATCTGACTATGTCTTAGTCTTAGCCTTCGGCCTTTGGAGTCTCGACCACATAGTCCGCCGGCGGCCTTAGGCCGGCAAAACAGAACTACGCCCCACCTGGACCGAGCACGTGTTAACGACCCATTAGGACCGGTCGCTGGATTCCAAGGAGCTGAGCTTCGCAGCTTTGGATCCCAACTAGCACTCGAATCAAGCTTGCTTTCCCGTACTAAAGCGGTGGAAAAAGCGTCGTCGCGACGGACTATTTTTTACAGATCCGAGATTCTTTTTATAAATAAGAGACTTATGCGCAACACGACGATCCGATATATACGTCACCGCGACGTAATTCCCAAATTAGGTATTCCTCCAGAAGATGCGTAACCGATTGATTAAATAGGAATAACGACATACGGTTCGAATACCAAAAATAAAATCAACCGTCGCGGATATTACGTCGCGGTGACGTTGATACAACTGTTAGGCATCAGAAGAACTAGGTAGTCGGGAAAAGATGGATCAGTTCCAGAGCATACAAGCTGCGTACATAATTCGAGATGTCCTAGCGACGGAAGGGATGAACGTATTTACGATTATCTCCGCCTACCTTGTCGTCGCGTACTTCGTCGGCGCGAAGTTGTCCCGATTTCAGCTCTCGGCGATAACAGCTCTTTATACGGCCTTTTGCCTAGGACCGATCGCCGGATTCTACATGGCCGTAATCGACCTGAAGGCAATAAACCATGGGACAGGTATCCTTTACACTGTGGATCATCCTTGGGCCGTGCCTTTCGTCATGATCGCGGGCTGGTCTCTGAGCATTTTGTTCATGTTCAATGCACGAAGAAATGTGGTCGCGGTAAAAATTGAGAAGGCGCGCAATGAGAACCCGTGATACAAATCTCGCAACCGATCTGCTGCCTAACCAATTGCTCCAACTGACCCTTTACAGCATCCTCATTGCGCTACCGCTCCATTCCGGTACGGTAAAGGGCAGCTGAGCAAGACGTTAGATGGCTACCGAAACCACAACTCAAATAGAACGATTAGTTGAATCGCTAGATGCGTATATTGCGGGAGATCAAAGCTTGGCCGAGATC